>NZ_JBFAQO010000008.1:0-354558 GCF_040678715.1 Micromonospora sp. NPDC049301 | reverse complement strand
TCCGCCGTGGCGGTGGGCTCCGCCGTGGCGGTGGGCTCCGCCGTGGCGGTGGGCTCCGCCGTGGCGGTGGGCTCCGCCGTGGCGGTGGGCTCCGCCGTGGCGGTGGGCTCCGCGGTGGTCGTGGGCTCCGCGGTGGTCGTGGGCTCCGCGGTGGTGGTGGGCTCCGCGGTGGTGGTGGGCTCCGCGCTCGTCGGCGGCGGGGTGGTGGGCGCCGGCGTGGTCGGCTGGGCGCTGGCCGCACAGGTGCTGGTCAGCACGAAGAACCCGGTCTCCCCGGTGATCACCGCACTGGCGCCGCTCAGCGTCCAGCCGGCGGGCAACCGGATCCACGCCTTACTGGCGCCCATGTCGTTGACGATCGCACCGCCGTCGACCGGGATCGTCCGGCTCACGGTGCCGTTGTTCGGGATGCTCCAGGTGCCCGTGACCGTGAGGAACTGACCGGAGGTCTGCGGGTTGCCCGGCAGGTTGAAGACCCACAGGTCCTGGTTCCGGAACGGCCCGCCCCCGAGGTTCGGATCGCAGTTCTGCGTGAAGGCGGCCGCTGTCGTGGGGCCATCGCCGGGGCTGATGTCGATCCTGGTCGGCCCGGGCGGCTGGGTGGGCTGGGCCTGGGCGGCGCTCGCCGCCCCGCCCAGGAACGCACCGGCTACCACACCGGTGGCGACGAGTTTGACGAGTGCTGCTCTCATGTTTCCCCCATGGTTTGTGGCTGATGATGAGGTTTCCTATCGACTATGAAAGTTAGTCGGGTCTCAGACGGTAAGTGAGTAATTCTGGCGTTTTGCGTAGATGGACGGCTCACGGCTACGACGCGCCGGCCGTGGTGGCGCTGCAGGCCCCCGCCGGTTAATGCGTCGCCTCGGCACCCGATCGTCGTTAGCCTCGCCGCCATGCCGGATCCTGTCGCGTTGCTGCACGTCCCCGCCCTCTCCGATGTCGCCGAGTACGCGTACGCCGCCACCGTCGAACCGCCCGCCCGGCTGGTGTTCACCGCTGGCGCCTGCCCGCTCGACGCGGAAGGTCGGACCGTCGCGCCCGGCGACCACGCGGCACAGGCCCGGCAGGTGATGGCCAACCTGGAGACCGCCCTCGCCGCCGCCGGCGCCCGGCTGACCGACGTGGTCAAGACCACCGTCTACGTGGCGTCGTCGGAGCAGGCCGACCTCGTGAAGGCCTGGGAGGTGGTCCGGGACTCGTTCGGCGACCACGACCCGCCCAGCACCCTGCTCGGCGTGGCCATGCTCGGCTACACCGACCAGCTCGTCGAGGTCGAGGCCGTCGCCGCCGTACGGATGGAGGCCTGACATGCGCATTCGTGTCGCACAGCCCGACGACGCCCCGGCCGTGGTGGCGCTGCGGGCGATTGTCTACCCGTACCTGGTGCGCGGGGTGGAGTCGACCCGGAAGATGATCGCCGAACCACCACCGGAGGAGGGGTGGACCGCCTTCGTGGCCGAGGTCGACACCCGGGTGGTCGGCTGGGTGTCCGCTCAGCGCGCCGGCTGGACGTCGACGGCGGACGTCGGGGACATCTCCCTGCTGCACGTGCATCCGGAATACCGGCGACGCGGGATCGGCACCGCGCTGCTGGCCACCGCGACCGACCACCTCACCCCGCTGGGGATCCGTCGAGTGCGCACCTGGGCTCAGCCGGACGCGTTGCCGTTCGCCCGGAAGCACGGCTTCGAGTCCAGCCGCGAGGTGCGCTACTCGGCGCTCGACCTGGACCCTGCGCCCACGCTCCCCGAGCCGCCGCCGGGCGTACGGCTGCGTCCGATCGCCGAGCTGGACCCGCACCTGCTGTACGAGGCGGACGCCGCCTCGGCGGTCGACGAGCCCGGCGACGTGCCGGTCGACTCGATCAGCTACGAAAGCTGGCAGTACGACGTGTGGGACAACCTCGGCCTGGACAAGCAGGCCAGCACCGCAGCCGAGGTCGACGGAAACGTGGTCGCGTTCAGCCTCGTGAAGCGGGACGGGGACCGGATGTGGTCGGACTACACCGGAAGCATCCCGGCGTACCGGGGTCGGGGGCTGGCCCGGTTGGTCAAGGCGGCCTCGCTGCACCGGGCCGCCGCTCGCGGCGTCCGCGTCGCGTACACCTCGAACGACGAGGCGAACGCGCCGATGCTGGCGATCAACGCCAAGCTGGGCTACCGGCCGGTCGCGGCCCAGTGGTCCTGCCTGGCCGAACTGGCCTGAGCAGCCTCAGTCGGCGCGCGGACGGACCCAGACGAGGAACCGCTCGACGTACGCCGCCGGGTCGGGTGTGAGGCCGAGCTGCATCGCGTCGGCGAACGCCTCGTCGAGGAGCGTCGTCAGCATCAGCACCATGCCGACGCGGTCCGGGGGCTTTCCCTATGCCGGGGGGCCGGCGTCGAAGACCCGGCGCGCGGTGGCGTGGGTGTCCGCCCCAAAGAGCACCAGGCGGGCCTCGGTGACGTTCACCGGCGCGGCTGGCCCCAGCACCGACAGCGCTTGGCGGACCGCGTCGTCCACCGGCCAGCCGTAGATGCCCGCCGAGATCAGCGGGAATGCCACGCTGCCCGCGCCCAACTCGTCGGCCACTCGGAGGCTGTTGGCGTAGCAGTCGCGCAGCAGCGCCGAGCGGTCCTCGGTGGCCGACCAGACCGGCCCGACGGTGTGGATGACCCAGCGGGCCGGCAGTTCCCCGGCCGTGGTCGGCACCGCCTGGCCGGTCGGCAGGCCCCGGCCGTACCGCGATGCCCGCAGCGCCCGGCACTCGGCCAGGATGGCGGGACCACCGCGCCGGTGGATGGCGCCGTCGACCCCACCGCCGCCGAGCAGGGACGAGTTCGCGGCGTTCACGATGGCGTCCACCCGCTGGGTGGTGATGTCCCCCTCGACCAGGGTGATCTCCATGTCAGCGCTCCTCGATCGGCTGGCCGAGCGAGCGGCGGGCCAGCAGCGTGGCGCCGGCCACCGCCGCCGGCATGATCACCACTGCACCGAGCGGGATCAGGAAGCAGAGGAACACCGCCACCCCGAAGCCGAGCGCGGCGGGCCGATCCGCCTTGAGGATGGTCCGGCGCTGCGGCAGCCGCATGCCGCGCCGGTAGAACGGCGCGCCGACCAGCTCCACGGCGAGGAACCAGCCACCCACCGCCGCCCCGATCACCGGTACGACCGTCTGGCCGACCACCGGTATGAAGCCGGCGAGGAAGAGTGGGATGCCGACCAGCGCCGTGAGAGCCACCAGCCGTACCGAGTCGGCGAGGCTGCGGCGCAGCGACGACCAGAAGGGCACCTCCACCGAACCCGGCGTGCCGCCGTACCGTTCCTCCACCCGCTCGGAGATCTTCTCGTAGAACGGGTCGCCGATGACCAGGGTGACGGCGGTGAAGCTGACCACGGCGAGCAGGCCACCGAGGCCCAGGAAGGCCAGCCCGGCGATCACCCGGACCAGGTTGCGGGCCGTGGTCGACCAGTCGTCGGCGAACGGGGTGACCAGTGCGGCGATGTCGTCCACGAAGTACACCAGGGTCGCGAACGCGGCCACGAACAGCACACCGGAGATCAACGCCGGCACGATGCCGAGCAGCATCAGCTTCGGGCTGCGGACGTAGAGGCCGAGCCCACGCAGGAGCAGGCCGGCCCCCGCGAAGAAGCGTCCGACGGCCCCGGTAACCGGATTGGCGATTCTGCTGGCGTCCACGATCGAGCAGCCTAGCGATCAGTCCGAACGGCCGCCTGGCGGCGCGGTGAGCCGGGCAGGATGGGCGGGTGCGCGCCTCCCGACTGATCTCGCTGCTGTTGCTGTTGCAGGCGCGCGGATCGATGACGGCGGGCGAGCTGGCGCGGGAGTTGGAGGTCTCCGAGCGGACCGTCTACCGGGACGTGCTGGCGCTCTCCGCGGCCGGGGTGCCGGTCTACGCCGACCGGGGTCGGGCCGGCGGATACCGGCTGCTCGGCGGCTACCGGACCCGGCTGACCGGGCTGACCCGGGACGAGGCGGAGGCGCTGTTCCTCGCCGGGCTACCCGGGCCGGCCAGCGACATGGGGCTCGCCGACGCGGTCGCCGCCGCCGAGCTGAAGGTCCTCGCGGCGCTGCCGCCCGCCCTGCGGGACGCCCCGGCCCGCGCGGGGCAGCGGTTCCACCTGGACGTGCCGGGCTGGTTCCGGGAGACCGGACCGCCGCCGTCGCTGGCCGAGCTGGCCCGCGCGGTCTGGCGGGACCGGGTGGTGCGGCTGCGCTACCGGCGCGGCGACCGGGAGGTGACCCGCCGGGTGCAGCCGTACGGGCTGGTGCTCAAGAACGGGGTCTGGTATCTGGTCGGCCGAGTCGGCGAGGACGTGCGCACCTACCGGGTGGACCGGGTGACCGGGGTCGAGGTGGGCGACGAGACCTTCGACCGGGACGAGGACTTCGACCTGGCCGGGTACTGGCGCGAGCAGGCCGGGTCGTTCCTGCGGACGATGCTGCGGGCCGAGGTCACCGTCCGCCTGAGCCCCGCCGGCCTGCGCCAGCTCCGGCACCTGGTCGACGCACCGTTCGTGTACGACGAGGTGGTCGCCGGTGCCGACGGGCCCGACCGGCAGGGCTGGGTCGTGACGCGCCTGCCGGTCGAATCCGTCGGGGTGGCGTACCACCAGCTTCTCGGGCTCGGCCCCGAGGTGGAGGTCCTCGATCCGCCCGAGCTGCGGGAGCTGTTCGCCGAGGCCGTCGAGAAGTTCCGGGCGCTCTACCGGTAGCCGGAGACGTCGGCCGGCTTACCCGCGTCGACCACCTCGGTGATGTACCGGATCGCCTCCGGCTGGCTGCCGTCGACGTCGGTGAACCCGTACACCTTGGAGAGCGTGCCGGCGTCGACGGACATGCCGTTCCAGCGGGCCTTCTCCTCGTCCGCGGCGAGCGCCGCCACCGCACGCCCGACGAAGGCCGGGGTCTCGGAGATGAGGAAGTGCGGGTCGGTGGCCGCGCCGTCGCGCCAGTTCTCCTCGGTCACGCCGAAGTGCTCCAGCATGGCCTCGGAGCGGATCCAGCCCGGAGTGAGCGCGACGGCCGTGCCGCCGTACGGCTTCAGCTCGTGCGCCTGACTGAAGCCGAGCCGGTTGACCGAGGTCTTGGCCAGGTCGTAGAAGACCGACAGCCGGTAGTTCACGTCGTTGTACGCCTTGGTGCCGTCGCTGACCTCCACGACGAGGCCGCCGGGCTTGCGGATCAGCAACGGCAGCGCGAAGTGGCTGGTGATGATGTGCGTGTCGATGGCCAGCCGCAGGGTGCGGAAGCCGGCGTCGAGCGGCTGCTCCCAGACCGGCTTCTCCCAGGTGACCAGCGGGTCGCCGCCCCAGATGTCGTTGACCAGCACGTCGAGGCGGCCCTGTTCGGCGTCGATGCGGGCGACCAGGTCGCGGACCTGCTCGGGCACCAGGTGGTCGACCCGGACTCCGATGCCGGTGCCACCGGCCGCGGTGACCAGCTCGGCGGTCTCCTCGATGGTCTCCGGGCGGTCCATCTCCGAGCGGCCGGCACGGCTGCTGCGGCCGGTGGCGTACACGGTGGCCCCGGCCGCACCGAGCTGGATGGCGATCTGCCGGCCGGCACCCCGGGTCGCACCGGCGACGAGCGCGATCTTTCCTGCGAGCGGTTGTGTCATGCCTTGCACGCTGTCAGCTATACCTGACAACGTCGGTCCGCTTTTTAGAATCGAACGACGAGCGGCGGGCGCTCACGCTGTCCTGTAGAGCTGCCCCATCGGTGGGGCAGGCATCAGGCGACCCACCGACGCCGTGCCCCGAATCTCGGCCGGCACCAGGCGACCCACGGGCGCTGTGCGCCGCATCCGACAGGCACCAGGCGATCCACCGGGCGCCGCGCGCCGCATTCGACGTGACGCAACCGGCGCTGTGCGCCGCATCCGACAGTCACCAGGCGACTCACCAGTGCCGTGCCCCACACCTGGGGCAGCTCTACAGGCACTCACCCAGTGCCGCCCGACCTGGCGCCGGCCTGGGTCACTGCACGTCGAACTCGTTGCCCTCCGGGTCGGCCATGGTGGTGTGCACGCTGCCCCGGTCGGCGACCTCGCGCAGCACGGTGGCGCCGAGCCCGACCAGCCGCCGCACGGTGGCCTCCCGCTCGTCCGGGCCGGCGTGCAGGTCGATGTGCAGCCGGTTCTTGACCTGCTTGGGCTCCGGCACGGCCTGGAACAGCAGCCGGCGGCCGAGACCGATGCCGCTGACCGGCTGGACCGGGTCGTCCGGGTGGCGGACCGCCGCGAGCTGCCGGAAGGCCCGCCGGCCGTCGACCTCGACGTACTCCTCCGGGCCGACCCTGCCGGCCTCGGCCAACTGGTCGATGAGGGCACTGTTGTCCTCGACCTCGTATTCGAGGGCCGCCGCCCAGAACCGGGCCAGCGCGATCGGCTCCGCGCAGTCGACGACGAGCTTCCATGCCAGGGCCATGGGGTCCCCTCACTTCACGGCGACCCGCGTGGTGCGGACCACTCCTGTAACCGTTTATAGTGGTTACGTGACCGACGTCGCAAGTGGAATCAGCCTGGTGTCGCTGCGCGGAGCCCGCTTTCTCTTCGACCCGGGTGCGCTCTGCCTGGAGTTCCTCACCACCGGCGGGCCCGGCATCGGCGCCCGCTACGAGGTGCTGCACCGCCCGGCGGATCTCGCCGACTGGCTGGGGCGGTCGCGGCTGCGTCTGGATTCGGCCCAGATCGACGTCAGCCCGGCCGAGCTGGCCGCCGGGCGGCGGATGCGGGACGCGCTGTGGCGGCTGGTCTGCGCCCGCACCGGCTCCCGGCCACCGGCCAGCACACCGACCGACTTCGACGCGACGCCCGCCGACCTCGACGCCCTCAACGGGGCGGCAGCCAGTGCGCCGTTGGCTCCGCGACTGGCCCCGGACGGGACGCGGCACTGGGTGCTCCCGGCGAGCGGCGGCCAGGCCATCGCCAGCATCGCCCGGGACGCGGTCGAGCTGTTCAGCGGGCCGTACGCCGACCGGATCCGGGAGTGCGGCGCGCACAACTGCTACCTGGTCTTCGTGGACACCTCACGCCCCGGCCGACGCCGCTGGTGCAGCATGGAGCGCTGCGGCAACCGGCACAAGGTCCGGTCCCTGCGCGCCCGCAGGGAGGTCTAGTCGACCAGTCGGACGCGTACCCGACGATTGGCCCGGCCCTTGCTCTCCACCTTGACCACCTGCACCTTGCCGATCTGTGCGGTGGACGCGACGTGGGTGCCGCCGTCGGCCTGCACGTCCAGCCCGACGATGTCGACGATCCGGACCTCCTGCTCATCCGGCGGGATGAGGTTGGACTGGGTACGGATGATGTCCGGCAGGGCCAGCGCCTCGGTACGCGGCAGCACCCGGACGGCGACCGAACGGTCGGCGGCCACCTCCGCGTTGACCAGCTCCTCGATCCGGCTCTTGAAGTCGGGAGGCACCTCGGGGAGGTTGAAATCCATCCGGGCCTCGCCCGGGTCCATCGAGTTGCCGGTGACCAGCGCGCCGAAGTCGCGGAACACCACACCACAGAGCACGTGCAGCCCGGAGTGCGTACGCATCAGACGGGTGCGGCGCTCGTCCTCCACCGCGCCGACGACCTCGGTGCCGGCCGGCGGCAGCGGGTCACCCTCGGCGGGGATCAGGTACGGGTCGTCGCCCTTGCGGGTGCCGACGATCCGGGTCTGGACGCCCTGCCAGAGCAGCACGCCGTGGTCCGGCGGCTGACCGCCGCCGCCCGGGTAGAACGCCGAGCGGTCCAGCACGATGCCCTGCTCCGGGTCGGCGTGCAGGACCGTGCAGGTCCACTCCCGCAGGGTCGGGTCGGCGAGGTCCAGCCGGTGCGTCCGGCCATGCTGAGTGACGCCCATGGCAGGGAACGTTACTCGTTGAGGAAGCCGGAGATGCGGTCCCGCAGATCGGCGCGTTCCGTCCAGAGCACACCGGGCCGGTCGTACACGTGCAGGGTGGCCTGCGGCAGCGCGGCGGCGAGCTGCTCGGCGACCTCGACCGGGTGCAGGTCGTCGCCCGCGCAGCCGATCACCAGCGCCGGCGCGGTGACCGCCGACAGGGCGGTGGCGTCGCGCAGCGGCGTCTGCTGCGACAGGGTGGCCAGACCGTCGGCCAGACCGTCGCGGAGCAGCTGGTCGAGCCGCTGCCGCAGGTACGACCAGCCGGCCGGAGTGTTCCGAACCGCCGCCGGCAGCTCCAACGAGACCACGTCGGCGACCGCCGAGGCGTCCCCGCTCTCGACCGCCTCCAGCAGGTCCGTGACGCGTTCGCGGGCGACCGGGCCGCGCGGCTGGTCGAGCACCGCCGGCAGGAAGAAGACCAGCTTCTCGAAGCGCTCCGGGCTCTCGGCCAGCAGTCGGCAGAGCGCCCCCGCGCCGAGGCTCGCCCCGAACGCCCGGCTGGCCCCGCCGAGATCCGCGATCGCGCGCAGATCGCGGGCCAGGTCCAGGTAGCTCCAGGGCCCGGCCGGCGCGTCGGAGCGGCCGTGCCCACGGAACTGGAAGAACACCTTGCGGCCGGTCACCCCGCTGCCGAACGGGCGGGTGGTGGCGATGCCGTTGCCCAGCCCGTGCGCGAACACGGTGACCGGATCACCGGTGCCGGTGACCAGCCGCTCCAGCCGTACGCCGTGCGGGGTGGTGACCAGCTCGGTCTCCGGCTCGGGCAGCGCCGGCCGACCGGTGCGCGGCCCGCCCGGGCCGGGCCCCCAGGTGCGGGGCCCGCCGTCGGGCGGGGGCGGCCAGCGGAAACCTCTCACCAGAACCCTTTGCCGTCACTCAGGTCGCGCAGGCCGACCCGGACGTCGAGCAGGTAGATGAGCGCGGCGGCGATGCCGATCAGTCCGAAGAGGCTGATCGGACCGAAACCGAGCAGGGTCAGCACCAGGCAGACCGCCAGGATGGCGATCCAGCCGCCCTTGGGCAGCGTCCCGATGGCGGGGAAGGCGTCGGAGCGCTGTGTGACGGCGTGCACCAGTGCGACGCCCTGAATGATCAGCGCGAAGACGAGCAGGATCAGCTCGATCACGTAGCGGACTTCGAAGGCGAAGATCGGCGCGGCGTTGGCCATGCCGGCAAGCTTATGTCGACGACCCCGACTACGTCCGACAAGGACGCCGCCGGGGTCGTCGACACCACGAACTACTCGGCGGCCGGACGGGTCCGCTTGGTGGCCCGGGGCAGCTTCGCGGACGGGGTCGCGGCCGGCTTGGCGGCCTTCGGCGCCCGGGCGGCCTTCTTGACGGCGGCCGGCTTGGCCTCGGCGATCTCGGCCACGTCGGCCGGGGTCGGCACCTCGGCCGGGGCGGGGGTGGCCGGGGCGGTGGCCTCGACCGGGGCGGCGGCCGGGGTGTCGGCCTGGGTCGCCTCGATGTCGGCATTGACCGTCTCGGCGGCCTCCAGCACGCCGGCGCCGACGACCCGCTCACCGCGGGCGACGAGGGCGCCGTACGCGGCGAACGCCCGCTCCTGGGCGGCCTGGGCGCCGGCGACGACCACGGCGGCGTTCCGGGTCGCGGCAGCGCGCAGCCGGTCCAGGTCGGCGACCTCACGCAGCTTGGCGAGGTCGGTCGACTCGCGGAGCTTGGCCAGATCCAGCTCGGCCTGGGCCCGGTCGCGCAGGGTGCCGGCGGTCTCGTTGGCGGTACGCAGCGTCTCGGTGGCCTTCTGGCGCAGCTCGAAGCCGGTCAGCACGGCCCGGCCGCCCAGGTCGGCGACGACCCGGGTGCCGAGGACGCCGACGACGGTCGGCAGCTTGCGCAACTGCTCGAGGGCCAACTCCCCGGCGCCTGCGGCGGCGTAGATCGGGGCGGGGATGCGGTTGGTCTTCGGCTCGCTCATGAGGTCTCCTCCTCGGCCGCCTCAGCGGCCTTCCGGACCGCCGGACCGGCGGCCTTCTTCTCGGGGGTGCTGGTGCTGGTGCTGGTCGGGGCGGGTGCGGTGCCCGCCTCGGTGACGGCGACCGACTCGAGCACGGCCTCGGTCGGGGTGCCGCCCGCGGTGGTGGGGCCGGTGGCGGCCAGGTTGGCCACGTCGGCCGGTTCATCGGTGACATCGGTCGGGGTGGTCACCCCGGCCGCGCCGCCGGTGCTGTCCGTGCCGCTGCCCTCGGCGGCGGCCTGGGCCTCGGCCAACCGGGTGTTCTCCCGGCGGAACGTCTCGTAGATCTGGGTGAGCGACTGCTTCTGGGCCATCGTCAGGTCGGAGTCCACCGCGATCGCGGCGAGCACGCCGTGGCCCTCCTTGTCGTCGAGCAGCCCGGCACGCAGGTACATCGCGGGAGTGGAGACCCGCAGGGCGCTGGCCAGTTGCTGGAGCACCTCGGCGCTGGGCTTGCGCAGGCCGCGCTCGATCTGGCTGAGGTACGGGTTGCTGACCCCCGCCTGCTCGGCGAGCTGCCGCAGCGAGATCTTGGCGTTGCGCCGCAGATCGCGGATGAACCCGCCGACGTCGGGAAGGTCCTTCGGTGTGGCCATGACCCTGACGCTAACCGCCTTTGCTAACTCCTGCAAGCAAAACGCTAGCCAGAGTTAGCAAGGTCTCAGCATCCCATTTGCGTGCCGCTCGCGTGATCCGTACCGTCCGCTCGTGCACAAGATCGCAGTCAATGGAGCAGTCATCGCGTACGACGAGGCCGGCGACGGTTCGCCCGTCGTGCTGCTGCACGCCGGCATCGCCGACCGGCGGATGTGGCGGGGCCAGCTGCCCGCGCTCGCCGCCCGGCACCGGGTGATCGTCCCCGACCTGCGCGGCTACGGCGACTCCGAGCTGCCTCCGACGCCGTTCGCGCACCACGATGACGTGGCCGGCCTGCTGGACGCGCTCGACCTGCCCCGAGCCGCCCTGGTGGGCTGCTCCTTCGGCGGGGCGGTCGCCATCGACACCGCGCTGGCCCACCCGGACCGGGTGAGCGCGCTCGCGCTGTTCGACACGGCGGTCTCCGGAAACGAGTGGTCCGATGAGGCCAACGACCTGTGGGACGGCCTGGTCGGCGAGGTCGACCCCGACGACTTCGTCGCCGGGGCGGCCGGCGAGGTGCGGTTCTGGGTGGTCGGCCCGGGTCGCCAGCCGGCCGACGTCGACCCCGGGCTGATCGCGTTCGCGCAGGAGATGGACCAGCGCGCGCTCGCCGCCGAGTTGGCGCTCGGGGCGGTGGAGGTCGGCGAGCTGACGCCACCGGCGATCGGCCGTCTCGGCGAGCTGCGGGTGCCCGTCCTGGTGACCGCGGGTGCCGCCGACGTGCCGGACATCCGCCGCCTCGCCGACCGGATCGCCGCCGAGGTGCCCGGCGCGGTACGCCTGCCCGACGTGCCGGACGCGGCGCACCTGCTGCCGCTGGAGCGCCCCGAGCCGGTCAACGCCGCTCTGCTCGACTTCCTGGGCTGAGCGGCCCAGCGGTCACCAGAGCGGGCGGACCGCGCCGACCGGGACGCCGCCGCCGAAGAGCGGCGTCTCGGCGTACTCGGCCAGCACCGGGGCGTCCACGCCGAGCCGGCGCAGTGCGGAGACCAGCACCGGCATCCGGGCCCGGTCCGCGCCATCGTCGATCTTCAGCGCGACGGCGCCGACGCCCGGCAGCCCCACTGCGATCACGCCCTCGGCGCCGACCTTGGCCAGCAGGCCCGGTACGCCGCGCATCAGCCGGGTGTCGTCGGCCCGCGTCCCGCCGACGATCTCCGGGTGGGCGCGCATGGCATCGGCCACCGCGCGGGGCACCGAGCCGGGCTCGGCGTCGACGAGCCGGAGGTACGCCCCGGCCAGGCCGGTCAGCGACACCGCGAGCACCGGGGCGCCGCAGCCGTCCACACCCACCGCCGCAACCTGCTCGCCGGTGAACTCCTCGATGGCCGCCCGCAGCCGCTGCTGCAACGGGTGCTCCGGCCGCCAGTAGCCGTCCAGCGGCCACCCGGCCGCCTCGCAGGTCAGCAGCATGCCGCTGTGCTTGCCGGAGCAGTTCATCTGCACCCGGGTCGGGCCGCCCCCGGCGCGCAGCACGGCCTCGCGGGCCGCCGCGCCCACCGGCAGGTCGGGCGGGCAGTGCAGGGCCGAGGCGTCCAGCCCGGCCCGGTCCAGCAACGCGCCGACCCGAGCGAGGTGGAACTCCTCACCCGCGTGGCTGGCCGACACCAGCGCCAGGTCGGCCGGATCGGTCAGCGGCAGGCCGGCGCGGAGCATCCCGATCGCCTGCATCGGCTTGCTGGCCGAGCGGGGAAAGATCGGTGAGGTCACGTCCCCGGCGGTGGCCACCGGCACACCGGCGGCGTCCAGCACCACCACCGAGCCGCGGTGTGCACCCTCGACGAACCCGGACCGGACCACCTCGGCGAGCGGCGCGCCGCCCTCGTACGTCTTTCCCACGTGCTGGACGGTACCGACGGTTCGAGGTGGCCCGACGGCGGGGTGACCAGGACGTCCACCGCCCGGGTGACAGGGGCGCCGGACAGACCCGGCCTTACAGGCCCAGCAGCCCGCGGGCCTCGGTGGTGGTCAGCGGCGGACGCTGGGCGAGCTGGGCGAAGCCGACCGCGCGGGCGACCAGCTGCATGTTGGACTCCACCGGGCGGCCCTTGGCGTACGTCACGGTGTCCTCCATGCCGACCCGCAGGTGCCCGCCGGTGGACAGCGAGGCCAGCATCACCGGAATGGTGCTGCGGCCGATGCCGGTGGCCGAGAAGGTGCTGCCCTCGGGCAGGTCCCGCAGCATGCGGTGCGCCGCCACCAGCGTCTCGGTGGTGCCCGGCATGCCGCCCGGCACACCCATCACGAAGTCGACGTGCACGTGCCCACCGGCCGGCAGGCCGTACTTGCCGAGCAGCCGCTGCAACGCGGACAGGTGACCGAGGTCGAAGATCTCGTACTCCGGCACGATCCCGCGTTCCTGCATCCGCGTGTGCAGGTCGACGATGAACTCCCAGCGGTTGAGGAAGACGTCGTCGCCGAAGTTGACCGTGCCCATGGTGCAGGAGGCCATGTCCGGTTGGGCGTCGAGCACGGCGAGCCGGGAGGCTTCCGGGTCGGTCACCGCACCGCCGGAGGAGAGCTGCACGATCAGGTCGGTGCTCTCCCGCAGCGCCACCACCGTCTCCCGCAGTCGTACCGGGTCGAGGGTCGGCCGTGCCGCGTCGTCACGGATGTGGACGTGGATCACGGCGGCACCGAGCGCCTCGCACTCCTTGGCGGTACGCAGCAACTCGTCAAGGGTCACCGGCAGCGCCGGCACCTCCGCCTTGGCCGACTCCGCCCCGGTTGGGGCCACCGTGATCAACGTCCCTGTCGTCATGCCGGCGATCCTAGACCGCCCGGTCAGGCCGGGTCGATCGCCGCCGCGGTCTCGCCGATCAGCAGCGTGGCGTCCTCCGGGACGTTCCGCTTCAGCACCGCGAGAGCGACCTGGCCCAGCTCGTGGTGCAGCACGGCGGTGCCGACGAAGCCCACGGCCCGGCCGTCGAGGGTCACCGGCGTGCCGGCGGTCGGTGGCTGGTCGGTGGTCACCCCGTCCAGGTGCAGGAGCACCAGGCGGCGCGGCGGGCGGCCCATGTTGTGCACCCGGGCCACCGTCTCCTGCCCCCGGTAGCAGCCCTTGTCCAGGTGCACCGCCGGGCCGATCAGGTCCACCTCCGCCGGGATGGTCCGGTGGTCGGTGTCCACCCCCACCCGGGGGCGCCGGGCGGCCACCCGGATCGCCTCGTACGCCCAGAGCCCCGCGACCGGCACGCCCGCGCCGCGCAACTCCGCCACCACCTGATCCATCGCCGACCGGGGCACCAGCAGATCCACCCCGAGCGGGCCGCGCCGCGCCCAGCCGCCGACCGGCAGCGGTCGTACGTCGTACCGCACGGTCGCCCGGGGCGGCACGGCGCCGGCGGCGAACTTCGGACCGGGCACCGCGACCAGGTCCGGTGCGGCCAGCCCGGTCACGCCGAGCGTGCCCAGCGCCTCCGGCGCCGCCGGCCCGACCAGCGACAGCAGCGCCCGCTCGGTGGTGGCGTCACGCGGCTCGACCTTGCTGAAGAACCGCATCTTCTCCAGGTACGCCAGCAGCCCGGCGGTCGCGCCCGGCTCGGTGTCCAGCCAGGTGGTCTCGCCGTCCTCGGCGACCAGGGCGTGCTGCTCCACGTGCCCGTGCGGGGAGAGCACCAGCAGTTCGGTGCCCTCACCGGCGGCCAGCGTGGCCAGGTGCTGCGAGGTGATCGTGTGCAGCCAACCGGCCCGCTCCTCCCCGGGCACCGCGATGACCCCCCGGTGCGACCGGTCGACGAGGCCGACCTCGGTGTCCAGGGTGCGCTGCTCGCGCAGCGGGTCGCCGTAGTGCGCGGCCACCCCCCGTACGCCGGCGGCGGCGTGCGCCGGCTCCGGCTGGTCACGGCTGGCCTCGTCGATGCTCTCGACGGCCACCGCTCCCGCGATGTCGATCATTTCTGGTCCCCGTTCTCGCAGCGTTCACAGACGCCGAAGAGCGAAACGTGCCCGATGTCCACCCGGAACCCCCGCTGCACGGCCAACTGGTCGGCGAGCGGGCGGAGCAGCTCCGGATCGATCTCGTCGATCGCGCCGCACTCCCGGCAGACCAGGTGGACGTGTTGGTGCTCACCGGCCGCGTGGTAGGTCGGCGAGCCGTGCGAGAGATGGGTGTGGGTCACCAGGCCGAGCCGTTCCAGCAGCTCCAGCGTGCGGTAGATGGTGGTGATGTTGACGCCGGCGGCGACCTCCCGGACCGCGGTGTGCACCTGCTCCGGGGTGGCGTGGCCCAGATCGAGCACCGCCTGGAGGACGAGCTGCCGCTGGGCCGTCAGCCGCAGCCCACGGGCCCGGAGCATTTCCGCGAGGGAGGATTCGGACACGGTCCGATCATAGTTCGGCAACCATGCCGACCCCGCACGCCGACGGACCGCCGCTAGGCTCGACGGTCATGGTGATGTCGTCCGTCGGAAAGGTCGCGGCCGATCCGACCGCGCGGATCGCCGTGCTCGGGCGCGGCCCGGTCCCGGCCGGCGAGGCCGTGCTCCGTGGCGACGACCTCGGCGTGCTCCGCGGCGACGGCCTCTTCGAGACCATGCACCTGCGCCAGGGCCGGCCGTGGCTGCGCGACGAGCACCTGGCCCGGCTGGCCGTCGCGGCCGCCGCCGTCGAGCTGCCACTGCCACCCACCGCCGCGCTGATCGAGCTGCTCGACGCGGTGCGCGCGGGGTGGCCGGCGCAGGTGGAGGGGGCGCTGCGGCTGGTCTGCACCCGCGGGCCGGAGACCGGTGGCCCGCCCACCGTCTACACCACCCTGACCGCGGTGCCGGCCTCGTCCCGGGCGGCCCGCCGGAACGGGATCAGCGTGGCCACCCTGCCGCTGGGGGTGCCCGCCGACGCGCGCACCGGGCTGGACTGGCTGCCGGCGGGGATCAAATCCACGTCGTACGCGGTCAACAGCGCCGCCCGCCGCTGGGCCCACCGGGCCGGGGTGGAAGACGTGCTCTGGGTCTCTTCCGACGGGTACGCGCTGGAGGGGCCCACGGCCAACGTGGTGTGGCTCACCGGCGGCACGCTCTGCACGGTGCCCGCCGCCACCACCGGCATCCTGCCCGGCACGACCGTCGCCTGGCTGCTCCGCCACGCCGGCGAGCTGGGCCTGACCGCCGCCGAGCGGATGGTCACCCCGGCCGAGCTGCACCGGGCCGACGGCATCTGGTTCAGCTCGTCCGTGCGCGGGATCACCGAGGTGCACACGCTGGACGGGGTGCGCCGCGACCGTAGCCCGCGCACGCCCGCCCTGCACGCCCTGCTGGGCTTCTCCGTGTCCTGAGGGTCAGCCGCCGACCCGGACGAGCCGGGCGGAGAGGTGGGGGCTGAGCGGGTGCCCCATCGCGGCCATCTCCTGGGCGTAGAGCAGCGCACCCTCGACGATGCCGAAGAGCCGGTGCCCGCCGGTGACCTCCTTGGCGGTCGCCGTACGGACCACCGCGTCGGTGGCGAACTCGACCTGGGTGCCGGTGCGCTTGCCGAGGTGCAGCTCCATCACCCCGCTCGGGGTGGTCAGCAGGGCCTCCAGCTCGTCGGTGGCCCGACCGTCCACCAGCACCGGCCGCCACCAGCCGACCTCGCGCCCGGCCGGGCGGACCGGCTGGCTCTGCTCGTCGAGGATCCAGGCCCGCGACTCGTAGTGCAGGAACGGCCGGCCGTCGTGGCTGATCCGGATCTCCTGCGCGTAGTCGAAGTCCTCGATGGTGGGGAAACCCCCCTTACCCCGGCCGCGCCACAGCCCGATGTAGGGCAGCAGGCCGTCCAGCGCGGGGTGCAGCTTCGGCCCGACCCGCAGGTCGTGGCTCTCCTCGAACGGGTACTCCTCGACCGGCGGCGCGTTCAGCCACGGGGGCTGCAGCGGGTTCTCGTCGCTCACCAGCGTCCTCTCGAAATGCGTACGGCGAGGTAGACCAGGCCACCGGCGAGCCCGCCCAGGCCGGCGACCAGCAGGCTGACGAACCCGATCTCGGTAACCATCCCGGCCATCCTATGCTGGGCCCCATGGCCCGCACTCTCGTCGTCAAGGCCACCGCTGGGGCGGACGCCCCGGAGCGGTGCGCGCAGGCGTTCACGGTCGCCGCGACCGCCGTCGCGGCCGGGGTGGACGTGTCGCTCTGGCTGACCGGCGAGTCGACCTGGTTCGCGCTGCCCGGCCGCGCCCAGGAGTTCGAGTTGCCGCATTCCGCGCCGCTGGCCGAGCTGCTGCACGTCATCCTGACCGGTGGCAGGGTGACCGCCTGCACCCAGTGCGCGGCCCGCCGGGAGATCGGCCCGGACGACGTGCTGCCCGGCGTCCGGATCGCCGGCGCCGCGGTCTTCGTGGAGGAATCCCTGGCCGAGGGAGCGCAGGCGCTGGTCTACTGACCAGCGGAGCGGCTCGGTGACCGGTCCGGGCGGAGTGCGGATACCGACCCGACATCTCGGACGGCTGCCTACGATTCGGTTGTGACCGAGGTGACGGAGAGGTTCTTCGAATCACTGCCGGCGCGCGCCCCGGACGTCCTCGGTGGCCTGGCAGACGGGACCCTTCAGATCGACCTCACCACCGACGACGTGACCGAGCACTGGCAGGTCCGGATGCGCCCGGGATCGGTCCACGTCAGCCGGCACCGGGGGCCGGCCGACGCCATCTGGTACAGCAGCGTGGCCCTGTTCGACCGGCTGGTGACCGGCGAGGCCCAGGGGGTCGCGGCGGTGCTGCGCAACGAGAGCACGTTCAGCGGGAACGTGGTGCTCTTCCTGGCCTTCCGGCGGTTCTTTCCGGACCCACCGGGCACCCGCGACCCCCGTGAGGTGGCTCGGAAGCAGGCCGGGCGGCAGGCGTGAGGGATCTCGTCAGCATCCTGGACGGCAACACGTTCATGGTCAGCGACCGGACGGGGGACATCGAGCCGTCCTACGACTTCCCGACCGGGCTGTTCTCGTTCGACACCCGCTTCCTGTCGAACTGGGTGCTCACCCTCAACGGCCAGCGGCTGCACGCCCTCTCGATGGACAACTCCGAGTCGTACCGGACGAGGTTCTTCCTGGCCCCCGGTGAGCCCACGCACTACCTGGACGCCAAGGCATCGGTGCTGCGCCGCCGGGCGATCGTCGGCAGCTTCCAGGAGGAGCTGACCTTGCTGAACCACTCCGGTGAGGAGGTCGAGTTCACCGTCCGGGTCGAGATGGGCGCCGACTTCGCCGACCTGTTCGAGATCAAGAACGCCCTGCAGAAGCGCGGTCGGACGACGGTCACGGTGGCCGACCGCGAGCTGCGGCTGACGTACCGGCGGGAGGCGTTCCACCGGGAGACGGTGATCACCTCCAGCATGCCGGCAATGGTCGACGCCAGCGGGATGACCTTCCATATCCGGGTCCCCCGCAACAGCGAGTGGACCACTCGGCTGCACGTGTCCACCGTCGTCTACGGAGCACGGGGCGAGGACATCCGGGCCACCCTGCCGTACGGGGGCAGCCGGAGCGCGGACGCCATCCGCGCCGAGCAGCAGGAGCTGATCGACCGCGCCCCGAAGCTCGGCTGCGACTGCGAGCCGCTGGCCGGGGCGTACCGGCGCAGCCTCAACGACCTGGCCGCGCTGCGCTACGAGTCGATCGCCCTGGGCGTGCGGCTGCTCGCCGCCGGGCTGCCCTGGTTCATGACCCTGTTCGGCCGGGACAGCATCATCACCTCGTTGCAGGTGCTGCCGTTCCTCCCCGAGCTGATCCCGCCGACCATCCTCATGCTGGCCGGATTGCAGGGGCACCGGGTGGACGACTTCCGCGACGAGGAGCCGGGCAAGATCCTGCACGAGCTGCGGTACGGGGAGACGGCCGGTTTCGAGGAGCAGCCACACTCGCCGTACTACGGGTCCGCCGACTCGACGCCGCTGTTCATCATCCTGCTCGACGAGTACGAGCGTTGGACCGGCGACACCCAGCTGATCCGGCGGCTGGAGCCAAACGTGCGCGCCGCGCTGAAGTGGATCGACACCTACGGCGACCTGCTCGGCACCGGGTACCTCTGGTACCAGACCCGCAACCCGGAGACCGGCCTGGGGAACCAGTGCTGGAAGGATTCCCCGGACGCCATCTCGTACGCCGACGGCCGGTTGCCCGACTTCCCGCGAGCCACCTGCGAACTCCAGGGCTACGCGTACGACGCGAAGATCCGGGCCGCGCGGATGGCCCGGAGGTTCTGGGGCGACCCGGCCTTCGCCGACCGGTTGGAACGGGAGGCCGTAGCCCTCAAGCAGCGGTTCAACCACGACTTCTGGATCGCCGACCGGGAGTACTACGCGCTCGCCCTGGACGCCAACGGCCAGCAGGTCGACGCGTTGTCGTCGAACATCGGGCACCTGCTCTGGAGCGGCATCGTCGACGAGTCACGGGCCGGCAAGGTGGTCGAGCACCTGCTCGGGCCGCGGCTGTTCTCCGGCTGGGGGGTACGGACCCTCGCCGAGGACCAGAGCCGGTACAACCCGATCGGCTACCACGTGGGCACCGTCTGGCCGTTCGACAACTCGATCATCGCCTGGGGGCTGTGGCGGTACGGCTACCGGGACGAGGCCGGCCGGATCTGCGACTCGATGCTCGCCGCGTCCCGCTACTTCGACGGGCGGCTGCCGGAGGCGTTCGCCGGGTACGCCCGTGACCTCACCGACTACCCGGTGGAGTACCCGACCGCGTGCAGCCCGCAGGCCTGGTCGACGGGCACACCGCTGCTGCTGCTGCGGGTGATGCTGGGCCTGGAACCGCAGGGCGAGCACCTGATCATCGATCCGGCCGTGCCACCGGGCATGGGTCGGATCGAGTTGCTCGACATTCCCGGCCGGTGGGGCCGGGTCGACGCGCTGGGCCGCAGCCGCGGCCCGGAGGAGGCGCCGGGCCGCTGACCGGGCGGATCGCCGGGCTCAGCCCGGGCAGCCGACGGTGGCGGCCAGCCGGGCGGCGTCCGGCGTGAGTTCGGCCAGCACGGTGACCGCGCCCGCGCGGTACGCGTACACCGGCGGGTTGTCCAGCAGCGGGGTGCCGCCGGCCAGCGTGGTGAGCCCGCCCGTCGAAGCGGTCGGGCCGGGACCGGCGGCGGACCGCGCGGTACGGGCCAGCACGCCGCCCGGGCAGGGCGCGGTGACCAGCTCCGGCGCGGCCTCGGCCGGCCGGCCGAGCGCCCGCAGCGCGGCCGTGAGGGCCACGGCCTCCGGGCCCGCGGCGGTGGCGGGTGCCGGGGTGTAGCCGGAGCCGGCCGGCCGGCAGCCGGTGTCGACGGTCAACCGGACCCGACCGTCCCCGGTCGGCCGGCCCTCGACGGCGACGAACTGCCCGGCGTCGGCGCGCAGCTCCGGGCCGTCCAGCCCCGGCCCGACGCCGGCACGCCAGCTCGTGGGCAGTCGATCGGCGATCCCGGACAGCACGGACCGCTCCGTGCCGGCGGGCGCGAGCACGCCGACCTCACGCCGCAGCGTGGCCCCGTCGGCGAACGGGGTGAGGCGACAGCCCGACTCGATCCGCGCCGGACCCAGCTCCAGCAGCCCGGCCGCGCCGGACGCCCGGGCCAGCTCCCCCACCGCCCGGTCGACCACCGGACCGGCCTGGTCGAGTGACCGCTGCTCCCGCACGGTCGGCCGGTCGTCGCGGACCGACGTCCAGGCGAGCGCCGTCAGCAGCACGGCCCAGAGGGCGGTCGCGACCAGCAGCCAGCGCCGCCACCGCCGGGCGGGTGCCGGCGCGGCGGGACCGGTGGACGGGGCCCACCCCGTCCGGACAGCTCCGCTCACCCGGCCATGGTGTCACGCGCAGTCCCGAGGCGATCGGCGGCGTCGGGCGCGCGGAACGACCGCCCGACGCTCAGGCCGGCGAGGGCGGCGGGTCGATGCGGTAGCCGACCCCCCGCACGGTGTGCACCTGCGGGCCGCCCGGCAGCCTGCGCAGCTTGTGCCGCAGCCGCTTGACCGCCGAGTGCAGGATCGCCGTGTCGCCCAGGTACGCGCCGCTCCAGACCGCGGCGAAGAGCTGTTCGTAGCTCCACACGACCAGCGGCGGGCCGATCAGCCGGGCGAGCAGCTCCCGCTCGGTGCGCGTGAGCGGGAGCGGGTCGCCGCACCAGGTGGCCAGGTGCCCAGCGCGGTCGATGACCAGCTCGCCCCACCTGACCGGCCCCTGCTCGGCCGCCGGTGGGCGGACCGGCGCGGCGGCCCCGGTCGCCTCGCCCGGCGGCGACGGGCACAGCATCGCCCGCAGCTCGGTCAGGTCGGCGCAGCTCACCACCGGGCCGACCCCGTCGAGCTGGCGCACCACCCGCTCCCGCACCGAGACGTCCGCGCTCACGCAGACGACGATCGGGACCTCTCCACCGGACACGCCGCCTCCACCCGCACCAACCGTATTGAGCGTGACTTCCACCCGACGATAGTGACGCATGCCGATGGATTACGGGGGGCCGGCCCGCACCCAGCGCGGCCTACGCTCGCTGCTGACGACTCGACTTCGGGCTCGACCCCGCCTCGTCCTGCACGAAAGCCACCGGCATGTGATCAACCGCCGGACGACCGGGGCCGGTCACCCGTGTGGGTGACCGGCCCCGGTCGATCAGAGGGTGGGTTGTCAGGCGACGGTGACGCTGACCTCGTTGATGCCCCGGCCGGCGGTGACGGCGGTGTCGCCGTTGCCGTGCCGGGAGAGCGCCCGCAGCGTCCAGGAACCCGGCGCGGCGAAGAACCGGAACTGGCCGGCCGCCGAGGTGACCACCTCGGCGGTGAACTCACCGGTCGAGTCGAGCAGCCGGACGTACGCGCCCGGCACGACCTCGTCCGCTTCGGAGCGGACGATCCCGGTGATCACGGTTTCCTTCTCCAGGTCCAGGCTGGCCGGCAACGGCGCGGCCTGATCCGGTGCGGCGCAGCCCGCAGCGGTGGGAGCGGTCATGATCAGGCCTCCCCGGGCTCGTCGCCGAGCGCGACCGGCACGCCGATCAGCGAGCCGTACTCGGTCCAGGATCCGTCGTAGTTCTTGACGTTGCGGTGGCCGAGCAGCTCCTGGAGCACGAACCAGGTGTGCGAGGAGCGCTCACCGATCCGGCAGTAGGCGATGGTGTCCTTGCTGTCGTCGAGGCCGGCGTCGCCGTAGATCCTGCGGAGCTCGTCGTCGGACCGGAAGGTGCCGTCCTCGTTGGCCGCCTTGGACCACGGGACGCTGATCGCGGTGGGGATGTGACCCGGGCGCTGCGCCTGCTCCTGCGGCAGGTGGGCGGGGGCCATCAGCCGGCCGGCGAACTCGTCGGGGCTGCGCACGTCGACCAGGTTCTTGGTGCCGATCGCGTCGACGACCTCGTCGCGGAAGGCCCGGATGGACGTGTCCGGCTCCTGCGCGACGTACTGCGTCGCCGGACGGGTCACCGTGTCGGTGACCAGCGGTCGGGCGTCCAGCTCCCACTTCTTGCGGCCGCCGTCGAGCAGCTTCACGTCGCGGTGGCCGTAGAGCTTGAAGTACCAGTAGGCGTACGCGGCGAACCAGTTGTTGTTGCCGCCGTACAGGATGACGGTGTCGTCGTTGCTGATGCCCCGCTCGGAGAGCAGCGCCTCGAACTGGGTCTTGTTGATGAAGTCCCGGCGGACCGGGTCCTGCAGGTCGGTCTTCCAGTCGATCTTGATCGCGCCGGCGATGTGGCCGGTGTCGTAGGCCGAGGTGTCCTCGTCGACCTCGACGAAGACGACGCCCGGGGCGTCGAGGTTCTTCTCGGCCCACTCGGCCGAAACGAGTGCGGTGTCGCGACTCATCGAATCACTCCCTGGTGAGGATGGATGGTGAGCCAACGCGCGAGATCGATGGATTGAACTGTCGCACCACGCGCGGGACCCAGCGGAAGGACGGGATCACGGGTTCGTGCGACGGCGCCGCTGCCGGGCTTTCGGTGGGATCACCGGAGGGTACGAGGACCCTGCGTGCCGGTGGCCGCCGTCAGGCGGCCGGAAACAGCCCCGCCGTCAGATGACGGGGCGACACAGGCAGGTGGCCACGCGGCACAGGTCGACCGCGCGCCGTTTGGTGAGGTGGGTCCCCATGGCCAGGGAGCCTACCAGCCAGTGACCGGGCTGCCACCAGGCCGACCAGCATCCGGGAATCGCCGGAGGGCCGGCAGCGGGCCGCTCAGCCGGCGGAGTTGATGGGCACGTTCTTCGCGTCGGCGGTGACCGCCAGCCCCTCGGGCAGCGGCCGGACCTCCCGAACGGCAAGCTGGAACGGCAGGTCGGGCAGGGGCACGTCGACGGAGATGCCCTTGGCGTAGTTGTTCAGCAGGGTGCGGGCCAGCGGCAGGTTCGGCAGGCCCGCGGCGTCCAGATCGTTGAAACGCAGGGCGACGGCACCGCTCTCGGCGACGGTGACGTCGGCGGTGCCGCTGACGGTGAGCTTCTGGCCGAGGATGTCGACCGGGGCGGTGACGGCGAGCTTGCCGCCCTGCTCGCCGAGAGTGAGCCCGGGCCGGTCCAGCAACGCGGCGAGACTCTCGTAGCTGATCGTGCCGGTGCCGTTGACGGTGTCCGCCACGACGTCGCCCTGCCCGGTACGCAGAGTGTCCAGCGAGGCCCGCACGTTACGGGCGTCCACGTCCAACACCGGCAGCCGGACGGCGTCGCCCTCCACCGAGGCCTGCACGTCCCGCAGCTTGATGGAGATCCGCTGGTAGCGACCGTCGAGCACCTGGGTGAGGAACGGCGTCCCGCCGACCTGCACGTCGGGCTCGGCGGACTGCGCGCCCTGCTTGGTGACCTCCTGGCTGACCCGGTCGGCGATGGCCCGCTCGGCCACCCCGACCGCCACCCGGTCGGCGACCACCAGCAGCCCTGCCACCACCAGGAGCAGGACGACCAGGCCGATGAGCAGCTTACGACCGCGCCGGCGGGGCCGGGCCTCGTCCGCCGGATACTCCTGGGCCACGCTGCCTCCTGTCTCCACCCGTCGCGGCGCGACGGGCCGTCCGTACCGGCGCCGCGGCGCGGCGCACCCGTAGGTACCCGACCGGCTCCGGGCTCAACCGTGGCTCAGAGGAAGAGCATGCACATGGCGTACGCGGCCGGCGCGGCCAGGGCGAAGCCGCCGAGTGGTCCCTGCATGTGCCGGGCGACCCACATGGTGGGTGGCTCGCCGGCCATCAGCCGGCCCGCCTCCGCGTACCCGACGGCGAGGTCGGAGAGCACGGCGGTGACCGCCGCGACCAGGCCGATCACCGCGGCCCGGGTTGGCGTGAAGGGTGCCACCAGGTAGCTGCCGAGGAGCGCGCTGACCAGCGTGCCGACCATCGCGCCCCCGACCACGCCGGCGGCGCCCCGGGGCACCTGCGGGGCCAACCGGGGCCAGGGCAGCACCGCGTCGGTGAGCCGGGCGACGGTCAGCGCCACCCCGCTCGCGGTCAGACAGACCGTGATCGCCTGGGTGCCGGCCGGGATCCGGCTGAGCACGATGAGGGTGCCGAACGCGACCACCCCGACCACGATGAGCAGCGTGGCGCCGAGTGAGTCGGTGACCCGGACCCGGTCGACCCGGCGGACCAACTGACCGAGGATCGCGGCGAGGAACCCGCCGGCGGCCAGGTAGCCCAGCGGCGCCAGGCCGGCGATGTCGGTCTGCACCGCGGCGATGTCGGCGACTGCGGCGACCGCGGCGCTCACCCCAGCGACCAGCAGCAGCGCGGGTGGTCGCATGGCCATCGTCCAGGCGAGCACGAACAGCAACTGGACGCCGAAGATGATGAAGGCGAACGGAAGCCGGTGGCCGGGGCCGGAGGTCTGCGCACCGAGCACCAGGCCGATGCCGAGCAGTGCCGCGAAGCCGGCGATGGTCAGCGCCAGCGGGCGATGCACCGCGACCGGGGGTACGACCTCCTCCTCCGGCTCGTCGGTGTCGTCCTCGGAGCGGCGGGCCGGCTCCCCGGCTCGGCGGGCACGGCGTGGCCCACCCCGTTCACGGCGTTCGCCGTCGACGACGGGTGGCCCGGTGCGCGGCGCGGGCGGGTGGCCACGGGTCGGGGCGGCGGGGCCCGGACGGGGCCCGTCGGGCCACGATTCGCGGCCGGCGTCAGGCGAGGTGGAGGGAAACACGCCCCGATCGTGCCAGACCGACCGCCCGACGCGGTGGTCACGGGTTTCAGCGCCGTTAAAACCTGCGCCACGATCAGGGGCAAGGTGGACAAACGGGAAATGGTCTGACGGCGCAACCGAGGCGATCGGTTACGCTCAACCCGTTACCCGCCCGTCAGCGACGCCGGGACCACGCAATTTCTCAGCGCACTCCCCGCGGGTGCGTCTGGTCGCGTGCGGCCACGCGCCGCCGGGACGGAGGTGATCGTGGAGATCCTGTTGCTGGTGACGACACGCGCAGGGGAACCGTCCGCTGTGCTGCCGGCACTCGACCTGCTGCCGCACTCGGTCCGCACCGCGCCGCGCGACGTCCGCACCCTGGTCGCCGGTCCCAGTCCGGACGCGGTGCTCGTGGACGCCCGGTCGGAGCTGAGCGAGGCCCGCGCGACCTGCCGCATGCTGCACGCCACCGGGCTCGGGGTGCCGCTGGTCGCGGTGGTGACCGAGGCCGGTCTGATCGCCCTGAACGCCGACTGGGGGGTCGACGACGTCATCCTCGCGTCGGCCGGCCCGGCCGAGGTGGAGGCGCGGCTGCGGCTGGCGGTGGGCCGGCTGAGCAACGCGACGGCCGGCGCCGGCGGCTCCATCCGGGCGGGCGAGCTGACCATCGACCCGGACACCTACGCCGCCAAGCTGAAGGGCCGCCCGCTCGACCTCACCTACAAGGAGTTCGAGCTGTTGAAGTTCCTGGCCCAGCACCCGGGCCGGGTCTTCACCCGGGACCAGCTGCTGCGCGAGGTCTGGGGGTACGACTACTTCGGTGGCACCCGGACGGTGGACGTGCACGTCCGGCGGCTGCGCGCCAAGCTCGGCTCGGAGTACGAGTCGATGATCGGCACCGTCCGCCAGGTGGGTTACAAGTTCGTCGTTCCGCCGTCGCGGTCGCTGCCCGAGGCGGAGCACGCGCCGCTGCCCGTCTGACCTGAGGGTCACCTGCGGACGACGATTTCCTATATGCCCTTTTCGCGCATCTCGTCAGTTCTATTCTGACTGCCGGGTTTGTCGGAGGAAGGGGCGACGGTGCGCGCAGTGACCACGGGGGCGACAGGCCGGCATGACCGGTCAGCCGGGCGGAAGCCGTGACGCGGATCAACTCGACAGCCCGCGCAGCGGGAATCGTGGTTCTGGTGGTGACGGCTCTGCTCGGCTCGGCGTACGTGCTGGGCCGCAGTCTCATCCCCGATCAGCCCAAGCGGGCCACCGGGGTCACCGCGAACGCGGACGGTCCGCACTACGCCGATCAGACCAGCGGCGACGAACCGAGCGCGACTCCGACCGCCGGCGGCACCGGTGGCCCCACCGTCGCAGGCCAGGACGGGTCGGAGCGGGACGCCCAGGGCGACCAGTTCTTCGGCGCGCACTCCACCACCGGCACCCAGCGGCTCGCGCTGACCTTCGACGACGGGCCCGACCCGCGCTACACCCCGCAGGTCCTCGCCACGCTGCGCGAGTTCGACGTCAAGGCCACGTTCTGCGTGGTCGGCGAGAACGCCCAGTACCATCCCGACCTGATTCAGGCGATCGTGGCCGACGGACACACCCTGTGCAACCACTCGTGGCACCACGACGTCACGCTGGGCAACCGGTCGCCGGACGTGATCCGAGCCGACCTGCTGCGCACCAACGAGGCGATCCGGGCGGCGGTGCCGGACGCGCCGATCGTCTGGTACCGCCAGCCCGGCGGCGCCTGGACCTACCCCGTGGTGTCGGTGGCGCGGCAGCTCGGGATGACCTCGCTGCACTGGTCGGTCGACCCGTCGGACTGGGAGACGCCCGGCGCCAGCAGGATCGCCACGTCGGTGGTCACCCAGGTCGAACCGGGCTCGGTGGTCCTGCTGCACGACGCTGGTGGGGAACGGCAGGGCACCGTGGACGCACTGCGCCGGATGCTGCCCGACCTGACCCAGCGGTTCGAGCTGGGGGCACTGCCCAACGATCCGACGTGAGCCGGCCCGCAGCGCGGCCGGGGATCACGAAGGACCGACGTTGCAGGCGGCTACGGTGACGGGATGAGCAGCGTCGAGCCGACCAGCGACCAGGTGACCCGGACCGACCGACTGACGCCGACGGAGATCGCCGACGTGCTGGCTCTGGCCCGTTCCGCGGGCGACACCGACGGCGCGGACCCGCTCGACGAGCACGTCCTGCTCCGCCTGCGCGACCCGGACGCACCCGCCGTGCACCTCATCGCCCGCGGCGACGACGACACCCTCACCGGGTACGCGCACCTGGACACCACCGACCCGGTCGGCGGGATCGGGGTGGAACTGGTGGTGCACCCCGCGTACCGGCGACGGGGCACCGGGCGGGCGTTGGCCCGGGGCGTGCTCGCCTCGGCCACCGGGCCGCTACGGGCGTGGGCACACGGCGACCACCCCTCCGCCGCCGCGCTCGCGGTCGACCTCGGGTTCACCCGGGCCCGGGTGCTCTGGCAGCTGCGCCGGCCGCTGACCGCCCCGCTGGCCGAGCCGCGGTTGCCCGACGGAGTGGTGCTGCGTGCGTTCCGGCCGGGGGCGGACGACGACGCCTGGCTGACCCTCAACGCGCGGGCCTTCACGGAGCACCCGGAACAGGGTCGGTGGACCTTGGACGACCTGCGGGTCCGCCTCGCGGAGCCGTGGTTCGACCCGGCCGGCTTCCTGCTCGCCGAGGAGACCGCGACCGGTCGGCTGCTCGGCTTCCACTGGACCAAGGTGCACGAGCGCCCGGGGTCGGCCCGGATCGGCGAGGTCTACGTGCTCGGCGTGGAGCCGACCGCGCACGGCGGCGGGCTCGGCCGGGCGCTGACCACGGCCGGGTTGGCGCACCTGCGGGACCGGCGCGGGCTGGACCGGGTGATGCTCTACGTGGACGAGTCGAACACCGGGGCGGTCGCGCTCTACGAGCGGCTGGGCTTCGCCCGCTGGTCCGCGCACATCAACTACCACCTCGGCTGACCCCCGGACCCGCGGCGACCGGGTCACCGGCGGGTAACGGCCGCGCGTCGGCGGGATAACACCGTACCGGAAATATCACCATACTTCCGACAGGTGTACCCGAGTTCACTTAACGGACAACTCACCCTCAGCAAGCGGTCACCTCCGGGGCCGTACGTGTTCACCCTGCGTTCACTTGCGACCGGCGAACCGGCTACCTGGCACTTCTAACTTTCGTGTCAGCCGGTCAGTGCCGGTCCTCGGGCCCCGGGATCGGGGCGCCAAGTCAGACGCGAAGGGAAACCCCTCAGGTGAAGCTCCAGCGGTACGGCACTATTGCCTGCCTCGCTCTTGCCGCGACGCTCGGCCTCAGTGCATGCGGCTCGGACAACAACGAGCCCGCCACCGGCGCCAGCGCTTCGGGCTCGGCCGCCGCGGTCGACTGCGCTACCGGAACGCTGAACGCCCAGGGCTCGTCGGCGCAGAAGAACGCCATGGCCGAATGGATCAAGGCGTACCAGCAGAAGTGCCAGGGCACCACGATCAACTACGAGCCGACCGGCTCGGGCGCCGGCATCCAGGCGTTCACCGCCGGAACCGCCGACTTCGCCGGCTCCGACTCCGCGCTCAAGCCGGAGGAGCAGCCGGGTGCCGACGCCAAGTGCGTCGGTGGCAAGGCCATTCACCTGCCGATGGTGATCGGCCCGGTGGCCGTCGCCTACAACGTCAGCGGCGTGGACAACCTCCAGCTCAAGCCGGCCACCCTGGCGAAGATCTTCGCCGGCAAGGTCACCAAGTGGGACGACGCGGCGATCAAGGCCGACAACCCGGACGCCAAGCTCCCGGCGACCACCATCCAGACCGTCCACCGTTCGGACGAGTCGGGCACCACCGACAACTTCACCAAGTTCCTCTCCAAGACCGCCGAGGCGGACTGGACCCTGGGCAACGCGAAGGCCTGGAAGGCTCCGGGCGGCACCGGCGCCAAGGGCTCGGACGGCGTGGCCAGCTCGGTCAAGGGCGCCGACGGTTCCATCGGCTACATGGAGTGGTCGTTCGCTGAGAACGCCGGCCTGAAGATGTCCAAGATCGGCAACGGCAACGGCGAGTTCGCCGCGCTGACCGCCGAGGCCGCCGGCAAGACCATCGCTGGCGCCAAGGTCGACGGCCAGGGCGACGACCTCAAGCTGTCGATCGACTACAACACCAAGGAGGCCGGGGCCTACCCGATCGTCCTGGCGACGTACGAGATCGTCTGCAGCAAGGGCCTCGCGGCCGACAAGCTCAAGCTGGTCAAGGGTCTGCTGGGCTACGCCGCCAGCGCCGAGGGCCAGAACTCGCTGACCGAGCTGGGCTACGCCCCGCTGCCGGAGACCGTCCGCACCAAGGTCGAGACCGCGGTCAAGAACCTGTCCTGACCCGACCCCACCACCTCCGCAATCGAATCGAGCGAGCAGATGGGTGAAACCCCCCACCGCTCGGCCGACGCCGGCACCGGCGGGACCCGCGTGACGCAGAGTCACGAGTGGCCCGCCGGTGCCTCGGCGCGTGTGGCCGAGGCACCAGTCAGCACCCGTTCCCCGGGCGGCACCGGACTGGGCGGGGGCGGCGCGCTGCCCCGGTCCCGCAAGTTCGGCGCCGAGCGGGCCTTCCGCGGTCTCACCCTGGCCGCCGGCACCGCCGTTCTGGTCATCATCGCCGCCATCGCGATCTTCCTGATCGCCAAGGCGGTGCCGGCCCTGCGCGCCAACACCGAGAACTTCTGGTCCTACGAGGGCTGGAGCCCCAACGAGGCGCAGCCCAAGTTCGGCATCGGCACGCTCGCCTTCGGCACCGTGCTCAGCTCGGCGCTGGCGCTGCTCATGGCGGTGCCGGTGGCGCTGGGCATCGCGCTCTACCTCTCGCACTACGCGCCCCGCCGGCTGGGCACCACACTCGGCTTCCTGATCGACCTGCTCGCCGCCGTGCCGAGCGTGGTCTTCGGCCTCTGGGGGCGGGACATCTTCATCAACCCGGTCCGGGACTTCTCGGTCTGGCTCAACGAGTACTTCGGCTGGATCCCGATCTTCGGCGGCGACGGCCCGTTCGGTAAGTCGATCATGCTGGGTGCCCTGGTGCTCGCGATCATGGTGTTGCCGATCATCACCTCGCTCTCCCGCGAGGTGTTCCTCCAGACGCCGACCGCCAACGAGGAGGCCGCCCTCGCCCTGGGCGCCACCCGCTGGGAGATGCTCCGCACCGCGGTGCTGCCCTACGGCCGTCCCGGCATCATCGCCGCGGTGATGCTCGGCCTGGGCCGCGCTCTCGGTGAGACCATCGCCCTGGCGCTGACCCTCGGCATCACCTTCGGCGTCTCGTTCAACCTCATCCAGAACGGCGGCAACACCATCGCCGCCAACATCGCCAACGCGTTCGGCGAGGCGAACGAGACCGGCCGTGGCGCGCTGATCGCCTCCGGCCTGGTGCTGTTCACCATCACGCTGATCGTCAACATCACGGCGCGGGCGATCATCTACCGCCGCCGGGAGTTCACGGAGTCGGCCGCATGACCACCACCGTCACCTCCCACCGCACCGGCCCGCCGGCCCAGCCCGCCTCGCTGCGGGCCCGGCGGCTGCCCTGGTACGTCGCACCGGCCATCGCCGTGGCGGCCCTGGCGCTCTCCACCGCGATCGTCTACGGCACCGACATCGGCGGCCCGGTCCTCGTGGTCGTCCTCGGCGCGGTCCTCTACCTGGTCGGGCTCTTCGCGGCGGCCAACGCCGTCGAGGGGCGCCGGTCGGCCCGCAACCGCACCTGGAGCGCACTGATCCACTCCGCGTTCGTGCTGGCGGTGCTGCCGCTCGTGTCGGTGGTCTGGACACTGGTCAGCAAGGGCGCCGAGCGGCTGGACATCAACTTCTTCCAGACCTCGATGAACAACATCGGGGCCCGCGACGCCAACGGCGGCGCCTACCACGCGATCCTCGGCACGCTGGAACAGGTCGGCATCGCCACCCTGATCACCGTGCCGCTCGGCATCCTCTGCGCCATCTACATCGTCGAGTACGGCCGGGGCAAGTTCGCCTTCGCGATCCGGTTCTTCGTGGACGTGATGACGGGCATCCCGTCGATCGTCTCCGGCCTCTTCGTGCTGGCGTTCTGGGTGCTGATCGTGTCGCCGTGGTTCAACGACGGCCGGCCGAGCTTCTCCGGCTTCGCGGCCGCGCTCGCGCTGAGCGTGCTGATGCTGCCCACCATCGTCCGGTCCACCGAGGAGATGCTCCGCCTCGTCCCGGCGCCACTGCGCGAGGGCGCGTACGCGCTCGGCGTGCCCAAGTGGAAGACCATCCTGCGGGTGGTGCTGCCGACCGCGCTGCCCGGCATCGTCACCGGCGTCATGCTCGCCATCGCCCGTGCGGCCGGCGAGACCGCGCCGGTGCTGCTGGTCGCCGGCGGCGGTGCCGCGATCAACACCAACCCCTTCGAGAACAACCAGTCGTCGCTGTCCCTCTTCGTCTACCAGCAGGCCGGTGACGCGTCGAGGTACGCGCCGGCACGGGCGTGGACGGCGGCACTCACCCTGGTCGCCCTCGTGCTCATCCTGACGATCGCGGCGAAACTGCTGGCCCGCCGTAACCGGCTCAGCCGATGAACCCCGGAGGTACCACCATGGCCAAGCGCATCGAAGCCTCGAACGTCACCGCCTACTACGGTGCCTTCAAGGCCATCGAGAACATCAACCTGACCGTCGAGCCGAAGACGGTCACCGCCCTGATCGGCCCGTCCGGCTGCGGCAAGTCCACCTTCCTGCGGTCGATCAACCGGATGCACGAGGTGCTGCCGGGTGCCCGGGTCGAGGGCAGCCTGACCATCGACGACCAGGACATCTACCACCGGGACGTGGACGTCACCGCGGTCCGGCGCACGATCGGCATGGTCTTCCAGCGGCCGAACCCGTTCCCCACGATGAGCATCTTCGAGAACGTGGTGGCCGGGCTGAAGCTCAACGGCGTCCGCCGCAAGTCGATCCTGGAGGACGCGGCCGAGAAGGCGCTGCGTTCGGCGAACCTGTGGGACGAGGTCAAGGACCGGCTGGGCAAGCCCGGCGCCGGCCTCTCCGGCGGTCAGCAGCAGCGGCTCTGCATCGCCCGGACCATCGCGGTCGAGCCGCAGGTGGTGCTGATGGACGAGCCCTGCTCGGCTCTGGACCCGATCTCCACCCTGGCGATCGAGGACCTGATGTTCCAGCTCAAGGACAAGTTCACGATCATCATCGTGACGCACAACATGCAGCAGGCCGCTCGGGTCTCGGACCGGACCGCCTTCTTCTCCATCGAGAAGACCGGCGACCCGGGCCGACTCATCGAGTACGACAACACCCAGAAGATCTTCAGCAACCCGAGCGTGAAGAAGACCGAGGACTACATCACCGGCCGCTTCGGCTGAGCCGCTGGAACCTGGTCCGCGAGGGGCGTCGGTCGAGCTGACCGGCGCCCCTCGGCGTACCCGTGGGCGGCTCAGCCGAGCACGAAGCGGGCCGTGCCGTCGGGCGGCAGCTCCAGGCGCGGGGTGACCGGGGTCGCTGCGTCCCGGTCGGCCGCCGCCCGCGCCACCCCGGCGAGGTCGCCGGCCGCCGCCACCTGGGCCAGCGTGACGAGGGTCGGCGGCAGCATGGTCAGCTCGCCCGCCTCGGCCCGGGCCAGCGCGTCCGCCGGGCGGATCCACAGGGTGTGGTCGGCCTCGCCGGAGACGTCCCGCGTCCGCTGCCCCTCCGGCAGCAGGGCGACGAAGAAGTACGTGTCGAAGCGGCGCGGCTCGAACTCCGGGGTGATCCAGCGGCTCCACGGCAGCAGCAGGTCCGACCGCAGCGTCAGACCCCGGTCGGCGAGCAGGGCCGCGAAGCCCAGCCGGCGCCCCTCCAGGTCCTGCCGAGCCGCCTCCCAGTCGTCGCCGCTGACGTCGCCCACCACGGTCGCCTGGTCCGGACCGGCGAGCAGCACGCCGGCCTCCTCGAAGACCTCCCGGGCGGCGGCGCACACCACCGCCTGCGCGGCGTCCGGCGCCACACCCAGGCGGCCTGCCCACTCGCTCGGCGCCGGGCCGGCCCAGTCCAGGTGTGCCTCCGAGTCGGATCGGTCCACCCCGCCGCCGGGGAACGCGTACATCCCGCCGAAGGTCATCGCGGCGACCCGACGGATGACGTACACCTCGAAGTCGACGCCGGTCGGACGCAGCAGCAGCACGGTGGCCGCGACCCGGGGCACCGCCGGGGTGCCACCCTCGGCCTGGAACCGCCGCGCGTGCTCGACCAGGGCGGCCGGGGCGGCGAAGCCGTCACTGTCGATCGTCATGCCGCGAGCCTAGTTCCCCGACCGGCCGTGCCCGCCCGCCTGGTGTGCCGGTCGGCCCCCACTCGGGCCGCCCTTTGCTCTGCTTCAACCCACGCAACAGAAACGGCTGGTAACTGTTGCGTCCGTGTAAGCAGAGCAAAGGGGGGATGCACAGGGGTGGCCGGCCGGCGCGGCGAGGCGGCCAGGACCCGCCCGGGGTCCCGACGGATGAGCCGGCGGCGGCCGGACGATCGGTCGTTCACCCAGCTCGGCTAGCGTGCCGGCATGACTCGTTGGGGCATCCTGGCCACCGGCCACATCGCCAGCCGATTCGCCGAAGACCTCCGGCTGGTGCCGGACGCCGAACTGGTCGCGGTCGGCTCCCGCGCCGCGGACAGCGCGCAGCGCTTCGCCGACAAGCACGGCGCGAAGCGCGCCTACGGCTCCTGGGTGGAGCTGGCCGCCGACCCGGACGTCGACGTGATCTACGTGGCCACCCCGCACGCCGCGCACCACGAGGCGGCGATGACCTGCCTGACGGCCGGGCGGGCGGTGCTGCTGGAGAAGCCGTTCACCCTCGACCTGGCCACCAGCACCGAACTGGTGGACACCGCCCGCGCCGCCGAGGTCTTCCTGATGGAGGCCATGTGGATGCGGACCAACCCGCTCATCCTCCGGGCGGCCGAGCTGATCGCGGAGGGCGCGATCGGCACGGTGAGCAGCGTCCGGGCCGACTTCGGGGTGTCCGGGCCGTTCCCGCCGGAGCACCGCATGCGTGCCGTGGCGCTGGGCGGCGGCGCCCTGCTCGACCTCGGGGTCTACCCGATCAGCCTGGCCCACCTGCTGCTCGGCATGCCGCAGCACATCCGGTCGTGGGCGCAGCTCGGCCCGGAGGGGGTCGACGAGAACACCGGCATCCTGTTCGGTTACGACACCGGCGCGCTGGCCACCCTGAGCTGCGGCATGGTCGGCTCGAGCGGGGTGTCCGCCTCGATCACCGGCAGCACCGGCCGGATCGACCTGCCGGAGCCGTTCTTCCGGCCCGGGGCGCTGACCCTGCACCGGGACGGCGTCGAGCCGGAGACGATCGCCGCCGACCTGGCCGGCAACGGCTACCAGTACGAGGCGATCGAGGTGCAGCGCTGCCTGGCGGCCGGGCTCACCGAGAGCCCGCTGGTGCCGCACACGGTCACCCTCGAGGTGATGGCTCTGCTGGACGCGGTGCGCGAGCAGATCGGCGTGCGGTACATCTGATCCTGAAAGGGCCCCTTGTCAGCGCGAGGCGTCGACAAGGGGCCCTTCGCAGGATGCCGGGCCGGGTCAGCCGAAGAGCGGCCGGACCAGCAGGTAGGAGATGCAGGCGATCAGCGCGGCGGCCGGGAACGTGATGATCCAGGCGATCACGATGTTGCCGGCGACGTTCCAGCGGACCGCGGAGAGCCGCTTGGTCGCGCCCACGCCCATGATCGCCGAGGTGATCGTGTGGGTGGTGGAGATCGGCGCCTTCAGCACCAGGGCGTTGAAGTAGAGCACCGCGCTGGCCACCGTCTCGGCGGCGAAGCCTTCCGGCGGACCCAGGTCGATGATCTTGCGGCCGAGGGTGCGGATGATCCGCCAACCACCGGCGTACGTGCCCAGCGCCAGCATGGTCGCCGAGGTCCAGAACACCCAGCCGGGGATGTGCGTCTTGTCGTCCTGGAACCCGCCGGTGTAGAGCGCCAGCACCACGATGCCCATGGTCTTCGCGGCGTCCTGCATGCCGTGGCCGACCGACATGGCCGCCGCCGAGGCGGTCTGCGCCCAGCGGAAGCCCCGGTTGAGCTTGCCCGGCTGCCCCTTCCGGAACAGCCAGAGGATGGCCAGCATCAGCAGGTAGCCCAGGGTGAGGCCGACGATCGGCGACAGCACCATCGGCAGGAGGACCTTCTCACCGATGGTGACCCACTGCACGACACCGCCCGTGGAGAGCAGGGTCGCGCCGACCAGGCCGCCGAAGAGCGCGTGCGACGACGACGAGGGCAGGCCGAAGTACCAGGTGATCAGGTTCCAGACGATCGCGCCGAGCACCCCGGCGAAGACCACGCCGAGGCTGGTCACCCCGGTTGGCAGGGTGACGAGGCCGTCACCGACGGTCTTGGCGACCCCGGCGCCGAAGTGCGCGCCGACGAAGTTGCCGACGGCGGCGAGCAGCAGGGCGATCCTGGGTGTCAGCGCGCGTGTCGAGACGCTTGTCGCGATCGCGTTGGCGGCGTCGTGGAAGCCGTTGGTGTAGTCGAACGCCAGGGCCACCGCGATCACCGCCAGCACGGCGATGAGTTCGGGAGTCACTGGCTCAGGACTCCTTGACCGCGATGGTCTCGACTGTGTTGGCCACGTGCTCGAAGGCGTCGCAGGCGGCCTCCAGCTCGTCGGCGACCTCCTTCATCTTCAGCACCGTCAACGCGTCGTACTCACCGGAGAAGAGGCGGACGAGCAACTGCCGGTTGATCCGGTCGCCCTCGTTCTCCAGCCGGTTGCACTCGATCCAGTAGTCCTCGAGATCCTTCATCGACTTCAACCGCGGCATCGCCTCGGCGGTCAGCTTGGCCTGCTGGTCGAGCACGTTGACCATCTCGTGCAGCTCGCGGGGCAGCGCCGGGAGCTCGGTCAGCCCATACAGGTAGAGGAGGTCACCGACCGCCTCCAGGTGGTCCATCACGTCGTCGAGGAGCGAGCCGAGCCGGTAGATGTCCTCCCGGTCGAACGGCGTGATGAAGGTCGAGTTGATCTTCTTGAACAGCTCGTGGGTGATCTGGTCGCTGTCGTGCTCGACCTCGGTCAGCCGCTCGCTGACCGACTGCACGTCAACGCCGGGCAGGGCCAGCTCGTTCAGCAGCTCGGTGCCCCGGACCAGGTTCTGCGCCGCCCTGGTGAAGAGCTCGTAGAAGGCGCCCTCGGTGGGGCGGAAGGAAAACTTCACAGCACAGACCTCGTCGCGTCGGTGGAAGGGTGGCGGGCACCCGTCGGGCGGCCGCTCGGTGAATGCTAGGAAACGCCAGAACCGCGAATTCGTCGGCCCACCCCTGGCCAAGCCTCATTCACCGGTCGTTCACCTGCCGTTCATCTCGGGCGTCCCATCCGCCCCCGCTCCCCCAGCGCGGAGCCGTTCACGCTCGCGCGCCACGTCGAAATCGGCAGGCGGATACCCCAGATCGAGGGTGTCGAACGTCTCCCGCAGCAGGTGGGCCACCGCCCAGTCGCGGTACCACTTGCGGTCCGCCGGCACCACGAACCACGGCGCGGCGTCCGTGCCGCACCGGCTCAGCGCCTCGGCGTACGCGGCCTGGTAGTCGTCCCAGCGGGCCCGGGAGTCGACGTCCGAGGGGTTGTACTTCCAGTGCTTGCGGGGGTCGGTGAGCCGCTCCAGCAGGCGCTCGCCCTGCTCGGCGTACGAGATGTGCAGCATCACCTTGACCAGGGTCACGCCGCCCTCGAGCAGCTCCCGCTCGAAGGAGTTGATCTCGTCATAGCGGGCCCGCCAGGTCGCCTCGGGGACCAGCGAGCCCACGCGGGCGATCAGCACGTCCTCGTAGTGCGACCGGTTGAACACCCCGACGTACCCGGGCGGCGGCAGTTCCCGGCGGATCCGCCACAGGAAGTCGTGCCGCAGCTCCTCCGGCGTGGGCGGCCCGAACGAGCGGATGTGCAGGCCCAGCGGGTTCATCGCGCCGGCCACCCGCTTGATCGTGCCGTCCTTGCCACCGCAGTCCATCGCCTGGAGCACCAGCAGCACCCGGTGCGCCGGCCGGTCCAAGCCGGCCTTGGCCCTCGCGAAGAGCATCTCCTGCTGCCGACCCAGCTCGCCGCCGACCAGCTCCACCTGCGCGCGGGCCCAGGCCTTGCGGTGGTCCCCGCTCGCCTCCGTCGCCGGCAGTCCCGGCGTGGACCGGGGGTCGATCGCGCCGAGATCCACCGGTGCGGTGACCCGCAGCAACTCCCGCACGGGGCCACCGTCGGGCGCCACGATCCGCGCTTCCTGGGGTGCGCTCATCCTCGGATCATCGCCCACCGGCCGCCCAACCGCCCGCCGAGCGCCCGCCTCCCGGCCGGGACGTCACGTTCGGGGCTGCCGGCGCGTCCGGTCGGCGGGAGGATGTACGCCGGGAAGGCGCCGACCGGGGAAGGGTGGTGGGGTCATGCGGGACCTGGCGACGGAGTTCGAAGCCGAGCGGGGCCGGCTGCTCGCGGTGGCCCACCGGATGCTGGGCAGCCGCAGCGAGGCCGAGGACGCGGTGCAGGAGACCTGGCTCCGCTATGCCGGGGCGCTCGCCGACCCGGCGGCCCGCGCCGAGATCCGCGACCTCTCCGCCTGGCTGACCACCACCTGTGCCCGGATCTGCCTGGACGTGCTCCGCTCGGCCCGGGTCCGCCGGGAGGCGTACCACGGGCAGTGGCTGCCGGAGCCGGTGGTGAGCCAGGTGGGCGGCACGCCGCCGACCGACGGGTACGCCCCCGACCCGGCGGAGCGGGCGGTACGCACCGACCAGGTCGGCACGGCGCTGCTGCTGGTGCTGGAGCGGCTCGCGCCGGAGCAGCGGGTCGCCCTCGTGCTGCACGACGTGTTCGCGGTGCCGTTCGCCCGGGTCGCCGACGTGCTCGGCACCACCGAGGTGGCCGCCCGGCAGCTCGCCTCCCGGGCCCGGCGGGCGGTCACCGCGCCCGACGTGCCCCGGCACACCGCCGACCCGACCGAGCAGCGGCGGGTGCTCGAAGCGTTCGTCGCCGCCACCGAGTCCGGCGAACTGGACCCGCTGCTCCGCCTGCTCGCGCCGGACGTCGTCTTCGTCGGCGACTCGGGTGGGCACTTCCCGGCGGCCCGCCGGCCGGTGGTCGGCGCGGAGGCGGTGGCCCGCTTCACGCTCGGCCTGTTCGGCCGGGCCGGGCGGTACACCGAACAGGTGCTGGCCCGGCCGGTGCTGGTCGACGGCGTGCTCGGCCTCCAGCTGGAGACGGTGTACAACGACGGCCGGCCGATCCGCATGGTCACCGCGTTCACCGTGCACCAGGGCCGGATCACCGGGCTGTTCAACCAGCTCAACCCGGAGAAGCTGACCGACCTGTCGCCGTTGGGCGACGACGACCGGTGGCCGCCGCGCTGGTGAGCCGGCCGGTCGGGCCGAGCCCGCGCGGGCTCAGACCACCAGGGCCAGCCACTTGCGGTACGAGGTGGCGAACGGTTCGCTGCCGTCACCCAGCGCGCCGTACAACCAGCGGGCTGCCGCCTCCGCCTCGACCACCACGTCCTCCGGGTAGCCGTACCGGGCCCGGTGCTCGGCGAACTCGTCCTCGTCGAGCAGCTCCACCAGGCCGGTGGCCCGGCGCCGGACCACGTCGAGGTCCAGGTCGATCAGATGGACGGTGTCGTCGGACTCCCAGTGCGCCGGGGTGGCGATGTCGCAGTAGACCTCGCTGGTCCGCGGTGGTGGGTTGAACATCCCGGTCCACCACGCGTGGTGCGGCACCAGCAGGACGAACGGGATCTTCTCCACCGAGGGGCGGCCGTGGTAGACCGACTCGGTGCCGGCCGGCACGCCGAGCCAGATGCCCAGGTCGTCCTCGGCCAGCCGGCGGGCCGGGTAGTCACGGTGGGCGCTGCCGTCGTACTTGCGGTAGATCACTCGGACCACGTCGCTCGGCATGATTCGCACCCTAACCGATACTGCCCACGCGTCGTAGCACGGCCGTAACCGGACGGCGCCGGACGCACCGGCAGACCGATCGGCACCGCGCCACGCGGACGGATGGGCGCAACCCGTGTCGGCCGCGGCGGGTACCGTCGCACGGTGACTCCGCCCCGCACCGCCACCGGTTCCGCCACCCCGTCGGCCCGTGCCGGGAGCCGGCGACGGGGCGCGCGGCCCAGCGGCGCGGAGCTGCTCGCGGCGGCGGTCGGCGCGGTGCCCGGTGGCGCGGCACGCCCCGGCCAGCAGGAGATGACCACGGCGATCGAGGAGTGCGTGACCAGCGGCGAGCACCTGCTCGTCCAGGCGGGCACCGGCACCGGCAAGTCGCTGGCCTACCTCGCGCCGGCGCTCACCGTGGACGGCCCGGTGGTGGTCTCCACCGCCACCCTGGCCTTGCAGTCCCAGCTGGTCGACCACGACCTGCCCCGGCTGGCCGACGCGGTCGAGCCGCTTCTCGGCCGCCGGCCCACCTTCGCGGTGCTCAAGGGCCGCCACCACTACCTCTGCCTGGCCCGGCTGGACAACTCCACCGCCGACGAGCCGGAGGACGCGCTCTTCGACGCCCCGGCCACCCGCCCCGGCGGCGGCACGAAATGGCTCGGCGAGGCGGGCCGGCTGGGCAAGCAGGTCGAGCGGCTGCGCGACTGGGCCGAGAAGACCGCCACCGGCGACCGGGACGAACTGGACCCGGGGGTCGACGATCAGGCCTGGCGGCTGGTGTCGATGCCGGCCCGGGAGTGCGTCGGGGCGACCCGCTGCCCGTTCGGGGCGGAGTGCTTCGCCGAGGCGTCCCGGGCGCGGGCCCGTGAGGCCGACATCGTGGTCACCAACCACAGCCTGCTCGCCGTCGACATGCTGGCCGACCGTCACATCGTTCCGCCGCACAAGCTGCTGATCGTGGACGAGGCGCACGAGCTGGCCGACCGGGTCTCCTCGGCGGCCCAGGCGGAGCTGGTGCCGGAGTTGATCGACCGGTCCACCCGCCGGGCCCGCCCGCTGCTGCGGCCGGAGACCGCCGACGCGCTCACCGCGGCCGGCGACGCCCTCGCGGTCGGGCTGGCCGAGGCGCCGGCCGGTCGTCTCACCGCCGGGCTGCCGACGCCGCTGCGGGAGGCGTGCACGCTGCTCGACGCGGCCACCCGCGCCGCGCTGGACGCGATCGGCGAGGTCAAGTCCGACGATCCCGACCCGGTCCGCAAGCAGCAGGCCAAGGCGGTGCTGGACGAGCTCTCCACGACCGCGCAGCGGCTGCTCGAGGAGGCCGACCACGACGTGGCCTGGGTGGAGAAGAACGACAGCGGCACCCGGCGGGCGCTGGTGGTCGCGCCGCTGTCGGTGGCCGGCACCCTCGCCACCCACCTGTACGACGAGCGCACCGTGGTCGCCACCTCCGCCACCCTGGCGCTCGGTGGCCGGTTCGACACGGTGGCCCGCGCTCTCGGGCTGGACGCGCCGCCGGCCCCGGCGTCCCCGGCCGCCGCCTCGCTGGCCGCCCGCACCGGCCCGGGCCGCCCGGCCGCCGAGACGCCGGGCCGCCGGCTGGCCGACGCCGCCACCGTCCCGCCGACCGAAGGCCCGGGTTGGCGGTCGCTGGATGTGGGGTCACCGTTCGACTACGCCCGGCAGGGCATCCTGTACGTCGCGGCGCACCTGCCCCGGCCCAGCGTCTCCGGGCTTCCCGAGGCCGCCGGGGAGGAGCTGCTGGCGCTGGTCGAGGCGCTCGGTGGTCGTACTCTCGGCCTCTTCTCCTCCCGACGGGCCGCGCAGCAGGCGGCGGAGCTGCTGCGCGCGCGGACCGACCTGCCGGTGCTGCTCCAGGGCGAGGAGGCGCTGCCGCTGCTGGTCCGCCGGTTCCGCGAGGAGCGCTCGAGCTGTCTGTTCGGGGTGATGTCGCTCTGGCAGGGGGTGGACGTGCCCGGCGACGCCTGTCAGCTCGTGGTCATCGACCGGCTGCCCTTTCCACGGCCGGACGAGCCGCTGGCGGCGGCCCGCGCCGCAGCCGTGGACGCGGGCGGCGGTTCCGGTTTCGCCGCCGTCAGCGTGCCGATCGCGGCGGTCCGGCTGGCCCAGGGCGTGGGCCGGCTGATCCGGGCGACCGGCGACCGGGGAGTGGTCGCGGTGCTCGACTCCCGGTTGGAGACCGCACGGGGCTACGGGCCCTTCCTGCGTCGCTCGCTGCCGCCGTTCTGGTACACCACCCGTCCCGAGGTGGCCCGGGGCGCGCTGCAACGCCTCGCCGGCTCCTAGAGGGGTCAGGGCGCCTGCGCGGCGACCACCACGGCGTCGGGCGGGGTGTCCGGGACGGTCCGGGCGGCCAGCCGGCGGACCGCCGTGTTCAGCACCGCGATCAGCGGCACGGAGACCAGCGCGCCGGTGATCCCGGCGAGCACCACCCCGGCGGCGATACCGATGATCACGGCGAGCGGGTGGAGTGCCACCGCCCGTCCCATGATCAGCGGCTGGAGCACGTGCCCCTCCAGCTGCTGCACGCCGATCACCGCACCCAGGATGATCAACGCGGTGACCGGACCGCTGTCGACCAGCGCCACCAGCACCGCCACGCCACCGGAGAGCGCCGCACCGACGATCGGGATGAACGCGCCGAGGAAGACCAGCGCGGCCAGCGGGAAGGCGAACGGGATGTCGAAGACGACCAGGAAGATGCCGATGCCGACGGCGTCGATGAAGGCGACCAGCACGGTCGCCCGGACGTAGGCGCCCAGCGTCTGCCAGGAGGCCCGGCCGGCGTCGTCGACCTTCCAGCGGGCGGCCACCGGCAGCAGCCGGACCAGGAAGCGCCAGATGCGGTTGCCATCGCGCAGGAAGAAGAACGTCGCGAAGAGCACCAGGATGGTGCCGGTCAGCACCTCGGCCAGCGTCGCGGCGGTGCTCAGCGCGCCGCTCGTGAGATCGCGGGTGTTGGAGTTGATCCAGCCCTGCGCCTCCTCGATGTAGCGGTCGAGCTGGGTGTCGGAGAGGTGCAGCGGGCCCGTCTTCAGCCAGTTCTGGATCTGCCGGACGCCCTGCGAGGACTTCTCGCTCAGCTCCGGCACCCCCTGGATGAACTCGTTCACCACCAGGGTCAGCGTGCCGATCACCCCGGCCAGGCCGCCGACCAGCACCACCGCCGTCGCCAGCGACCGGGGCAGTCGAGCGCGCAGCAGCCAGCCCACCGCCGGTGCGAGCAGCGCCGAGAGCAGCAGCGCGACGGCCAGCGGGATGATCACGATCTTGATGGTGCCGACGATCCGGAGCAGCGCCCAGGCCACCACGCCGATCACGATCAGCCGCCAGCACCAGGCGGCGGCGATCCGCAGCCCGTGCGGGACGTCGGCGTCGTCCCGGCTGGTGGTCGAAATGTGCACGTCCGCCGGGGGTGGCGCGCCGACCACCGTGGCCGACGGCGGCGCGGCCGGCCCCGGCGCGGCGGGTGAGGCCACCAGGGGCGACTCCGGGCTGTCGCTCGACGCGCTCTGATCGGCGCGTACCGACTCCCGTGACGACTGGTAGGCGCGGCGGAGCCGCCCGCGTACCCGCTCGAAGCGGCTCAAGCGCACCTCCTGGCAGAAACCGGTCCGCCCACAGCGACAGGTCGGACAGCTTACGTCCGCTCCCGACACCATAGGGCAGTTCCGCCACACATTGCCCCGACCGCCTCTGGCGTAACCACCGTCGGCTCGGCCGCCGGCGACCCGGTAGCGTCTGCGGCGTGACCGCCGACCAGGATCTCGACAACGGCCTGCCGATCCGCCTGCTGCACGATCGTGTGCTGGTGCGGATGGAGGGCAGCGAGGGTGAGCGGCGCTCCACCGCCGGCATCGTCATCCCGGCGACCGCGGCGGTCGGCAAGCGCCTCGCCTGGGCCACCGCCGTCGGAGTGGGGCCGAACGTCCGCGCCATCGTCTCCGGTGACCGGGTGCTGTTCGACCCGGACGACCGCTCCGAGGTCGAGCTGCACGGCCGCGGCTACGTGCTGCTGCGGGAGCGCGACGTACACGCCGTGGCCGCCGAGCGGATCGAGAACGACTCCACCGGCCTCTACCTCTGACGCACCTCCCCCGGCCACCAGGCCCCGCCGCGCGCCGTTTGCCGGGCCGCACGAAGGGAAGCCATCCGGCGACCGTGGCCCTGGGGAGGGACGATGCCGGTATTCGTGAAGAAGCTGCTGGCCTGGGGCAGCGTCGCGTTCCTGATCTACTTCATGGCGTTCCGGCCGGACGGCGCCGCGCAGATGTTCAAGGCGATCGGTGCCGCGCTGATGGCCATGGCCCAGGGCCTCGGTGACTTCCTCACCACCCTGATGACCTGAGCGCCCGCCGACCGTCAGTGCTGACCTGGTGGCCAGGGCGCCGGCGGCCGAGGGCCGTACCAGCCGGGCGGGGCGTGTCCCACCGGGGGCGGCGGCGCGGCCAGCACCACCGGGATCGGCACCACCGGCTCCTCCGGGGCGGACACCGGACGCTGCGAGCCGTCCGGGAAGCGCAGGTGGTAGCGGCCGCCGTCCCAGACTCCCGCCGGGGCCTGCGGGTCCCGCCCCACGAAGAACGACCGGTACGCGGTGATCGCCTCCAGCAGCTCCCGCTCCTCGCGGGCCGTCCGCTCCCGGTCGGCGGGCTTGCGGTCCAGGCCGCGCAGCGACCCGTCGCGCAGCAGGGCCAGCCGTGTGGCGGCGAACTGGTAGCCACGCATCGCCCGCACCCCGGCGTCCCCGGCCACCCGGCGCGCCCAGCTGCGGGCCGCATGCCGGCGGCCGAGGCTGCTCAGCGCGGCCACCTCGGGCGGGCTCAGCCAGCCGGCGCGCACGTAGTCCGGCAACGTCCGCTCGGTCAGCCGCCCCTCCCACGCGCGCAGCCACACCGCCAGCCCCACCATGCCGAAGAAGATCGGCACCATCAGGCCCAGGAAGCCGTACAGCATGATCAGTGCCTCGCCGGTGGCCTGGGTGAGCGTCGGCAGCAGGTTCCAGGTGCCGTGCAGCATCATCGCCAGCAGCAGACCGGCGACCGGGGCGAGCACGCGCACGCGCCGGTCGGCGGTACGGGCCGCGACACCGAGCCCCACACCGGTCATCGAGGTGAAGAGGGGATGCGCGAACCCGAACAGCAGGATCCGGACGATGAAGATGGCGATGACCTGCTGGGTGCCCGTGGCCGGACCGTACCGGTCGGCGCCGGTCGCGTAGCCGTACCCGCCCAGGTAGAGGATGTTCTCCACCATGGCGAAGCCGACCGCGGAGAGACCGCAGTAGACCAGGCCGTCGGTGATCCCGGACCACTCCCGGCGGCGGAACACCAGCAGCAGGATCGGCCCGAGGGCCTTGGTCAGCTCCTCGATGAACGGCGCCACCAGCACTCCGGTGAGCGCCGCCGGCAGCCCCCAGTCGGAGAACCGCGCGGCGGCGAACTCGTTCACGGTGAGCGAGGCGGCGGTGGAGACGAAGGCCCCCCAGGCGAAACAGAAGATCAGATACTTCAGCGGCTCCGGCTCGTACCGGTCCAGCCAGAGGAAGCAGGCGACCAGCACCGGCACCGGCAGGATGGCGGCGACCACCCCGATCAGCAGCGCCCGCACGCCGAGCGACTGGCCGAGCGTGAAGACCATGAACACCGCGCACGCGGCGATGAACAGCACCACCCCGGCCAGCACCAGGAACCGCCGCCAACCCAGTCGGCGCAGCGGCATCCGGGGTGCCTCGCCCGCGGGCGGGGCTGCGGGCGCGGGCGGCGACGGCAGGGGTGCACCGGACGGGGTGTCGGCCATGTGGTCAGCGTAGCCATCCGCCGCCGGCTGGTCCGGGCGCATCCGCAGCCGCTATGCTGCCGGCAGGTCACGAGCGCCAGCGTCAAGCCCCGGCTTGCTGGCCGGCAACCCTCGTCGAGTTCGCGGTGGGGTGCCCCGGGTGATGACCGGGCCCAGCCCGATCGGCGTGCTGGGCAAGCGCGGACCCCGTCCCGACATCGCACCCGGGGTCCCTGACCCCGGAGGTTCCGGCGTGTCCGTCACCCTCGTACCCTCGCTGCCCACCCTGCCCGGCGCGACGCCCGCGCCGGCCCCGTCGCGGCCGCTCGACGTGCTCGGCGTGCCGGGTCAGATCAACCTGGACTACGCGGCCAGCGCACCGTGCGCGCGGGCTGCGGCCGACGCGGTGGCCGAGCTGCTGCCCTGGTACGCGAGCGTGCACCGCGGCGCGGGAGCGCTGTCCCGGCGCTGCACGCTGGCCTACGAGCGGGCGCGGCAGACGGTGGGCGACTTCGTCGGCGCCCGCTCCGACGACCACGTGATCTTCACCCGCAACACCACGGACGCGCTCAACCTGCTGGCGCGGGCGGTGCCCGCCGGCACGACGGTGGTCACCTTCGCCGGCGAGCACCACGCCAACCTGCTGCCCTGGCCGCGCGGCTCGGTACGGCTGCCGGTGCCGACCGATCCAGCCGGGGCGGTACGCGCCCTCGCCGCCGCCCTGACCGAGCTGCGCCGGGACAGCAACCCGGCGCTGCCGGTGCTGGTCGCGGTGACCGGTGCGAGCAACGTGACCGGCGAACTCTGGCCGGTGGCCGAGCTGGCCCGGGTGGCACACCGGCACGGCGCGCGGATCGTCGTCGACGCCGCACAGCTCGCCCCGCACGTCCCGGTCGAGCTGCTCGCGCTCGACGTGGACTACCTGGCCGTCTCCGGCCACAAGCTGTACGCGCCGTTCGGCGCCGGCGTGCTGGTCGGCCGGGCGGACTGGCTGGACGCCGCCCCGCCGTACCTGGCCGGTGGCGGCGCCACCAGCCACGTCGGGCCGGCGACCCACGACGTGACCTGGGCGACCGGCCCGGCACGGCACGAGGGTGGCACCCCGAACCTGCTGGGCGCGGTGGCGCTGGCCGCGGTGTGCGCGGCGCTGGCCGGGGCGGACCGGGCCGCGCTGGCCGCCAGCGAGCAGGCGCTGCTGGCCCGGCTGCGGACCGGCATCGCCGCCCTGCCGCACGTGGTGGAGCTGCGCACCTTCGGCCCGGACACGCCCCGCGTCGGCATCGTCTCGTTCGTGGTCGCCGGGTGGGACTCGGCCGAGGTGGCGGCCCGGCTCGCCGCCGACCACCGGATCGGCGTACGGGACGGGCTGTTCTGCGCCCACCCGCTGGCCCGGCGGCTGCTCGCCGAGGCCGCGGGGCGCACCGGCCGGCGGGATCTGCCGCCCACCGCGCTGCGCGCCAGCATCGGCCTGGGCAGCACCGCCGCACAGGTGGACCGGCTGCTCGCCGCGCTCGCCAGGCTGGGCTGAGCCGGGCCGTCCAGCGGATAGCGGCCCCGGTCAGCCGATCGGCGGGGCGGTGGGGGGTTTCGGCGCCTCGCTCGGCTCGGCCGGTTCGCCGATCGGCCGCTCCTGCTCCCCGAAGGTGGAGCGGATACAGCGGTTCGCCTCCTCCTGATCGATCCCGGAGGCCACCAGCAGGTCGCTCGCCGTGGTCCGGATCTGGGCGATCACCACGCTGCCCGAGAAGCCGACCCCGGCGGCGTACGCCCGACCGGCCTCGCTGACCGCCCGCAGCGACCGTTCCCGGGCCTTCTGTGGCTCCTCGCCGACGGCGAACTCGTGCTTGAGCAGCCGGACCGACTCGGCGAGGTGGTTGACCGCGTCCGGCATCGGATCCGGCACCGGCTCCTCGTCCTCGACCAGCGTGACCGAACGGCGGATCAGCGTGCCGCTGTTGCGCATCGCCCGGTCGATCGGGTCGGCCGCCTCCGCGTAGTGGGTCAGCTCGTCGCGCCGGTGCCAGCGGGCCGGGGAGAGGGTGGCGGTCTCCTTCGCCCCCTGGATCGCCTCGGCCAGCGTGGCCAGCTCCTCCTTGTTGTTGCGCAGCCGCTCCAGCGCCTGCTGGATGAGGGTGCGGTCCCGGTTGCGCAACCCGTCGGCGGTGGCGTCGAGCTGGGCGGCGAGCAGGTCCAACGCCGGCCGGGCGGCGCGGTTGAGCACCCGGAGCGGGTTCAGCGGCAGCAGCACCGCCGTGACCAGCAGCGCGATCCCACCGCCGAGGAACGCGTCGACGAAGCGCGGGATCTCCAGGTTCTGCGTGGACGGGCTCAGCGTGACGATCAGCACCGCCGTGGCCGCCGCCTGGATGACGATGGCCACGCTGGCCCCGGCGAAGATGGTGAGCAGGATCGCCACCGTGACCACCAGGCCGAGCTGCCACGCCCCGGTGCCCAGCAGGTAGATCAGCAGGTCGCCGATGGCGACCCCGATCCCCACCCCGATGATCAGCTCCACGGTCCGGCGGAACCGCTGGCCGACGGACGCCGCCAGGGTGCCGACCGCGGAGATCGGCGCGAAGACCGGCTGCGGGTTTCCGAGCACGCGGTGCGAGATGAAGTACGCCAGCCCGGCGGCGAGCCCGGCCTGCACCGCCAGCCCCCCGGCCATCCGCACCCGGTGCAGCCGGTCGTGCAGGGTGGCCCGGCCGCGGTGCCGCAGTTCCTCGGTGGCCTCGGCGATCCGTGCGCGGTCGACGTCCATCAACCCTTCACGCAGCGCGGTACGCCGCACCAGCGGAGCTCGCTTGTCCCGGGCCACGGCCATGGGCGCGACTACCCATGGCGGGCCTGCTGAATCCTCCCGATCCGCGCCGCGACGGCCGGATGCGGCAGACTCGGGCGGTGGCCGATCTGCTGGACCGGTGGCGGGCGGCGGCCCGGGGCGCCGGGGCGAAGGCCGGCGCGGGCTCGACGCGGGCCGGGGAGCACCTGCTCGCCCGCTGGCGGGAGCCGCACCGGCACTACCACACGGTGGCCCACCTGACCGCCGTGCTCGACGTGGTGGACCGGCACGCCGGGCTGGCCGACCGGGCCGACCTGGTCCGGCTGGCGGCCTGGTGCCACGACGCGGTGTACGACCCGCGGGCGGCGGGCGACGCCAACGAACGCGACAGTGCCACGCTGGCCGGGAGCGTGCTCACCGGGCTCGGCGTGCCGGCGCCCGCGGTGGCCGAGGTGCGGCGGCTGGTGCTGCTCACCGCCGGGCACGCGGTGGCGCCGGGCGATCCGGACGGCGCCCTGCTCTGCGACGCGGACCTGGCGGTGCTGGCCGCGCCGCCGGCCGCGTACGACCGCTACGCGGGTGCCGTCCGGCGGGAGTACGCGCACGTGCCGGAGCCGGCCTTCCGGGCCGGGCGGGCCGCGGTGCTCACCGGCCTGCTGGCGCTGCCCGCGCTGTTCCGGCTGCCGCCGCTGGCGAGCCGGTGGGAGCAGCCGGCCCGGGCCAACCTGCGCCGCGAGCTGGCCACGCTCAGCGGTCCCCCGGCCGACTCGGACTGACGAGGTGCTTCGGGCGGCGCAGGCCGGCGTCGCGGAGCAACCGGACCAGCTCGCGGCTCGGCACCACCCGGGCCCCGAGCCACACCGCCGCCGCGAACCGGTCGGCCGGGATGTCGTAGTGGTCCCGGTCGAAACCGCGCCGGGGCGCGCCGAGCGCCTCGGCGAAGGCGTGCAGCTCGGCATACGAGACGTCGCTGATCAGATGCGACCAGAGCCGACCGCGCCACGGCCAGGCAGGCCGGTCCAGGTAGAGCATGGCGCCCAAGCTAGCCCGCCCAGTCGATCATGTTGATGATCGGCGGCCGGCGACCTAGCCTCAGCTGCATGGCCCCCACTCCACTCATCGACGACCTACGCGCCGCGCTGGGCGAGAACGCCGTGCTCACCGACCCGGACCTGCTGCGCATGCACGAGCGGGACGAGGCCGACCTGTGCGCCGCCGGCACCCCGCTCGTGGTGACCCGCCCGCGCAGCACCGAGCAGGTGGTGGCGGTGGTGCGGGCGGCGGCGCGGCACGGCGTACCGGTGGTGCCGCAGGGCGCGCGGACCGGGCTGGCCGGCGCGGCGAACGCGGTGGACGGCGCGGTGGTGTTGAGCACCGTCGCGATGGACGAGATCCGGGAGATCGACCCGGTGAGCCGGATCGCGGTGGTCCAGCCCGGGGTGGTCAACGCGACGCTGGCCGCGGCGGTCGCCAAGCAGGGGCTGTGGTATCCGCCGGACCCCGGCTCCTGGGAGTCGTCCACCATCGGCGGCAACGTGGCCACCAACGCCGGGGGCATGTGCTGCGTCAAGTACGGCGTCACCACCGAGTACGTGCTCGGCCTGGAGGTGGTGCTCGCCTCCGGCGAGGTGCTGCGCACCGGCCGGCGTACCGCCAAGGGAGTGGCCGGCTACGACCTGACCCGGCTCTTCGTCGGCTCGGAGGGCACCCTCGGCGTGATCACCGAGGTGACCGTGGCGCTTCGGCCCGCCCCGGCCGACTCGCTGACCCTGGTGGCGGTCTTCCCGTCCACCGCGGCGGCCGGCACGGCGGTGGCCGAGATCGCCGCCCGGGGGCTCACCCCCAGCCTGCTGGAGCTGCTCGACCAGACGCACCTGCGGGCGATCGAGGCGTACCAGCCGATGGGGCTGCGGACGGACGCGCAGGCCCTGCTGCTGGCCGCCGCGGACACCGGCAGCCGGGCCGCCGACGACCTGGCCGGCCTGGCCGAGGTGTGCGAGGCGGCCGGCGCCGACGAGGTCTACGCGGCCACCGACGCGGTGGAGGCGGCGGCGCTGTTGCAGGCCCGGCGGCTCGCCCACCCGGCCATGGAGAAGTTCGCCGCCGACGCGTACCCGGGCGGCAACGGCGGTCTGGTGATCGACGACGTGGCGGTGCCGCGCGGTTCGCTCGCCGCGCTGCTGGACGGCGTGGCCCGGATCGCGGCGGACTGCGACGTGCCGATCGGCGTGGTGGGGCACGCCGGGGACGGCAACATGCACCCGAACATCGTGGTCGACCGGGCCGACCCGGCGAGCGTGGAGCGGGGTCGGCGGGCCTTCGACGAAATCATGCGGCTCGGCCTGGACCTGGGTGGCACCTGCACCGGCGAGCACGGGGTGGGGTTGCTCAAACGCGACTGGTTGGCTCGGGAGATCGGCCCGGTCGGGGTCCGGGTGCACCAGGCGATCAAGTCGGCGCTGGACCCGGCCGGCCTGCTCAACCCCGGCAAGGTGCTCTGACCGGGGACCGGGCGCCCCGTGCGGGGATCAGCCGACGACCTCGGCCGGGGTCGCCTGGGTGAGCAGCAGCAGGATCTCCCCGGCGACCGGCGGGCGCTCCTCGCCCGGGCAGTCCTGCGAGGTGATCAGCCCGGCGGAGGTGAGCAGGCTGGAGGTCAGCGCGTCGATGCAGGTGACGCGGTACTGCCGGACCTGATCGGTCTCCCCGGGCAGTCTCGGGTCGGCGAGCAGCACCTGGAGCCGTTCGGTCTGCTCCGGGGCGAGCGTGCCCCGGGAGGTGACCCCGTCGCCGGCGCAGTCGAGGCACTGCCAGGTGCCGTCCCGCTCGACGCTCAGCGTGCGTAGCGGGCCGTCGGCGCCGAGCCGCTGCAGGAGGCTGACCTGACCCGCGGCGACGGTCGTCGGGATCTCGGGGGCCGGCCCGCCGGCTGCCGCACCGACCTGCGGTTGTGCCGCCGGTGGGTTCCGGGTGTCGCCGTCGAACAGCGAGCATCCGGTGAGGGCGGCGGCGAGCGTCGTGGCGAGAAGCGGAATGAGCAGGCGGGTGCGCGCGCGGGAAAGCACGCGCGGAAACCTACCCCACCGTAGATAGCAGCCGAAACCACCAACCGGGCCGGTATCGATGGTTACCCTTCGGTAACGTTTCTTTTCGTCACCGAGCGGACGGACGCAGCTCCGCCTGATCGTCGTCTCCCCGATCGGCCGCGTAGCCCCGTACATCCGGGGCGCCCAGCCGGGCCGCGTCCGCCGCCGCGTCGTCGGGCATCAGCTGAGACTGCCGTTCCGCCTCCACCCGGGCGCGGTAGTGCTCGACCTCGCGGGCCCGGGTCGCCGCGTCCCAGCCGAGCACCGCGCCCATCAGCTCGGCGGCGTGCTCCGCCGACTCCAGCCCCCGGTGGCTCGTCTCGAAGGAGATCCGGGTCCGCCGGGTCAGCACGTCCTCCAGGTGCAGCGCGCCCTCGGCGCGTGCGGCGTAGGCGACCTCCGCGGCCAGGTACTCCGGGGCGCCGGCGAGCGGGGAGGCGAGCAGCGGGTCGGCCTCGATCAGCGCGAGCAGATCCAGGGTGAGGGTGCCGTACCTCTCCAGCAGGTGCTCCAGCACGCCCACCGGTACGCCGTGCCGCCGGGCCAGGTCGGCCCGGTCCCGCCACATGGCCGGGTACCCGTCCGCGCCGAGCAGCGGCAGGTCGGCGGTACGCGACGGGCGGGCGCCGCCCAGCCGGCGGGCGGCCCGGTCCACCACGTCGGAGGCCATGACCCGGTACGTCGTGTACTTGCCACCGGCGACCAGCAGCAGCCCGAGCATCGGCTCGAAGACCGCGTGCTCGCGGGAGAGCTTCGAGGTGGAGTCGGCCTCACCGGCCAGCAGCGGCCGCAGCCCGGCGTAGACGCCCTCGATGTCGGCGGTGGTCAGCGGCCGGTCCAGCACGGCGTTGACCTGCTGCAACAGGTAGTCGATGTCGCTGGCCGAGGCCGCCGGGTGGGACCGGTCGAGTCGCCAGTCGGTGTCGGTGGTGCCGATGATCCAGTGCCCGCCCCAGGGGATGACGAAGAGCACCGAGGTCGCCGTGCGCAGGATGAGCCCGGTCTCACCGGTGATCGCCGAGCGGGGCACCACCAGGTGCACCCCCTTGGAGGCGCGCACCCGGATCCCCGGTCGCAGGCCCACGTCGTTGAGCATCCGGGACATGTCGTCGCTCCACACGCCCGTGGCGGCGATGACGGTGCGGGCCTGCACCTCGAACTCGGCGTCCGGAGAGCCGGCCGGCGCCTCCAGGTCCCGGACGCGGACGCCGGTGACCTCGCGCGCCTGCCGGATCAGGCCGACCGCGCGGGCGCTGCTCACCACCGTGGCACCGAGGCTGGCCGCGGTGCGGGCCAGGGTGACCACCAGCCGGGCGTCGTCGACCTGCCCGTCGTAGTAGCGGATCGCTCCGGCCAGCGCGTCGGCGCGCAGGCTCGGGAAGATCCGCCGGGCGCCCTCGCGGGTCAGGTGCCGGTGCAGCGGCATGCCCCGGCCACCGCCGAAGACCCCGGCGAAGGCGTCGTAGGTGGCCACGCCGGCGCCGTAGTAGGAACGGCGGAAGATCCGGGCGGGCAGACCCCGCAGGCCCGTGCCGGCCGGCAGCGGCACCAGGAACGGCACCGGGCGGACCAGGTGCGGCGCGAGGCGGGTGGCCAGCAGGCCGCGCTCGGTGAGCGCCTCGTGGACCAGATGGAACTCCAGCTGCTCCAGGTAGCGCAGGCCACCGTGGATCAGCTTGCTGGACCGGCTGGAGGTGCCCGCGGCGAGGTCACGCGCCTCGACCAGTGCCACCTTGAGACCCCGGGACGCCGCGTCCAGGGCGGCGCCGGCACCGGTCACCCCACCCCCGATGACCAGCACGTCGAAGCGCTCAGCGCGGAGTCGGCGCAGGTCGGCGGCCCGGCGCACCGGTGAGAGCTGCCCGGCGACGGAGCGGGAGATGTTGGGGTCTCGCACCTGTCCACCGTAACCGCCGTGGCCGACGTGTCGACATGTGCCGCCCGACCCGTACTGTGCGAGTCATGCAGGTCGGCTTCCCGTCACCCGCTGGTCAACCACCGCCCTACCAGCCGTCACCGCCGGGCCGGTCCAACCCGTGGCCGGTGGTCGCGGCCGTGCTGGCCGGTGGCTGGACGGTGGCCGTGACCGTGGGCACCCAGGCGGGTGGCTGGCTCACCGACCAGGTGCTGCTGGGCTTCGGGCGGGACCGGCTGGGCTGGCTCTGGCCGCTGCTGGGCCTGGTCACCGTCGTCCTGGTGGGCACGCCGGCGCTGCTGCTGGCCATGCTGCCCCGGTCGGCCGCGGTCCGGGCCACCGGGCGGGCCTGGCTGGCTGCCGTGCTCGCGCTCGGGGCGCTCACGCTGCTGCGGATCGTGCCGCCGGTGCACCACGAGGCGTACCTCGCCGCGCTGGCCGGCACGGCGGCGCTCACCGCGTTCGTCCTGCGCTGGTGGGCACGCCGGTCGGTGTCCACCGGGCCGGCCGGCTCGGCGGTCCGCGCGACGACGCGCCCGGTGCCGCTGCTCGCGATCGCCGCCGGGCTGGCGCTGCTGCTGCCCTGGGCCTGGCTGGGCGCGCTCGGCGGGCTGCTGGAGACCACGCTCGCCGTGCTGGCGGCGGCGGCGCTCGGTGCGCTCGCCGCGACGCTGCTGGATGCCACCTTCTGGTCCCGGTTCGCGGTCGGCGAGCCGCCCCGGCCGGCCCGGTTGGTGCTGGTCGGCGGCCTGGTCGCCGGGGTGGCGCTGCTGCTGCTCTCCGCCGGTGCCGGCCAGTCCGGTGCGCAGTTACCCGCGCTGCTGACCCTGCCACCGGCTGGTTTCGCGCTGGCCGCCCTGTGGGCCGCGGCCTGGCGTCCGGCCGCCGGCGTGACGGACACGCCCGACCGGACGACCGACGCCGTGCACGCCGGGCGGGCCGCGACCGGCTGGCTGGTGGGCCTGGCCACGCTCGGCCCGCTGGCCTTCACCGATCCGGAAGAGATCACCCTGCTGCTGGTCGGCACCCGCGACGTGCCGTTCTGGGTGGCGGCCGCCGCCGGCGCCGGGTTCGTCGTCGCGGTCCTGGTCGCCATCGGGTACGCGGTGCTGCTCGGCCGGCCGTCGGCCCGTACCCCGAACCGACGGGTCGCGGCGCTCAGCGCGGCGGTGCTGCTGGTCGCGGTGGGCGTGGTCGACCTCGGGCCCGGTCAACCCGGCCTGCACGGCGAACGGCTGCTCGTGGTGCTGCGCGAGCAGGCCGACCTGACCGGCCTGCCGGCGGGCGCACCGGGCCGGGCCGGACGGGACGCCCGGGCGGCGGAGGTCTACCGGCGGCTCGTGACCACGGCCGACCGGAGCCAGGCCGACCTGCGCCGCGAGCTGGGCCGGCTGCGGCTCGATCCGGTGCCGTACTACCTGGTGAACGCGGTCGAGGTGGACGGGGGCCCGGCGGTGCGGGCCTGGCTCGCGCGCCGTCCCGAGGTGGCCCGGGTGCTGGTCAGCCAACGGCTGCGGCCACTGCCGGCCCCGGCCGGGCAGACCCGGGGTACGGCGGCCGCGCCCACCGGCCCGGAGTGGAACATCCGCCAACTCGGCGCCGACCGGGTCTGGTCGCAGCTCGGCGTGACCGGCGCGGGCATCGTGGTGGGCAGCTCGGACTCGGGTGTGGACGGCACCCACCCGGCGCTGCGGGCCGGGTTCCGGGGCGGGGACGACTCCTGGTACGACCCGTGGGACGGCACCCGGACCCCGACCGACCAGGGCGGGCACGGCACCCACACGGTGGGCAGCGCGGTCGGGCGGAACGGCATCGGGGTGGCGCCGGACGCGCAGTGGGTGGGCTGCGTCAATCTGGACCGCAACCTGGGCAGCCCCGGGCTCTACCTGGACTGCCTCCAGTTCATGCTGGCGCCCTTCCCCGCCGGCGGGGACCCGTTCACCGACGGCCGGCCGGAGCGCGCCCCACAGGTGCTGACCAACTCGTGGGGGTGCCCGCCGATCGAGGGCTGCGACCGCAACGTGCTGCGGCCGGCCACCACCGCGCTGGACGCCGCCGGGATCTTCGTGGTGGCCGCCGCCGGCAACACGGGCCCGTGGTGCGCGTCGATCGACGACCCGCCCGCGCCGTATCCGGACGTGCTGACCGTCGGCGCGGTGGACGCGCAGCGGCGGGTGGCGGAGTTCTCCTCGCGCGGCCCGGTGCCGGGCAGCCCGAACAAACCGGACGTGCTGGCGCCGGGCGTGGGCGTGGTGTCGGCCATGCCGGGCGGCGGGTACGCCGCGCTGGACGGCACCTCGATGGCGACGCCGCAGGTGGCCGGGGTGGTCGCGCTGATGTGGTCGGCGAACCCGGCGCTGGTCGGCGACCTGCCCCGGACCCGGCAGATCCTGCGGGACACCGCGACGCCGGCCGTGGCGACCTACCGGTCCAGCAATCGGAGCGACGCCTGCGGCGGCCCGGCCAACGTCACGGGCGCCGGCCAGGTCGACGCGTACGCCGCCGTCCAGGCCGCTCGGCGGTAGGCAAGGGCGGGAGCACGAACCGACACCCGGTGATCTAGGGTCGGCGACCATGGACGCCGAGATCACCGTCACCGAGCTGACCTCTGACCTGGCCCCCGCCGTGGTGCGGCTCTGTGCGCAGGCGCTCGACCTGCCCGAGGACGCCGCAGAGGCAGCGCCCATCGTGGACGTGCTCTGGCCCCGGGCCGCGGCCGACCGTCCGGTGGTCGGGCTGGGCGCGTACCGGGGGGCGGACCTGATCGGGGTGCTGCTCTGTTCGGTGTCGCAGGCCGACCCGGCTCTCGGGCACGTGGACCTGGTCGCGGTGCTCCCCGAGCAGCGTCGACGGGGTGTCGGCCGGGCACTGCTGGAGCGGGCCGAACGGGTGCTCGCCGAGCGCGGGGTGACCGAGGTGCTGCTGGCGGGGAACCCGCCGTACTACGCCTGGCCGGGCATCGACGTGCGCTACACGCCGGCGGTCTGCGCCGCCCTGGCGCTCGGCTACCGGCAGGACCGGACCGCGTGGAACATGACCGCCGACCTGTCGTACGACGGGTCGCCGGCGTTGCGGTCGACGGAGGCGGCGGAGCGGCGGCTCGCCGGGGCGGGAATCACGGTACGCCGGGCGGAGCCGACGGACCTGCCCGCGCTGACGGAGTTCGCCCGGTCCACCTTCGGTGGCTCCTGGGACGGCGAGTTGGCCGGGTCGGTGGGTCGTGAGGGGGCCGGTTGCCACCTGGCGGAGCGGGCCGGTGAGGTGCTCGGCTTCGCCGCCTACGGGTCGTCCCGGCCGAGCTGGTTCGGGCCGATGGGCACCGCGCCGGCCGCCGAGGGCTCGGGCATCGGCGGGGTGCTGCTGCGGCGCTGCCTGCGCGACCAGCGGGAAGCGGGGCTGGACCGGGCGGAGATCGGCTGGGTGGGGCCGGTGCCGTTCTACTCCGGCAGCGCCGGCGCCCGGATCGAGCGGGTCTTCTTCCTCTATCGGCGGACGCTCGACACCAAATTAGGGCGAACAGGATATAGACCCAGATAATGCCATTCGCCCGCGTCAGGCATCGACGCCCCCTACCGTTTCGGTAGAGGAGGCAGCCATGACCACGGATGACGACCAGACCGAGGACGGCCCGCAGGTCACCTGGAAACCGGTCGGCGAACTCCCCGGCCAACTGCCGTTCGACCGGCTCGACTACGGCGACGCCGAGCAGCTGGCCGAAATGACCACCAACGGCGAGCCGGCGCTCGACGAGCCGCAGGAGATGGTGGACGCTCCGATCCAACTGCCCCCGCCGTACGACCGGGCGCAGAAGCGGCGCAACCAGCGTCCGCTACCCACCTGACGACGAACGGGGCGGACCGCGTCAGCGGCCCGCCCCGTCACGTGTCGGAACTGGACTCAGAAGTCCATGTCCCCGCCACCCGGGCCAGCCGGGGCAGCCGGGGTCTTCTCCGGCTTGTCCGCGACGACGGCCTCGGTGGTGAGGAAGAGCGCCGCGATGGAAGCGGCGTTCTGCAGCGCCGACCGGGTCACCTTGGCCGGGTCGATGATGCCCGCGGCCAGCAGGTCGACGTACTCGCCGTTGGCGGCGTTGAGGCCGTGACCCGCTTCGAGGTTACGGACCTTCTCCACCACGACGCCGCCCTCGAGGCCGGCGTTGACGGCGATCTGCCGCAGCGGGGCGTCCAGCGCGACCTTGACGATGTTGGCACCGGTCGCCTCGTCGCCGACCAGGTCCAGCTTGTCGAAGGCGGTCTTGCCGGCCTGCACCAGCGCGACGCCACCACCCGGGACGATGCCCTCCTCGACGGCAGCCTTCGCGTTGCGAACGGCGTCCTCGATGCGGTGCTTGCGCTCCTTGAGCTCGACCTCGGTGGCCGCGCCGACCTTGATGACCGCGACGCCGCCGGCCAGCTTGGCCAGCCGCTCCTGCAGCTTCTCCCGGTCGTAGTCGGAGTCGCTCTTGTCGATCTCGGCCCGGATCTGGTTGACCCGGCCCTGGATCTGCTCGGCGTCGCCGGCACCGTCGACGATGGTGGTCTCGTCCTTGGTCACCACGACCTTGCGGGCGCGGCCCAGCATGTCGACGCCGACGGCGTCCAGCTTGAGGCCGACCTCCTCGCTGATGACCTGGCCACCGGTGAGGATGGCGATGTCGGCGAGCATGGCCTTGCGGCGGTCACCGAAGCCCGGCGCCTTGACGGCGACCGACTTGAAGGTGCCCCGCACCTTGTTGACGACCAGGGTGGCCAGAGCCTCGCCCTCGATGTCCTCGGCGATGATCAGCAGCGACTTGCCCGACTGCATGACCTTCTCCAGGATCGGGAGCAGGTCCTTGACCGACGAGATCTTGCTGTTGACGATCAGGAGGTAGGGGTCGTCGAAGACGGCCTCCATGCGCTCCGGGTCGGTCATGAAGTAGGCCGAGATGTAGCCCTTGTCGAAGCGCATACCCTCGGTGAGCTCCAGCTCCAGCCCGAAGGTGTTGCTCTCCTCGACGGTGATGACGCCTTCCTTGCCGACCTTGTCCATCGCCTCGGCGATGATCTCGCCGACGGTGCTGTCGCCAGCGGAGATGGAGGCGGTGGAGGCGATCTGCTCCTTGGTCTCGACGTCCTTGGCGAGCTTGGACAGCTCCTCCGAGACGCTCGCGACCGCGGCCTCGATGCCCCGCTTCAGGGCCATCGGGTTGGCGCCAGCGGCCACGTTGCGCAGGCCCTCGCGAACCAGGGCCTGGGCCAGGACGGTCGCCGTCGTCGTGCCGTCACCGGCAACGTCGTCGGTCTTCTTGGCGACCTCCTTGACCAGCTCAGCGCCGATCTTCTCGTACGGGTCCTCGAGCTCGATCTCCTTGGCGATGCTCACACCATCGTTGGTGATGGTGGGGGCACCCCACTTCTTCTCGAGCACGACGTTGCGGCCCTTCGGGCCGAGGGTCACCTTTACGGCGTCGGCGAGCTGGTTCATGCCCCGCTCGAGGCCGCGGCGCGCCTCTTCGTCGAACGCGATCATCTTGGCCATACGGCGTTGTCCTCCTGGACACTCACGGGCCACCCGAGATGTGCCCCGGATGGGCCGCCTGGTGTACGCACCTTGGGACGTCGCCACCTGGCGACGACGACGTCCTTCGGCCGGGCCGGATAGCCCGCGACGACCGGCCATGTGTCACCCCGGCGTCTCCGCGCCGGCGCGACCCTGGCCCCACCGTCCCGACCATTGGCACTCACGGTATGCGAGTGCCAATGACTTGTTTAGCACTCTCCCCTGCCGAGTGCAAGCACGACCGCCTCGGTCAGCCGAGTTCCGCAGCCAGTCCGGCAGCGTTCACCGGCCTCTCATGGGCACGCTGCTCGGCGTACGTCACCAGCAGCCCCACCAGTTGCGCGAGGTGGGCGGGGAGGGCCAGCACCGCGCTGACGGCGATCACCAGCACCACGCCGATCGCGGAACCCGGGGAGGCCAGCGGGTCGACCCCGAACGGGGCGCTGCCGACCCCCTCCAGCACGCTGGCGACCAGGGTGCCGACGATCACCGCGGCCGCCACCAGCGCCACCCGACCGAGCAACAGCCCCAGCCGGTCGTGGAACATCCGGAACGACCGGCCGATCGGGTTCTCCCGCTCGAAGAGGTAGACCGGCCCGACCATGCTGAGCGCGAAGGCGAGGTAGATGCCGGGCAGGACGCAGAAGCAGACGCCCAGGCCGATGATCACGCCGGTCAGCAGCGTCCAGCCCCAGAGCCCGAGCGCGCGACGCAGGCCGTAGCGCAGCGCCGGACCCAGGCTGACCGACTCACCGACCGCCTGGCGGGTGATCACCCAGGTGCCGGCGGCCCAGCCCACGGCCTGCACCAACCCGATCAGCAGACTGCCGCCGATCAGCACCAGGAACACGGTGGCCAGGTCGGTGAGGAACGTGTCCGGCAGCGCGGCCGACTCCCCGACGGCGGTCGTCTCCCACTTCGCGGTCGGGTCCAGCCCGAGCGAGAGCACCGACAGCACCGCCGCCGGCAGCACCTGGGTGAGCAGGAGGATGGGCAGCAGCAGTCTCCAGCCGCGCCGGACCGCGCCCACGCACCGCTCGAACCAGCCACTCAGCCCGGCGCCGGGCAGGGTGACCAGCCGATCGGCCGGATCGACCCCGGGCGGGTACCACCCGGTGCTCGGCGGCCCCGGGTACCAGAGCTGCCCACCGTACGGACCGGCACCGACCGGGTAGCCGCCGGTGGGCGGGAACACCCACCCCTGCGGGGGCGGGCCCGGTGGCGGCCCCCACGAGGGCGGCACGCTCGGGTCCCAGCCGGGGGGTGGCGTGCCCGGCGGAGGGCCTCCGGCCGTGGACACGGTCGGGTCCCAGCCCGGCGAGGTGGCCGGCGGCGGGCCCCAGGGGGACGGCGCGGTCGGGTCACCAGCGGGAGGCGGACCGGGCTCGGCCGGGTGCGGGCCGGACGGGTTGACGCCGCCCGAGTGCGGACCGGACGGGTCGGGCTGACCCGGGGGTGGGGCGGCCGGGGGCGGCTGGTCGGACATGAACCCTCCTCAGCGACGGCTGGAATGGTTCACGATCTTCCAGGGTCCGATCGTGTGGCGCAGCCCCGGCCCCTCAGGGCCTTACCGGCGGCCCACTCAGGCGATGACGCGCACCCGCTCCGCCTGCGGACCCTTCTGGCCCTGGGCGATCTCGAACTCCACCCGCTGACCGTCGTCGAGCGCCTTGTAGCCGTCCATCTCGATCGCCGAGAAGTGGACGAACACGTCCTGCCCGCCGTCGACGGCGATGAAGCCGTAGCCCTTTTCCGAGTTGAACCACTTGACGGTGCCCTGTGCCACGGTGCACTTCCTCACTCTGTGCGGCGTCGCCTGCCCCGGCGCACGGCACGGCCGACGCCTTCGGGCCACCGCTCCGGCGATCGATGACGGCCGCTGAAACGGGTGACCGAAATCGCACGCTACACGAGGAGTGACGGCCACGCACGACCACAAATCGGGCATATTCCGGAGCCGTGACGGGTACGGCGGCATCGCCATCCGTCGCTGTGATAGGCATGCCGCATGACGAGCGCGCCCGGCCGGGCTCACGGCAGCGCCGGCGCGCCCGAGCGGCGCGACGACACCGGGGCACCGACGCCGCGTGTCCCGATCCGGCGGGTACGCCCCGCGGACGCGGCCCGGATGCGGGCACTTCGGCTGGAGATGCTGGCCGACGCCCCGCTGGCCTTCCTGGAGACGATCGCCGACGCCGCCGCCCGGCCGCACGCCGAGTACGCCGCCCGGGTGGCGTACACCTCGCGTGGTGCGGAGACCGCCCAGTTCGTGGCGGATCCCGGCGGGCGGTTCGTCGGGCACGCCGGCGGCACGGTCGCGCCGCGCGAGGCCGGGCTGACCGTGATCTACGCCGTCTACGTCACGCCGGCCTGGCGGGGCAGCGGGTTGCTCGGCGAGCTGATCGACGAGGTGGCCGCCTGGTCGCGGGCCTGCGGCCGCCCGGAACTCCTCCTGGAGGTGGTGGTCGGCAACGACCGCGCCTACCGGGCCTACCAGCGACTGGGCTTCGTCGACACCGGCGTGCGCGTCCCCCACCCCACCATCCCGGCCCTGACCGAACTCCAGATGCGCAGACCAGCCTGAAACAGAAGAACGACCGCGCCGACCCGCCGCGCCGGTCATGGCCGCGCCGCGCCGGTGGCCATGATCGTGCTGCAACCAGGATCTAGTGGTAACCCACCAGCGGGAGGCCCCTACATCCTGGATCGAGCACGATCATGGGGTGGTGCGGCAGGGCTCCGGGCCGGACACGTGGACGACCACCGTGCCCACGGCGGGTTTCCGGGGCAGCCCGACCCGCGCAGGGATCAAGCCTGACCGCCCGGAGTGGGGCGGGCTGCCCCGGAAACCCCTAACCGCGACCAAGGATCAGACGTGCCGCCGCGACTGCACGATCCGGAACCGGTTGGCCACGTACGCCCCGTCGGTCAGCGCCGAGTTGGCCGCCGCGTTGGCGCCGCTGCCGTGGAAGTCCGAGAACGCCGCCGACTGGTTCACGAAGACCCCGCCGGTCAGGTTGCAGGACAGGTGCACCCCGACCTCGACGGCCACCGCCTCGGTCGCGTCCAGCACCGTCTCGTCGGTGGAGTAGACACCCGCGGTGAGGGCACCCTTCTCGCCGACCGTCCGGCGCAGCAGCTCCAGGCTGTGCGCCGTTGACTCGGTGGCGATGGCGAACGAGATCGGGCCGAACCACTCCCGGCCGTAGGTCTCCGCGTCGTGCGCGCCCAGCTTCACGATCGTCGGCGTACGCACCACCGCGTCGGCGTACGACGGGTGCGCCACGGCCCGGGACTCCAGCACCGGCTCGCCGACCTTGGTCACCTCGGCCAGCCGCTCCAGCACCCCGTCGTTGACGATGGCGCCGGTCAGCTCCACGCCCCGGGCCGGGTCGGCGGTCAGCTTGCCGACCGCCGCCGCGATCCCGCCGGCCACCTCGTCGAAGCTCTTGTGCCCCTGGTCGGTCTCGATGCCACCGGCCGGGATGAGGATGTTCTGGGAGGTGGTGCACATCTGGCCGCTGTACAGCGTCAACGTGAAGCCGAGGTTGCGGCACATGCCGGCGAAGTCGTCGGTGGAGTCGATCACCACCGTGTTCAGCCCGGCCTTCTCGGTGTAGACCGCCGCCTGCCGGGCGTGCGTCTCCAGCCAGTCGCCGTACTCGGTGGAGCCGGTGAAGTCGACGATCTTCACGGAGCGGTGCAGGGCCAGGTCGCTGGCGAGCTTCTCGCCGGGCGCCTCGGCCGCCAGCATGATCAGGTTCGGGTCGAAGCCCGCCTCGGCGAGCACCTCCCGGGCGTACTTCACGGTGATGGCCAGCGGCAGCACCGCGCGCGGGTGCGGCTTGACGATCACCGGGTTGCCGGTGACCAGCGAGGCGAACAGCCCCGGGTACGAGTTCCACGTCGGGAAGGTGTTGCAGCCGATCACGAGCCCCACACCGCGCGGCACCACGTGGAACGTCTTGGTCATCCGCAGGGGGTCGCCCTTGCCGGCGGCCTTCTCCCAGCCGGCCGTCCCCGGGTGCCGGGTCATCTCGGCGTACGCGTACGCCAGCGCCTCCAGCGCCCGGTCCAGCGCGTGCGCGCCGCCGGCCTGGAAGGCCATCACGAACGCCTGCCCGCTGGTGAACTGCACAGCGTTGGCCAGCTCGAAGATGTGCTTGTGCAGCCGGTCGAGGATCTCCAGGCAGACGCCCACCCGGGCCTGCGGGCCGGCGTCGCGCCACGCCGGCAGCGCGGCGGAGGCGGCGGTGACCAGCTCGTCGGCGCCGGCGTGCGGGTAGCGCACCGCCAGCTCCACCCCGAACGGGCTCGCCTCGGTGGCGACCCGGTCGCCGGTGCCCGGCTGGTCGAGCGGGAAGTCGCCGCCCAGGTACGCCTCGAAGGCGGCCTTACCGTCGGCGGCGGCGGTCTCGCCGTACACGCGGGGGCTGGGGGACTCGGGATAGGCGGACCAGTAGCCCCGCTCCGTGATCGCGGTCAGCGCACGGTTGAGGGTGTCGGCGTGCCTGTCGTACAGGGGATGCGGGGTCTCCGTCATGCCCGCCATCATGCCGCAGCCGTGTCCGGGAGCAGAAGCGCCAATGCCCGACAGCGCGGCAGGCCGGGTCAGAGGGTGAGCTGCCAGTTGTTCCAGGAGTCCACGGGGCGGAAGCCGAGCCGCTCGTTGATCGCCACCATGTAGCTGTTGCTGGCCGCGTTGAAGGTGTCGATGACGCGTACCGCCTGCTCGTGGGTGAGCAGGTGGTGCAGGTTTTCGATCTTGGCGAGCAGACCGAGCCGGCGCCCACGGTGGGCCGGGTCGACGATGGTGATCTGCTGGAACGCGTGCCAGTCGGCGGACGCGCCCACGTCCAGCAGGGTCCAGGCGACCAGCCGGCCGGACTCCTCGTGCCGCACGCCGAGGTGGTAGCGCCGCCGGCCCCGGGCGTCCAACGCCCGCTCGGTGCCCCGGACCCGCTCGGCGTCCACCTGCTCCGGTTCCCACTGCACGTCTCCCATGGGGGCGTCCATGAGCAGCCGGCCGTCCAGGTAGGCGACGTCGGCCACGTACTCCTGCGGGGTCGCCCCCTGCCAGCAGACCGACCGGTAACCCTCGGCGAGGGCGTGGGCCTCGGCCAGCGCCGCCCGCAGCGCCGTCCGGTCGATGGCGCCGACCTCCAGCCGGCGACGCACCTCGGCCAGCGCCGCCTGAGCCCCCGTCGCGGCGGCGAACGCGTCGCCCGCGCCCGATCGGGCCGCCCCGTCGGGCAGCGCCGAGACGGTCATCGCGACCACCCGCTTGCGTCCGTGCTCGCGCAGCAGGCGCACCCCGTACTCGTGCAGTGCCCGGCCGACGCCGCGCCGCCGCAGCTCGGGATGCACCACCAGCTCGACGGTGGCGTTGTCGGTGTTGTCCAGCTGCGGCAGGTCGAGCTGGAGGTAGCCGGCCGGCACGCCGTCCAGCCGGGCCAGCGCCCAGAGCGTGGCGGTGCCGGGCATCGGCGTGTGGAAGAACGCGTCGAAGCGCCGCCGGCAGAAGGGCGGGAAGTCCGGCAGGTCGGCGTCGTTGGCCGCCGCCCCGATTCGGTACGCCTCGTCGACCGCGGCCAGGTCGGCGCCGTCGAACGACGCGATGCTGATGCTCATGCCGCCGAGCGTGCACCCCGGAAAAGCGATCGGGCCAGCGAATTTGTCGCTGGCCCGATCGGACGTGGTCGGGAGGGACACTCGCACAACGCCTCCGGCGCTGGGTCGCAAGAACTTCAAAAGTCTCCGGCGAAATGCCCTCCCGCACGGAGCATCTTGCGCCGTCCGGTTCCTGCCGTCAAGTCCAGAGCGGCGGGTTTTCCACACTCACTGCTAAAAGCCAGTTACCCGGCGGATCGGCCCGATCCCCCATCCGGGCGATCCCCCCTCCCCCACCCGACCCATCCCGCGCCGGCTCCGGCGGCACCCGGCGGGGTTGATCATGAAGTTAGCGACGCCGACACCGGCGTGTCGCGCCGCTAACTTCATGATCAACGGGAGGGGAGCCCCGGGGGGTCAGGCCAGGAGGCCTGCGTCTCGGGCTGCTCGGAGGGAGGGCTTGATGTGGTGGGTCGGGCCGACCTGGTTGGCTACCGCGTCGATGGTCTTCAGGCCCTCGCCCGTGTTGAACACGACGGTTTCCGCCGTGGGGTCGAGCCGGCCGGACTCGACCAGCTTGCGCAGCACCGCCACGGTGACGCCGCCCGCGGTCTCGGCGAAGACCCCGGTGGTCCGTGCCAGCAGTCGGATGCCGGCGCGGATCTCGTCGTCGTCGGCGTACTCCATCCAGCCGTCGGTGCGGCGGACCGCCTCCAGCGCGTAGAGGCCGGCGGCCGGGTCGCCGATGTTGAGCGACTTGGCGATGCCGGTGGGCCGGACCGGGGTGATCGTGTCGGTGTCGGCGTGCAGGGCGGTGGCGATCGGTTTGCAGCCGGCCGACTGGGCGCCGAAGACCTTCCAGCCGCCGGCCGGCGCCTCGACCAGACCGATCTCGACCAGCTCGGAGAACGCCTTGTCAATCTTGGTGAGCAGCTCGCCGCTGGCCATCGGGATGACCACCTGGGCCGGGATCCGCCAGCCGAGCTGCTCGGCCACCTCGTACCCGAGCGTCTTGGAGCCCTCGGCGTAGTACGGCCGGACGTTGACGTTGACGAACGCCGTGTCCTCGAACTCGTCGGTCTCCACCAGCTCGCCGCAGAGCCGGTTCACATCGTCGTACGAGCCGTCGATGGCGACCAGCTCACCGCCGTAGACGGCAGTGGTGATGACCTTGCCCTGCTCCAGGTCACTGGGGATGAAGACCACCGAGGGCACCCCGGCGCGGGCCGCGTGCGCGGCCACCGAGTTGGCCAGGTTGCCGGTGGAGGCACAGGCGAACCGGGTGAAGCCGAGCGCCCGGGCGGCGGTGAGCGCCACCGAGACGACCCGGTCCTTGAACGAGTGGGTCGGGTTGGCGCTGTCGTCCTTGACCCACAGCGGCGCGGTGATGCCCAGCTCGGCGGCGAGGTTGGGGGCCGCCACCAGCGGGGTGAGCCCCGGGTCGAGGGTGACCCGGGTGGCCGGATCCTGACCGGCGGGCAGCAGCGCGGCGTACCGCCAGATGCTGTTCGGGCCGGCCTCGATCTGCTCGCGGGTGACCGTGGCCAGGGCCGCGGCGTCGTAGTCCACCTCCAGCGGGCCGAAACACTCGTAACAGGCGTGCTGTGCGGCGAGCGGGTAGCGGGCCGAACAGGCACGGCAGACCAGGGCGCGGGCGGGGCTGGCGGAGGTGTCGATGCCGGAGGCGGCGAGCGTCGACGTCATGTCGAGTCCTCTCATCTTTCCCCGCATCGCACGGTGCGGCGGGGACGGAATTGGCACCTGCCCCGCGGGGCGCTCAGCGGTGAGCGCGCGGGGTGGTTGCCGGGGCGTCGTCGGGCCGTATCCCTCAGCCCCTCTGGATGAGGTATGCAGTTGTGCCGTCGAGTCTAGGCAACGTCGGACGTCGCCTCCACCACGGATCCCAGGGAGTGGGTCAGCGGGCGGCCACCGCCGCCGGGTCGACTACCGCGACCGGGTCCGTCACCGCGCCCGGCCCGGGCACCGACGGAACCCGCGTCCGGGCCCGGGTGACGAGGTTCGCGGCGACCAGGGCGGCGATGGTGATCGCGGCCCCGACCACCTCGACCGGCGCCGGCCGGTAGCCGCGCGCGATCTGCACCGCGAAGGTGGTCACCGGGACCAGGTTCATGAACAGCGCGGCGTTGGCGGCACCGAGCCGCTGCACGCCGGTGTTCCAGGCCAGCACCGCGACAACGGCGCCCAGGATCACGGCGTACGCCAACTGCGGGGCGACCGCCACGAGGTCGGCGGCGGCCGGCGCGTGCTGCCAGCCGATGCCGTCGGCGAGCACGCTCGCGGCGAGCATGGCGGCCGTGCCGGCGAGCGCGGTCAGGGTGGTGTAACGCAGCGGCGACCAGTCGCCGAACCGGCTGGCGCCGTGGGTGTAGATGGCCCAGCCGAGCACGGCACCGACCATCATCAGACCGCCGAGACCGAACTGACCGAGCCCGTGCAGGCTCCCGTGGGTGATCACCAGGCCGACACCGAGCAGCGCCACCAGGGAGAGGGCCAGCAGGAGTGGCTTCGGGCGTACGCCGTCGCGGGCCCAGCGGACCAGCTGGGTGATGACCGGGGTGGTCGCCACGAACAGGGCGACCTGCTGCGGTGCGGCGTGCTCGAGTGCCAGGTTGGTGAGGACGTTGAAGCCGGCGAAGCCGACGACGCCGAGCACCGCCACCTCGACCGCTCGGCGGCCGAGCCGTAGCGCGCCGGCACCCTCGCGGAGCAGCAGGATGCCGACCAGGATGACGGCGGCCAGCAGGTAGCGGGCGGTGGTCAGGTTGAGCGGGTCGACCCGGGTCAGCGCGCTGGCCAGGATCGGGAACATCACTCCCCAGCTGAGCACGGCGAGCAACGGGTACGAGGCGGCGCGGGAACGCATCGGCGGCTCCAATGTTCGAGTATCGTCGAACCAACGTCACCGACCCTAGGAGGATGTTCGACGATTGTCGAACAAGGGTTACACTGGTCACATGGAGCCGCACGAACCCGACCTGGCCGCCGTACCGGTCACCGCCGTGCTGGCCGCACTCGCCGACGACGTGCGGCTGCAGATCGTGCGGGCACTCGCCGAAGGCGGCGAGTACCCCTGCGGCAGCTTCGAGTTCGGCGTCTCCAAGGCGACCCGCAGTCACCACCTGAAGGTGCTGCGCGAGGCCGGCCTGACCCGCACCCGGGCCGCCGGCACCAGCCGCTACGTCCGGCTCCGCCGCGACGAACTGGACCGGCTCTACCCCGGCCTGCTGAACGCCGTCCTCAGCCCCCGCACCCCAGCCTGACCCGGCCATTCGTGTGCGGTCGAGCTCAATCGTCTGCGACATCGCCAGGGACCGGAGCGACGCTCCGACCCGCCACGCCACCGTGCTCGCATGATCCACACACCAGACGATCTCGCGTAACCAGGCGGGCGATGTCCCGGACGATTCAGCTCCGAAGGAGCACCGGGAGCCGTGCCGAACGGCAGCGGGGCGCCGACGTGGGCAATGATCGGCGGGTGACTTCTCGGGGCACGGCAGTACGGCGACGGATCAGCGTGGCGGTCGGGACGGCTCTCCTGCTCGGCGCATGCGCTCCCGCCGACCATCGGGGCCAGGCCGGGGACGGCACGAGCCCGCTGCCCGGGCGCACAGCCGCGTCCAGCCCGACGCCGTCGGCGGGCACCGACCCGATGGCCGGGTGCCCGAAGTCCGGCGTGCGGATCCGCGCGACCGGGTCGGACGCCGCGATGGGGCTGCGCGCCCTCGGCCTGGAACTGGTCAACTGCGGCGACCGCCCCTACCAGCTCAACGGGTACCCGGTGCTGCGCGTGCTGGACGAGCAGCGCAAGCCGATCATCCTGCGGGTGGTCAACGGAGCGAAGGCGATCACCTCCGGCTTCGACCAGCCACCCCGGCCGGTCACCCTGGAAGCCGGTGAACGGGCCACCGCCGTGGTGCTCTGGCGCAACCTGGTCACCGATTCGACAGTGGTGGCCACCAACGGGGAGTACCTGCGGGTCGCACCCGCCGCCGGGCAGCCGGCCGAGGACGTCGACCCGGACGGGCCGATCGACGTGGGCAATACCGGCCGGATCGGCGTCAGCGCCTGGAAGAAGGCCGACCCGTCCACACCGGTGCCGGCTCAGCCCGCCCGGCCGCCGGCGCCGAGCGCGGTGCCGTCGTCGGTGAGCCCACCCGACAGCCGGCTATGACGTGATGTCCTTGCGGGTGAACCGCCAGAACGCCAACCCCCAGAACAGCGTCGCGTAGCTGATGGCCGAGATGCAGCCACGCACCACGTCGTCGGTCTGCACGGGGGTGGAGAGCAGCCCCAGCCAGGCGGTGCTGAAGTGGGTGGGCAGGAAGTCGCGCAGCGCGCCGAGGGCGGTGATCTGGTCCAGGATGCTGGAGAGGATCCAGAGCAGCACCGCGCCGCCCACCGCACCCAGCGCGGCGTCCGTGATCACCGACAGCAGGAACGCCAGCCCGGCCACCGCCAGCAGGACGACCGCCAGGTAGCCCAGCACGGCCAGCAGCCGGAGCAGCCCCTCGCCCGGCTCCAACTCGGCGGCGACCGTGCTGCGCAGCGGCGACCAGCCGTAGCGCAGGGTGCCCGCTGCCAGCGCGGTGCCGGCCAGCAGGAGCAGGGCCAGCCCCGAGTACGCGAGCGCGACCACCAGCTTGACGGTGAGCAGCCGGGCCCGGGGCACCGGGATCGCCAGCAGGTAGCGCAGGCTGCCCCAGCTCGCCTCACTGGCCACCGTGTCGCCGCAGAACAGCGCGACCACGACCACCAGCAGGAACGACGCCGACACGAAGATGGAGAACAGGGTGAAGTTCAGCCCGCCGGAGGTGGCCAGGTCGACCAGGCTGGCGAACTCGTTGTTGCCGTTGTCGTCGTCGCCGCCGGAGTTGAACTGGAAGGCGACCAGGATGATCAGCGGCAGCAGCACCATGAACCCGAGCGCCAGTTGGGTGCGCCGCCGGGACGCCTGCCGGCGGAACTCCGCGCCGAACGGCATCGTCGCCGACGGCCGGTAGCCCCGGGCCGCACCGGCCGGGTCGGTGACGCCCACCGGCGCCTCGACGGAAGATCCAGCCATCACCGGTCACCGCTTCCCCGAGAGTTCTCGCCCACCAGGGCGAGGAACGCGTCCTCCAGGCGCCGACGGGGCACCACCCGGTCCACCCCGATGCCGGCGCGCACCAGCTCGGCCACCACGTCGCTGCGGGCCGTGCCGTTGGTGTCGACCACCAGCTGACCGTCGCTCTCCGGCAGCACCCGCACCCCGTGCAGCCGGTCCAGCACGGCCCGCGCCGCCACCGGGTCGGTGACGTCGAAGAGGACACTCGGCGACTCGCCGACGATCTCCTCCACCGGCCCGGACGCCACGATCCGGCCCTTGTTCACCACCACCGCATGCGTGCAGGTCTGCTCCACCTCGGCCAGCAGGTGGCTGGAGACCAGCACCGCCCGGCCGTCGGTGGCGTACCGCTGGAGCACCCGGCGCATCTCGGCGATCTGTGGCGGGTCGAGGCCGTCGGTCGGCTCGTCCAGCACCAGCAGCTCCGGCAGGCCGAGCATGGCCTGGGCGATGGCCAGCCGCTGGCGCATCCCGTGGCTGTAGTTCTTGATCTTCCGGTGCACCGAGTCGCCCAGGCCGGCGATCTCCAGGGCGGCATCGAAGTGCGCGTCCTCCGCCGGGCGTCCGGTGGCCCGCCAGTACGCCCTGAGGTTGTCCAGGCCGGACAGGTGCGGCAGGAAACCGGGCCCCTCCACCAGCGCGCCGATCCGGGACAGCACCGGCGAGCCGGGCACCAACCGGCGCCCGAAGACGTAGATCTCCCCGGCGGTCGGCTGGGTCAGCCCCATCAGCACCCGCAGGGTGGTGGTCTTGCCGGCGCCGTTCGGGCCGAGCAGACCCACCACCTGACCCGGGTGCACCTCGAAGTCCACGTTCGACACCGCGACGAAGCCGTCCGCGTACTCCTTGCGCAGACGGCGCACGGCCAGCGGCGTGCCCGCGTACTCCGGATGCACGGAGCGGTCCTGCCGGCGGTGCCGGCGGCGGACCACGGCCACGACCACGACGAGGCCGATCACGATGGCGGCGAGCAGGCCGGCGAGCACCCAGCGCCAGATCGTCGCCGTGGTGGGGATCGGCTCGCCGCTGACCGTGGGCAGGCTGACCGCCCCGTCCGCCGCCACCGTGTAGACGGCGGGCTGGGCCGGCGTGGTGTACGCCTGGTCGGAGCTGGCGACCACCAGCCGCAGCCGGTGCCCGGCCTCGATCCGACGGACGATGCCGGGCAGCGTCACGGTGACCGGGCGGGCGTCCTGCACCCGCTGCGGCAGGCCGGTGAGCCGGACCGGGGCGACCAGCCCGTTCGGCAGGGTGGCCCCGCCTTCCGGGTCGACGTCGTAGAGCTTCACGAAGAGCACCGCCTCGCCGGTCGGCGACGCGGCCCGCAGGGTGACGGTGGGCGCACCCGCCACGTCGACCGCGTCGGCCAGCGGTGCCGACTCGAACCGGGCGTGCTGGCCGGGCACGTCGCCGGCCACCCCGTCGAGCAGCGACGCGAGCCCGCCGGCGAACGGCACCGAGGAGATGGCGGCCGGGCTGCCGTTCGGGGGGTTCGCGATCGGCTGGGCCGGGCCCGTGACCGCGACCTCCCGGCGGGCGTCACCGGCCACGCCCGGGTAGTCGGCGGCGCGGTAGCCGGTGGCGACCAGACCCCGGTCGAGCGCGTCGAAGCCGGCGATCCGCGACCAGGTGAAGTCGTCGCCGGGCGCCTCGCCCTCGCCCTTGACGTAGTGGTCGAGCCACTGGACAGTCAGGAACTTCACCCGGTCCGAATCCGAGCGGGGGCCCGCACCGCCGTCATGCCCGCCGGTGAACCAGGCCACCCGTACCGGGGTGCCGGTGGCGGCGATGCCGCGCGCGTTGGCGTCCGCCTCGCCGAGCGGGAAGAGGGTGTCCGCCTCGCCCTGCACCAGCAGGGTGGGCGCGGCGATCCGGTCCAGCACGCCCGCCGGGCTGGACCGGCGCAGCAGGTCCACCGCGGCCTGGTCGGCGCGCCCGGTGGTGGCGATCCGCAGGTACGCGGCGCACACGTCGGCGGCGAACCGGCCGCAGGACGGGTCGGCGGCACCCGCCGGGGCGCCACCGGGACCGGTGCCCGGGCCGGCGCCCGGCCCCGGGCTGGGCGGGCCGGCGGAGGCCGGCGCGCCCTGCGGCTGGGCGGCGGTCCCGCCGGAGAGCCCGGCCGGGCCGGTGCCCACGTTGCCGCCCCCGCCGAAGAAGAGACCCGCCCAGCCCTTCTTGAACACGCCCTCGGTCGGCGCTCCACCGGTGCTCTCCGGCAGGAACGCCCGAGACAGGTCGTTCCAGGTGATCATGGGGACGATCGCGTCCACCCGGCGGTCCTGTGCGGCCAGCAGCAACGCCAACCCGCCGCCGTACGAGCCGCCGACCACGCCGACCTTCGGGTCGCCGGCACCGTCGGTGCGCACCTCCGGCCGGGCGGCCAGCCAGTCCAGCAGCCGTTGCGCGTCGCGCACCTCGTAGTCCGGGCTGTCCAGGTGGATCTCACCGCCGCTGCGGCCGAAGCCCCGCGCGGTCCAGGTGAGCACCGCGTAGCCGCGCCCGGCGAACTCCTCGGCGTCGGAACGCACCGACTCCTTGGTGCCGCCGAACCCGTGCGCCAACAGCACCGCCGGCACCTTCCGGCCCGACGACGCGTCGGCCGGCAGGTAGAGGGTGGTGTCCAGGGCCACCGGCTGGTCGCCGGCCGGTCCGGAGCGGACCGTGAGCATCGCGCTCTCGGTGCGTACGCCCGATCCCCGCGGCCACACCGCCCAGGTCACGGCGGCCGCCAGGAGCACGACGACCGCCCCTGCGGCGATCGCTCGACGGCGGGTGGGCAGGGCACGCCGGAACCACGCGGCCGGCGACGGCGATCTCATGCGGCACACGGTACGGCCCGCAGGCTGAGCGTTGGCTGAGATCCGCCGTACGTCCGTCCGGTTGCCCCGATCGGCGATCGGGCGAGGTGCGACCGCTCACCGTCGGAGGCGGCACAGCGAGTTGAGTTCGGATCACGTGAATTCCGATCTTCGGCGGATATCCACCTCGATCCCTTCATGTCACACCCACCGATGGGACGGAGCGTGCCGACAACACGGACGAACGGTGACATCGCTCGATCTGACGCAAACCTGACTCGCCGGCAACCGCTTGGCCAACGGCGATTCGGTTAGTTTTCCGGTCCGGTGCACGGGACCCGTCGGCCAACCCGACACCGCGCCGAGCCCCCGCCCGACGCCGGAGGAGACACACATGACAGTCCCCGCGCCGCGGGCCCGTCGACGACCGTCCAGGTGGGGCCGGCTGCTGCCGCTGCTGCTCGTCGTGGCACTGCTGGCACCGGTGGGTCTGCTCTTCACGCAGACCTGGCGGCAGACCGGCGACAACCGCGACCTGGCCGCCCGGGAACGGCTCGGCGTGCAGTACCTCCGCGCCCTCGCCCCGGTCACCGCCGCCCTGGTGGAGGCCCAGTCCGCCGCGGTCAACGGCCGCCCCGCCCCCCGCGAGGCGCTGACCCGCGCGGTCGAGGACGCCGCCGCGGTGGACACCCGGATCGGCACCGACCTGCGCAGCCAGGAACGCTGGGCCGGGCTGCGGGCCAAGCTGGAGGCGTTGCGGGACCGCAGCCCCACCGACCCCGAGTCCGCCTACACGGCGTACGGGGAGGTCACCGATCTGCTGCTGGCCCTGCACCGCAAGGTCCGGGAAAGCTCCGGACTGGTTCGCGACCCCGGCGCCGACTCCTTCTTCCTCCAGGACAGCGCCGGCCAGGAGCTGCCCGAGGCGGTGGTGTTCGCCGGGCGGCTCGCTGACCTCGGCACGCTCGCCCCGCGCCGGCCGGCCGCCGAGCAGACCCGCGGCCTGATCGAGCTGACCGGCCTGCGGGTGGCCGCCCTGGCCCCCGCCACCGACCTGGTCGACAACCTGCGCGCCGCGGTGGACAGCTCGGAGAGCACCGACCTGGGCGCGAACGTGCTGACCCCGCTCGACACCTACCAGCGCTCGGTGGAGGCGCTCGCCGCGTCCTCCGCACCGGCCCCCGGCACCGGCGCGGTGGACCCGGGCCGGCTGGCCGCCGCGCGGCTCGCCACGCACACCGCCGCCCTCCAGCTCCAGCCGGTCATCCTCAGTGAGCTGGACGCCCTGCTGGTGGAGCGGATCGACGGGCTGGACCGGGACCGCTGGCGGGCCACCGGGGCCGGGGTGGCCGCCGTGCTGCTGCTGGGTTGGCTCGCCGCACTGCTCATCGCCGCCGGCCGTCGGGCCCGTCGCCGGGCCGCCATGCCCGTTGCGCCGGCGGACAGCCCCGACCTCCCGCCAACCGGCGACCCCTGGCAGCCGGCGGTCCACACCGGTCGACCCGGCGACCCACGGCCCCTCCAGGCGGTCGGTGCGGCCCGTGACCCGGAATCCGTCCAGTGGGGGCCGTCCGATGCTGCTCGGTAGGCTCCGGATCCGCGGCAAGCTCGCGCTGCTCGTGGTGATCCCCCTGCTCAGCATGGTCGGCCTCGCCGTGCCCGTGGGGCTCGAGCGGGCCGCCGCGGCGCAGCGGGCCAGCGACATCGCCGAGCGGGTACGGCTCGCCAGCCGGGTCGGCAGTCTGGTGCAGGACCTCCAGCAGGAACGCATCCTCTCGGTCGGCTTCCTGCTCGGCCGGGTGGAGCGCGCCGAGCTGGTCCGCAAGACCGCCGACGTGGACGACCGGGTCGCCGACCTGCGGGCCGGGGGCGGCGACGCGCTGACCGACCAGGTCGACCACGCCCTGTTCGGGGTGTCCAGCCTCATCGACCTGCGGACCGCCGTCCTCGCCCGGGCGGCGAGCCCCACCCAGGTGATGGACGCGTTCGGCCCGGTCAACCGGGGCATGATCGAGTCGCTGCGGCTGCCGTTCAGCGTGGACACCGACACCCGGCCGGGCCGCCAGGTGCTGGCACTGGACGGGCTGCTGCGCGCCGACGAGGGGCTGGGCGCCTGCGCCACCCTGATCGTGCTGGTCAAAGCGACCGGCAGCGCGCAGGCCAGCGCCGGTTACGTGGCCTGCATGGCCGCCCTCCAGGTGGACAGCCAGCGCTTCCGCAGCCTGATCACGCCCGAGCAGTTGAAGGTCGCCCGGCTCAACGACGTGGCCGTGGCCGCCCGTACCAGCGCCGACTTCCTGGTCACCAGCGCCCGGGACCCGGCCGGCGCGATCCGCCACGTGCCCCTGGACGCCCTCTTCCCGTCCGTCCGCTCGATGATCCGCCTCGGCCAGTTCGTGGAGAAGAAGCTGGTCGCCGACGTACTCGCCGAGGTGACCGCCGAGCAGCGGCGGGCGCTGACCGTCGCGTACCTGGTCGGGGGCACCGCGGCGCTGATCCTGGCGTTGGTGGTGCTGCTCAGCACGGTCGTCGCCCGTACGGTGGCCCGACCGCTGACCCGGCTCACCCGCTCCGCGGACCGGGTCGCCCGGGTCGCCGAGGCGGAACTGGTGCGGGTCACCGACGACGACGCGGAGAGCGCCCAACCGGTCCGGCTGGACCCGGTGGACATCCGCGCCAACGACGAGATCGGTGACCTGGCCCGTGCCTTCGACCGGGTGCAGAGCACCGCGGCCCGCCTGGTCGAGCGGCAGGTCGCCGGCCGGCGCAACGTGGCGCAGATGTTCGGCCACGTCGGGCGGCGCACCCAGAACCTGGTGGGCCGGCAGATCGCGCTGATCGACCGGCTGGAGCAGCAGGAGACCGACCCGAGCCGGCTGGAGCACCTGTACCGGCTGGACCACATCTCCAGCCGGCTGCGGCGCAACGCCGGCAGCCTCGTGGTGCTCTCCGGCTCGGCCGGGGCCGACGCGCACACCGCGCCGGTGCCACTGGCCGACGTCGTCCGGCTGGCACTCGGCGAGATCGAGGACTACACCCGGGTGGAGGTGCGGGTGCCCGCCGGCATCTCGGCCGCGCCTGCGGTGGTCGGCGACCTCGTTCTGGCGCTGGCCGAGCTGATGGAGAACGCCACCATCTTCTCCCCGCCGCACACCCGGGTGCTGGTGGCCGGGGAGGCGTCCGGGCTCGGCGCCCGGATCACGGTGGTGGACCACGGCATCGGGATGAGCGAGCAGCGGCTGACCGACGAGAACGCACGGCTCACCCGGCGGGAACGACTCGACCTGGCACCCACCGAGGTGCTCGGGCTCTTCGTGGTGGGCCGGTTGGCCCGCCGCCACGGCTGGGCGGTGAGCCTGGCCGCCACCGAGGGGGGCGGAGTGACCGCCCAGCTGGAGATCCCGCCGGCGTCGCTGGTGCTCCGCCAGGCCGACCGGGTCGGGGCCACCGTGGCCCGGGCCACCGTGCCGGACCGCGATCGGCGCTCGCCGGCCACGCTCGGCCGCGGCCGGGGAGCACCGTCCCTCACGGCCACGGCGGCGCCGACACACTTCGACTCGGACCTGCTCAGCCGGGCCACCCGCAGCCTGGAGTCCGGCGCGTCCTGGAACGCGTTCGGCACCGGGGAACCGGCCGGCGCCGACGCCCCGCAGATCAGCGGGCCGGCGCACGCCCCCGACACGACGGCACCCGCCCCGGTCGACCTCCCCGCCACCGGGTCCGGCCTGCCCCGCCGACCGGCCCGTGGGGCCGCCAGCGTCGGCCAGGGCATCGCCGGAGCCCGCATCCCCCACCCGGACCGCACCGCGCCGGCCCCGGACAGCCCGGCACCGTCCGGCACACCGACCGGCCCACGGGTCCGGCAGCGGGTGCCCGGCGCCAGCCTGCCCCCCGCCTCCGCGCCGGTCGGGCCGGTGGACGCCACCGGCGCCGACCCAGCCGCCGCCCGCGCGCTCGTCGAGGCGTTCCAGTCCGGCGTACGACGGGCCGAAGCCGAACCGACCGGGGCGACGCCGGGCCGACCCCTGCTGTCCCGGCGGGTCCCCGGGACGAGCCTCACCGTCACCCCGCCCTGCCAGCCGGCCGTCCCGCACCTCGGCGACCCGGCCGAGGTCCGCGACCTCATCACCGATTTCGAGGCGGGCGTCGCCCGCGCTCTCCGCGAAGTCAGCCCAGACCGCCGGAACGAAGAAGGATCATCACGGTGACCAGCCCCTTCCTGCACGACAACGTCGACCACCAGAACCAGTCCGCCGCCGGGGACCTCAGCCCGGAGGCCCGCACGTTCAACTGGCTGCTGGACTCCTTCACCTCCAGCACCGCCGGGGTGCTGGAGGCCATAGCGGTCTCCTCGGACGGGCTGCTGATGGCCATGTCGGCGATCAAGGACCGGTCCAACGCCGAGCGGCTGGCCGCCGTGGTCTCCGGCATGACGAGCCTCGCGGGTGGGGCGGCCAGCTGGTACGCCCTCGGCGGCCTCAACCGGGTGATCGTCGACATGGCCGACGGCTACCTGCTGATCAGCGCGATCAGCAGTGGATCGGTGCTCGGCGTCGTGGCCGACCGGTCGGCGAACCTGGGCACGGTCGCGTACGAGATGACGCTCTTCGCCGGACGGGCGGGAGGCGCCCTCACACCACGGCTGATCGCCGAGCTGAAGAACGCCGTCCAGCAATGACGTCCGACGTCTCCGGCGAGGATCCGGACGCGGAACCGGGGTTCCGGATCCGTCCCTACCTGCGCGCGGCCCTCTCCAGCGAGGGCGGCGCGCCGATGGCGCCGGAGGCGGAGGATCGGTCCGCGAGTCCCCGGCCGTTCGTGCTGACCTCCGGGCGGGTTGCGGGCGCGGACCCGGCGATCGGGCTGGAGACGCAGGTGAGCGCCCGCCCGGACGACGGCCTGTGGACCGCGGCGGCGGCCGTCGCGTTGGCACCGGAGCTCCAGGCGATCATCGCGCTCTGCGCCGAGCCGATCTCGGTGGCCGAACTCTCGGCGCGAGCCCGGCTGCACTTCGGCGTGACCCGGGTGCTGGTCGGCGACCTGCGGGCTGCCGGACACCTGGATGTGCACGTCAGCGACGACGACCATGCCCTCAACCCCGACCTCATCCTGCGAGTGATTGATGGACTCCGTGCGATCTCCTGAATGGCCGGTCGCCCCGCTCGGGGGGCTCGCCGGCAACAGCGCCGCCGCCCGCTACGGCACATCGCCGGGTGCCGGCCCCACGCTCGGGCGCACCGGCCAGCCACCGGCCGCGCCACCGCCGCCGTACCGGCTGCCGACCGGCGCCGGGTCGGGGCCGCCACCGGCCCACCGGCCGCCGGCCGCGCCACCCGTCCCGGTCAAGATCCTGGTTGCCGGCGGATTCGGGGTGGGCAAGACCACCACGGTCGGGGCGATCTCCGAGATCGCGCCGCTGACCACCGAGGCCGAGATGACCAGCGCCGGGATCGGGGTGGACGACCCGGGCTCTCGGTCGGCCAAGACCACCACCACCGTTGCCATGGACTTCGGTTGCGTGACCATCGACCGAAGCCTGAAGCTGTACCTGTTCGGTACGCCGGGGCAGGCCCGGTTCGGCTTCATGTGGGACGACCTCGCCCGGGGAGCGCTCGGCGCGCTGGTGGTGGTCGACAGCGCCCGGCTGGACGACTGCTTCCCGGCGATCGACTTCTTCGAGCGGGCCGGCCTGCCCTTCGTGGTCGGGGTCAACGCCTTCGACGGGCGGCTGGCCCTGGAGCTGGGTGAGATCCGGTGGGCGCTGACCATCGGGGATCATGTACCCCTGGTGCAGTTCGACGCTCGGGACCGGCTCTCGGTGCGGGACGCCCTGCTGGTCGTCCTGGATCGTGCGCTGGACCGGGCCACCCGGGACAGGAGGGCCTGAGCCGACCGGCTCCGGCCGTGGCGGGAAGGGGTGATCTGGTGAGGGGCGACCTGGACGAGACGCTGGCCCGGCTGGCCCGGCGCGAGGAGGCGCTGCGCCGGCGGGCCAACGACCGTGACGAGACCGCACCACTGCCGGGCCCGGCCGGTGAACCGGCCCAGCCCGGGGACGGCCGCACCGACGCCCGCAACGCCGGGCCGGGCCGGCACGCGGGGTGGGACACCCCCGCCGAGGTGGCGGGGTGGGGCCCGGTGGAGGAGGTGGCCGAGGCGGTACGTCAGGTCGTCGGCGCCCACCCGGGGCTGGCGGTGACCGTCCGCGTCGAGCACGCCGGGCGGACGTACCCCCTGCGGGTCTCCTGGGACGGCCCGCAGGTCACGGTCGGTCCGGAGCCCTCGGCGGCCCCGGTGGAGCCCCCGCCGGCCTGGCCGCTGTCCGGGCGGACGGTGCCGGCCTGGGCGCCCGGCCCGAACGGGTTGACCCCGGACCCGGCGGCACGGCTGGCCGAGCTGATCCGGCGGGACCCGTCGCTGCTGGACGAGCTGGATCCTCGGCGCTGACGGCGGAACGGGCTGACGGCGGCTACGGTCGGGCGGTGGCGCAACCCGACCTGACCCTCACGGCGAGCCTGCGGCCGGCGGCGCTGGACGCCCGACGGGGCATCGTCCGGCTGCACCCCGAGGTGCTGACCGCACTGGGGCTGCGGCCCGGCGACCCGGTGCGGCTGGCCGGTCGACGGGAGACGGCCGGAATCGTGGCGGCGGCCGGGGCGGGCACGAGCGCGGCCCTGCTGTACGCCGACGACCTGACGCTGGGCAACCTCGGCCTGCACGACGGCGGTCAGGTACGGGTGAGCCCGGTGCCGCTGACCCCGGCGAGCCGGGTCACCCTGGCCGGGCCGGTGGAGGTGATCGCGGCCGTCAGCCCGGAGATGCTCCGGCTCGCCCTGCTCGGCAAGGTGGTCACCTCCGGCGACGACGTCTCGCTGCTGCCGCAGGACGTGTCGCCGGACGCGTCGGTGCGCAGCCTGATCGAGGCGGCCCGACGCAGCCTCGCCAACACGGTCGGGTTCGCCTGGACCAGCACCCTGCTCACCGTTGTCGCGGTCGAGCCGACCGCCGGCGCGCTGGTCACCATGGACACGCTGGTCGGCTGGGAGCACGGCCCGGTCACCCACGGCGCGATCCCCGGTCGGCTCACCCCGGCGGAGCGGCCTCTCGCCGGTTCCGGCGTGCGCCGCCCGGCCGAGGCGGCTCCGGCCGGTGCGGTGGTGGGCCCGCCGGAGGAGGACGACGCTCCCGACGTCGACGAGCTGCCCGGGCTGCGGGCCCAGGCCGAGGAGTTGACCGAGTTGCTCGACCTCGGTTTCCACCACCGGGAGGTGCTGGGCCGGCTGGGCACCACCATCTCGATGGGGGTGCTGCTCGGCGGGCCGGCCGGTTCCGGTAAGTCGGCGCTGGTCCGGGCCGTGGCGGCCCGGGTCGGCGCCCGCGTCCACCCGCTCTGGGCACCCGAGGTGGCCGCGCTGGCCAACCAGGCCGCCGCCGACCGGCTGCGTGCCGCGGCGGCGGCGGTCCGTGCCGGCGGGCCGGCGGTGCTGCTGGTCACCGACGTGGAGGCGCTCGCCCCGGCGGACGAACCCGGCCCGGTGGCGACGGTGTTCCGCCAGGTGCTCGCGGAGACCGTCCGGTCGGGTGCCGCCGTGGTGTGCACCACCGGCCGCCCGGAGGCGGTCGACCCGGCCCTGCGTGCTCCGGACCTGCTGTCGCTGCGGATCAACATCCCGCTGCCCGATCCGGCGCTGCGCCGCGAGCAGCTCACCGTGCTGACCCGGCAGGTGCCGCTGGCCGACGACGTCCGGTTGGACGAGGTTGCCGGGCGTACCCCCGGGTTCGTCGCGGCGGACCTCGCGGCCCTGGTCCGTGAGGCCGGGGTACGGGCGGCGCTGCGGCAGAAGTCGGCCGAGACGCCGACCGTGTCGATGGCCGACTTCACCGCCGCCCTGGAGGTGGTCCGGCCGACCACGATGGCGGCGTCCACGCTGGAGCTGGCCTCGGTGACCCTCGACGACGTGGGTGACCTGGTCGAGGTCAAGCAGACGCTGACCGAGTCGGTGCTCTGGCCGTTGACCTACCCGGACACCTTCGCCCGACTCGGCGTGCAGCCGCCGCGCGGTGTGCTGCTCTACGGGCCGCCGGGCTGCGGCAAGACGTACCTGGTCACCGCGCTCGCCGGCTCGGGCCGGGCGAACGTGCTGTCGGTGAAGGGCGCGGAGCTGCTCTCCAAGTGGGTGGGTGAGAGCGAACGCGGAGTCCGTGAGCTGTTCCGCCGGGCCCGGGAGGCGGCCCCGACGCTGATCTTCCTGGACGAGGTGGACGCGCTGGCGCCGGTCCGTGGGCAGGCCACCGACGGCGGGACCACCGACCGGGTGGTCGCCGCGCTGCTCACCGAGCTGGACGGCGTGGAGACGCTGCGCAACGTCGTGGTGGTCGGCGCGACGAACCGGCCGGACCTGGTCGACCCGGCGCTGCTGCGGCCGGGCCGGCTGGAGCGGCTGGTCTACGTGCCGCCGCCGGACGGGGCGGCCCGCGCGGAGATCCTGCGGGCCGCGTCCCGGCACGTGCCGCTGGCGCCGGACGTCGACCTGGCCGCCCTCGGCGGGGAGCTGGACGGGTTCTCCGCGGCCGACTGCGCGGCGCTGGTCCGGGAGGCGGCGCTCGCCGCGATGCGTGAGTCGCTGGCCGCGGCCACGGTCACCGCCGCACACGTCGCCACGGCCCGGCGCCGGGTCCGTCCGTCGTTGGACCCGGCGCAGGTCGCCTGGCTGGCGGCGTACGCCGCCGAGGGCGGCTGAACACACAAAACTGATCTGCGAGTCAACCTTTCGTCGTGCCCAGGGTGTTCCTAGGACGGCACATTCCTCAGTGGAGATATCCACGACGACGTCAGGCGGTGTTTCTTGCGCAAGCTGCTCTCGCTTCTTCTCGTTCCCCTGGTGGCGGCGGCCACCCTCACCACGGTCGGCTCGCCCGCGACCGCCCATCCGACGAAGCCGTTCCCGAGCCGGATAGCCCTGCCCGACGGGTTCACCCCGGAGGGACTGACGATCGGCCGGGGCACCACCGTGTATGTAGGGTCCATTTTGGACGGTGCGGTGTGGCGCGGTGACTTACGCACCGGGCGCGGCTCGGTGCTGATCCCGGGCGTGCCGGGCAAGGACAAGGCCGGCCTCAAGCTCGACCAGCAGGGCCGGCTGTGGACCGCCGACTTCTCCGGCGGCGGCGCCAGCGTCTACGACGCCGGCAGCGGCGCCCAACTGGCCCACTACCAGTTCACCGACGAGCCGGGCAGCTTCGTCAACGACCTCGTGATCACCAAGCGAGCGGTCTACTTCACCGACTCCGGCCGGCAGGTGCTGTACGTGGTGCCGCTGGGCCCGGGTGGCCGGCTGCCGGCCGCGACGGCCTTCCGGGTACTGCCGCTCACCGGCCCGGCGGCGACGCCGGACGCGTACCACAACGGGATCGTGGCACTGCCGGACGGCGATCTGCTGGTGGCGCAGATGCTGCCCGGCCGGCTGGTACGCATCGACCCGCGCACCGGCGGCAGCCGCCTCGTCGACCTCGGTGGCTACTCGGTGGAGCGGGCCGACGGGCTGGTGCTGCGCGGCCACACCCTGTACGTGATCCGGAACCTGACCAACGTCATCGCGGTGGTACGGCTGAACGCCGGGTACAGCGCCGGGGTGGTGCAGCGGGAGATCACCGGCCCGCAGCTGCGGGTGCCGGCCACCGGTGACCTGCTCGGCTCGGCGTTGTACGTCGTGAACGGCCGGTTCGACGTGGAATCCACGCCCGACACGGACTACGACATCGTCCGGGTGCCCGCCTGATCCCACCCGGCCGGCGGCGGCCCCTTCGGGGGTTGCCGCCGGCCGGTTCGGGTCAGTCGGTCGGAAGGAGCGGACCGAGTGGGCCGAGATCCAGATTCAGGTCCTCCGGGGCGAGGCCGAAATGCTCGCGCAGACCGGTCATCTGCTCCTCCAACGCCATCAGCGTCACCCCGATCCGCTCGATCTGCTCCTCGGTCAGGTCACCGAGGTCGACCCGGCGCAGCGCCTGCCGCTCCATCAGCTGACGCAGCAGCTCGACGATCGTGAGCACCAGGCTGGCCAGCCCTCGCTCGACCGAGTCACGGTCCACCGCGATCCGGCGGTCCAGCGGGGTGACCCGGGGCGGCTGCCACGACTCCGCGCCCAGCGCCGCGGCCAGCTCGGCCGCCTCGTCCCGCCCGGTCATCCGGCGTCCTCCGGCGGGGCCAGCGCGCCGACCGAGGCGACCAGCGCACGCAGCGAGATCCGGACGAGGTCCACGTCCGCGATGGCCAGAGTCAGATCGCCGCTGATCACCACGCCGGTGGCGAGCACCCGGTCGAGCAGATCCACCAGGGCCACCGGACGATAGGCCAGCGCGTCGTCGGCGCTGTTCGGTGCGAGCGAGGTGGTCACCGCGGCTCCCGTACGGTGTGCGTCGGCTCGGCCGGTCGCTCCGCGACGAAGGAGTACGGCGGCCACGGGCCGGTCAGCTCCAGCTTGATCTCCGGATGCCGGTCGGCCAGCGCGCCGACCAGGGCGGTGAAGTCGGCCAGTACGGCGAGATCAAGCAGATACGCCCCGTTGAGCACCATCGAGGTGGCCGCACCGGACAGCCGCCGGTCCTGGGGGGCGTGCCGCCGGCCCGCCACGGCCAGCTCGCACAGGGCGGCGTGCACCTCCTCGGCCGCCGCGCTGGCCGCCTGCTGACCCTCATCCCGCGCGGTCAACTGGGCCCGGCGCCGGCGCAGGTACGCCGTTCCCACCCCGCCGGCGCCAGCCGGTTCGGCGCTCACGGCGGCGGCACCCGGCACCAGGTAACCCTTCACACCCCACTCGCCGCGCCCGGTGAGGCGGTCCAGAGTAGCGACCAGCTCGGCCCGACGGGCGGCCAGCGACTCGGCCACCCGGCCGTCGTCGGTGTGCACAGTGGCGAGCCGGGCGGGCACCACCGGCCCCCGGCGCGCCAACGCCGCGACCACCTCGTGGTGCGCCCGAGCCGCTCGTTCCAGCCAGGCCAGGTCCTCCAGGTTGCGGCGCAACGGCTGCTCGCCGTACTCGTCGAGCGGCGCGGTGCTGACCACCGCGACCAGCCCGGCGGCGGACACCGCCCGGACCGGAGCGCCGTCCATTCCGGCGATCGCCGCCAGCGCAGCCCGATCGGCGTCCCGAACCACACCGTGCAGCCACGCCCCGGCGACCGCGGGCCGGGCGGCGGCTGCCTCAACCGTCGAACTCATTCCACTCCTCCAGTTCGGCGTCCCGGCGCCGCGCCTTGGCCGCCACCCGGGGGCGGCGCTCCGCCTCGACCTGCTCCGGGTCACGCGGTCCCGGCTCCACCGGGGGCCGGGCCCGCGAGCTGAGCCACGGGTCGTGCTCCCACCAGTCGATGCCGATCTGACGCGCGGTGTCGACCGACGCGATGACCAGCCGCAGTTTCAGCGTCAGCAGCTCGATGTCGAGCAGGCTGACCCGGATGTCGCCGGCGATCACGATGCCCCGGTCGAGCACCCGCTCCAGGATGTCGCCCAGGTTGGCCGGCTCGTGGCCGGCGGGCAGGACCTGGCCGGAGTTCTGCACGACCGACGGAGCCTGCGGTCTGGTCATCTCAGCCCACCTCGCCCTTCCCGCGCTGGTAGCGGCGCACCCGCCGGTATCCCAGCAGGCCGCCCTCGATGTCGAGTTCGACCTCGTAGAGGCCGAGCAGATCGGTCGACGCGGGAATCCGGTGATCCTCGACCACCTCGACCCCGATCAGCCAGCCGTCGTCGGTGGCCTGGACCGAGGTGGCTCCGACCGGGTCCCGGCCGGACAGCTCGACAACCTGGCGCAGTCCTTCCCGGACCGCCTCGGCGGCCGACACGGGCTCGACGTACTCCTCCTCGTCGTACTGATCGGCGTCGCCGCCCTCCGGCTCCCGCCGGCGGGTGCGTTCGCCGTCGCTGCGGATTGCCACCTCGCTCACCTCCCCCGCCGCCGGTCCGGGTCACCCGGCCGGTCGGCACGCCGTCGATGGCCGGTCCCCCGTGGCCCCCCGGAGCGGGCCGGGCGGTCACCCGCCCGGCCCGCGCCCAGGGCAGCGCTACGAGCGCCGCCACCCGCGCCCATCAGCCGGTCCAGGACCTGCTGCTGTCTCAGGTCACGCTCCTGCGAGGTGATGTCGCCAGCGGCCGCCGCCGCGTCCAACTCCTCCAGCTCACGCCGGATGTTGGCCGGGTTGTACCGCTGTGACTCCGCCTCCCGCGCGATCACCTTCACCACGGCGGTCAGCCCTCGCATCGGTGCGTACGGCAGGGTCAGCAGCCCCCAGAGGATGTCCATGCGTCACTCCACCAGCTGATGGGCGCTGACGAAGTCGTACGGGGCGAGCGGCCCGAGCAGCCGCATCCGGATCAGGTCCCGGCGCTGCTCGGCGAACTCCTCCAGTACCCGCACGAACTCCTCCTCGTCGTCGGCGGCGACCAGGAAGGCGACGTTCATCGCGTCCAGTTCGCTGCTCGGTGGGCGCGGCACGTGCGCCACCGCGTACGGGGTGAGCACCTCGATCAGCGCCCGGTTCTCCGCCTCCCGGCGCAGCTCCACCCCCTGGCTGATCATCTCGCCGAGCCGGATCCGCTGTTCCCGGCTCTCCGCCTCCGGCCGGCCGCGCACATGGTCGGCGAGCGCGGCGGCGGAGCGGTTCTCGGCGAGGAAGTCGCTGATCATTTCCTCCTCGTCGAAGCGGCCGTGCACGGTGTACTGCAGCCGGTCCTCGAACTCGTCGAGGGCGTCGGCGAACCGGTCGTGGTGGGCCTCCAGCAGGTCCTGGACCGCGTCCGGCCCGGTCACCACCGTGCCGAACCGGACCGGCAGCACGGGCGCGACGGCCGCTGTCCCGTCCAACAGCGTCTGGTACGCGGTCAGGTCGGCCGGGCGGCCCATCGGCTCCTCCAACCCGACCTCGCTGACCAGCGCGGCCAGCTCGCCGTGCCGGACCACGGTCACCTCGCCCGGCGGGTTGCCGACCCCTTCCGCGTCCGGGGTCGGCTCCACGTCGGACGGCACGATGCCGTAGATGAACAGCCCGGCCTCGCCGGCCGGCTGGGCCTGCTCGTCGGTCATCTTCCCCGCTCCTCGTCCCGGCGTCGGCGTGGCCGCTCCCGCTCCCGATCGGAGCCGCGGTCGCTCAGCGAGTCCGCCACCGCGCCGCTGATCTCCTGGGCCGCCTTGCCGAGGCCGGAGATCGCCTTGCCCTTGGTCGCCGCCCCGGCCGCGTCCCCCACCATGTCGGGCAGCCCCTTCGTGCCCTTGGGCACGATGCTCAGCCGGTCGACCGCCTCTGCGAACCGCAGGTACGTGTCGACGCTGGCGATCACGATCCGGGCGTTGATCTCCAACAGCTGGATGCCGACCACGGCGACCGACACCTGCGCGTCGATCACCACGCCCTTGTCCAGCACCGTCTCCACGACGTCGGCCAGCGTGCCGCCGCCGCCGCCGCCGCGCTCCAACGCGCCGCCCTGGCTGCTGGTCGTCGCGATGCTCACTGGTCACGCTCCTCACGTCGACGGCGGACCACCGGCCGTCGTGGTGCCTCCGGGGCCCGACGGGCGGCGGGGCGGGAGCGCTGCGGCTCCTCGCGCGGCTCCCGCTCCTCGCGGGGCTCCCGCTCCTGCCGGGGTTCCCGCTCCTGGCGCGGTTGGGGGCGGCGGGCCCGCTCCGGCTGGCGCCGGCGCGGCGGAGGCTGCTCCTCCTCGGGCTCTTCCTCGTACCCCTCGTCGTAGTCCTCGCCCTCGTCGTACGCCTCGTACTCCGCCTCCTCCGGGGGACGGCGACGCTCCGGCGGCCGACGGCGGCCGCGCTCGGCGGGCCGGCGCCGCTCCTCCTCCGGCTGTTCCTCCCACTCCTCCTCGGCCTCCTCGACCCGGCCCTGCTCCTCGCGGGCCTCCTGCTCCTCGCGGAGCGCGGTCTCGTGGTCCTTGACCACCTGGGAGTCCTCGATCTCGCCCCGCCAGCCCTCGACCGAGTCCGGGTCGAGCACGGTCGTGGTCATCACGTGCCGGACGAAGTGCTTCAACTCCAGCCGGGCCCGTCGGCCCTGGGCCCGCCAGAGGTTGCCGGTGTGCTCGAAGAGCCCCTGCGGGTGGTACTCCAGCACCACCAGGATGCGGGTCAGGTCCGGGGCGATCTCGTGGAAGCTGACGGTGCCGTCGACCGAGCCCTTCTCACCCTTGGACCGCCAGTGGATGAGCTTGTCCGGCACCTGCCGGACGATGGTCGACTCCCAGGTCCGGTGCGACCAGAAGACCTGCGCCTTCCAGGTCAGCTTCTCGTCCGAATCGGCGTCGACGGTCTTGACCTTCTTCATGAAGCTCGGGAAGTCGCCGAACTGGGTCCACTGGTTGTACGCGACCCGCACGGGCACGCCGACCTCGATCGTCTCGACGATGTTGGTGACCTTCTGCTTCTTGCCGCCCTTGCCGCCACCCTTCGCACCAACGCGGCCGAGAGCCGACATCACCTTCTCCTTACCGCCGGCCACACCGGCATGCACCATCGCCTTCATCGGTGACCCACCCTCGGCCAGCTTCTGCGCGCCGGTGGCGGCGGCGACCAGACCGGGTCCGCCGCCCTGGCGCGCGTACTGACTGAGCCGGCCGGTCGCGCCGGTGAGCCGCTCGGTCACGACCGTCATCGCCCGCTCGCCGATCGCCTCGGCGAGGTTGCGTACCTCGGCGGTCAACTGGCCGCGGAGCTTGTCGCCGAGTCCACCCGGGTTGGTGTTCGCCGCCATGGTCACCGCCCCCGTCGCTGGCCGGCCGCCGCGTCGTCCCGGTCGGTCTGCTTCGCGGTGTCGCGGTCGGTGTCGCGGCCCGTGTCGTTGTCGGGGCCAGCGTCGTCGTCGGGGCCAGCGTCGTTGTCGCCCGCACCGCCCTGTGGTCCGGATCGACGGCGCAGGGCGTCGGCCGAGCCGCGCAGCCGACCGGTGAGCGCGTCCACGCCGCTGCCGGCCGCCGCTGTCGCGGCGGCCCGCCCGGCGTTGACCAGTGGGCCGCCGAGCCGGCTCAGGTTGCTCAACTGCGGGGACGCGTGCAGCACGTCGGTGCCCCGCTTCAGCAGCCCGCCTGGATCGCTGCTGGCCCGGCCGGCGGCGACCGCCGCGGCCAGGGTGAGTGCGGTACGCAGCTTGCGGCGGCGGCCCAGCAGGTAGCCGAAGCCCACCGCCAGCCCGATTCGTGTTCCCGTCTTCATCAGTTCTCCTTCTTCCCCGGGGATCCGGACGCCTGCTGGTGGGGGCCAGAGAAGGGCTACCGGGGAACGGCTCGAACCATGCCTTCAATCAGGCGTCCCGTATCTGCGGACCCGGCGGGCAGTACCCGGAGGCATTCCGCCGAAACCATTTCGGCAATTTCCCTCTGCATCGCCGACCGCCATCAGGAAACACGGGAATGGACGCCCCAGAACGGACGTCCAGGCGGTAACCACCAGGGAGAACGACAGAGAAGACGAACCTTCAGAATCGTTTCAGAGTGCGGGCGGAGTCGAATCGAGGCAGATTTCGGCGTGCACCTTGCCGCCCTCCTCGCGCAATTTCGCACCGCACTTTTTCAGCACGCCGACCGCGCCGACATTGTCCGGCGTCGTCTCGGCCACAACGCCCCGCATGCCGGCGCGGGCGGCGGCGTTCAGCAACTCGCGCAGGGCGGTGGCGCCGATCCCCTGCCCGCGTGCGGAGCGACCCAGCCACATCCCGGCCTCCACCGTGCCCGGCTCGTCACAGCGCGTCATCCGGATCATCCCCACGACCTCGCCGCCGACGAGGATCGCGTACATCTGGGAACGGGTCGGGCCGTCCAGGCCGCCGAAGCTCGCCCGGTGGAAGTCCCGGAACGCCTCGCGGCGGGCGAGCGACCAGCCGGCGGGGGCCTCCACCGGGGGCATCACGTCACCCGGCTCGGCCTCGGCAGCCGCTACGGAGAGCAATGGCTCCAGGTTCTGCTCATCCACCGGCTCCAACCGGACCGCACCCGCCACGTGCCGCAGTCTGCCGCCCTCACCGGCCGAAGTCCACCCCATTGGGCATCCACTGGCGGTCCGGCTACCGGTACCGGCCGGTCGGACCGCCCGAGTGTTCCACCTCACGCTCTGTTGCCACCCGGCTGGATGGCGGGGCCCTCAGGCCTCCGGCCCGAACTCGCAGAACACCACCGAGGCGTCGTCGGTGGGCTTGTGCCGGCGCAGCCGGTCGGGGAGGTCACGCTCGGCCTCCCGGACCCGGTCGAGCAATGCGCCCGGGCCGTCGGCGCTCAGCATGTCCAGCAGGCCGGCCCAGTCGGTCAGCTCGAACTGCTCGACAGCGCTCGACGCGCCGTCGCTGAGCAGCGCCGCCCGGCGCAGCGCCGACCGCCCCCGCAGGGGCACCGTCCCGTTCACCGCGTGGAAGGCCGCGTCCGGGTCGGCGGCCGCCACCCAGTAGCCGTGTGTGCGGTTCATCCGCTCCCGCTGGACGCCCACGGCGTGCCGGAAACGGGTGACCGGGTCCGAGTCGCCGGCCGGCACGGTGGCGACCGTCCGGCGCAGCTCGGCCATCGCCGACTCCAGCCGGTCGTCGGTCACCACGCTGACCTGGCCGGTGTCCAGCACCAGCGGGCTGTCGCAGAGCACCAGGTAGTCCACCCTGTCGCCGCACTCACGCAGCAGGCAGACGGTGCTGGACGGCGTACCCGGATGGTCGAGGTCGCACTGGCCGCCGTGGTCGGCGCGGACGGCGAGGATGGCCGCCGCCAGGTTGCTGGTCAGCCGGGCCGACGGTCGGGCAGCCTCGGCCACGCCGATCCGCGCGGCCAGGTGCCGGACGTACCACTCGGGCCCGTGCACGCAGCCGGTGTCGAAACCCTCCGGCACCGTGGCGCCATCCAGGACGCCGACCAGCGGGCCGAACCGGAAAACCAGATCCTCGTTGACCGGCCGGCCCGGGGCCGGCGCGGACGCGCAACTCACCCGCATCATCGGCACCGACCCCACCCCGGCCTGATCAACGTTGCCGGAGGTCGTCAGCGGCCGCACGGGTCTGCCCCTGCACCTGACCGGCGGCTGAGCGACCCTGGTCGCGTACCGCGGACACCCCCTGCTGCGCGGTCGACCGCACCGACTGCGCCGCCTGCTGCGCGGGCTCCCGCAGGTTGTCCTGCATCTGGTGGCCGACCTGGCTCGCCTGCCCGCGCAGCTGGTCGGAGCGCTCGCTCACCATGCCGCGGGCGCGTCCGGCGAGTTGCCGCTCACGCCCGGTCGACGGAAGCAGCGAGGCAGCCAGCAGCCCGACGCCGAAGGCGACCACGCCGGCGGCCAGCGGGTTGCCCTGCGCCTGCTCCCGGGACTGCCGACCGAGCGAGCGCGCCTCGTCGCGCACCGAGCCCATGGCCTGCCGGGACTGCTGCCCGACCGAACGGGTCTCGTCACGTACCGAGCCGGCGACGTGCGACATCCGCTGACTCGTCTCCTGCCCCATGTGGCTCGAGCTACCCATCACCTTCTCCTTCGCTCGCGTGACCGCACCGCGGGCCTGCCCGACGCGCTCACCCGCGATCCGACGCGGGTTGACCCTCTCGGCCAGCGCGTCGACGTCATTGCTCAACTCGGCGCGGGTGGTTTCGATCTCCCGCCGGATCCGATCCGGATCACTGGACATGATCTGTTCCCTCCCGACTCGTTCACCGACCTCGCAGGGCGTTCGGTACTTCCCGGGCGGTCTGCTTCGTCCGAGGCAGCACCGCACGCGCCTGTCGCAGCTGGCTCCGGGCGTTGATGAAGAGCCCACCGGCCACGACGGCCCAGATCACCGCGACGATCAGCGCCGCCCAGCCCTGGTCCATCGTGTTCGACAGGCCCCACCACACGGCGTACGACACGAACAGTACGGCCAGGAACCCGGCCAGCCCGGCCCCGCCGAACATGCCACCGGCCTTGCCGACCTGGCTCGCCTCCTCGCGGATTTCGGCCTTGGCCAGCTCGACCTCCTTACGCATCAGCGTGGAGAGGTCCCGGGTGACGTCACCCAACAGGTCGCCAACCGAGGCCTGGGACCGCTCCTTCTCGGGGGCACTCACAGCGCCACCCCACCCGGTACGTCCGGACCGGGCCGACCGGCCGGCGAGACGTTCTGCGGCCGCGCCGCCCCGGTGTACGGCTGGTACGGCGCGTCGACCGCACGGTCGTAGGGTTGCGGTCCGCCCCCGTCCGGATGGCCCTGCCCTGCCGGTTGGCCGCCGGACATCCCTGCGCCGCCACCGCTGGTCAGACCACGGGTGAGTCGACCGACCAGCAGTCCAGCCACCGCCGCCCCGGCCAGGAACATCCCCGGGTTGCGCCGGGCGTACGTGCGTACCTCGTCCAGCACCTCCCCCGGCTCCCGCCCGTCCAACCAGCCGGCGGCCCGTTGCGCGGCGTCCCCGGCCCGGCGGACCGCCTGACCGGCCAGCCCGGAGTCACCGTCCCGCTCGGCCATCGAGTTGAGCCCCTGGCCCAGGTCACGCAGCCCGTCCACCGCCCGCTGCTGTTGCGACCGGGCCTGCTCACGTAGCTGGTTGGTGGCCTCCCCGGTCAGGTGCCGGGCCTGCTGGCGCGCCTCGGCGGCCACCTGTCCGCCCTGCTCGGCGGCGGTGTGGGCCACCTGGCCACCGGCCTGGGCCGCCTGCTGTCCGACCCGGGACGCCTCCTGCCGAGTCTGCTGTGCGGTGCCGGTCGCCCCCTGCGGTGGCCGGCTCGGGTTCATACCCGTCATAGCCCGCTCCCTCCGTCGGCCCGGAGCCGCGCGGGAGCGGCCCGGGACGCTCCCCGCCTACCCGCCGGGTCTGGTGGCATGCACCGGCGGCCGGGACGGAGCCGGACACCGGTCGCAGCGGTCGGCGAACCGGCGGGCGGGAACGCGACAATCAGGAGTCGAGGCAGATTGGGTGCGCGGAACGTCAACGGCGGCGGTTACGGGAGCGGGAGGAGCGCAGCCGGCGGAGCCGGCCGATCAGCACGGGGTCGGCGGCCAGCGCCGCCGGGTTGTCGAGCAGCCCGTTGAGCAGTTGGTAGTACCGGGTCGAGGAGACCCCGAAGGTGTCCCGGACGGCCTGCTCCTTGGCGCCGGCGTGCTTCCACCACTGCTGCTCGAAGGCGAGGATGGCCCATTCCCGCTCGGTCAGCCCCGCCGCGGGTGTGGTGGCATCGGCTTCGGTGACCGGCTCGGCGTCGGCCGTGCTCTCGACCGGCGGCGCCGGCCGGGGCGTCGGGACGGTGGGCCCGCCACCAGCTGCCGCAACGCCCGGGTGAGCCTCGGTGGACGGCTCCGGGGCGGTCGGGGTGGCGTCGGCGGGCATGGCGCTCAGCCTAACCAGGGTCGACCAGGGTCGCAGCAGCCGGCGCGGCCGGCCCCGCTCCGCCGGGTGACCCCGGCGGCCGGACCGGCCGCGCCGCACCGTTCAGGAGATGTCGCGCCGGCGCATCGACCAGAGCGCCGCGCCGAGGATCACCACCAGCCCGACCGAGAGCAGTACGGAGGACTGCTGCCAGGTGATGTCCAGCGTGTCCGGTTTGCACTCGCCGTAGTAGGTGGCGTTGCAGGAGTTCCAGTCCTGCAGGGTGATCTTCTTCTGCATCCAGGCCGCCATGTAGGTGGGGAGCAGCCACGCCTCGGTGAACCGCACGCTCGCCATCGACAGCAGGATGCCGAGGCCGAACTGGCCGACCACCATCACCGCCACCACGCCGCCGAGGGCCATCGCGGTGTGCCGGCCCAGCGAGGCCAGCGCGAAGCCGATGGTGGTGACCACCAGCACCAGCACCACGCCGCGCAGCCCGGTCAGGGCGAACGACTGCCAGGCACCGGACGTCATCTTCTCGGTGCTGCCCCGGAACGTGGCGACCGCCCAGAACCCGGCGAACCAGAGCACCGCCGCGGGCAGCGTCACCGCCAGAATCCCGGTGATCAGCGCCGCCAGCTTGGTGAGCAGGACCGTGAGCCGCTTCGGCCGCCAGAGCAGCAGGTTCATCATGCCGCCGGTGCTCCACTCGGCACCGACGAACGACGCGCCGACCACGAACCCGACCAGGGCGAGGATCGCCGCGAACGGGATCAGTGTCTCGTCGAACGTCTCCCGGAAGTTGAACGTCGAGGGCAGGAACCAGTCCGCCTGGATCTGCTCTCGGGGTGGCGCCGTGATCATGGAGCAGTCGTCGGGGTAGCGGCCGTCGTTCGCTGTGCCGGCCGTCTTGGCCTGCTCGCACGCGACGCGCTCCTGCTCGCTCCAGCGCACCTGCTCCTGGTACTGCTGGTCGGCCTGGCGCTCGGCCCGGGCCAGCTGGCTGGCGTCGATCTTCTGGTTGGTGAAGAAGACACCGACGACCACCGCGGCCAGCACCAGCAGGCCGAGCAGCGACATGTAGCGGGTGAAGCGCCGCTTGGCCAGCCGGCGCAGCTCCGTACGATAGAGGCTCACGCGCCCCACCCTCCCCCGGTGGCGCCGGGCTGACCCGTCCCACCGACCTTCGTGGACTCGTCGACCTGCCGGTGCTGGCCGGGGACCGGCGCGGTGGCGGTCAGTTCGAGGAAGACGCTCTCCAGGTCGACGGCGACCGGGGCCAGCTCGCTGACGTAGAGGTTGTTCTCGGCGAGCAGCCGGGTGACCGTGGCCGGCTTGTCGACGCCGGCCAGCATCAGGTGGTCCGGGTGCCCGGTGACCCGGATCCCGGCCCGGGTCAGGGCGTCGGTGGCCGCCGGCAGGTCGCTGACCGCCTCCAGCCGGACGCGGACCGCGCCGGAGGAGTGCTGGGCGAGCACCTCGTCGACTGGGCCGAAGGCGACCCGCCGGCCCAGCGAGATGATGGTGACCGAGTCGCAGATCAGCTGGATCTCGCCGAGGATGTGGCTGGACAGCACCACGGTCATCCCGGATTCGGCGAGGTTCCGCATCAAGGTGCGCATCTCCCGGATGCCGCCCGGGTCGAGGCCGTTCGCCGGCTCGTCGAGGATGAGCAGCTTCGGGTTCTTCAGCAGGGCGGAGGCGACGGCGAGCCGCTGCTTCATGCCCAGCGAGTACGTCTTGACCCGCTCGCCGGCCCGGTCGCGCAGCCCGACGAGCTCCAGCACCTCGTCGACCCGGGTGGTCGGCACCTCGCCCGCCCCGGCCAGCAGGGACAGCGTGTCCCGGGCGGAGAAGTGCGGGAAGAACTGCGGGCTCTCCACGATGGCGCCGACCTGACCGGCGACGCTGGGCAGCGCGCCGGGCACCTCGTGCCCGAGCAGCGCCATCCGGCCACCGTCGGGCCGGATCAGGCCGAGCAGCGTGCGCAGCGTGGTGGTCTTGCCGGACCCGTTCGGGCCCAGGAAGCCGTGCACCTGCCCGGCGTCGACCCGCATGTCGAAGCCGTCGAGCGCGTTGCGGGTGCCGCGTCGACGACTCTTGTACGTCTTACGTAGACCTTCGATCTCCAGGACAGCTGGCAAGCTGCACCTCCCCCGATGGTGGGCGTGACAGCCGACACCATACGCGGTATGCAGACAGGCGCAATACGCGGTATGCATCGACGCGCCGAGCGGCGCGTTTCATCGACGGAGGGTGACGGGTCAGGCGCAGACGACCTGCACGCCGGCGGCGCGGAAGGCCTCCACCACCTCCGGTGCGGCGCCGGAGTCGGTCACCAGGGTCTCCACCCGGTCGACCGGGCAGATCCGGGCGAAGGCGTGACCGCCCAACTTGGACGAGTCCGCGATGATCACCACCCGCTTGGCGCGGGCCACCATCAGGTTGTTCATCGCCGCCTCCCCCTCGTGGTGGGCGGCCGCGCCGAGCTGCGGGTCGATCGCGTCCACGCCGAGCAGCGCGACGTCGAGGGTGACCTCACGCAGCAGCGCCCCACCCAGGGGGCCGACCAGCTCGAACGACTTGGGGCGCACCACGCCGCCGGCCACCACGACCTTCATCCGGGAGCGGACCAGCAGCTCGTTGGCGATGTTCAGCGCGTTGGTCACCACGGTGAGCTGGGCACCCTCGGCACTGGTGTTCAGGTCCGGCCGGACGGCCAGCGCGCGGGCCACCTCGGTGCTGGTCGTGCCGCCGTTCAGACCGACTACCGTGCCGGGCGTGACGAGCGCTGCGGCTGCGGCACCGATCCGCTGCTTCTCCGCCGAGTGCTTCGCCGTCTTGTAACGCAGCGGCAGGTCGTAGGAGACCCCGTTCGCTACCGCACCGCCCCGGGTCCTGGTGATCATCTGCTGCTGGGCCAGCTGGTCGAAGTCACGCCGGATGGTGGCCTGGGAGACGTCCAGCCGCTCGGCGGCCGCCTCGACGCTGACCCGGCCGTTGTCGGTCAGCATCTCGAGCAGGGCGTTCCATCTGGCGTACCGGTCCACCGCGGGGGCCCTCCCAGTGACTGCACGGACGGTGATTGATTGCGTGCACACTAATGCGCGAAACTAGGGTGGCGCAAAAGACCGGCCTGCGCGATCGACGGGTCGGTTGCCACGACCACCCGGGTTCGCGCAGAATGACGCGCGAAATACGGGTGTAACGAGCCGTATTGCGCACCGGTCGGCCCTGCGAGGAGTTCCCATGGCGTACGTGGACGCGGAGATCGCGAGTCAACCCGACTGCTGGCGGGAGGCGGCCGAGCTGGCCGGCGTCGTGCACGGTGACCTGCCGCGACCCGGGGAGCGGGTCGCGGTCGTCGGTTGCGGCACGTCGTGGTTCATGGCGATGGCGTACGCGGCCCGCCGCGAGCAGACCGGCCAGGGTGAGACCGACGCGTTCCAGGCGTCCGAGTTCCCCGCTGGCCGCCACTACGACCGGCTGATCGCCATCACCCGCTCCGGCACCACCACCGAGGTGCTGGAGCTGCTCGTCGCGCTGCGCGGGCGGGTGCCCAGCACCGTCATCGTCGGCGACCCCGCGTCCCCCGCGGTCGACCTTGCCACCGCCGCGGTGACGATGCCCTTCGCCGACGAGCGGTCGGTGGTGCAGACCCGGTTCGCGACCACCGCGCTGGCCCTGCTGAGGGCCCACCTCGGCGACCCGGTGACCGCGCTCGCCGCCGACGCCGAGGTGGCGGTGCGCGCCCCGCTGCCGATCGACCCGGCAACCATCGGACAGGTCACCTTCCTCGGTCGGGGATGGACCGTCGGGCTGGCCCAGGAGGCCGCGCTGAAGTGCCGCGAGGCGGCCACCTTCTGGGCCGAGGCGTACCCGGCCATGGACTACCGGCACGGCCCCATCTCGATCGCCGCGCCCGGCCGGCTGGTCTGGGCTTTCGGCGAGCTGCCCGACGGGCTGCCCGAGGACGTGGCCGCGACCGGCGCGGCCTTCGTGCACAGCCGCACCCACGGCTGCCGCACGGTTCTGGGCAGCTGGGCCGCCGGTCGCACCCCCGTCGACCCGATGGCCGACCTGATCCTGGCGCAGCGTTTCGCGGTCGCGCTGGCGACCAGCCGTGGCCTCGACCCGGACGCACCCCGCCACCTGACCCGGTCGGTGGTGCTGGCGTGAGCGAGCGCAGCGAGCGAACCAGCAGGCACAGCAGCGTGGCGCGAAGCGCCGGCACGCAGCGAAGCGGCGTGCCGGCGTGAGCCACGCCGACCGGGTGGTCGTCGCGCTGGACGTCGGCGGCACCGGCATGAAGTGCGCCCTGGTCCGGCCGGACGGCGTCGCGGTACGCACCGAGCGGCATCCGACGAACGCGGCACGGGGCCCGGCCGCCGTGGTCGGCACCATCCTGGACGTGGCCGAAGGTCTGGCCGGCAAGGCCCGCGCCGACGGGCTCACCCCGATCGCGCTCGGCATCGCCGTGCCCGGAGTGGTGGACGAGGCGAAGGGCGTCGCGGTCTGGTCGGCGAACGTGGGCTTCCGGGACGTACCGCTGCGGGACCTGGCGGTGGCGCGGCTCGGCCTGCCCACGGCGCTCGGCCACGACGTGCGGGTCGGCGGTCTCGCCGAGGCCCGACTCGGCGCCGGGCGCGGCACCGGGCACGTCCTCTTCGTCGCGATCGGCACCGGCATCGCCGCCGCGCACGTGGTCGACGGCGCGGCCGCCGTCGGCGCCCACGGCGCCGCCGGGGAGATCGGCCACATCCTGGTCCGCCCTGACGGGCCGCGCTGCGGCTGCGGCCGGCCCGGCTGCCTGGAGGCGGTCGCCTCGGCCGCCGCGATCGGCCGCCGCTACGCCGAGCTCGCCGGGGAGTCATCCAATCCGCCGGTGACGGCGGCCGAGGTGGCCGAGCGGGCCGCGGCCGGCGAGCCACTCGCCGTCCGGGTCTGGCAGGAGGCGGTCGAGGCGCTCGCCGACGGCCTGGCCTCCGGGCAGGCGCTGTTCGACGTGGCGACGATCGTGCTCGGCGGCGGCCTGGCCCAGGCCGGGGACCGGCTGCTCGTCCCCCTGCGGGCGGCGCTACACGAGCGGATGACCTTCCACCGGCAGCCGCGGTTGGTCGCGGCGGCCCTCGGCGACGAGGCCGGTTGCCTCGGCGCCGCCCTGCTCGCCCTGGACGCCGCGCGCGTCCGTGACCATCAGGAGAAGCGATGACGGTACGGGTGAACGGCCGAGTGGTGACCCCCAACGGCGTCATCCGGCAGGGCTGCGTCGAGTGGGACGGCGACCGGATCACAGCGGTCGCGGAGTACCCGTCGGTCCGCGACGGGCACTGGATCCTGCCCGGCTTCGTCGACATGCACACGCACGGCGGCGGTGGGCACACCTTCACCACCGGGGACGCCGACCAGGCCCGGGCGGCGGCCGGCTTCCACCTGGCGCACGGCACCACCACCCTGCTGGCCAGCCTGGTCAGCGCGCCTTTTCCACTGATGCGCGCGGCCACCGAGGCGTACGCCCCACTGGTCGACGAGGGCGTGCTGGCGGGGATCCACTTCGAGGGGCCCTACCTCTCCGCCGCCCGCTGCGGGGCGCAGAACCCGGAGTACCTGCGCGACCCGTCCACCGACGAGCTGGCCGAGCTGATCGAGCTGGGTGGGGGCGCGATCCGGATGGTCACCCTCGCCCCGGAGCGTGACGGCGCGCTGGAGGCCATCAAGCTGCTCACCGCCCACCGGGTGGTGGCCGCGGTCGGCCACACCGATGCCACGTACGACCAGACCCGCGCCGCGATCGCCGCGGGAGCGAGTGTCGGCACCCACCTCTTCAACGGCATGCGGCCCGTGCACCACCGAGAGCCCGGCCCGGTGATTGCCCTGCTCGACGCGCCGAACGTGGTCTGCGAGCTGGTCGCCGACGGGGTGCACCTGCACGACGGCACCCTGACCTTCGCCACCGCGACCGCGGGCCCGGACCGGGCCGCCCTGATCACCGACGCGATGGCCGCCGCCGGGATGGCCGACGGCGAGTACGAGCTGGGCGGCCAGGCCGTCACGGTGGCCGACGGAGTGGCCCGGCTGGCCCGGGACGGCGCGATCGCCGGCAGCACCCTGACCATGGACGCCGCGCTGCGGCACGCCGTGGACGCCGGCATCCCGATCGCGGACGCGGCCCGGATGGTGGCCACCACCCCGGCCCGCGCCATCGGCCTCGGCGACCGGGTCGGCGCCCTCCAGGTCGGACTCCGCGCCGACCTGGTGGTGCTGGACGAGGACCTGAACGTGGTCCGGGTGCTGCGCGGCGGCTCCTGGGTGGAGTGACGCGGGCTGGGCGATCGCGGCAGGACCGGGTCAGCCGATGGTGGAGACCTCGACGCCGAGGACGGCCTGTTCGTCGGGGCGGTGCACCAGCACGTCGGCCAGGTACGACTGGACCGCGTGGCGCATCCCGACGTCCCGGCCGGCCTGCTCGGAGAGCAGCCACTTGTGCTCGATGATCTGGGCGAACAGCTCCTGCGGCTCCAGCTTGCGGCGCAGGTGCGCGGGGACGGCCCGGACCACCGGCTCGAAGACCTCGGTGAGCCAGCGGTGGGCGGCCTGCTGCTCGTCGGTCAGGTCGCTCTCCGCGCGATAGGCGTCCAGGTCGTTGAGCAGCTTGCGGGCCTGGTTCTCCTCGGCGTCCAGACCGGTCAGCCGCAGCAGCCGCCGGGTGTGGTAGCCGGCGTCGACCACCTTCGGCCGGATCAGGTAGCGCCCGTTGTCGATGGTCGACATGGCCACCTCGGCCACGTCGAAGCCCAGCTCGTTGAGGCGGCGGATCCGGCCCTCGATGTCGTGCCGGGCCTCCCGCTCGACCGCCTGCTCGTAGGTGATCTCGTGCCAGAGCCGCTCGTAGCGCTGCACGACCTCCTCGCAGACCACCTCCGGGTCGATGGACTCGTGCAGCAGGCCGGCGGCCTGCAGGTCCAGCGCCTCGCCGAAGATGTTCACCCGGGCGATCTCCAGGTCCTCGCCGCGCTGCCCGTTGGAGAGGGAGGCGTGCAGCGCGCCCGTCTCCGCGTCCACCAGATAGGCGGCGAACGCTCCCGCGTCCCGTCGGAAGAGCGTGTTGGACAGCGAGCAGTCGCCCCAGAAGAAGCCGGTCAGGTGCATCCGCACGATCAACGCCGCCAGGGCGTCGAGCAGGCGGCTCATCGTCTCGGGCCGCAGCGTGTGCGAGAAGAGCGCCCGGTACGGCAGCGAGAACTGGAGGTGCCGGGTGATCAGCACCGACTCGAGAGGTTCCCCGTCGTCGGTCTGCCGGTCGGCGACGACCGCCACCGCCTCGACCGACGGGAAGTCGATCCGCTCCAGGGACCGGAGCAGGTCGTACTCCCGCTCTGCGATCCGCTCCCGAGTCTCCTTGAACGCGTAGACGTAGTCGCCGAGCCGGACGAACCGGACGACGTGCCGGGAGATGCCCTGCGGCAGAGCCACCAGGTGCTGGGCAGGCCACTCCTCCAGCGGTGTCGACCAGGGAAGGTCGAGCAGCGCCGGGTCCACGAGGGCAGAGGTGATCCGCACGGGGCCAAGCATGACGCCTCGCCCCCGCGTCCGCCTCCCATCGTGGCTGGGCCCACAGCGCGGGATGTCCCCGCCCGGCGCGGGCCCCGGTAGCGTGGTCCCGTGCTCAAACCCACCGCGGTACGACGTGACCTGCGGCTGCGGCCCGTCCGCCCGTCCGGCTGGTGGTTCGACGCCCTGCTGCTCGTCGGGTTCGGCGCGTTGACCCTGGCTCTCGCCGGGGGTGCGCTGCTCGGTGTGGATCTCGCGGTGCGGGAGTGGGCCTACGCCCACCACCCGGCACCGATCTACTGGACGGCGCGGGTGTTCAATTTCCTCGGGCAGGGTGGCTGGCTGCTGATGCCGCTCTCCGGGGCGCTCGCCGTCGCGGTCGCCTGGCGGGGCCGCACAGTCCGGCCGCTGCTGCTGGTGGCCGGGGCGTTCGTGCTCCTCTACCTGACGGTCGGACCGCTCAAGGTCCTCACCGACCGAGCCGCGCCCAGCTCGGATCTGCCGCCGCACGAGTCGGTGCGGATCTTCAACGACCTGCCGCCCACCGAGTACGACCTCTCCTACCCGTCCGGGCACGTCGCCAACGCGATCATCTGGTACGGGGTGATGGCCGTGCTGCTGACCGCGCTGACGGCCGGGCGACTGCACCCGACCGTGCACCGGCTGGTCCGATTCGCCCCGCCGGCGATCCTGCTGGTCACCACCACATACCTGAACTTCCACTGGCTCACCGACGGCGTGGCGGCCCTGCTGCTCGGGCTCTTCCTGGACCGGCTGCTGCACCGGGTGCCCTGGGACGATCTGCCGCTGCCCGGCCGGCTCCGCGAATGGGACCGGCCGTTCACCTCGTACCCCTAGGTTCGACGGGTGGATCAACTGGCGCGCCGGCTGGGCGTACCCGATGCGGTGGTCATCGGGCTGGGGTCGATGCTCGGTGCGGGCGTCTTCGTGGTGTTCGCACCGGCCACCGCGGCGGCCGGCGGCGCCGGTCTGCTGCCCGCGCTGGTGCTCGCCGGTTTCATCGCCTTCTGCAACGCGACCAGTTCGGCGCGGCTGGCGGCCCGCTACCCGGAGTCCGGCGGCACCTACGTCTACGGCCGGGAGCGCCTCGGGCCGTTCGCCGGTTTCCTGGCCGGATGGGGCTTCGTGGTCGGCAAGACGGCGAGCTGCGCGGCGATGGCGCTGACCATCGGCGCGTACCTGTGGCCGGGTCAGGCCCGGCTGGTCGCGGTCGGCGCGGTGGTCGCGGTGACCGGGGTGAACCTGCGCGGCATCGGCAAGACGGCGACCGTCACGAAGCTGCTGGTCGGCCTGGTGCTCGCGGTGCTGACCCTGGTCGCGATCGTCGGAGTGGTGGCCGGGCCGGTGCACCTGGACCGGCTCGGCGACTCCGGCGGCTCCGACCGGGGCGTGCTCACCGCGGCCGGGCTGCTCTTCTTCGCCTTCGCCGGGTACGCCCGAATCGCCACCCTCGGCGAGGAGGTCCGCGACCCGGAACGGACCATCCCCCGGGCGGTGCCGCTGGCGCTCGGCGCGGTGCTCGCCATCTACCTGGTGCTGGCCGTCATCACGCTCGGCGTGCTCGGCGCGGCCCGGCTGGCCGGTTCCACCGCGCCGCTGGTCGACGTGGTGACCGCCGCCGGCCTGCCCGGCCTGGCCTGGCTGGTCCGCGCCGGGGCCACGATCGCGGTCACCGGAGTGCTGCTGTCCCTGGTCGCCGGGGTCGGCCGGACGACCCTCGCCATGGCCCGCCGCCGTGACCTGCCCGGCGTGCTGGCCGCCGTGCACCCGGTGCACCAGGTGCCGCACCGCGCCGAGTTGGCGGTGGCCGCCGTGGTGATCGTGGTCGTGCTGCTCGGCGACGTACGGCAGGCGATCGGCTTCTCCAGCTGCACGGTGCTGGTCTATTACGCGATCACCAACGCGGCGGCGCTGACCCTGGGCCGGGACCCGGACCGGCGGTTGCCGGCCCGGGTGCTCGCCGGCGTCGGGCTGGTCGGCTGCCTGCTGCTCGCGGTCAACCTGCCGCTGAGCAGCGTCCTCGCGGGCTTCGGCGTGCTCGCCGTCGGTGCCGCCGTTCACGCGCTGCGGGCTCGCCGCTGACCCGGGCAGACGGCCCGGTCAGCGACTCAGCCGCCGGTAGCGACGCACGGCCAGCGGAGCGAAGGTCGCGATCAGCAGCACCGGCCACAGCACCGCCAACAGCAGCGCGTGCTCTGCCGGCCAGGAGTCGCCACCCAGGCCCGGGTTGCCGAACAGTTCGCGGATCGCCGCGACGGTGGCCGACAACGGATTCCACTCCGAGATCGTTCCGATGACCGAGGGCATCAGCTCGGGCGACACGAAGACATTGGAGATCGCGGTGAACGGGAACGCGGCCGGAAAGACGATCACACCGACCGTGTCCGGGTTGCGGACCAGCAGCGCCAGGTAGATCCCGACCCAGGTGATCGCGATTCGCAGCAGCAGGAGGAGCCCCACGGCGAGCAACGCCTTACCGACACCCTGGCGCCACTGCCACCCGACGAGCAGACCACAGACCAGCAGGGTGGACATCTCCAGCAGCGCGCGCAGCAGGTCGGCGGCACTGCGCCCGGTCATCAGGGCGGACCGTGCCATCGGCATCGACTGGAACCGGTCGACCACTCCTCGGCTGAGGTCCAGTGCCACGCCGGTCGCGGTGGCCCCGAGCCCGTACAGCATCGTCATCACGAAGACGCCGGGCAGCAGGAACTCGCGGTAGTTGCCGCCGCCCGCCACCTGCATACCGCTGCCGAACACGTACCCGAAGACCAGGACGAACATGATCGGCAGCGAGAAGTAGAGGATCAACTCCTCCGGCGCGCGGACCACGTGGAGCATGTTCCGCCTGGTCATCGTCCAGCTGTCGGCGATCGCGGTGGTCATGCCACGGCCGCCTCTCGTCCGGCGTCCACGGTCTCCCGGGCTTCGTCGGGCCGATGCCCGGTCAGGTGCAGGAACGCCTCGTCCAACGTCGCGCGCCGCAGGCCGATGTCCTCGACCGCGACGCCGGCGTCGTCCAGCGCCCGTACCACGTCGACCAGCCCGGCGACCCGGTCGATCACCGGCACGCTGAGTCGCCGGACCTCCGGGTCGAGTTCTGGCTCCGCGCCGCAGATCGGCGCGACGATGCGGGCAGCCTGGTTCAGGTCGGCGGCGTCGCGCACCACCACCTCGACCCGGTCGCCGCCGGTCATCGACTTCAGCTCGTCCGGTGAGCCCTCGGCCACCACCCGACCAGCGTCGATCACCGAGATCCGGTTGGCGAGCTGATCGGCCTCCTCCAGGTACTGCGTGGTGAGCAGCACCGTGGTCCCGTCCGCGACCAGGCTGCGAATCAGGTCCCACACCTGGTTGCGACTGCGCGGGTCCAGGCCGGTCGTCGGCTCGTCCAGGAAGAGCACCCGCGGCGTACGGATCAGGCTGGCGGCCAGGTCCAGCCGGCGGCGCATGCCGCCCGAGTACTCACCGGCGGACCGACCCGCCGCCTCGTCGAGCCCGAACCGTTCCAGCAGTTCGCCAGCGCGTCGACGGGCCTCCCGTCGGCCGAGCCGGAACAGCCGGCCGAACAACTCCAGGTTCTGCCGGCCGCTGAGGATCTCGTCGACCGCGGCGTACTGCCCGGTGAGCCCGATCCGGGCCCGCACCTCGTCCGGCTGGCGCAGCACGTCGTACCCGGCCACGGTGGCCCTTCCCGTGTCGAAGCGCAGCAGCGTGGTGAGGATGCGTACGGCCGTCGTCTTGCCTGCGCCGTTCGGTCCCAGCAGTCCGTGGACCGTGCCGGTCGGCACGGTCAGGTCAAACGTGTCGAGCGCGCGGGTCGGGCCGTACCGCTTGCCCAGACCCTCGGCGACCACCTCGAATGTCGTCATGCCCCCACGGTGCGGTCGGGCGCTGACGGATCACGCACCGTCCGCTGACGGCGGCGCACCGGCCTTCTCCGCCTCGGTGATCTGCTCGAGGAAGAGGACGATCTCGGAACGGGTGGCCTCGCCGACGTACCAGCCGGTGAGCCCGCCGGCCAGCGCCTCGTCGCAGAGCCGCCTCGCCTCGACGAGATCTCCGCGCAGGCGCGCCACCTGGGCGAGGCCGAGCCGGGCGCTGGCTACGAACTCGGGCGCACCGCTGCGCTGCGCGAGGAGCAGCGCACCCGCGAAGTCGTCCCACGCCGCCCCGAGGTCACCGGCGCGCAGCCTTATCTCGCCCCGGGTCCGCAGCATGTCGGCCTGGTCGACGGCCGACCCGAGTGCCGCGACCAATTCCATGGCCTGATCCATGTGGACGCCCGCCGCCTCGGAATCGCCCTGCCAGGCGGCCAGTTCGCCGAGCGCACCGAGCGTGATCATGGTGCCCCACCGGTCCCCGGTGCCGCGGAAGCCGTCGAGCGCGGTGGCCAGCGCGGCCCTGGCCCGGTCCCATTGGTCGCTCCACATCAGCGCCGAGCCGCTGCCCATCGCGCCGAGCGCGTTGATCCACGGGTCCGGGCCGACCAGCCGCCGCAGCTCCCCCATCAGCTCGTCGACATCCTCGGCGCCGCCGGACGGCGGCCCGGTCGAGATCCCCGACAGGTACAGCAGGAACGGCTGTCGAGGCGGCCGGTCGAGGCTGCGGATCACCGACCGCTGCGTCCCGACCGACGGCAGGTGGCCGGAACCAGCGAGCGAGGCGTTGTAGACGCAGAGGGTGAACTCCTCGCTCAGCCCCGGCGGTGCTTCGGTGCCGAGCAGTTCGAGGACGTCGGCAGCCAGCCGCGCCCCTTCCCCGCGCATGCCACGCAGCCACCAGTAGAACGACAGGGCCGCGACCATCCCAGCCGCGTCGGGCGCGTCACCGGCCGCCGTGGCACGGCGCAGCGCCGCGTGCAGGTTGTCCCGCTCCGCGTCGAGTCGTCGCAGCCAGTCCAGCTGTTCCGCTTGCCGAAGATGGTCGCTGGCCGTCCAGGCGAACTCCAGGAAGTACGCGGTGTGCGCGCGGCGCAGCTGGTCGGCCTCGCCGGCCTCGGCGAGACGCTCGGCGCAGAAGGCCCGCACCGTTTCGAGCATCCGGTACCGGCCGCCGGTCATCTCCACGAAGGACTTGTCGACCAGACCGGTCAGCGCGTCGACGAACTCGGCGGTGGGCAGGCCACTGACCCGCCCAGCCGCCTCCAGCGTGGCACCACCAGCGAAGACGGTAAGCCGTCGAGCCAGCCGCCGTTCGGCGTCGTCGAGCAGATCCCAACTCCACTCGACCACGGCCCGGAGCGTGCGGTGTCGCGGCGAAACGGCCCGACTGCCCGTCGAGAACAGCCGGAACCGATCGTCGAGTCGGGCGGCAACCTCGGCGACGGACAGGGCCCGCAGCCGCGCGGCGGCCAACTCGATCGCCAACGGCAGGCCGTCGAGGCTGCGGCAGATCCGCAGCACCATCTCGACGTTTGCCGGTGTCACGGTGAAGTCGGGCGCGACGTCGGCGGCCCGCTGGGCGAAGAGGCCGACCGCGGCGTAGTCGTCGGCGTCCAGCGCCGATGCGCCGAGCGGTGGCAGGGTGAGCCCGGACAGCGGGCACAACGCCTCACCGGCCAGCCCGAGCGGCTCGCGACTCGTGGCCAGGACGCGCAACGCCGGACACGCATTCAGCAACCGGGCGGCCAGCCGGGCCGCGTCGGCGATGACGTGCTCGCAGTTGTCGAGCACCAGCAGCAGTCGCCGCTCGGCGAGCGCCTCGACCAGCCGATCGGTGGTCTGCCGGCCCGGCTCGGCCGGGGCGCGCAGGCCGGCGTCGCGCAGCCCGAGCGCGCTCAACACCGCCTGCGGTACGTCCGAACCGTCGGCCAGCCCGGCCAGCTCGACGAAACAGACCTCACCGTCGAGGCGGCCCGCGGCCTCGATCGCCAGGCGCGTCTTGCCCGCACCCCCGGGGCCGGTGAGGGTGACCAGCCTGCGCTCCCCGAGCAGCTCGCCGACGCGTTTCAGCTCATCCTCCCTCCCGACGAACGTAGTGAGCTGGCTCGGCAGCGCCTGGTCGGCCGTCTGACGTTCCTCGCCGCGCAGCACCGCCAGGTGAATCGCGGCCAGCGCGGCAGACGGGTCGACGCCGAGCTGGTCGGCCAACGTGTGCCGGGCGTCCTCGAACTCGGCCAGCGCCTCCGCCGGCCGACCCAGTGCCGCCAGGGCGCGCATGAGCTGGCCGCGCGAGCGCTCCCGCAACGGATGCGCGACGACCAACTCCCGTAGCTCCGCGACCAGCGCACCGTGTGCGCCCAACGCCAGGTCCGCCTCGACCCGATCCTCGATGGCGGCCAACCGCAGCTCGTCCAGCCGGGCCGCCGGTGCGGGCGCGCCGATGACATCGACCAGAGCGGGACCACGCCACAGCTGCAGCGCCTCCCGCAACAGGTTCGCCGCCCGTGGCCAGTCGCCGTCGGCGAGCGCGCGGCGCCCCGCCTCGGCGAGCCGTTCGAACCGGTACGCGTCGACATCGTCGGGATCCACCGCGAGGCGGTAACCGGCCGGATGGAACTCGACCGGATCATGCTCGGCGGGCAGAGCCTGCCGCAGCCGCGACACCTGGGACTGGAGCGCGTTGGCCGCACCTCGAGGCGGATGCTCGCCGTACAGGCCGTCGATCAGCCGCTCGGCGGAGACCACCCGGCCCACGTCGAGCAGGAGGAGCGCCAGCAGCGCGCGCAGCCGCGGACCGCCGACGGGGACCTCTCGCCCGTCCGCCAGCACGACCTGGGTCGGCCCCAGGATGCGGAAACGCATGCCATGGATTGTCGCTCAGGCTGACCTGCTGAGCCGCACGGTGCACGCCGTGCCCGCCGACCGGCAACATCAGCACGGGCTTCGGAATGCTCGCCATGGGCATCGGCTGGTACGCCACCAGGCACTTGGTCGGCGAGCGAACCACCGGACCGGACGGCGACAGTTAAGCCTGAGCCGCAGAGTCGTCGACGACTCTTACCGAGAAGACGAGATCGTCGAACGTCGGCGGGGCCGTCGAAGCGTGATTGCAGTGGTAGAGCCGCTCGGTTTCGGAAACCCACTCCACCCACAGCCCGGCGTTCTCGGTCCACCGCTCGACTCGTGACCAGCCCGGTCCGGCTTCCTCGTAAACATTGCATACTTGAAGCACCCCGTGCGGCGATTGGCAACCGATCGTGAACGTTCGACCGTCGCCAGCCCAGAGGATCAGTTCGGGCGATCCCACATCAGCACCATTCCGGATCTGACCTCTCGGCGCCATCAGGGCGATGCCCTGCTTCACTCCGGCACCTTGCGCGAGGACCGTGAGAGACAAGGTCGATTCGATCGGCAACCCACCCCAGGCGTCTCCCGTCGTTACCGCCAACAATCCCCATTTCAACGTCAGCGGCAGCACTGGCGGGCGCCTCAGCCGCTGATTCCGCTTGCTGACGTCCAGCAGCCCCGTGCTGATGGTCAGACCGGTGCTGGCGTAGTCGACCGGACTGCCGTCCTCGATGCCGAAGGACCCAAAGGTGTCCTGGAGATGACGCAGCACGGAAAGCCAACGATTCTTGTCACGCATTCCGGTGAGTAGCGCCTGATGAAGCGCGAGGATGTCCGCGTTGGAGGAAGAAAGTTCCTCCCCGCCCGCGCCCTCGTAATGCACCGAGAATGACCCGTCAGGGTTCACCGACACTTGGATCACCGGGTCGCGGTCAGCACTCTCGATGACCGCGACCCGACTGTCCGAAACGTTCAGACTGTCGAGAGTCCAGTACAGCTCGTCAGGCTCGTTCCCGTAGGTGTAACTATCGAGCTTGGTCCTGACGGTATAGGTACTAGACATCAACAATCCTCATCAACTAGCTGGGTACGTGTTCGTGAACGGAATCCTGTTCCCCTTGAGCTTACGGTGCGGATCGATATCAGCATGCTCGTCGGGCCAGCGCGGAACCGTCTTCGTCCCGCCGTCACGCCTGGCGACGGGCTCGTGTGAGAGCTCCATCGTCTCCTGCTCGCCGGTCCAAGGATTGGCTCGTTGCGGGCCTGCCCATCCGCGCCGCTTGACCTCGGCCCGCTGGGCGGGGGTCAGTGGCGAATCCGGGTCGTTGTAGTGCTGCTTCCAGTGCTCCCGCCGCTCGGTGGTACCCCAATCCGAACCGTCGGCATCCGGGTCCTCAAGCCACCGGCCATTGCTTCCACGTGCCTGTCCGCCAGTGGCGCACTCACACGTGGCGTGGTGACCGTCCTCGGCACCGCCACAGTTGTGAACGAGTACCGGCTCGTCGCCGACGACCACAAAGTACGTGTGGATGTCTGCGACGGTGAGGTCGCGCATCTCCTCGACGCCGAGCTTGTTGAGCACTGCGACGACGGTGACCGCACCCTTGCCCTTGACCAGCAGCTTGGTGCCGGGCTTCAGGTCCTTGGCGTCGTCCCACTTCCGCTTCGAGGCGTTCCAGAACGGGTGGTGCCAGGTCGTCTCGACCTTCGTCACCTTGCCGTCCTGGTCGCGGACGGTGAGGTCGGTCAGGTCCTTGTCGGTGTTCCGGTGCAGTTGGGTGACCTGCTTCGGCTCCGACTTTCCGGCGACCGGGTCGGTGGCCATGACCTTGTCGCCGACATTGACGTCCTCGATCGGCCGGCTGGTGCCGTCCGCCATCAGGACCCGGGTCTTCGGATCGAAGCTGTGCCGACGACCGGTCTTGCAGCCGCCACCACCGCCACCGACTGCGAGGCCGAGCGGGTTGAATCCACCCCCGCCGCCGGAACGCGCGCCTCCGCCGCCCTTGCGGCTCAACGCCCCGAGCCCCGGCACCATGTTCTCCGCAGCCGACCGAGGGTTGTAGGTGCCCGACGTGGCCAGCTGCCCGACCGCGTCCTCGATGCCGTTCTCGGCGGCCTCGGTCGCCAGGCGACCCACCAGGCCGGTACCGACCTTCTTCGCCACGGCGGCACCGACCCGCGCCGCGATGGCGCCGCCCGCACCGCCGATCAGCCCGGTGACCGCACCGGTGCCCAGGGAGCCCAGCGCGTCGCCGATGCTGTGGATGTCACCCTGCGCGGCGTCCTTGGCGAGGCTGATCAGCGCCCCGGCACCGGCCATGCAGGCGATCGCACCGACACCGGCGGTCACCGCCGTGCAGGCGATACCCGCGAGGATCGCGCCGCCGATAGCGGCGACCTCCAACAGGACGTCCTTGTGCTCCTTGACCCACTTGGTCGTCGCATTCGCGGCGTCCCGTACCGCGGTGGTGGCCTTCTTGACCACCCGCTGTGCCTTGGCGGCCACCTTCTTACCGGCCTGCTTGAGTTTCGCCGCCGCCTGCTTGGCGCGTTTCTTGACCGCCGCCGCCTTCTTCGCGACGTACTTCTTGGCCTGGTTGTACTTCTTCTTGACCGCGCGTTTCGCCTGGTTGTACTTCTTCTTGATCTGCTTTTTGACCTGGTGGTACTTCCTCTTGGCCTGGTGGTACTTCTTCTTCACCGCCGCCTTGGCCCGTGAAGCGGTCTTCTTCACCGTGGACTTCGCGGCGCTGTAGGCCGAGGAGGCGTACGAGTAGGCCGACGACGCGTACGACGAGGCGTACGAGTAGGCGGACGACGCGTACGAACGGAAGCTCGAACTGACCGAGCTGACCGCCCGGGAGAAGGACTTCTTCAGGCTGCCCAGACCGAAGTGCCCCGTCGGGTCGGTCACGGTCAGCGGGTTCGCGTCGCCGTACTGGTAGCGGTTGGCGTTGATCGAGTCCGGCAGCGGGCTGTTGCTCGCCGTGTCCCGGGTGTCGAACTGCCCGGTGTCCGTGTTGTACCAGCGGGCGTGCATGTTGACCCGGCTGGTCAACGCGTCCGTCCACTCCGACTGGTAGCCGAGCTGGCCGACCAGGCCGCTGGTGGTGAGCGCCTTGCCCAACGGGTCGTAGGTCACCGACCCCGTCAGCGCGGCCCCGGTCGGGGTGAACTGCCCAACCACGTCGCTGTGCAGGTCCGTCCAGACCATCCGCTGGTTGCCGCCGCCGGTGGTGCCGACCACCTCGCCGGACGGCCCCCGCACGTAGGTCGCGCTGGAGTCCCCCGCCAGGTCGTTGCCCAGACCGGTGTACGCGTGACCGGGGCGAATCGCCCGACCCAGGCCGTCGTACGTGTAGGTCTGCGTACCGCCCGCCGACTGCTGCGACACGACCTGCCCGAAGGCGTCCGTGCGGGTGACGTTGCCGCCGGCGTCGGCCAGGGTGCCCCGGGCCGTGTACGTGTAGGTAGCACCGTCGGCGGTGAGCAGCCGGTTCCGCTGGTCGTAGGTGAACAGCTTGGAACCGTTCTGCACCCGGTTGCCGGCCTTGTCGTAGGCGTACACCGTGGTGGTGGCGCCGTTGTTCCACGACGTCAGCCGGTCCGCCAGGTCGTAGGTGTAGGTGTTCGAGGCCGAGCCGGCGAACCCGGTCGTCGACTTCGAGGTGATGTTGCTGTTCTCGTCCCAGCCGTACGTGATCTTCGCGAGGGACGCCCCGGCGGACGACTTCAACTCGTCGCCGGTGAGCCGCCGCAGCGGGTCGAAGGTGAAGTTGCGGGTGTTGCCGTTCGACCCGTAGGTGATCTTCGAGACCTGGGAGAGGGTGTTGTAGGTGTACGCCATCTGCACGCCGGCCGACGGGTTGGCCAGCGACGACAGGCGACCCGCGCCGTCGTACCCGTAGGAGGTCGTGCCGGCGGCGTCCTGCCGGGAGGCGAGCCGGCCGTCCGGGTCGTAGCCGAACGTCGAGTCGCCCGACGGGCCGGTCACCGACCGGGGCAGACCCCGGTCGTCGTACGCGATGGTGTTCGTGCCGCCCGAGCCGGACAGCGACGTCATCCGGCCGGCCACGTCGTAGCCGAAGGTCCGGTCCTCGGTGGCGACCTCGGCGCCCGCGCCCGACTGGCGTACCAGCTGACCCAGGTCGTCGTACTCGTTGGTGACCGTCACCCCACCGGGCATGGACTGCTTCACCGGTCGAGCGGACCGGTCGTACTCCAGGGTGAACGTGCGGTCCGCCGGATCCGGGTGCGCGGCCGTCGCCGGTTCGATCATCGCCTCCGGCAACCCCCACGAGTTGTACCTGGTGAGGAAGGCGTTGCCCCGACCGTCGGTGAACCGGGTGCGGTTTCCCTCCAGGTCGTAGCCGAACGTGGTGACGATGGAGTCCGACGCCGAGATCGGCTGCGTCTCCTTGGTGACCACGCCTGTCGCGTCGTACTCGTAGGTCACCGTCGTCTTACGAGCGTCGGTGCTGGCCACCATGTTGCCGGCCCGGTCGTAGCGGGCCGACTGCTCCGACAGCAGAGTTCCGGTCGGGCTGTACTCGGCGGTGCGGGTGGCCCGATCCGCCATGTCGTAGGTGACCGAGGCGTACGAGCCGTCCGGGCGGATCGTCTTCGTGGTCCGACCCTCGGCGTCGTACTCGTAACGGCTCACGTTGTTGGCACCGTCGGTGACCGTCAGCGGGTCACCGAGCACGTTGTACGTCGTCGAGCTGTTCACACCGGCAGCCGTGGTGACCTGCGACGGCCAGCCCTGGGCGTTGTACGTGTAGTTGGTGGTGTGGTTCTTGCCCTCCTGCCGCACCACCTCCGTCGAGGTGACCGTGCGGCCCAGGTAGTCGTAGGTCGCGGCGCTCACCGCGCCGGTCGGGTCGGTCGACGACAACACGTTGCCCGCGTCGTCGTAGGTGTAGGTGGTGGCGCCGTCGTTCGGCGCGATCTCCTTCGACGTCCGGCCCAGCTGGTCGTACTCGTAGCGGGTGATCTTGCCCAGCGGGTCGGTGACCGTCTTCAGCTGACCGGCCGTGTCGAAGCTGTAGCGCGTCTCAGGCACGATCGGCGTCGACGACCCCGGCGGGGTGTAGGCGGGCGCCTTCTCCGACACGACGCGGCCGACCGCGTCGTACTCCACCACCGACCAGTTGCCGTTCGCGTCGCGGGTGTCGGTGGGCTCGTCGAACGTGTTGAACCCGACCCAGCTCACCGCGTTCGCCTGCGCGGGAATCTGACCGGGCTGCTCGACCGTGGCCGCCGGGGCGGTGGTCTTCACCGCCCGGCCCTCCTCGTCGTACCCGTAGTGGGTGGTGTTGCCGTTCGGGTCGGTGACCGAGGTGGGTAGGTCGTCGGAGTCCAGCACCTGCGAGGTACGGATGACGTGCGCGTCCGCCGCCGGGGCGGTCCCCGCCTTGACCTGCGAGACCTCCGCGTCGGTCAGGGCCTTCTGGTAGACCTGCACATCGCTGACCGAGCCGGGGAACCCGCCCCACACACCCGCACCGCCGATGGTGAAGCCCGTCGACGTGTTGTTGAAGGCCTCCGTCGTGGTCGCCGTGGCTTGCAGTGCGCCGTTGGCATAGAGCTTCATCGTCTTGCTGGCTGGATCGGCCGTCAGCGCCAGGTGCGTCCAGGTACCCGCCACTGCGGAACCGACCGGCCCGCCGCCCTGGAGGAACGTGTTGGTCCCGTCCGCCTTCCGGACCGCCACGCCGGCGTACCACCGATCGTCGCCGGGTGCGTAGAAGACCTTTGCCGCAGAGTCCCCAATCGCGCCCGAGGCCTCGAAGACGAGTTGCTCACCTCCCAGGGCGGGATTCTCCGTGGCGAGCTTCGCCCAGGCCGAGATCGTGAACGCCCGCTTGGTGTCCAGGATCTGGCCGGTCTTCAGGTGCGCGTTGGTGCCGTCGAAGACGGCCGAGCCGCCCCGGTCGGTGGACCAGGTGACGTTGCCAACCGCGGTGGCCGGGCTGTTGCCGGTGGAGTCGGCGGCCTTCGTACCGCCGGTCTCGTCGAGCTTCCAGCGCCCGACCGGGGTCAGCGCCGCCGACGGGTACTCGGTCTCGGCGATGGCGCGGCCGGCGCTGTCGTAGAGCGCGTCGGAGAAGCTGGTGACGGTGCCGTCCGGGCCGGAGGAAACCGTGGAGATGACGTTGTCGTCGGCGTCGTAGGTCAACGCGGTGCGCCGCTTCAGGCCGTTGGGGTCGACGACCGAGGCCGTCGTGCGGCCCGCCGCGTCGTACTCGGTGGCGGTGACGGTGTGACCGTTGTTGGTGATCTCGCTGACCACGTTGCCGGCGGCGTCGTAGAGGTTCTCCTCGACCACGAACGTCCGGGTGCCGTCGGTCCGGCTGACCTTCGCTTCCAGACCGTTGTCGGTGTACGTCCAGCTGGTGGTCCAGCCCATCGCGTCGGTTTCGCTGGCGAGCCGGCCCGCCGGGTCGTACGCCCGGGTGGTGGTCACCAGGTCGCGGGGCGCCGACGGGCTGTTCGGGTCGCCGGTGAAGTTCTTCACCGTCGTGGTGAGCAGGTTGCCCTCGACGTCGTAGGTGCTGGTGGTCACCCCACCGTCGGCCTCGGTCTCCTTGACCACGCGGCCGTACCTGTCGTACTCGAAGCTGGTGGTCTGGTTGACGCCGTTGGTGGTCGACGACTCCTGTCCGTAGGAGTTGTAGGCGTGCCGCTCGGTGCGGGACGCGTCGCCGCCGGTCAGGTCGCTGACCGTGACCTCGGTGATGTTGCCGTCGTCGTCGTGGACGGTGGTGGTGCGGGCGGTGTGGATCGCGCCGGTGACCCGGTTGGTGACTCCCGGCTCGGTCTCGGTGATCTCGCGGCCCAGTCGGTCGTACTCGTGGCTGGTGGTGAGCCCCGCCGGGTGGCTGTCGGTCACCTCGGTCTCGGTGAGCAGCCGGCCCAGCCCGTCGTACGTGTAGCGGGTGATCTTGCCGCTCGGCTCGACCATCTCGGCGACGTCACCACTGGCGTAGTAGGTGATCGTCTGGGTCTGCCCGCCGGCGGTGGTCACGGTCGCGGGCAGGCCGGCCGGGGCGAACCCGCCGTCCTTCGCCGCGACGGTGGTGCCGTCGGTGAAGGTGGTACGGGTGACCCGGCCCAGCGGGTCCGTGATGCTGGTCTGGTTGCCCTTGCCGTCGTAGCCGTAGCTGGTCAGGTACCGGTTGTCGGTGGCCGACGACGATCGGCCGTCGCGCATGGTCAGGATGACGTCGTTGCGCGGGTCCGGCGTGCCACCGATCTTGATGGAGCTGCCGGTGGCCCAGCCACCGGTCCCGTTGCCCGACACGAGGTACATGTCGTTGTCGGTGGTCTTGTGGTAGACGATGTCGGCCCGCTTGTCGCCGTCGAAGTCCCCCGCGCTGAGCAGGGCCTTGGCGCTGCCCCACCCGGTGCCGACCCGGGTGGCGGTGGTGCTCAACCAGCCGCCGGTCCCGTTGCCCCGCAGCATGTAGAGGTTGTTGTCCGCGCTGCTGCGGTAGATCACGTCGGCCTTGCCGTCGCCGTCGAAGTCGCCCGGCGAGACGAGCAGGTTAGCGGCGCTCACGTTCGGGCCAATGAGGGTCGGGGTGGTGCTCAACCAGCCGCCCGAGCCGTTGCCCTTCAGCAGGTACAGGTTCTTGTCGGCGGAGCTGCGGTAGATGATGTCGGGCTTGCCGTCACCGCTGAAGTCCTTGGAGTAGACCATCAGGTCCGCGGCGCTGACATTCGGGCCGATCTTGACGGAGGTGCCCGACAGCCAGCCGCCCGCGCCGTTGCCGTTGAGCATGTAGAGGTTGCCGTCGGAGGCGCTGCGCCACAGGAGGTCGGGCTTGCCGTCGCCGGAGAAGTCCTTGGCGGCCACCGCCAGGTTCGCCGCCGACAGGCTGGTCCCGATCTGCGTGGGCAGGCTGGTCAGCCAGCCACCCGCACCGTTGCCCTGCACCATCTGAATGGTGTTGTCGGCGGCCCGGTAGACCACGTCCGGGGCACCGTCGCCGCTGAAGTCCTCGAACATCGTCGGCAGCGCGGCGGCAGCCCAGTTCAGCGGCTCGGCCGAGTTGGCGTAGTAGGTGTAGTAGACCGACGAGCACTTGCTGGCCGACTGGTCCTGACAGGTGATGACCTGCTTCGTGTTGCCCCGGGCGTCCTGGAGCTCCTGACTCCACACACCGCGGGGGTCGTACGTGAGGTTGCCGTAGCCGCCCACGTCGTACCCGAACTTGGTGGTGTTGCCCAGGCCGTCGGTCTGGGCGACCATCCGGCTGCCGTTGACCAGGTCGTAGCTGTAGCTGATCTTCTCACCGGTCGGCCCGGTCACCGTGACGGTGGAGACGGGCATCGGGATCGCGCTGGCGGCGCCGTTGACCATGGTCACGGCGACCGGCGCGGTCTGCTTCGACGCCTGGAAGTGCGCGCCGACCTGGTCGGCAGAGAGCTGCGACCGGTAGAAGGCGACCTCGGCGATGGAGCCGGGGAAGTACCCGACGTCGCGGGTGCCGTGCATCGGCCAGGCGCCGGCCCACTTGCCCGCGCCGATGTACGCGTTCTGCCCGTCGGTGGCGACCAGCGCGTTGTCGAGCTTGCCGACCGCCGCGCCGTCCAGATAGAGCGACTGGGTGGTGGTGGCTGCCGAGAGCACCACATGGTGCCACTTGTCGTCGTTGACCACGCCCGCACTCATGATGACCCGGGTGGCGCTGCCGGTCCAGAACCCGCCCCGCAACTTGCCGTCCGTGCCGACGTAGAGCGCCGGGGTCCAGTTACCGGCGACCGCCGGGTCGGCCAGGGGGCTGGCCTGGTAGCCGTAGAGCACACCGCCCGCGGTGTTGCCCGCCGGCATCTTGAACCACAACTCGACCGAGTTGGGCCCGGTGGTCGGCATGTCCTCGGGCGGAAGCTGGAGGTACGACGTCGTGCCGTTGAAGGACGCTGCCCGACTGTCGCTGAACGGGCCGGCCACCCCCAGGGTGGCAGAGCTGTAGGTGGCGACGCCGCCCTGCACCTCGTTGGCGGCGTCGGTCGCCTCGACGTCGCCGAGCCGCCAGTAGTCGGCCGGCTTGGCGCCGAGCACCGACGCCGCGTAGACGTCGCTGCTGCCCGAGACGGTGGGCGTGCCCATCGTCCAGAGGCCGCCGTTCTCGTCGGTGACGGTGGACACCCGGCCGGAAACCTTGTCGTACCCGACCTGGGCGGTGACCCCACCCGAGGGGCGGACCACCTTGGTGAGCACCGGGTGGGCGGTCCGGCCGGAGCTGTGCAGCTCGGTCACCGTGGTGCCGGTGAGCGCCTGGTTGAAGAACGACACCTCACCGATCGAGCCGGTGAAGTATGTGGCCTTCGGGGGCGAGACACCGGTGTTGACGTGGTTCGGCCAGAGGCCACCGACAAACCCGGCGCCGACCAGCACGTTCGCCGACCCACCGGGAATCTGGGCGATGGTGCCGTCGAGGGTGCCCTTCTCGACGCCGTCGAGGTACAGCTTCTGCGTGTCCCCGGCGCCGGCCAACACCACGTGGTGCCAGGCCCCGTCGGTGACCGTCACGTTCGAGTTGATCGGGGACGGGGCTCCACTCCAGAACTGCCCGCGCAGCTTGCCGTCACTGCCGATGTAGAGCGACGGCGTGTAACTGCCCGCCGGGGTGCCGGTGGTGATCGCATCGGCCTGGTAGCTGAACAGCACGCCGTTCGGGGTGGTGGTCTTGAACCACATGCTGACCGACTGGTACTGGCCGTCGCTGACCAGGTTGCCCGGCAGCTGCACGTGGGAGCTGGTGCCGTTGAAGCCGGCGGTGGTCGCGGTGGAGCCGGGCAGCGCCGCCGCCTGGCCCAGCGCGACGTTGTTGTAGCGGGCGTTGTCCACGCCCGCGTTGCCCAGCACCGAGCTCGCCGCGGTGGTGGCACCGGCGGCCTCGGTCAGCCTCCAGTACGAGTACGGCCCCGCGTTCAGGGTCGCGTTGGCGTACTGCGAGGTGGTGTCGTGCTGGTACGTGGTGCAGGCCGCGAAGTTCGTCGGGGGGCAGACCTTGGCGAGTTGGTCGCTCGTGCCGTAGGTGTACTGCCAGGTCGTCGAGGTGTTCCAGTCACCGGGCACCGCCGGGTCGGTGTACACCGTCGCCGGGTGGGCGTACGCCGAGCCGGCCGGGGTGGACCAGGTCACGTACAGGGACCGACCGGAAGCCGAGGTCACCTTCGTCACGTTCGAGCTGGCGTCGTACGCGAACGTCATCGTCCGACCGTTGGCATCGGTGACGCTCGTGATCTTGAAGATCCCGCTGCCGGCCGACTGGGCGAAGACGTAGAGAGAGGCGTCCTTGTCGGTAAGCGTGTAGCCGGTGACGGCACCGCTGACGTCCTTGTTCTCCTTCAGGACGGAGAACCGGCCGGAAGCCGGGGCGAACGATCCGTCGGCGTTGCGGCCGAGTGCCACGTCCTGGCCGGTCGGGTACGTGATGAGGACCGACTGCACCTGGCCCGCCACGTCGCGTACCTGGGTGGCCCGGGTGTCGAGCATGCTGGACCAGCCGGCGCCGAAGGCGTTGCTGCGCCGGGCATCCAGGCTGTTGTAGCTACGCGTGATCGCCAGCGATGGGCCGACCGTGGCGACGCTGGCGTCGGTGGCCGAGGTGGTGTAGTTGCCGATACCGGGGTCGTAGCCCTTGCCGGAATTCTGCGTCAGACTCCCGGTGAGCAGCGGCTGCGGCACCGACGTGGTGAACGCGTACGCCGGATAGACCGCGCTGGAGCCCGCCTTGTCGTTGACCTGGACGGTGTAGAGGTAGCTCTTGTTCCAGGTCAGCTTGCCCGCTGGAATGGTCCAGCTCGCCGTCGCGACCCAGCCCGAGTTGGCCACCACCGCGCCGGTGCCGGCGTCGGTCACCACGTAGTTGTAGGTGAAACCCTTGGCCGGCCACTTGTCCGGGTCGACCGCCCGGGAGTGCAGCTCAGGGGTGAGGGTCTGCACGACCGCGTTGTTGGTCGGGTAGCGGACATTGACCTGCGGCGCGACGTTGTTGGTGTACGTCAGCTCCAGGTACGGCTTGTAGCTGCCGTCCGAGTAGTTGGCGGCGGTGAACCGCTTCCAGGCCGTCGAGTCCGTCTCCGAGGCGGTCAGCGCGAGACCCTCGTTCATGCCGCCGGTCGACCAGTCGTTGAACGTGTCGACGGCGAGGGGGACGGTCACCCACTTGCCGGTGCTCCGGTTGGGTGGGTCGTTGGTGCAGGCCGGGTAGTTGTCGGTGATGGTCAGCGAGCCGATCGAGGGGGAGATTGTCGGCCCGGGGTGCGCGCCGGTCGTCAGGTCGGCAACCGTCCACGGCTGCGTCACCCGGTGCACGTTGAACGCCTTGTGCGAGGTGCAGTTGAACGACCAGGTGTGGAAGAGGCGCAGCTTGGCCGCGCTGAACCGCTTGCCGGCGAGGCCGTCGCTGGCGAACTCGTCGAAGTGGATGAACGAGCGCGCCTTCACGCCACCGCCGTCGTACGTACCGACGGGCAGGTTGTCGCCGTTGTGGTTGGTGGTCTCGCTGTCGCTGTCGACGTAGACGTCGCCGGTGGTGCCGGTGGTCGCGGTGGGGTCCACCCGCACCGGGTACTGGCGGGCCGGGTCCCGCAGCCAGGCCGGGTCGGCCACGACCCGCAGCGCGGGCGCGCCGTCGACCGTGATGATCTCGAAGGTGACCGCGTCCGACTCGGCCGGGGCGCCGGAGCGGGGGTCGACCTTCGAGTCCTGCATCGAGCCGTGCGGGAACCAGGCCACGGCCTTGCCGTCCGCGTTGAGCAGTTCCACCGAGCCAGCGGCGGTGAGCCGAGGGGTCAGACCGGTGAGCCGCAGCGGGAACACCCAGGTCGACGCCGCCTCCGGCGAGCGCAGCACCAGGGTTTCCTTGACGCCGGCGTCGAAGGTGGTCAGCTCCAGGTCGGTGTGCGGGAGAACGTCCCGGTAGTGAGCGGTCGGCCCGGCCACCTCGGGGGCGTTGATCGTGCCACCCTCGAGCCGGTAACCGACGCTCTCACCGCCAGGCAGGGTGAGCTGGGCGAGGTCGCCGTCCGTGGCCGAGGCGGCGGCGCGCCCGGTGGCCTCCGGGGTTCCGCCGGTGACCGACACGCCGAGCCGGTTCGCCGTGACGTGCAGCCGTCCGTCGGAGCGGCGGGCGAGATTCGAGTCGATCTTCTGCCAGCTGCCGTCCGACGCGCGGTAGTTGACCGGGCGGTTGTACGTGCGCTTGGTGAAGGAGCCGTCGGCGTTCGCGAAGATGTCCGAGCGCGCACTCGACTTGCGGGCGTCGCGCGTGCTGGTCCGGGCGTCGAAGCCCGGCTCGGCCACATCGGTCACCTCGGGCGTGGTGGCGATCTTGTGCGGCTGGTACGCCTCCAGGGTGCCGGGCGCGGGCTGGGGCGCCCGCCCTGCGCCCGTACCGGCGTCGGTTGCCGAAGCCGGTACGTGCGGGTCGACCGTGACCGGCTTCCCCTTCTGCTGCACGGGAAGGCCCACGAACGCCGCGGTCGCCGACCAGGCGGGGCGCTGCGCGAGCCAGGTGAGCCAGGTGAGTGGGAACTCGCCACCCGGTCGCACCACGTCGGCCGGTATGGCGACAGTCAGCCCGAAGACAACGGCGACCACGAATGCGGCACGGCGTGTCCCACTGGTAACGGATCGGCGCACGGCCGGTCCCCTCCCCCGCGAAGTGAAATTACCAACGCGGAGTGTGAGGGTTCGTCGATCATGGGCACAAGATGGCCGAACGGCCAATCCTGGGAGAAACCTTGGAGCCGTCAGTCCCTGCCGGACGCCAGCGCGGAGACCACCTCAACGGCCTTACGCTGCACGGATTCCGGGTCGGTGGCCTGCTCTACGACCACATTGGGGCCCGGCGTCGCGGCACCGAAAGCGACGAACCTCGCCGAGGGGAACCGTGCGGCTGTCGGACGGACCGCCCGCACGGGCGCGTCGCCGACGGCCAGGATCACGCCGCAGCGACTCTGCACCAGACTGGCGAGGAACGTCTCGGCGTTCTCGCCGGTCTGCGGGCCGTCCACTTCGAGGAACTGCACCTTGACCCGCGTCGCCAGGGAGGCTTCCTGCATACCTGTCCACACCGGACGGGCCTCCGGGGCGGTGACGCCCGCGGTGCCGGTGAGCAGGCACGCCGTCTCGGCCCGGTACTCGCGCTGACGCGGCTCGGGCTCGGCATCGGGCCACAGCGCCCAGCCCACGACCACCACCACGATCAGGCCAGCCGCCGCCAGCGGCCACCACTTCGGCCGAGCCCGCAACCACCGTACGACCACCGTGTCGCGTCGCGGTCGTTGCGCGTCGCGGGCTCGTCGACCCACCCCACCACCAAGCACGGGCGCACCATACTCGGCCGCCTCCACCGGTGGGAGCCGCACCGGCCGCGCCAGGTGGCGTCAGCTCACCTCGCCCGTCCCGTCGTACCGGTGGGTCAGCTCGAAGTCGTCCGTTGGGCCGCCATTGGTCGTCGAGGGAGCGCCCCCGACGGGAGGAACGGGATGCGCCGCTCCGGGCGCGGACGCGGCGACCGCGGCGTCCGTCGGGTCCGGCACCGAGGGAGGCGCCGCCGCCGGGGCGTGCACCCCGCCGTGGACCGGCCCGGCCGGGCGAGGGACCGGGCCGGTGCGGGCGGGCGGCGCGCACTGTCGCGTCAGCCAGTCCAACCCGCGCCGCCGGGCGACCACGGTCAGCCGGTCCCCCGCGAAGATCACTTGCCGGGGGTCGAGGTCCTTCCACCAGATCGTCTTGGCTCCGCCCACTGGAGTCCGGGCGATCAACCGGACCTGCCCGTCCCGGTTGACCACGTCCAGCGGTCGGCCGTCCAGCTCGGAGCCCGCAGCAACCGGCACCTCGGCGACCGGCAGTGCGTGCCGGTCGACCGGGATGGTACTGATCACGGCGCGCTCGGTGAGCGCCCCGATGAAGGCCGGGGCGGCCAGATAGGAGACCGACCGGGACACCCCGAGCGCGAAGGTCTCCTCCACCCGTTCGGCGAAGTCGCCGTCGAAGAGCCGCAACACCACCCGCAGGTCGGTGCGGAGGTCCCGGGCGGCCAACGCCGCCTCCAGGTTGGCCACGTCGTCGGTGGACGCCACCACCAGCGCCTGGCAGTCGGCGACCGACGCGGCGGCGAGGGTCTCCGGCAGCGCGGCGTCCCCCACGATCAACGGCACCTCCAGCTGCCGCGCCAGGGTGCCGCCGCGCGGCTCGGGGTCCTTGTCGATCGCCACGACCTCGACGTCGTACTCGCGGAGCTGCGCCATCACCCGGGTGCCGACGTTGCCGAGGCCGATCACCACCACGTGCCCGGCCCGGGCCGGTTGCAGCCGGCCGGTGTGCAGGGCCAGCCGTGCGTTGACGATGCCGTCCACCACGACGGCGGTGATCAGCGGGATCAGCGCCAGCCCGGCCAGGTTGAGCACCACCTGCATGATCTGGGCGTCGGCCGCCTTGTCCGTGTCCGGGTCGGCGCCGCTGAGCGTGGTGACCAGCGTCAGGTACAACGCCTCCACCGGGGAGACGTCCTCCGCTCGGGAGATCAACGCGCCGAGCACCGCGATCACCGCGAGCACCACCATCACCGCGATGCCGATCTTGCGGGTGGCGAAGCCGCGTACCGCTCCCAGCAGCACCGTGACCGGGCGACGCCGACGGCGGGCCCGGACCAGCCGGCGGGCGGCGACCTCGGTGCCCGGCGGCTGACCGGTCGCCTCGGCGAGGACCAGGTCCGCGCCGGCCTGCTCGGCCGGCAACAGCTCCACCCCCTGCTCGCTGACGTCCGCCAACGCGCAGACCACGTCCTGCGCACGGACGTCGGCCCGACGAGCGACCCGTAGGGTCTTGTCCCGGTGCTGGAAGGAACTCGGGTCGACCTCGCCGAGGGCGGCAGCCACGAAGGCCGGCGCGGCCATCTCGGCGTCGGAGAGCACCTCGACCGGCGCCTTGAGCAGCTTGCGCACGCCGTCGGCGAGGGTGCCGTTGAACATCCGCAGCACCTGACGGACCCGCTGGTCGACGGCCTGTGCGCAGAGCGCGGCGTGCAGGTTACCCACGTCGTCCTGGTGCAGCAGGGCCAGACCGGTCGCCCCGGCCAGGCCCGCGGCCTCGAAGGTGGCCACGTCCAGCCGATCCGAGCGGACCACCCGGACGCCACGCAGCCCGGCCACGTCCGGGCCGTTGCTGCGGTAACGCTCCGGCACCACGACGGTCACCCGGGCCCCACCCGCCGGCAACTCGGATTCGAGCATCGCCCGGGCCACGTAGTAGGCGAGCGCGTCCTTCCCGCAGATCACGTAGTGCGGTCGCGGGTCACCGGCGGACCGCAGCCGCCAGTTCCACTCGACCGCCCGTCGCGCCCGGTCCCGCCACGGCTCCGCCATGCCCGGATCGTAATCAGCACGACCATGGTGGGCGACCCCGTCCGGATCATCCCCGACCAGGCATGCCCGCCCCGGCGACGGGTAGAGCAGCGCCATGCAGACCTTCCTCCCGTACCCGGACTTCCTGGCCAGCGCCCGCACGCTGGACCAGAAGCGGCTGGGCAAGCAGCGGGTGGAGGCCATCCAGGTGCTGCGCGGGCTCACCCGACCCGGGTACGGCTGGCGCAACCACCCGGCGGTGAAGATGTGGGCGGGGTACGAGGAGGCGCTCACCCGCTACGGGCTGGACATGTGCGCGGTCTGGTCCGAGCCGGGCAGGGCTGACACCTGCGCCGCCACGCTGACCGTCGACCTCACCGCCGCCTGCGGCGCCGGCGTCGTGCGGACCCAGGACGAGCTGGCCCGGGCCGGTGAGCTGCCACCGTGGCTGGGCCGCGACGACCTGCACCTGAGCCACCGCTCGTCGCTGCTGCGCAAGGACCCGTCGCACTACCGCCCCCTGTTCGGCGACGACGTGCCGGAGGACCTGGAGTACGTCTGGCCCGCCTCCGACCGCCCCCGCCGCTGCTTACCAGGCCCTTGAGCCGTCGGTGGGGCAGACTGCCCCCATGGCGCTGTCGCAAGTGGTAGGTCGGCTGATCGGCGTACGGCAGCACCAGGTCGACCCGGGCGGCGGTGGCACCGACCGGGTGCCGCGACCCACCACGGCGCTGGTGGTGGGTGGCGGCATCGCCGGCATGTCGGCGGCGGTGGTGCTGGCCGAACGCGGTGTGGCGGTGACGGTGCTGGAGGCGGCGCCCACCCTCGGCGGGCGGCTGGGCGCCTGGCCCGAGGCGCTCGCCGACGGCAGCAGCCAGCAGAACGAGCACGGCTTCCACGCGTTCTTCCGGCAGTACTACAACTGGCGGTCCATCCTCCGCCGGGCCGACCCCGACCTGGGCTTTCTGAAGCCCATTCCGGGCTATCCGATCCTGAGTGAGCAGTGGCCGACCGAGGAGTTCGGCAAGCTGCCGCCCGCACCACCGGCGAACCTGCTCGCGCTGCTGCTGCGCAGCCCCAGCCTGCGCCTGGCCGACCTGCGGTCGATGGATCGCGACGCCGCGCTGCCGCTGCTCAGCTACGACCCGGTGCGCACCTACGCGGAACTGGACGACTCCACCGCCGAGGAGTTGCTGGCCTCCCTGCGGCTGCCGGACCGGGCCCGGGCGATGCTGTTCGAGGTCTTCTCACACTCGTTCTTCAACCACGAGGCGGAGATGTCCGCCGCCGAGATGGTCGCCCAGTTCCACTTCTACCTGCTCGGCAACCCGGAGGGGCTGGCCTTCGACTGCCCGGACGAGGACTACGCAACGGCGATCTGGCAGCCGCTGACCCGGCACGTGGAGCGGCACGGCGGCCGGGTGCTCACCGGGTCCACCGCGACCGGGGTCCACCGCGACGCCGACGGCTGGCGGGTGACGACCGCCGACGGCGGCGGTCACCGGGCGGGCCACGTGGTGCTCGCCGTGGACCCGCCGGCACTGGCCGCGCTGGTCAGGGCCTCCCCCGACCTGACCGAGCGGGCACCGGAGCTGGTGGCGCGGATGCCGGCGTTCGGCACGCCCGGCCCGCCATACGCCGTGGCCCGGTACTGGTGCGACGGCGACGTGGCCGCCGGCCGGGCGGTGTTCAGCGGGGTGTCCCGGCAGGCCACGTTGGACTCGGTGACGCTCTACCACCGGTTGGAGAACGAGTCACGGCGCTGGGCGCGGCAGACCGGCGGGTCGGTCGTGGAGCTGCACGCGTACGCCTGTGGGCCGGGAGTGCCGGCCGAGGAGTTGGCCGAGCGGATGCGCCGTGAGCTGGTGACGCTCTGGCCGGAGGCCGCCGGTCTGCGGGTCCGCGAGCTGCGCGCCCGGGTCCAGGCGCAGGCCCCGGCGTTCAGCCCGGGCAGCCACGCCTGGCGACCGGGGGTACGCACCGACGCGACCGGCCTCTACCTGGCCGGGGACGGGATCGCCACGGACTTCCCGAGCGCGTTGATGGAACGCTCCGCGGCGACCGGGATCATCGCCGCGAACCACATCCTGCGCGCGGAGGGCGGCGCGGCCGAGCCGGTGCACTCGGTGCGCCCCCGCGGCCTGCTGGCCGGGCGAGGCACAGGAACCTAACAAAGCGGGCATATGCCCCGCCGTGCTGCCGTAGCCTGGATTGATCATCCGTCGATCGACCGGGCGGGAGGGCAGCGGAGATGTCGCCACTGCACCGCGCCGGCGCGCAGAGCGGACCACCGGCGGAGGAGATCGGCCGGGACGACGCCTACCCGTTGATCCGCGACGAGCGGGCCTGCATCGTCACCGCCCTCCGGCTGGGCTGGTGGATGGCGGACGCGTACCACCAGGGGCAGCAGGCCGAACTCGGCCCGGCTGCCGACGCCCGCACTTCCGGCCCGCCGGCCAAGCTCTCCAACTTCACCGAGATGTCCACGCCCCGGCGGATGCGGATGTACCTCGACGGAGTGGACGTCGCGCTGGGCCAGATCGCCGAGCTCACCCGGCACGCCGGGCCGCTACCGGACACCTCGGCCGCCCGGTCCCGGCTACCCGACCTGGACCGGCCCGGCCCCGCCGACCCGGCGCCGCTGCTGCTCGCCCTCGACGACCTCAACATGGAGGTGCTGCGCTGGGCGATGGCCACCAACCACCGGGTCGGGCTGGCCTACCGCCTGGGCCGGTCGCTCGCGGACACCGTCCGGGCCGGTGACGCCGCCCAACTGTCACGGCGCTTCGGCGGCCGGCAGATCCAGATCAGCCGGTGGCTGGAGGAGTTGGCCACCGTGCTGCCGCCGTACTCGGCCGCCGTGGTGCGCCGCTCGCTGGCCACCTGGGCGACCGCCGTGGACCAGGCCGGCCGGGGCGACCCGACCGCGCCGACCCTCACCGAGCTGGCGCGGGAGCTGCGCAACCAGGGCGATCTGTGGCGCGGCGTACTCACCGGCGGGCTGCATCCACGCGACCTGCTCGACGAGGAGGACTACGCGGTGGTCGCCCGAAACCTGATCATCCGGGACCGCCGGCTGGTGGCGCAGGCGGCCCGGGGCATCTTCTGGCCCGTGCTGGTGCCCCTGCTGGTGGTGCTCTTCGTGGTGGTCGGGGTGAGCGCCGCGGCGGCGTCCGGCTCGCCGACAACCCGGGCCACCGTCGCGCTCCTGGGCCTCGGTGCCGGGCTGGCCGCCATCTGGCGGTCGGTCTCCGGGCCCGCGCTGGCGGTCGCCGGCGAGGTCAACCGGCCACTGCTGGACAGCGAACTCGCCGCGCGGATGGCCGTGCGGGTGGACCGCCCGCTGGCCACCGCCTGGCAGACGGCGGGGACCAGCGGCCGGACCCGGCGGCAGCGCCGCCCGGAGGAGCCGGACAGCCGATCGAAATACGTTGCCCGTCTGTCCCGCGCCGACCTACCGTGAGCGCGCAAGGTCAACCACCGCCACGGGAGCAGATCATGACGATGTCGCACGTCACCACCGTGCCATCGGTGCTGCCCGGCGGCGGTTGGCGAGCGGAAGACCCCCGGGCGGGACGGCCCGACTGACGCGTGCCCGTACGCGCCCAGCCGCCCGTCCGACAGCCGGACCGGGCGGCTCTTCGCTGTCCGGAGCAGTTCGTCCGTCACCACCATGGAGGGAGAACCCGGTGGACGCCGTCCTCGTCATCAACGCCGACCTCGGCCCGCTGCACCGGGTCACCGTCCAACACGCCGTCCGGATGCTCTGCCGAAGGGTCGCCGAGATCCACGAGGCCGAGCCGGATCAGGTGATCGGCGTCTTCCCGATGCCCCGGGTGGTGCGGCTGGTCCGCTACGTGGTCACCCGCTGGCGGTTCAGCTCCGGGCCGGCGTGGTCCCGGGCCGGCGTCCTGCGCCGCGACGACCGCTGCTGCGCGTACTGCGGCGGCCCGGCGTCCACCATCGACCACATCCTGCCCCGCTCGCGCGGCGGCCGGAACACCTGGCGGAACACCACCGCCGCCTGCTACGGCTGCAACCAGCGCAAGGGTGACCGGACGCCGGCGGAGGCGGGCATGCCGCTGCGCCGGGAGCCGGCGAACCCGGGCTGGGCGGCGCTGGCCGGGCGGTGACGGACCGGCCGGCGGGAACGGGGGGCCGCGCCGGGGGGTACGCCCTCCGACGCGGCACCCGCCGGCCCCCGGTCAGCCGGCGCGTTCCTTGACCTTCGGCATCGGGCGGCCGTTGGCGCAGTGCACCCGGATCTCGCTCTGGTGCCCGGCGGAGGTCAGTTCAACTTCGATCTTCTTCGCCGGGCCCGGGTCGTACGCCTCCGCCCGGTACCCAGGTGCCGGCGTCACCCCGAGCACCTCGGCCGACCCTCCGACACAGCGGACGGTGACGGTCCCGCCCTGGGTGTCGACCGGCACTCCCGGTCGCGGCGCGGGCGTGGGTGCGGCCCGGGTCGGGGTCGGCCCGGGGACGCCGACGGTCGGGCTCGGGGGCGGTGTGCCACCCGGACCGGTCGGCGCGGCGGACGGGGCGGTGCCGGCCGGCACGCCTGCGCTGGCCGGCGGGGCGGCTCGTGGGGGGTCCGCCGGGCCGGGCGGCTCGGCCGTGCGGGGCATCCCCACGGTGGTGGTGCCGCCCGGTCCGATGCCGGTCCGTGGCGTGCCCGCATCCTGACGCCGTGTGCTCGGGTCACCGAGCGATCCGGCCATCGCCACCGCGGCGACCACCGCACCGCCGACCGCCAGCACCAAGCGTCGGCGACGCCAGGACCGCCGCCGGTCGTCACCGGTCGTTCCGGCTGCGGCAGCGCCAACCGGCTCGGCGGGCCCGGTGACCGGGGAATCGGCCACGTCGGCTCGCCCCGCCGGCTTCGCCCCGCCGCCGGCGGTCCGTTCGCTGGCGGGCGTTCCCGTAACGGTCAGTTCGCCGGCGGTCCGTTCCGTGGCCGTCGTTGCACTGGCGGTCAGCAGGATGCGGGCCGCCTCCGCCGCGGGTGGACGGTCGTCGGGGTCGCGGGCCAGGCACCACCGGTAGAGCCGGTGGATCTCGGCCGGCACCCCGTCGATCTCGGGCAGCGGGTCCGGTTCGACGTGCGCGTGTGCGCGGAGCATCGCGGTCTGCGCCTCGGGGCGCCAGGGCAGCCGGCCGGTGAGCACCCGGTGTGCGAGCAGGCCGAGGGCGTACACATCGCAGGCCGGCAGCACCTCGCCGGCTTCCAGCCGTTCCGGCGCGAGGTAGGCGGGCGTGCCCAGCAGCCGACCCTCGAAGTCGATCTCGGGATCGCCGGCGACCGCCGCGATGCCGAAGTCAAGCACCTTCGCGCCGGTGGGGGTGAGCATCACGTTCTCCGGCTTGATGTCGCGGTGCACCAGACCCTGGGCGTGCGCGGCCGCGAGCGCGGCCGCCACCTCCCCGCAGACCCGCAGGCCCGCGCGGGGCGGTAGCGCCCCGGAGGACAGCCGGTGGTCGAGGGTGTGACCGTGGAGCAGCTCCATCACCACGAACGGAACCGGCCGGCCCGACAGCCGTGCTTCGCCGTAGTCGTAGACGCTGGTGACGTGCGGGTGCGACAGCCGGGCGGCGGCCTTGGCCTCGGCCCGGATCCGCAGTCGGGCGTTGGTGTCCGACGCGACGAGCACCTTCACCGCCACGTCCCGTTCGAGCACCTCGTCGTACGCACGGTGCACCGCGGACATGCCGCCACTGCCGAGACGCTCCAGGAGCCGGTAGCGGCCCGCAAGCAACTGATCACGCTGCACGACGGACAGCCTGCCGTACCGCCCCTGCGCCACGCCAGCCGGGATCGAGATCGTCAAATGGCCGGACCGACCGGGCGGGCTACAGCCGCTCAGTCACCAACGGGCGGCTGCCAGGCGAAACGGGGTGTCCGGCGCTCGGCGACCGCCGCCACCCCCTCCCGGGCCTCGCCGCTGGTCGCCACCTTCCGGTGCCACCAGGCGACCCGCGCCGGCCCCGCCCGGTCGTCCACGATCTCCTTGGCGGCGGCGACGCTCATCGCCGACCGCTGGGCGATCGCCGCGGTGAGGTCGTCGACCCGCGCGGCGAGCCGATCGCCTGTCAGCACCTCGTCGACCAGACCGACCCGCAGGGCCCGCTCGACGTCGATCAGCTCGGCGGTGAACAGCAGGTGCTTGGCGGCGGACGGGCCGACCAGCCGGGTCAGCCGGCGGGTGGTCGGCGCCGGGTAGACCAGCCCCAGCCGGGCCGGCGGTACACCGAACCGGGCGTCGTCGGCCGCGATCCGCAGGTCACAGGCGACGGCGAGCTGGCAGCCGCCGCCCACGCAGGCACCCCGGATCGCCGCCACGGTCGGCTTGGCGAAGCTGGCCAGCCGCTCCTCGGCGGCCACCGCGATGCTGGCGTCACCGGCGTCCAGCAGCTCGGCGAGGTCGTTGAGGTCGGCCCCGGCGCAGAAGGCGTCGCCCGCGCCGGTGAGCACCAGCGCCCGTACGTCGGGGTCGGGCTCCAGCCGGTCCAGCAGTTCGGGGAGCTGCCGCCACATGGCCGCGGTCATCGCGTTGCGGCGGGCCGGGTTGCTGATCACCACGGTCGCGACCGGCCCGGTCACCTCGACCGTCAACTCCGCGTCCGACACGTGCACCCCTTCCCGCGCCACCTGGCCGACGTTCGCCGGTGCGGCGACCATAACGGCGCGGACCCGGCGACCACCGTCGAGGGTGGCCGCCGGGCCCTGGTGTCGGTCAGGTCAGGAGACGGTGAGCGCGGTGTCGTCGACCACGAAGGACGTCTGCAGCGAGGAGTCCTCGGTGCCGGTGAACTTCAGGCTGACGGTCTGACCGGCGTACGCGGCCAGCGAGAAGGACCTCTGGCTGTAGCCGGCGGCCTTGTTCAGGTTGGAGTAGGTCGCCAGCGTGGCCAGCACCGTCCCGCCGGAGTTCAGCACCTGCACGCGCAGCGTGTCGTACGCGACGCTGGTGGTGGTCTCGGCCGAGTCGATGTGCAGCCAGAAGCTGAGCGCGTACGACGAGCACCCGGACGGCAGGCTCACCGACTGGGCGAGCGTGTCGGTGTGGCTGCTGCCGTACCCGTTGAGCCAGGCCTTGTACGACCCGGTGCGGGCGGGCTGGCTGCTGGAGTTGGTGATCACGCCGGACGTGGCGGTCCAGCCGGTCGCGCCGGACTCGAAGCCGGGGTTGGCCAGCTTCTGCCCGGGCGCGGTGCAGCCGCCTCCGGTGCCGTTCACGGTCAGCGTGTACGTCGCGCTCCGGGTGACCGAGCCCGCGCCGTTCACGGTGACCGAGTAGGTGCCGGGTGGGGTGCCCGCCGAGGTGCTGATGGTGAGGGTGGACGAGCCGCCCGAGGTCACCGACGAGGGGCTGAACGCGGCGCTCGCCCCGCTCGGCAGGCCGGACGCCGAGAACGTCACGGTCTGCGCCGTGCCGCTGGTGGTGGCGGTGGCCACCGTGGTGGAGGCCGAGCCGCCCGGGTTCACCGAGCCGGCGGTCGGCGAGAGCGACACCGAGAAGTCGTTGCCGGTCGAGCAGGGCGCGTCGTTGCCGGCCACGTTCACCGCCGTCCAGGCGGCCTGCACCGCCTTGTACTCGGTGGAGCAGCTGCCGTACAGGTCGGTGGCGGCCCGCAGGCTGTAGGCGCGGGCGGTGTTCGCCGGGTTGCTGGTGTTGACGTACGACGTGTTGGAGGTGAAGTAGACGTCCAGCGCCCGGAACCAGATCTTCTCCGCCTTGGCCCGGCCGATGCCGGTGACCGCCGGGGCGGAGCCGCAGACCGGCGAGGTGCCGTACGCGGTGGCGCCGGTGCCCTCGGCGAGGTTGAAGTAGAAGTGGTTGGCGACCCCGGAGGAGTGGTGCACGTCCTTGTTCTTCGTGCTGGTGGACCAGCAGCTGTCGGACGAGCCGTCGAGCGACGGGTTGTACATGTAGCGCAGCGGCGTGCCGTTGCCGTTGATGTTGATCTTCTCACCGACCTGGTAGTCGCCCGGGTCGGCCGAGGTGTTGGCGTAGAACTCGACCATGTTGCCGAAGATGTCGCTGGTGGCCTCGTTGAGGCCGCCGGACTCACCGGAGTAGGTCAGGCCACCGGGAACGACGTTCTCGGTCACGCCGTGGCTCATCTCGTGCGCGGCCACGTCGAGCGAGACCAGCGGGCGGGAGTTGCCCGAGCCGTCGCCGTAGGTCATCCGGGACCCGTCCCAGAACGCGTTGACGTAGTTGTTGCCGTAGTGCACCCGGCTCGGCACGCCCGTGCCGTTGCCGAAGATGCCGTTGCGGGCGTGTGTGTTCTTGAAGTAGTCGAACGTCTTGGCGGCGCCGAAGTGCGCGTCCACCGCGGCGGACTGGCGGTTGGAGTTGACTCCGGTGCCCCAGGTGTTGTCCGCGTCGGTGAAGGTGGTGCAGCTCGACGTGCCGTTGTTCATGTCGCAGGTCGAGCCGTTGCCGTGGGACGGGTCGATCATCTGGTACGTGCTGCCGGAGAGCGTCGTGTCGATGCTGACCGTGCCCGAGTAGAGGCTGTTGCCGGTGCCGGCCACCGCCTCGATCTCGTCGTACGACCCGATGGCCCCGCCGGTGGTGGCGTCGGTGATCACGTGCAGGCGGGACGGGGTCTGTCCGTCCGGCTGCCAGCCGCTCACCACGGTCTCCCAGGCCAGCCTGCCCCGGCCGGAGCTGGCGTCGACGAACAGCTCCGGGGTGCCGACGGCCTCGGCCGTGCCGGTGAACCCGGTACGGGCGGCCTTCTTCGCCGCGGCGGCGGTGACCTTGGCCGTGGTGCCGAGGGTCAGCGGCGCGGCCAGGCCGACGGAGCTTCCGGCGTAGCTGCCGTTCGGCGTGGCGTGGATGACGAAGTCACCACCGTAGACCCGCAGCCCGTGGTAGCTGCGGGTGTAGCGGGTGTGCGTGGCGCCGGAGGCGTCGACCTTGGTGCTGTGCACCCGGTACGACTCGGCGCTCGAACCCTGGACTGCACCGGGGTTCGAGCCCAGGACTGCCGCGGCGGAGGTGTCCGGCGCGGGGGCGGTGGGCGGAGCCGCGTGCGCCGCGGTGGCGACGCAGGTCAACAGGCCGCTGGTGAGCAACGCTGCGCTGACGGCGGCGAGGGGTCGTTTCACGTGCCCTCCTGAAAGGAGAAAGGTTGTGACGGGGGTAGTCACGCATGTAGATATAGCTATGTGTTGAGGAAAAGAGAAGGCTTGGACCGCTCCCAGACATCGACACTGGCCGTTCGGATGAGGGCGGTGACGAGGGAACCGACGGCCGCAGCCGTGCGTCCGAGCGGCATGAGACCCGCCTCGACGACCGGCGTCACCGTCGCGCTACTGGTCGCCCTCCTGGCCGGCTGCACCAGCGACGACCGAGCCGGCACCGCCCCGGACCAACCCCCCGCGACCATCGGCCCGACCCCGACCGGCCCCGCCACCGGCGTCCCGCCGACCACCGTCCCCACCACTCCGGGCACCCCGGCACCGACCGGCCCCGACGCGACCGGCAGCACGGCCACCCGCGTCATGCTGTTCCGCTCCGGCGGTTTCGCCGGCCGTGGCGACGCCGTGACCGTCGAACCCGACGGCCGGTGGACGCTGGTGGACCGTGCCGGCAGCCGGCGTACCGGCCGGCTCGACACCACCGACCTCGGCCGGCTACGCGGGCTGGCCGCCGACCCCCGGCTGGCCGCCGAGGCCCGCCGCCCGACCACCCCCACCAGCTGCGCGGACGCGTTCAGCTACCGGTTGACCGTCGGCACCGTCGAGACCGCGTACGTCGACTGCCCCGCCGACGCCGCCCCTCCCCCGGCCACCCGCGCGCTGGTCGAGCTGCTCCTCCGGGCCACCGGCTGACCGCCCGGCCGTCAGACCAGGTAGTCCGGCGGCAGGCCGGTGCCGCGCAGCTCCGGCGGCAGATGCGCCACGTCGTTGAACGCGATCAGGTTCGGCGGTGCGGCCGGGCCGTACCGGATGACGGTCAGTCCCGCGTTGTGCTGATTCACACCCAGCCACCGCCGCTCCGGCGCGTCCAGGGCGTGCCGGACCAGCCAGGCGATCAGGAAGCTGTGCGTCACGACCAGCTCACGGACGGGCTCGGCGCCATCCGCGCCATCGGCGGCCGGCCCGGCGAACCGCCGTACCGCCGCCGCCGTCACCCGCGGCCCGTCGACCCGTTCGGCCGGCGAGAACTGGCCCAGGAATTTGGCGTACGCCGGAGGCAGGCCGGCCGGCTCCGTGTCGTGCGGAAGGTGGTCGCCGGCCAGCTCGGTGGCGTACACCGGAACCCCGGGCAGCGACGCGGCGACCAGCTCGGCGGTCTCCGCGGCCCGGCGCAGCGGCCCGTGGTGCACGGCGGCGAACGACCGGCCCCGCAGCCGCTCGCCGAGCAGCCTGGCCTGCCGCCGACCCCGCTCCGACAGGCCGGCCTCCGGGGACTCGGTCGCCGCGTCCTCCTGCTCGCCGTGCCGGGCGAGGTACAGCAGCCGGGTGATCATGCCCTACACCTCAGCACAGCGGGAGGCGCGGGAACCACCCCGCGCCTCCCGATCCGACGCCAGTCGGCTCAGTCCACCCGGCCCGGCACCGCCCGCGCGAACGTGACCGACACCCAGAGCCAGCCGGCCGCCACCGCCAGGCCGAACGCCACCATCACGGCCGGAGCCGGCCGGACGATCAACGCCACCCAGGTCACCGCGAAGAAGGCACCGGTCGCCAGGCTGTATCCGGCCCGGCCCCACGCCCCGCGCCGCGCGGCCCGCCGACCGACCACCACCGTCGCGGCGATCAGCGATACGAAGGCGACCGCCGCCACCAGGAAGTGCAGGCCTCCGTGCCAGCTGATCTGGCCGGCGCCCCGAGGCGTGCCGGCGGGAAACCCGTCGGCCTGGTCGGCGCTGAAGATCCCCGCGCCGACCAGGCCCAACCCGTACAGGGCGAGCAGCCGGGGCGGCCAGACCGACCCGGCACCGGTGGTACGCCGCAGCGCCCCGGCCGCCGCCACGCAGAGCACACCGGTGGCCAGGAACGTGGCGATCTGGATCCAGCCCAGCTCACCGGTGCTCAGCACGCTGACCGGGTGCCGTCGCAGGTCGAACCCGTCCCGGGTGAGCGCCTGGAGCAGCGCCGAGCCGGCGAAGATCGGGCCGGCGACGACACCGCCGACCAGCAGCGCACGGTCCAGGCCGGCGACGGCCGGTCGGACCCCGGAAAGTGGCACGACCTCGCTCATCGGTCCGCCCCTCAGGCCCGGGGGAACATCTGGCCGACGCGGATCTTGTTGCCGAACGGGTCGCGGATGCCGAAGTCGATCCCGTACGGGCGCTCGGTCGGCTCGTCGGTGATCTCGACCCCCTTGGCCACCAGCTCCTCGTGCGTCTTGTGGGCGTCATCGGTGGTCATGAAGAGGGCGCCACCCAGCGCCCCCTTGGTGAGCAGCTCCCGGACCTGCGCGGCGGTCGCCGGGTCCATCGCCGGCGGGCCCGGCTTCTCCAGCAGGATCTCGCGCTCCGGGTCGCCCGGCAGGTTGACCGTCAGCCAGCGCATGAAGCCGAGGTCCTGGTCGGTGTTGAGTTCCATGCCGAGCTTGTTCACGTAGAAGTCGAGCGCCTCGTCCTGGTCGAGGACGTAGATCTGGGAGCGGCTGATCGCGTTCATCGTCATGGGAATCACGCTAGACGTACACCCTGACCTGCTGCTTATCCAAAACTGCTGGGTCGGGTCCAGGCCTTGGTGAAGCAGGACGGCACGTTGGTCGGCGCGGCGCGCCGGCGGAAGTCCGTGGGCGACTCCCCGACGATCTGCCGGAACGTCCGGCTGAACGTCCCCAGGCTGCCGAAGCCGACCGCGTAGCAGATGTCCGTAACGTCCCGGTCGGTCTCCACCAGCAGCGACATCGCCCGCTCGACCCGCCGCCGTTGCAGGTAGCGGTGCGGGGTCTCGCCGAAGGTCGCCCGGAACGTCCGGATGAAGTGCGCCTCGGAGACGTGCGCGATCCGCGCCAGCGCGGGGATGTCCAACGGTTGGGCGTACGACCGGTCCATCGCGTCCCGGGCACGCAGCATCGCCCGGTTCGACTCCTCCACCGCGCGACTCATCGGCTCGCGTGCACATCCGATCGGTTGGACGACTTTCGTCGCGGGTTGGCCGCCCGCGCTCGTGCTGCCGCCCAGCATACGACCGGTGCCGGCAGCTACCGCTCGCGCACAGTCGGGCAACGCGGCACAGTGAGGCCGTGCGGGAGGTCACGGGGGCCAGCGGACAGGCGCCAATCTTCATCAGCCATGCCGGTTGTGACCGGATATGGGGGGAGTGGGTGGGCTGGGAGCTGGAGAATGCCGGCTACCGCGTCGAGTTGGGCCTGTGGGACTGGCAGCTGGGCGAAAACGTCATCGGGAGGATCCGCGACGCGCTGGAGCGTTGCGAGCGGATGATCGCTGCGGCGTACCGGACCTGGAGGCGGCGATCCCGGGGTTACATCCACTGCCGCCGGGCGGGCAGGGTAGGCCTGGCGTTGGGGGCACGGATTGAGTCGGCACCGCCCCCATGCCGTTGCAGACCGTGCGGGCCGACCATGGCGTCAGTCAACGTGACAACCGCAGCAGCACGTACCACGGCCTAAATGGACGATTTGAACTGGTCACGCCGTACTCCCTGGCACACCTGCAGAGTGTGGGTTCTGGGTGATATGAACGCGCCGCCGGCTGCCCTACCCTGGTGCGGGGACGAGCATTGACAAGAGGGAGCGATTTTGGCCAGGTCAGCCCACGTTGAGCGATGGTCAGCGCGAGGCGGGGACCGTTCGCGATGATCGTCGAGGCTGGCTGCCCATTCTGCGAAATCGTTCGACGCGAGACCCCGGACACCCGGGAGGTCTACCGCGACGAGCGCGTCGTTGCGTTCTTTCCGCTGGAGCCGGCCACTCTGGGCCACACGCTCGTGGTGCCGCGTGATCACATTCCGGACATCTGGTCACTGGACGAGGAAGCCGCCGCCCACCTGGCGCGAATCACGCTGCGACTCTCGCACGCCGTGAGGCGCGCGACCGAGCCGGAAGGATTGAACGTCATCCAGTCGAACGGCAGAGTTGCCACCCAGACGGTGCCCCATGTGCACGTCCATGTTGTCCCCCGCTGGTCCGGCGACGAGATGGGACGCATCTGGCCCGCAGAAACCAGTTTCTCGGAGACGCAGAAGGATGACGTCTGGGAGCGACTCCGGGACGAGTGCCGGAAGGTTGGTGGGGAGTGATGCAGCCGGCTGACGTGATAGCCGTTGATCCGGACGATCGGCGGAAGCACCTGGACTACATCCAGGCGGTCGTGACGCGCATGTCCTCGGCATCCTCGGCGGCCAAAGGGTGGCTGCTGCCAGTGGTGACCGCAACGTACGGGTACGCGTTGACGCGGAACGCGAACCTCGTTGCGGCGCTGGGGATCGCAGCCGCACTCCTGTTCGGCTTCCTCGACGCGAATTACCTGCGACAGGAGAAGGCGTACCGGCGCCTCTATGACGCGGTAGCGCGCGGGACGCGAAACGTCCCCCTGTTCTCACTCGACCCCTCAGACGCCGACGATCCCGCTCCTGCTGCGGCTACCCGCGGACAAAGAATCCGATCGCGCCTCAGGCGCTGGTTTCCCGACGCCACTGTCTGGCTCTCATGGTCGGTTGCGCCATTCTACGGAGCCCTCGTCGCCATCGGCTGCTCGATAGTTCTGTTCGCTTGATCGCGATCGTCTGGGCTGCCCGCCCGGCCGCTCGCACCGGCTGCGCCCACCCCTCTGACCCCGACTGCCCGCTCACGGCGGCGCTCGCCGGGAGGACTGATGAAATAGTGGAGCCCCCGGCCGGGATCGAACCGGCGACATCTCGCTTACAAGCTCTGTGTGGCTTGTCCGGCGGCGTCCGTCCGCGTCGCCCACCTCGGGCGGCCGTCTGTCTGCGTGTCGCGCCGGCTGTCTCGGGCCAGGCTCGTTGCTGTCGCCGTTGCTGTCAACGGCTACCGCAGCGGCTACCACACTGGCCTGCTCGCCGCTGGGACGCGCGTCCTTCGTTGTCCGTGGGCGTCCGGGCGCAGTCACCTCGGTCGTCACTCAATTAGTCGCTCGGTGGGTCATCCTCATCGCCCATGCCAGGTAGCGAGGTACGGCACCAGGGTGGTGCCGGATGGCGATCTTGAGCTCCCATCTGTGCCCAGCTTTCCCGAGGGCTGCCAACAGATCCCGGAGCACTCGCCCGAGCGGCTGGCTCGTCGGTGGTCACCGGCTCGGTGCAGTGAGGGGCAGCGGGGAGCTTCAACTTTCTGGCAGGCTGCGCTGGTGACCATTAGCTCGGGCAAGGTTGTGCGCATCACCGCAGCAGTGCTCGTCGCGACGCTATGTGGCGCCTGCGGAACAGGTCGCCGAGACGCCATAGCCGAACCTCCACAAGAGGCGACATCGTCCGCGTCAGCGGCACCGCAGCATGAGAACCGAGCCTCATCACCGGATGGATCCGTCGTGCTGCCATGGGTCGCAGCGATCGTCGCTCGCGACGACACCTCGATCACCGTGGCCACCGGCATAGACAGTGCAATCTGCGGAGAGCCCACGCGTTCCCCCGAGGCGACGATCACCCATCAGGACGAAACCCAGGTCGTTATTTCGGTGACCACGAGAATCGTGCGAGCAGAAGAGGACGAATGCGCCATCACCGGTGACGCCGCGCCCGCTTTCGTATCGCTGCAAGAACCCCTCGGTGACAGAGTTCTGCGCGACGCCGCCGCCACCCTGCCGCATCCGACCTACTACGAGCGAGATGTGCCGGACCTCCTTGCAGACAAGCGGTGGGATCCTTCCGGAGGACACGTGAGGCCCGACGAACGCTGGTTTCAGAGCTTCCGCGATCCTGGCGGCACAATGCTGCTCCTCGACGCGCAGCCCACAACTAGGGCGCAGCGGTCGGCCGCTATCGCCACGTTCCCAATCCGCTCACAGCAAGGCATCATCACTCGCTACGGCGCAGCAGGCTCTTGGACGGTCTGGTGGGAGGTCGGGCGGGTCGCCTACTCACTGTCGCTCATACCGCCCGAGAGTCATGGCTTCACGCTGAAACAGTTCAAGCAACAACTCGCCGGGCTTACGTGGAGTTGATCGTGCCACGCTGACAACACCAGGCAGGCATCCTCTCCGCCTAACGCCGTCGAACCTGTGCCATCCCGATGCTCCTCTGGACGTCAACCCCGCGACCCCTTGACCCCCAGGCAACCAACACGGTGCGCTGACCTGTGTTGTTAGGTGCCTCTACCAGCGCAGCTAGTCCACCCTAGTCCGTGGACGTCCACTGTCGCTCATGCTGATCGTCACTCAGTTAGTCACTCACCACCGCGCCGCCGCTGGGACTCCGCCGTAACGTACAGCCGCCACGCGACCTCATTGATCGACCGCAGCCATCGCCGGCCCACTGCGCCAGGCTCGGACGGTGCCAGCTCGGCCCCGGCGACCCGGTCCATCATCACGGAGAGCTTCTCGTGCTCCTCAATGTCAAAGAACATGAGGCAGTAGGCCGCGAGCCGTAGCACGTCAGACCAGCCGTTCCGCTCCCGAAGCATGCGCGGCCAGATGTCCAGCTTCTCCATGATGTAGGACTCGTCTGACCAGGCTCTCGGGTGAGCGCGTGCGTAGTCTGCCCAGAACTCGCTCCGGCCGGGGTGGCGAGCCGGCGGAGCCATTGCAAGCAGATCGAGTAGTAGTCGAACGTCCGGGTGGTCGAGCGGGGCGCTGTCCATCAGGCCAACCTAGCGAGGGGTCAACTCGTCAGGGACCAAGCCGAGCCTGTCGCAAGTCCGACAGGCCGCGCACGAGGATCCCTCTGAACTGTGCTCATCGAGGATGATCGCAGTCATGAGCGAAACCAGCGGGTACGGCATCATTGATCGGCTGCTGACGACCCCATACGCCGATGCTCCATCGATGTCTGGCCACGACCACCGCGAGAACCTTCTCCTGCGCCTATATCACGCGCTTGAGGCTGCCGGCTTGGTTGATGGCGATGTCACTGCCGACCGCGACGCCCAAGGTAAATGCCGCTACTGCGGCCGGGCACGAGAGGTCCCTCACGACACGATTTGCGCCATTCCTCGGTGCGTCATAAATGGTCACCAACGCCTCGTATGCAGCGAGCGAAATCAGCCAAACCATGACTGCGGGGCCTCCCTGTGGGCCACCAACATAGCCGCCCATGAGAGGGCTTCGTTCGCGCTTCGCGAATATTAGTATCGAACGCCAAGCTTCCGCCTATTAACTTGTGGGAGAGACTTGAACATCGAGGCAGCAATTCAGGCAATTGCGGCGGTCGCTGCGCCGACAGCGACTGTCGCCGGACTGCTGAGTCGCAAACGTCGCCTCCGTGCAGCGATTCGCGAGAACCTTGCTCTCGCCGGGGAACTGGAGCAGAGTTCCGTCCTACGGGAGCACACGCCTGTGTCAGTTTGGATGCACGGCAGGATTGTACTGGATGTGGCCAAGCTGGCTGGGCAATCGTTAGGCACACCCAAGAAGCCCATCCCCAAGGGCTCAGTAGCACTTGCATCTACCTTTGCGATTTTATTCGGAGCCTGGACATATTACATTGATAGGAAGGGTTTCGTCTGGTATTCAGTATTCCCTGCGCTCGCCGCATCCGTATTTGTGATTTCCATCCTCGGGATGACCACCAATCGCGAACTTCCACCATCAGAGCAGGACAATCTACCTCCAGGAGCAACGCCAATCCGGAGCGAATCAGCGAGTGAACAAATTGCCGCCTCGATCGCCCTAGCAACTGAGCCCGGCGCTGGAGAACGATTCCGGGAGTGGGGTCAAGCCGGAGTCGTCCTGCGCTTCGTCAGTCTGATGAGAGAGGGACGTTTCGAAGATGCTATCGGACTCGCAGATTCGAATTGGCTTCATTGCAGAGTGCAGTCCTGGCTCTGGAATAATCGAGACACCTTCGGCGCAGACACGGAAACCCTGAGCATCATTGCACATTCCTTGTCCACCACGCGTGAACCGTCCGAGTTGTGGAATGCTTTCGCCGCCACGGAGAGCGGTCAATTTAGGAAAAGCTGGGAGCCGATCGATGTAGATAAGCTCGGAGTGGCTAGCCGAGAGCGCAGGATTGCCGTTAACTACGCACTCGTAATCCTGACTCCAGTAGGCGACACTGGCGGCTTTTTCGTGAACTCGGCCACCATGCTTCAGGAGGCCATGACTTTTGTTGTCCATTCCGAGGGAGATCGTTGGCTAGTCGCGAGCCATCTAGGAACGGCTCCGCCGGCACCAGGCTGGCCACCCGCTTGGTGGTCAGTCAATGACCCGGCCATCCAAGCGCCACCTGCCCGTGAGCTCCCTGAGGACGGCGAGGAAGAAAGCCTGGCTGATAACCCTGCCAATTAGAGCTGCCGCCATCCCGATGCTCCTATGGAGGTCAAGGGGCGAGGGCGGTGAAGTCGGCGCGTAGGGCGGTGTAGACGTCGCGGACGATGTAGCGCTTCAGGCAGCGGAGGATCTCCTGTTTGCTGAGGCCTTCGGTGGTGCGGCGGTGGACGTAGGCGCGGGTTCGTTGGTCGTAGCGCATGCGGCAGAGGGCGATGGTGTGCAGGGCGTGGTTGGCGCCGCGGTCGCCTCCTCGGTGGAGGCGGTGGCGGCGCACCCGTCCGGAGCTGGCCGGGATGGGTGCTGCGCCGCAGAGGTGGGCCAGAGCCGCTTCGGAGTGCAGCCGGTCGGGGTTGTCGCCGGCGGTGGTGAGCAACTGGGCGGCGACATCGGGGCCGACACCGAACAAGGCCGTGGTGCGGGGCGCCGCTTTCCGGACGATGGGTGCCACCTGCCGGTCGAGGGCGGTGATCTCCTCGGTGAGGGCCGTGACCCGGCGGGCGAGCCCGGCCAGGGCGGCGGCGGTGGCGTGCGCCGGCTCGTGAAGTCTGGCCGGGTCGTAGGTCAGCGCAGCGCACCGGCTGACCAGCACGGCAGCGCTGACCCTGGTCAGGTGGGCTCGCAGGGGCTCGGGGGCGGCGGCGACCAGGCCGCGGATCTGGTTCAAGGCGGCGGTGCGGGCCTTGACCGCTCCTCGGCGGGCGACCCTCAGGGCGCGGATCGCCTCGACCGGCCCAGTGCGGGTCTTCGGCGTGCCCATCGAGGTGCCAGCGAGGGTGGCCCGGGCGGCGGCGATAGCGTCGATCGGATCGGACTTGCCCTGTGCGCGGCGAGCGCGGCGGTCCGGCCGGTCCACCTCCCTTACGGCGATCTTTTTGCTGGTCAGATAGCGGGCCAGGCCGGCCCCGTAACTGCCGGTACCCTCCACGCCCACGGCAGTTACCCGCCCGAAGGAACGCATCCAGGCCAGCAGATCCGCGTAGCCGGCGGTGGTCGCAGGGAACTCGGCGTCGGCCAGGAGCCCACCGGTGCTGTCGATGGTGGCGGCGTGGTGCGTGTCGCGGTGGGTGTCGACACCACCGATAACTGATCGCTTCTTGACTGCCATGCTGGTGAGGTCCGCCCTTCTCGTCTGCGTCGAGATCCGTGGACACGTCACCGGTCAGGTGATCGGACAACACAGTGGTGGGCGCCTCTCGCACAGGCTCCTATCAGGTCACGACGCCTGACCGGTGACATGCAGCTCGCGAGGCCACCGAGCCGGCCGACGAATCGGGATGAGGACAGCAACCGTCGGTCTGCCGGTGAGTCAGACCAGCCCGGCGACCCACCCCACCATCCTCACTGTCTGCCGTCGACCCGCCCTTTGGGGAGCGGGCCGCGGCTCGGCCCGCCACGTCATCCATGAAGGAGCGGGGTCGGTCAAGGGTGGGCTTTTGACCTGCTGACGCTGTTTTGCCCGTCTTGCGGCATGGTTTTCGGGCGGGCGTGTGTGCGGCGCCGGGGTCAAGGCTGGGCCGCAGGCCCACCCCGGTAGGGGCTTGGCCTTGACGCCGGTGCCGTGGACGCCATGCTGCTGATGCCGGAAGTCGGTGTTGTGGGTGTGGTCGCGTCGCCAGGTTCCGACTGCTGTCGGTGGGACAGGCCGGGGTTCGGCTGCCGGTCATCCATTCGCCCCGCGGGTTCGGGGGCATGGTGGTGTGCGACCGTGACCGGACGGGGTCGATCAAGCGGGCGGCCTCGCCGTCGGCCGACGGGGGCCAGACGTGGCGCGACCACGCGTCCGGTCACGTCCGAACCTGCTCACGCCGCCGCCGGCCGGTGCGAGGGCGCGGATGTGTCCGTCGCGCAGGCCGTAGTAGACGAGGGTGAGCAGCTTACGGGCCACCGCGACGGTGGCGATGTTGCGTCCGCGTCGCTCGGCGACGCGGGCGCGGGTGGAGGTCAGCCAGCCGGCCGTGTGCGGGACACCGTGGGCGGCCTCGACCGCGGCCCACCGAACGAGGGTCGAGCCCTGCTTGGTGATCCTCCCCCGGTGCACGACGAGGTCAGATTCACGGTGCCGGGGAGTCAGCCCGGCCCGCGAGGTCAGCTGCGCCGGGCCGGCGAACCGGTCGACCTCGCCGACCTCAGCAACGAACACCGCCGCCAGGATCGGGCCGACACCAGGGATGCCTGGATCGCGGTATAGCCACAGTGCCCGGAGAGTCTGGCCCGGATCGGACCGTCGACCGCGTCGATCTCGAAATCGACCGCGTCGATCAGCCGACACAGCGAGGCCGCCCGACCCCGATACGCGCCATCCAACGGCGCCCGGGCGAGCAGTTCCCGCCCACCCACGCCGAACAGATCCGATACGGCGATATGCACGCCCTGCTTGGCCAACACCGCATGCACCGATGCCTTCAACCCGCTGCGCCAGGCCACCAGCTTGGCCCGATACCGCACCAACTCCCGCAACTCGCGCACCGCAGGCGGGGCCACATACGCCTCCGGCAACCTGCCCATCCGCAGCAGATCCGCCAGGTCCGCGGCATCACGAGCATCGTTCTTCACCCGCCGGTAGGCGAACCCCTTCACCCCCAACGGATGCGCCAAATGCACCCGGGCGCCGGCCGCGGTCAACACATCCGCCGCCCAGTACCAGCCATAGGTCGCCTCCAGGACCACTTCGGGGTCCGGGCCGGCTTTAGCGATCTCCAACCCGAGAGCGACCGGGTCATTGTCGATGCGCACCGTGTCGAGCTTCTCGCCCGCCTCCGTCATCCGCACGATCACCGACCTGCGCCGATGCAGATCGATACCCACGATCTGCCGACCGTCATACTCTGCCTGCATGAGGGGCCTCCTTCGTCGTGAGACGTGAGCACCCCGAGCATCCCGCCCGGGACCCACGAGGAGCGAGGCCCCGCTCCTTCATGCCATCAAGCGGACCTTGACATACGTTCGGACGCCGGCGGGCCGGGCCGTGGTCCGGTCGTGCAGGTGCAGCCCGAGGCCACCAGGGATGTCGACGGCGGTCAGAGCCTTTCGGATCATCGATGACCCAAGCCTGACTCATGCCGTACCGGACGACCACGCCCACGCCAAGCTGATCAAGACCACCCCATGATCTTGTTAGCAGTTCTTACGTACCGCGAGGCTATCCGATCAGCTAAATTCGAGTAGCCCGTCTGGGTGTACCGAGAAAGGATCATTGCATCCCTTCATTGAGGTGCCTACAGTGGCAGTCACCTATTGCACCGCCTTGACTCCAAGCGTATTTGCAGAGGGAGCTGAGAGACTGTGGCAAAAGTCGTTAACCTCATCGCCTCGGGCGCACTTCAAAGGTCCGATGCGCCTCTAATGTTCAGGCTGGCTGAAGTAAGTGTGCGCCGAGACATTCCGGGTTCCTCTGCAACGGACCAGGAATTCGAGAGCAATATGCAGTATGAGAATGATCCCAGTGGTCCGACGGTGCGGCCGTATCGAACTCATGCGCCCGATGGTTCGGTGAACACCGATTACCACCCCGACTAGTATGTCGAACGTGGTTGTGATTTCGGACGACCTCGATGGCAGTGCGTCAATAGTGGTTGCGGAGCTCCAGTCGCGGGGCTGGGCTCCGCAGATCATTGAGGGGGAACGCCTGGCGCTGCCGTCGGTCTCCATGGAGATAATCACGTCCGCGTCAGGGCCTCCTTCGGCAGTATGCACAGATGCCGAAAGTGGGCAGCGGATCGTTATAGGTCCTGACTCAAGGGTTTTCCGGCGCCAGCCGGCTGTGCCAACGGTCGAGGTTCGTGACGAGGAGTATCGGGCGGTCGCCGCCTACTGTACCGAGCAGTACCGCGGCATGCTTGAATCCCTATTTGTGATTCCGTGCGCTTGGATGAATCCCGCATCCGCAGATCGGAAGCTCGATCAGAATAAGCAATATGGGAATAGCGTTGCACAGAGCGTTGGTATCAGCACGATTCCCACGGTTATCACCGATTCGCCAGCATCTTGGCGTAGACACGTTAGGCGCTTGGGTGGGTCGGGGGCAATTGCCGTAAAGCCTCTTCGCGCATGGCCGGTAACTCTGGTGGAAGATCCGGAAGCATGGGTGGGAATCTACACTACGCGTCTAAGTGTTGCTGAAGCGCTCGACTTCGGCGAATCAATCTCATTCGCTCCAGTAATCCTGCAGCCGTACATCGAAAAGCAGTACGAACTCCGGGTCACTGTAGTCGGTAGGGAAATCTTTGCTTGCCGCATCGATTCACAGGAGTCGGAGACGGCATGTACAGACTGGCGGCGTTACGACCTAGCGAACACTCCCCACACGCCATACGAGCTTGGAGTGGACCTCTCGGACCAGATCCTTCACTTCATGGCTCTTACCGGTCTAGTGTACGCCGCGTTCGACTTCATCGTGGATCTTAGCGGCGAACCAATATTCGTTGAGGTTAACCCGTGTGGTCAGTTCGGCTGGATAGAGACCTTAACGGGTCTTCCAATTAGCGGATCGATCGCCAGTTGGCTGCTCGACGCCGCTGATGGCAGATGATGGTCGGCCTGTCCGCCTTCTTCAGTACGACGACCTCATCAAACGGGCGATCGACCGGATGGCCAGCACTGGAGTGGCTTCAACAAGGGCGAGCCAGGGCCGCGGCCTAAACAACAGTGCAGCGGCCGGCTGGTGGGTACGCTATTTTGCCTCGCTGATGTTGTCTGCCTGCCCCGATTCTCCGCCAATGGTGGGCCGGCGATCGCGTAAAACCGATCTGGCTGCAAATCGGCTACCAGTGGCCCTCGACCGGACGATGAAGACGTCGGGCGGCACCTGGCGGGACCTCACCGCGGCGCTACGGCAAGAGTCCAACCGCCGGCAGGCTCCCTAGCGGTGCTGCCGTAGCACTCACCGGCAGGCATCCGATCGGACGAGCACATCGCTCTGCTTGAGCACCAGGAGCGCCAGCAGGCCGAACGGGCTGTGCTCGCCGAGCTCTGGCAAGACCACGGCCTGCTCTTCCCCTCCGAGCGGGGCACCCCTTTGGAGCCGACCAACCTGAGCCGCTCCTTCGCTCGGCTTCGGGAGACCGCCGGTCTGCCCGGTGTCCGCCTGCACGACCTGCGGCACACGGTCGTGTCGCTGCTGATGGAGCTGGGCGTCCCGCCGCACGTCGTCCAGGCCATCGCCCGGCACGCGGACGTGAAGATCACGCTCAAGGTCTACGCTCACGCCAACCTCGACGCGATGCGTCAGGCGCTCGGCAAGCTCGACGGGAAGCTCTCGTGACTCCCGTTGCTGTCAGCGTTGCTGTCAACCGGTTGATTCACGGCAGTGCCGGTCGGGAAAAGCCTGGTGAAATTGGAGCCCCCGGCCGGGATCGAACCGGCGACATCTCGCTTACAAGGCGAGTGCTCTGGCCAGCTGAGCTACAGGGGCGCGTGTGTCGAAGTCAGCATAGCGACTGACGTCTGGATATCCCGCTCGCGAGGGCTCCCGAGCACGGGAAACGTCAACAACCCGACGCCCGTACGCCCTCACACGTCCGCGCTGTGCGTCGATTGATGTCTGACCGTGCCCGAGTGACCGGATTGCGTAGGCCGTGCACCGGTTCCGGCACTCCCCCGCCTTGGCAGCGTGAGGAAACCCGTTTACGGTGCAGTGACACGAACGACAGGCCCGGCCGCCCGCGACCAGCCCGCCGTCCGTTGACCGGCACGGACACCGTGCCGGTCGCTCCTTCACTCGGATCGTCCGGCACGTTCCTGCCGGTGAAAGGAAGCGCTTCACCATGGCTACGGTCACTTATTCCAAGGCGTCCCGGATCTACCCGGGCACCGAGCGTCCCGCCGTCAACGAGCTGGACCTCGAGATCGGCGACGGCGAGTTCCTCGTCCTGGTCGGCCCCTCCGGTTGTGGCAAGTCCACCAGCCTGCGGATGCTCGCCGGGCTGGAGGACGTCGACGCCGGCTCGATCTACATCGACCAGCGTGACGTCACCCACCTGCCCCCGAAGGCCCGCGACATCGCGATGGTCTTCCAGAACTACGCCCTCTACCCGCACATGACGGTGTACGAGAACATGGCGTTCGCGCTCAAGCTGCGCAAGACCTCCAAGTCGGAGATCGACCGGCGGGTCAAGGAGGCGGCCGGGCTGCTCCAGCTGGAGGAGTTCCTCAGCCGCAAGCCGAAGGCGCTCTCCGGTGGTCAGCGTCAGCGTGTCGCGATGGGCCGGGCGATCGTCCGCGAGCCGCAGGTCTTCCTGATGGACGAGCCGCTGTCGAACCTCGACGCCAAGCTGCGTGTGCAGACCCGTACCCAGATCGCCTCGCTGCAGGCGAAGCTGGGCGTCACCACGGTCTACGTCACGCACGACCAGGTCGAGGCCATGACCATGGGTCACCGGGTCGCGGTGCTGCTCGATGGTGTCCTCCAGCAGGTGGACACCCCGCGGGCGCTCTACGACACCCCGGCCAACGTCTTCGTCGCCGGCTTCATGGGCTCCCCCGCCATGAACATCAAGACCGTGCCGCTGAACGACAACGGCGCCGAGTTCGCCGAGCTGCAGATCCCGCTGACCCGCGAGCAGGTCGAGGCGGCCCGCGCCGAGGGTGGCGACGGCAAGGTGACCGTGGGCTTCCGCCCGGAGGACTGCGACCTGGTCAGCCCGACCGAGGGCGGCATGCCGGTCGTGGTCGAGCTGGTCGAGGACCTTGGCTCGGACGCCAACGTCTACGGCCACGCCGCGCTGGGTGGCAACTCGGAGCGCTTCGTCGTCCGCACCGACCGACGCACCATGCCGAACATGGGTGACACCGTGTTCGTCAAGCCGCGCACCGGCCGCAGCCACGTCTTCCACGCTGCCACCGGCAGCCGGATCTGACGTAACGCCGTACCGAAAAGGGGCGGTCCGCTTCGGCGGGCCGCCCCTTTTCGCGTCGTAACCGGCGGCAGGTGCTCACCCTGCGGAGCCAGCGTGGATGTGGCTCTCCGGGGTGATCCGGCGTGGCGCGCCACGCTCGTACCGTCACGGCAACTCGAACCCGAGGAGATGCCGTGCCCACCGTGCTCACCAACCTCGCCGCCGCCCCGACCACGCGCTCCCGGCCGTACGGACCGCCCGGCCGGCCGGCCGTAGCCTCGTCTACTGCGCCACGCTGATGCCGCTCGCCCTGCTCGCCTCGTCGGCCTGCCGATGGCCGCCGCCGGACTGGCCGCGCTGATCGGCATCGCCGCCGTGCATCAGCGACTGACCCGGAGTCTCGACGGGGAACGGCGCGGGCCCTGGCTGATCCCGGCCGCCCTGCTGATCGCGCTGGCCGGAGCACTGCTCTTCGTTGCCTGGACCCGCCAGATCTGACGGCCCGGGACGCGACGAAGCCCCTCCCCGCAGCGGGAAGGGGCCTCGTCGACGTGGTTACAGTTCGACCGAGCGGCGGCGGGACACCTCGGCCAGGGCGACGGCGGCGGCCACGCTGGCGTTGAGCGACTCGACGTCGGAGATCATCGGGATGCTGACGGTCAGGTCGCAGGTCTCCCCGACCAGCCGGGACAGCCCGCGCCCCTCGGACCCGACCACCACGACCAGCGGACCGACCGCGGCCTCGAGGTCGTACAGGTCGGTGTCACCGTCGGCGTCCAGCCCGACCACCATGAAGCCGGCCTCCCGGCACGCCTTCAGCGACCGGGTCAGATTGGTGACCTGGGCCACCGGCACCCGCGCGGCCGCGCCGGCGCTGGTCCGCCAGGCGGTCGCGGTGATTCCGGCGGCACGCCGCTCGGGTACGAAGACACCCTGCGCGCCGAACGCGGCGGCCGATCGGATCACCGCGCCCAGGTTGCGCGGGTCGGTGACCCCGTCCAGCGCGACCAGCAGCGGGGCCTGCTGCTCCATGGCCGCGGCCACCATGTCCTCGAACGGCTGGTACGCGAACGGCGGCACCTGGAGCCCGACGCCCTGGTGCAGCACCCCGCCGGTCATCCGGTCCAGCTCGGCCCGGCTGATCTCCAGATTGGCGATGCCCCGGTCGGCGGCGGTCCGGATGATCTCGTTGACCCGGTCGTCCATGTCGATGCCCTGGGCGGTGTAGAGCGCCGTCGCCGGCACCTGGGCGCGCAGCGCCTCCAGCACCGGGTTGCGCCCGACCAGCAGCTCCGGGGTGTCCTTGGCCGGGTTGGACTTGCGCCCCGGCGCGACCCGGGGGCCGGACCGGCCGGCGGGCTTGCCGCCACGGCCGCCGGTGCTGCCACCCCGGTTGACCGGAACGCCACGGCCGCCGCCCTTGCCCCAGGTGGTGTCCTTGGTGCCGGGCTGGCCGATCTTCGGGGCACGCCCCTCCTCAGCTGCCGCCCGGCGCTCCTTGTCCTGCTTCCAGGCGGTGCGCTGGGGCAGCTTCTCGGTGCCCGAATACCCCTTGTGCCACGGCCGCTCGTCAGCGGGCAGGGTGCGCCCGCGCCCGGCCAGGGAGTCCTTGTTCTTGCCGCCGGTGCCCTTGGGGGCGCCCGCCTTCGGCGTCAGTCGCCGGCCACGGCGCTGCGAGTTGCCGGCCATCAGTCCTGCTCTCCAATAGTCCAACGGGGCCCCTGGGGGGTGTCCTCGACCACCACGCCGGCCAGCTTGAGCTGGTCTCGCACCGCGTCGGCGGCAGTCCAGTCCTTGCGGCCCCGGGCCTGCGCGCGCTGCTCCAGGGCCAGCGCGATCAGGGAGTCCACCACGGCACGCAGATCATCCGAGCGGCCGCCACCGGTCCAGGCCGGGTCGAGGGGGTCGATCCCGAGGATATCCAGCATTGCCCGTACCGCGGCCAGCGTGGTGCGGACGGTCACATCGTCGCCGGCGGTCAACGCGGTGTTTCCGTCCCGGATCTGCTGTTGCAGCACGGCCAGCGCGGCGGAGGTGTTGAGGTCGTCGTCCATCGCCGCGACGAAGCCGCTCGGCAGCTCGCCGAGCTGCCCGGCGCCGACCCGCTCGGCCGCCCGCTGCACGAAACCCTCGATCCGGCGGTACGCGGTGGCCGCGTCGCGCAGCGAGTCCTCCGAGTAGTCGATCACGGAGCGGTAGTGCGCGGCGGCGTAGTAGTAGCGAAGCTCCACCGGCCGCACCCCGAGCGAGTCGACGTACGCCAGGCCCAGCGCGTTGCCGGCGGACTTGCCCATCTTGGCTCCGCCGATGCTGAGCAGCCCGTGGTGCACCCAGTAGCGGGCGAACGGCAGCCCCGCCGCCTGGGACTGGGCGATCTCGTTCTCGTGGTGCGGGAAGGTGAGGTCGAGCCCGCCGCCGTGGATGTCGAACTCCGGGCCCAGGTACCGCCAGCACATCGCCGAGCACTCGATGTGCCAGCCGGGGCGGCCCAGCCCCCACGGCGACGGCCAGTAGGCGTCCGCCGGCTCCTCGGGCTTGGCGCCCTTCCAGAGCGCGAAGTCGCGCGGGTCCCGCTTGCCCCGGTCGGGGGCGTCACCGGCCGACTGCATCGCGTCCGGGGACTGGCCCGACAGCGACCCGTACGCCGGCCAGGACGCCACGTCGAAGTAGACGTCGCCGGAGCCGTCGGTGGCCGGGTAGGCGTGCCCGTCAGCGATCAACTTGGTGATCAGCTCGTGCATCTCGGGGATGTGCCCGGTGGCGCGCGGCTCGTAGGTGGGCGCCAGCACGTTCAACGCCCGGTACGACTCGGCGAGGATCAGCTCGTTGGCGTACGCGATGGACCAGAACGGTCGGCCCTGCTCACCCGCCTTGACCAGGATCTTGTCGTCGATGTCGGTCAGATTGCGGATGAAGGTGACCTCGTAGCCGGCGGCCAGCAGCCAGCGGCGCAACACGTCATAGTTGACGCCGGAGCGAAGGTGACCGATGTGCGGCGGAGCCTGCAGGGTGAGACCACACAGGTAGACCCCCACCTTGCCGGCTTCCCGCGGGACGAAGTCCCGGACCGATCGGGTGGCGGTGTCATACAGGCGTAGCGTCACCGTACAAGGGTAGCCGTCCCGGCCTGTCCAGGCCGGCCGGTGCCGGGTCGTACGCTGCCAGGCGTGGATGCGACCGCACGCCCCGATGAGCCGCCGGCCAGCCCCAGCGCCCCCGCCGGCCGGACCGACGCGGTTGGCGGGCGGACCGGGGAGACGGCACAGACCCTGGACCGGGGGTTACGGCTGCTGCACCTGGTCGCCGACGCACCCGGCGGGTTGACCGTCACCGAGGTGGCGAACCAGCTCGGCATCGGGCGAGCGGCCGTCTACCGGCTCGTCGGCCCGTTGACCGGGCACGGCATGCTGCGCCGCGACGTCGACGGCCGGCTGCGCCTCGGCGCGGGGCTGCTGCACCTGGCCCGGCGCGCCCAGCCCCTGCTCGCCGAGGGAGCGCTTCCGGCCCTGCGCAGGCTCGCCGAGCAGGCCGGCGCCACCGCGCACCTCACCGTGGTCGAGGGTGGCGAGGGCGTCGCCCTGGCCGTGGTCGAGCCGAGCTGGACGTCGTTCCACGTCGCGTACCGGACCGGGGCACGGCATCCGCTGGACCGGGGCGCCGCGGGTCGGGCCATCCTGGCCGGCCGAGCCGGGACGGCGGGACCGGTGAGCAGCAGCGGGGAGTTGCAGTCCGGGGCGTACGGGGTGGCCGCGCCGGTGCTCGGCGTACCGGGGTTGGAGGCGAGCGTCGGCGTGGTCGCCCTCGCCCCGCTGGACGTCGACACGGTCGGCCCCGAGGTCCTCAACGCTGCCACGGCCATCGCCACCGCCCTCCGCTGACCCATCGCCCGCCGCATACCACGATCGGCGGCTGGGTTCGCGGTTGTCCACAGGGGTCGCCGGGACTCGCAGGGCAGGTTGTCCACAGGGCTGTCGGAGGCTGGTCCGCGGCCGGCACGCTGCTCGGCATGCCGCCTCGTCCGCACCGACCCGACGCCCTGGCCTGGCAGGTCTTCCGAGGATCAGACGCGATCCGGGACGGCCTGATCACCGAACATCAGCTGCGCAGCGCCGCGTGGGTGCGACTGCGCCATGACATCTACGCCGACGCGCGGCTGGAGCGGGACCACGCCCTCGCCTGTCGGGCCGCTCTCCTCCGACTGCCACCCGGCGTGCTGGTCGCCGGCCCGTCGGCCGCCTACCTGCACGGTGTCGAACACGCCGCCACCTTCACCGACGACGTCCATGTCCTCGTGCCCCGGCCGCTCCGGATCGGCGCGCAGCGTGGCCTCCATGTGCATGCTGGCGATCCTGCCCCGCCACCACCTGCCGAGACGTCCCCGAAGGCCGCAGGGCCTACCCGACCAGCGAAGCAGTCCCGTCGAATCGGTGCGAGCGGCTCGGGCCGCGGGGTGACAGGCGCTCTCGGGTCGGAGTCGATCCGTTGCTCAGGCGGTCCGATCCCCCGCTCCGACCCGGGCCGGGCCGCCTGGGAGTCCGCCGTCTGGCTCGAACCGGTCCGCGCGGTGACGATTGTCGACGATCTCCTGCGGCAGGGAATGACCGATCGCGACACGCTCGCCGAGGTGGCTGCCCGCAACGCGGACCGGCCCGGTGGGCGACGAGCACGATGGCTCTTCGAGTTGGCCGACCCCGCAGCCCAGTCCCCGCCGGAGTCGCAACTACGGGTGCGGTTGGTGCTCGGTGGGCTGCCACGGCCGATCGTCCAGCATGCGATCCGCCTGCCCGACGGCGTGGTCCTGCATCCCGACCTGGCGTGGCCGGAGTACCGGGTCGCGGTCGAGTACGACGGGCAACGGCAGGCCGACAGCGATCAGCTGCATCTCGATCGCCGCCGGATGAACCTGCTCGTCGGCGCGGGCTGGCTGGTGCTCCACGTGACCAGCCGACGTCTGCACGCCGAGTTCCCGGCGGTGCTCGGCGAGGTGCGCACCGCGCTCATCGCCCGTGGATGGCGCCGGTGATCTCGGGCCCGAGCGGCACGGTCATCTCGGCTTCATCGAAACCGTGCTGTTCCCGGGGCGGTGACACACCGGCATCGCAAGGATCTCGAGCTGATCGAGCCCTGGAATGACGTCGGGGCCCGGTCGACCGTGGTCGACCGGGCCCCGAAGCTTTGCCCTACGGTCGGGCGTTCGGCTTGAGCGGGGTCTTCACCGCCGCGTAGGCGTCGACGATCCCGTACCCGTAGAAGCCGTTGAAGTTGACCCCACCGGCGCAGTAGGCGTCGTAGGTCTCGTCCCGGCCCTCGTTGCGGTACTGCTGCAGCCGCGGCTCCGGGCAGGCGTGCTCGGCCGCCGTCCGGTAGAGGTGCTGCTCGACCAGGTCCGGCGACATGCCGAAGCCACCCTGGCGCTCCGGCTTGCCGTACCGGCTGACGATCAGCGCGGCGACGCCGGCGGCGTGCGGGGACGCCATCGAGGTGCCCTGGAGGTAGGTGTAGTAGCCACACTCACCGTTGGCCTTGCACTGCTTGAAGACGAGCGAGGCCACCCGCGGGTCGATGTTGCCGTTGGCGTCCACCCGCGGATCCGGGATGGTGGGGGAGATCGGCTCCTCCTGGAGCACCTTCAGCGGGTAGGTGGAGAGGATCCGGTTGCCCGGGCTGTTGTACGTCGGGGTCCCGAAGCCGTCCCGGGCGAAGCCACCCGGCGCGGCGACCGAAATCTGCTCGGTGCCGTAGTTGGAGTAGTCCGCCTTCTTGCCGGACGGGCCGACGGCCGATACGCCGATCACGTGCGGGCCCTCGGTGGGCAGGTCCCAGCAGCTCTCGTTGTCGATCGGGCGCGGGTACGGGTCGGCGCCGTAGTCCGGGCTGGAGATGTCGGTGCGGGGCGCGCCCAGGTCCTCGTTGTTGTTGCCGAGCGCGCCGACCAGGGTGACGCCCTTGTTGTGGGCGAAGATCAGCGCCCGCTTCATCGCCTTGATGATCGCCCGCTGCTCGGCCTGGTCCTCCGGGGAGTCGGCCGGGTTGGCGGTGCAGTTGTAGAGCCACGGGTCGACGTAGAACGACATGTTGACGACGTCGATCCCGGACCGGCCGGCGTAGATCAGGGCGTTGACCACCGGGTTGAGGAAGAAGTAGCCGGAGTCCTGGCCACCCTTCAACTCGACCAGCGAGACCTTCGGGGCGACGCCGGAGAGGCCGAAGCCGTTGGCGGCGGCACCGATCGTGCCCGCCACGTGGGTGCCGTGCCCGCCGTCGTCGGTGCCCACCGCGTCGAGGCAGCTCGTCACCTCGCAGGGACCGTCCACGTCGGTCAGGTCCGGCGCGAAGTTGCGCGACAGCGCCCAGTTGAAGTTGGGCGCGATGTCGGGGTTGCTCGCGTCGACGCCCGTGTCCAGCACGCCGACGGTCACCCGGCGATCACCCGGCTCGACCTTGCGGGCCTCATCGGCCCGAATCATCTCCAGGCCCCAGAGCTTGTCGTCGAGCGGGTCCAGCTTGGCGCCCTTCTTGGCAGCGCCGGCGGCGGCCGCGGTGGGCGGCACCTGCTCCTGCTCGACCCGGTCCAGCTTCGGCTTGCGCCCGATCGCCTTCTGCTCGGCGGCGCCGATCAGCGTCGGGGCGGCCGTCGCCCTGGCCGCGAAGTCGGCCCGGTCGCTGGTCACCTGGAACATGCCGACCTCGTCGGACCGGGACACCACCGTGCCGCCGGCCGCGCGGATCGCCGCGACCGCCGTGTCGGCGGTGACGCCGTCCTCGGCGACGACCGTGAAGGTCCGGGAGCTGGTCGGCGCGGCGCTGGCCGGTACACCCAACCCCGTCGCCGTAAGTGCCAGCACTGTCGCGGTCGCGACGGCACCGGCGGTGAAGCGCTTGCTCACCACATCGGATCCTCTCGTTGAGGGACGTGGCAGCCATCACACAGCACCCGGCGGATTTACGCCAGATGAACGCCCGTTATGGCGGTGAATCTCTCCTTCATCCGCCCAGGTCGACACGTGTCCTGGGAAGATCGGCCCGCACTGGCGGCCGGTCGGACGACACCGTCGGCAGGTCAGCCCCCATTGCCGGCAGCTCAGCCGGCACTGCCGACAGATCGGCCATGGTGGACCCCGGCGTCGAACACCACGGCGGTCAGCACGGGGCCACCATCTCACCGAGCGTCGGCGGCCAGCGCGAGCTCGGGCGAGACTGGCACCGGCGCCGATGACGACCCGCGCAGCTCGTCGAGTCGGACCAGCGCCACCCCGGCGACGATCAGCCCACCACCGAACAACTGCCAGGCGGTGGGTAGTTCGTCCAGGAGGAGCCAGGCGATCAGCACCGCGAAGAGCACCTCGGTCAGCCCGACGAACGACGAGAGCCGGGGGCCGAGGATCCGGGTGCCGGCGATACCGGCCAGGTACGCGATCACGGCAGCCACCAGGGAGAGCCCGGCGATGGGCAGCAGCCAGCTGGTGCGTTGCCCGGCAAAGGTGACCTCGCCGAAGGTGGCGTGCAGCGGCAGCAGACCGGTCAGCCCGACGAGGAGCAGCACTGCCGCACCGACGGCCATCCCACCGCTGGCCATGGCGACCGAGGGCAGCCGGGGGTCGACCCGACCGGCGAGTACGAAGTAGCCGGCGAGACCCAACGCGGCACCCAGGCCCCAGAGCACGCCCACCGGGTGGAAGCCGGCGGTGCCGGTGAGGTCCAGCACGAACGCCAGCCCCACCAGGGCGGCCGCCGAACCGGCCACGGTGAGCCGGCGCGGCTTCTGCCCGTGCCGCAGCCACATCCAGCCCACGACGAGGATGATGCCCAGGTACTCCAGCAGCAGTGCGACGCCGACGGGCAGGTAGCGCACGGCGTTGAAGAAGCAGACCTGGGCCAGGGCCACGCCGAGCAGCCCGAACATCCCGATGGCTGTGACGTTGCGGCGCAGCACGTGCCACCGGCCCCGCAGCGACAGCAGCGCGGGGATGGCCAGCACCAGGGCGGCCACGCCGACCCGGGCGATCACCGCCGCCTCGGCCGACCAGCCGGCCTCGATGAGCGACCGCGCGAAGGTGCCCGAGGTGGCGAAGGTGACCGCGGAGAGCAGCGCCAACGCGGCGCCGGCGGCGGGTCGTGACTGCATCCTGCGCTCCTCGGGACGGCGGCGGTGTCATGAGCAAACTATCCTTGTGCCCATGACGCTAGGCGACCCCTGTGACAGGAGTCAAGTTGCTGTTCGCTCATGACACCGAATGTTCGCTGATCGCCGCCGCCGCGCTGGTCAACACCGCGGGTCGGGACGGCGAGCTGCTGCCCGACATCGCGGCGCTGGACGCCTTCTTCACCCGGCACTCCTACAGCGGGCGGCACGAGCACACCGAGGCCGAGCTGCGCGCGGTCCGGGAGTTGCGGCCCCGGCTGCGCCGCATCTGGCACGCCGAGCCGGCCGAGATCGTCGCCGTGGTCAACGGCCTGCTGCTGGAGCACCGGGCACTGCCGCAGCTGATCGAGCACGACGACGAGCCGTACCATCTGCACGCCGTGCCCCGCGACGCGCCGCTGGCCACCCGGATCGCGGTGGAGGCGGCGATGGCCATCGCCGACCTGGTCCGCGCCGGCGAACTGAGCCGACTGCGGATCTGCGAGTACCCGGACTGCGACAACGTGGTGGTGGACCTGTCCCGCAACCGGTCGCGGCGGTTCTGTGAAGCCGGCTGCGGCAACCGCGCCGCGGTGACCGCCTACCGCGCCCGCCGGGCCGCCGGCCGCTCCTGAGCGGTGTCCGCCCACTCCTCGGCCCGCAGCTCGTACTCCACCTCGCCGTGCTCAGTGCCCGGAATCGGGTCGTCCCACTTGAGGTGGAACGTGCGTACGTAGCGCAGCCCCGCCTTCGTCATCACCCGCCGGGAACGCTCATTGACGGCCATCGTCTCGGCCCAGACCCGCCGCACGCCGACGGCGTCGAAGGCGTACCGGACGAGTGCCCGGGAACCCTCGGTGGCCAGACCGCGCCCCCACATCGAGCGGAGGAGCCGGTAGCCCAGCTCGGCCTCCGTACCGTCCGCCGACGGGTCGAGCGCGAACCAGCCCAGGAACGCATCGCTCTCCCGGTCCAGCGCGGCCCAGCGACCCAGCCCGGGATGCCGGTCGTACTGGGCCAGCAGCTTCGGCAGCTGCACGTCGCGGACCGTGGCAGGCGGGGTGGCGACGCCGCCGGTGAGGTAGCGCATCACCTCGGGATCGCTGTCCAGCTCGACCAGCGCGTCCACATCACCCACGGTGAGCCGCCGCAACCGCAGCCGCTCGGTTGCCGGAGGCAGGCCCGCGTCATCTCCACCCATGGCGGGATCATCCCGTCCACCCCGCGGCATGGTCGAGCTGTTTACCGCGGCCACCTCGAAGGTCCGCGCCCCCACATCCGGCGCGGGCGCGTCAGGGGTGGGTCATCCGGAGCAGGTCGAGCACCTCGTCGAGCTGGGTCTCGCTGAGCTTGCCGGAGTCCACGTGCCCCCGGGAGATCACCACCTCGCGGATCGAGGTCTGCTTGGCCAGCGCCTCCTTGGCGATCGACGCGGCCTCGTCGTACCCGAGAAAGCGGTTGAGCGGGGTCACGATCGACGGCGAGCCCTCGGCGTACGCCAGGCAGACCTCGGCGTCCGCGACCAGCCCGACCACGAGGCGGTCGGCGAACAGTCGGCTCGCCGCGGACAGCAGCCGGATCGACTCCAGCAGGTTGCGGCCCATCACTGGGAGCATCACGTTCAGCTCGAAGTCGCCCTGCGAGCCGGCGAAGCCGACGGTCGCGTCGTTGCCGATCACCTGGGCGCAGACCTGCCGCATCGCCTCGGCGACCACCGGGTTGACCTTGCCGGGCATGATCGACGAGCCGGGCTGGAGGTCGGGGATGCGCAGCTCGCGCAGGCCGGCCCGGGGGCCGGAGCCCATCCACCGGATGTCGTTGGCGATCTTGTAGAGGCCCACCGCGATGGTGCGCAGCTGGCCGGAGGTCTCCACCAGCGCGTCCCGGGCGCCCTGCGCCTCGAAGTGGTTGCGGGCCTCGGCCAGCGGCAACCCCGTCGACTCGCGCAGCTTGCGGATGACGGCGGCGGCGAAGCCGAGCGGGGTGTTGATCCCGGTGCCCACGGCGGTGCCGCCCAGCGGCAGCTCGGCCAGCCGGGGCAGCGCCGACTCCAGCCGGTCGATGCCGTAGCGGACCTGCGCCGCGTACCCGCCGAACTCCTGCCCGAGCGTGACCGGGGTGGCGTCCATCAGGTGGGTCCGGCCCGCCTTGACCACGGTCTCGAACTCCCCCGCCTTGGCCTCCAAGGCCTCCGCGAGCTGGCCCAGCGACGGCAGCAGATCCTCCACGATGAACTGCGTGGCGGCCAGGTGGATCGAGGACGGAAAGACGTCGTTGCTCGACTGGGAGGCGTTGACGTGGTCGTTCGGGTGCACGTCCTGACCCAGCTCCCGGCTGGCCAGGGTGGCGATGACCTCGTTGGCGTTCATGTTGGACGACGTGCCGGAGCCGGTCTGGAACACGTCGACCGGGAACTGGTCGTCGTACCCGCCGGCGACCACGTGCGCGGCGGCGGCCCCGATCGCCGCGGCCACGTTCGCGTCGATCACCCCCAGCTCACCGTTGACCTCGGCGGCCGCGCCCTTGATCTGGGCGAGCGCCTTGATCTGGGCCGGCTCGATGCCCCGGCCGGAGATCGGGAAGTTCTGCACCGCACGCTGCGTCTGGGCCCGCCACAACGCCTCGGCGGGCACCTCCACCTCGCCCATCGAGTCGCGTTCGATCCGGTAACCAGTCGCCTCTGGAGTCGTCACGCGTACCATCCTGCCGCGCCCGCCGCCGACTCGCAGATGAACCCTCAGTCCAACTCGGTCAGCAGTCGCTCCACCTCGTGCTGGTCCGGTGACTCGATCTGTCGGAACAGGGGCAGAGCCCGGGTCAGATGCGCGCGAGCCGCCCTCGGGTCGGTGTCCCGTAGACAGCGGGCGATACCCTCCAGGGCCCGGGCCTGCTCGTACCGGACACTCAACCGGGTCGCGTCGCCGAGCACCCGACGGTGCAGGTCCAACGCGCTGGCGACGTCGCCCTGGTCCAGGATCGCCCGGGCCAGCAGGTTGCGCGAGGCGCACTGCCCCACCCGGTCGCCCACCTCCATCATCGCCACCAGCGCGTCCCGGTGCAGGGCGGCGGCGCGGTCCGGCCGCCCGGCCTCGCGCTCCATCACGCCGATCTCGTTGAGCACCTCCCCCTCGCCGAACCGGTTGGCCCAGCGGCGCTTGAGATGCAGCGCGAGCCGCAGGATCCGACGGGCGGGGGCGAGGTGGCCCAGGCGATGACGGATCATGCCGAGATGCCCGAGCGCGTTGACGGTCTGCCGCATGTCCTTCGTCTGGCGGGCCAGCAGGAGGTGCCGCCGGGCGGTGCGCAGGGCCTCGTCGTACCGGCCCCAGCCGATCAGCGCGAAGCACAGGTTGTTCTGCAGGTTGGTCAGCTCGTGGGCGTCATCCGGCCCGACGACCATGCTGAGCGCCTCGTCGAACTTGGCCTTGCCCTGCCGGAAGTCACCGTTCGCGGCGTACGAGATCCCGAGGTTCCACAGCGTGCTGAGCACGTCGCCCCGCAGACCGAGCCGGCGGCGCAGGTCGAGCGCCACCTCCATCGACCGGATCGCGTCCGGGAAGCGGGCCAGCCGGAAGTACGCCGAGGAGAGGTAGTTCAGCATCACGGCGATCGCCGCCTCGTCGCCCAACCGCTCGGCGACCCGGAGCCCGATCGTGTGGGTCTCGATCAGCTCGTCGAGGTGCCCGCCGTCGAAATTGAGCCGCCAGCAGGCCCGGGCCAGCTGCCAGCACTGAATCGGGAAATCCTCCTCCTCGGCCAACCGGACCAGGGCGGTGAGCGCGGCCAGGTTCTCCTCGAACCACGCCCGCCCCTCGGACGCCGGGGCGGCCACCAGATCGGGCCGGCTGGGCGTACAGACCGGAATGGTGCGCCGGCTGCCCGCCGCCTCGATCGACCAGGCGATCGCCACCGTGACCGACAGGTGATGGTCCAGCAGCCGCTCCAGGGCGGCCTGGCGTTCGTTGCGCCGCTCCCGGCCTTCCAGCAGTAGCCGGGCGTACTCCCGGAGCAGGTCGTGCAACCGGTACCGGCCCGGCTGCACCTCCTCCGCCAGGTGCGCGTCCACCAGCTCGTCCAGCAGCTCCTGCGCGTCGGCCAGTGACAAGTCCGCGAGGGCCGCGGCCACCTGCCTGTCCAGCCGTCCGCCCGGGAACAGGCCGAGCAGCCGGAACAGCCGCTGCGCCGGCGGCGAGACCTGCGCGTACGACAGGGCGAACGCCTGCCCCACCGAGCGCTGGCCGGCGGTCAGCTCGGCCAGCGGACCCGCGCCGGCGACCAGCCGCTCGGCGAGGTCGGCGACGCGCCAGTGCGGTCGGTGCGCCAGGCGGGCACCGGCCAACCGGATGGCGAGCGGCAGCCGGCCACAGCGAAGCACCACCTCGGCGGCCGCCTCCGGTTCGGCGGCGACCCGCTCCGCGCCGGCCACCCGTCCGAGCAGCTCGATCGCCTCGTCGGCGTCGAGAACGGGCAGTGACGACGGTCGCCCCTCGTCCACCCCGACCAGCCGGCGGCGACTGGTGATCAGGACCAGGCAGTGCGAGCCGTTGGGCAGGAGCGGCACCACCTGGTCGACGCTGGCGGCGTTGTCCAGCACCACCAGTGCCCGCCGGCCGGCCAGCTCGGTCCGCCACAGCGCCAGCCGGTCGTCCGGGTCCACCGGCATCCGCTCCGCGGGTACGCCGAGCTGGCGCAGCAGGGAGGCCACGGCCGTGGCCGGCGTCAACGGAGTGCGCTCGCTGTGCCCGTGCAGGTCGACGAAGAGCTGGGCATCCGGGTAGCGGTCGGCGAGCGCGGTGGCCACGTGCACGGCGAGGGTGGTCTTGCCACTGCCGGCCATCCCGTCGATCAGCTGGATCCGGGTGCCGTCCTCCTCGATCTCCTTCACCAGGCGGGCCACCGTGTCCTGCCGGCCGGTGAAGTCACCGATCGCCCGGGGCAACGCCCGGACCGGGGCGACAGGCACGGTTTCCCGGCCGGCCAGGGCCAGGTCGCCGGCGAGCACCCGCTGGTGCAGTTCCTGCAACTCGACGCCCGGCTCGATGCCCAGCTCGTCGGCGTAGATCCGCCGGCCGTCCCGGTAGACCGTGAGCGCGTCGGCCTGCCGGCCGACCGACGAGAGGGCGAGCATCAGTTGGCCGCGCAGGCGTTCCCGCAGCGGATGCTGGTCGACGCTCTCGGTCAGCTCCTCGAGCAGCTCGGCGGCCCGACCGAGGCGCAACTCGACGTCGACGCACTCCTCCAGCGCGGTGAGGCGCTGCTCCTCGAGCGCCTGGGCGCGGCGGCGGACGCTGCGGCTGGGGATGCCGGCGAGCGCCGGACCCCGCCAGAGCACCAGAGCCGCGCGGAACCGTTCCCGCGCGTCGACCAGCCGACCCGAGGCGACAGCGGCCCGGGCGGTTTCGACACCGCGGGTGAAGACCTCGGCGTCCAGGTCGGCGGGTGCGGTACGGACGCCGTACCCCGCCGGGTCGGTGACGATGGTCTCCGGCGAGAGCCCCAGCTCGGCGAACCGACGCCGCAGCCGCGACACGCAGGTCTGCAACTGTGCGCGGGCCGTGGCCGGCGGGCGTTCCTCCCAGACCGCGTCGACCAGTTCCTCGACCGGCACCAGCCGACCGGAGCGCAGCAGCAGCATGGCGAGCACGATCCGGTCGCGGCCGGCGGTGACGGTGGACTCGCCACCGCCGACCCGCAGAGGTCCCAGGATCCCGAACCGCATCTGCTCCCCCGCATCGATGGTGCAACTTCCAGCAGAGTAGCCCCACGGTCACGGATCGCGCCGATCCGGCGATAGTGATCTGAGAGCGGATCGACAGCGGCGCGCCGGAGACTCGCTCCGGGTTGTCGGTGACGGCATCCGACGGGGGCGGTGCGCCCGTCCCACTCACCGGGGCGGGCGCACCGATGTCGGTGGAGCACGGACGACGAGAGGGGGCGCCGGGCTGATCCGCCCGGCGCCCCCTTCGCGTGCTCGTCGGTCAGCGACGGCCGACGGTGAGCACCGGCTTGGTGACCTCGGCGAAGAAGTCGTTGCCCTTGTCGTCGACCACGATGAAGGCGGGGAAGTCCTCCACCTCGATCTTCCAGACCGCTTCCATGCCCAGCTCCGGGTACTCCAGGACCTCGACGTGCTTGATGCAGTCCTGGGCGAGGCGGGCGGCGGGACCGCCGATCGAGCCGAGGTAGAAGCCGCCGTGCTGCTCGCAGGAGCGGGTCACCTGACCCGACCGGTTGCCCTTGGCCAGCATCACCTGCGAACCGCCAGCGGCCTGGAACTTCTCCACATAGGCGTCCATCCGCCCGGCCGTGGTCGGGCCGAACGAGCCGGAGGCGTAACCCTCCGGGGTCTTGGCCGGGCCGGCGTAGTAGACCGCGTGGTCGCGAAGGTACTGCGGCATCGGCTCGCCGGCGTCCAGCCGCTCGGCGATCTTGGCGTGCGCAATGTCCCGGGCCACCACCAGCGGACCGGACAGCGACAGCCGGGTCTTCACCGGGTACTTGGACAGCTCGGCGCGGATCTCGTCCATCGGCCGGTTCAGGTCGACCCGGACGACCATCTCGGCGTCGAGCGCGTCGTCGGTGACGTCGGGCAGGAAGCGCGCCGGGTCGGTCTCGAGCCGCTCCAGCCAGACACCCGACGGGGTGATCTTGGCGACCGCCTGCCGGTCCGCCGAGCAGGAGACCGCGATGGCCACCGGGCAGGAGGCGCCGTGCCGGGGCAGCCGGACCACCCGCACGTCGTGGCAGAAGTACCGGCCGCCGAACTGCGCGCCGATGCCGAAGTTGCGGGTCAGCTCCAGCACCTGCGCCTCCAGCTCCAGGTCCCGGAAGCCGTGGGCGCTCATCGAGCCGGCGGTGGGCAGCGCGTCGAGGTACTTGGCGCTGGCGTACTTCGCGGTCTTCAGGGCGTACTCGGCGGAGGTGCCCCCGATGACGATGGCCAGGTGGTACGGCGGGCAGGCGGCGGTGCCGATCAGCCGCAGCTTCTCCTCCAGGAACTGCATCATCCGCGTCGGATTGAGCAGCGCCTTGGTCTCCTGGTAGAGGTACGACTTGTTGGCCGAGCCGCCGCCCTTGGCCATGAACAGGAACTTGTACGCGTCGGGGTGCCCGTCCGGGTCCTCGGCGTACAGGTCGACCTGGGCCGGCAGGTTGCTGCCGGTGTTCCGCTCGTCCCACATGGTCAGCGGGGCGAGCTGGGAGTAGCGCAGGTTCAGCCTCGTGTACGCCTGGTAGACGCCCCGGGAGATGGCCTCGGCGTCGGCTCCGTCGGTCAGGACGTGCCGACCGCGCTTGCCCATCACGATGGCGGTGCCGGTGTCCTGGCACATCGGCAGCACCCCGCCCGCCGCGATGTTGGCGTTGCGCAGCAGGTCCAGTGCCACGAACCGGTCGTTCGGCGAGGCGGCCGGATCGTCGATGATCGCCCGGAGCTGAGCCAGGTGCGCCGGGCGCAGGAAGTGCGCGATGTCGTGCATCGCCTCGGCGGTCAGCGCGGTGAGCGCGGCCGGCTCCACGGTGAGGAACCGGCGGCCTCCCGGGCCGTGTACGACGTCCACGCCCTCGTCGGTGACCAGCCGGTAGTCGGTCTGGTCGGGGCCGGTCGGCAGGAGGGGGGCGTACGAGAATGCGGCGGCACTGCTCATGAGCGGCAAGCCTAGGGCAGACCGGTCGATCATTCCCACCCGCCGGGCTGCTCCTGGGACGCCGCTCTCATCCGCCCGGCCCGCCGCGCTCCCGCCTCGTCCCGATCACCGCCCGGCGGGCGGCGTCGGCCCGCCGGCTCAGCCGTCCTTGCCGCCGGCCGGGTCGGGGCAGAGCTCCCGCTTGGGCCCGCAGTTGTCGTCGTCCCCGGAGCCGGGGCCGGTGGTGCCCGGGCCGTTGACGCCGCCGTCGCCGGGTGGCCGGGCGGGGGTGCCGCCGCCGGTCGCGCCGAAGCGGACGTACCCGATCTCCCGCCCCTCGCCGACGATCATGCCCTGGGGCCCGACCGCGAGGGCGTTCGCGGGGGTCCGCAGGACGGCCAGCTCACGGCCGGTGCGCGGGTCCACGGCGACCAGCCGGGACGGCTTCTCGTCGGAGACCACCGCCGCGTACGGGGTGAGCGCGGCGCCGGCCTTGCCGCTGGCGGGTCGGGTCCACAGGACCCGGTCGGTGCCCAGCTCGCGGGCCACCACCGAACGCTTGTCGGCGGCCCGGAACAGGGCGTACCGGTCGTCGACCGCGATCAGCTTGGTACCCGGTTCGCCGACCCAGAGCAGCCGCCCGTCGTACCCGTCGATGACCGCCTCGCGGCCGTCCGGGCCGACCCCGATCAGGACGTTCCGCGCGCCCTGCGGGTCCTCGCGCTGCGCACAGCCGGCGCTGTCGGCGGTCCGCAGGTTGACGCCGGCGCGCTGCCAGGCCTCCTGCCCGGTCGCCGGGTCCCGCGCGGAGATGGCGAAGTAGCAGGTGCCGTCCTGGGAGCGGGCGGCGATCCGCAGCATCCGGCCGCCGACCACGGAGATCCGCTCGTCCCTGCCGGGCTCGACGTTCTGCAGCACCCGGCCGGTGGCGGTGTCGACCACGTGCACGCGACCGTCGACCGGGAAGCCGAGCAGTGGTGGCACCGACTCCGGCCCCGCCACCAGGTCGTCGATCCGGGTGGCGGTGAGCCGGCGGGTGCCGCGCAGACCGGGGTTGTCGGCGAGCAGCCCGCTGCTCACGCCGGGGAGGAAGGCCGTCCACAGTGGTGCCGTGCCGCGCGGGTCCCAGGCGCTCAGGGTGCAGTCGGTGGCGTCCGAGCAGCGGGCGTCCAGGAGCAGGTTGCGGTACGTCCACACGGCCACCGCGTCGTCGTCGCGCCGCCGGGTCGCGCCGGTGGCGGGATCGAGCAGCTCGTACCCCTTCACCAGGAGCTTTCCGACGGCGACCACCGGGTCCCGGTCGCCGCCGGCGACCGCGGACCAGTCGGCCTTGCGCTCCCAGAGCTGGGCGCCGGTGGCGAGGCTGCGGGCTTCGACCCGGGTGCGCTGCTCGACCACCACGGTGTCGCCGGCGATGGTCACGCTGCGCGGTGTGCCGCCGACCCGCTCCTGCCAGACGACGTCCGGCTCGGAGATGGGTTCGCTGCGGTCCACCCACTCCCACAGGCCCGGGAAGGGGTTCCACACCCCGGTGGCGGCGAGGGCGACGACCACGGCGAGGCCGAGCAGCAGCCCGCCGCGCACGCTCCCCTTCGCCACACCGCACACGGTAGCCACGATCACGGATCTTCCGTACGCCCGCGCCGCCGTGTCGCCACGCTTTCTGGGGCCGGAGGTGTTAACAGGGGCCCTTCCTCCACCGGAAGCGTCAGGAAGGCGCCCGTCCCTCGGTCCGTACGGCGCTGCGCACGAGCGGCAGCGTGCGGTAGGGAATCTGCTCGGCCAGCGCGATGATCGTCGAGGCCCGCGTGATGCCGGCGGAGGAGACGATCTGGTCGATGACCCGTTGCAGGTCGGTGTTGGAGCGGGCCACGATCCGGCAGAGCAGGTCGCTGGAGCCGGTGATGGTGTGCGCCTCCAACACCTCGGGGATGGCGGCCAGGTGGGCGGTGACCGGGTCGTGGCCGTGCCGCTGACTGATCTCCAGGGTGACGAAGCTGGTCACCCCGAACCCGATCGCGGCCGGTGAGATCTCCGGGCCGAAGCCGCCGATCACACCCCGGTCCACCAGCTTGTCCAGCCGGGCCTGCACGGTGCCCCGGGCCACCCCGAGCCGCCGGGAGCACTCCAGCACCCCGATCCGCGGCTCCTCGGCGAGCAGGTCGATCAAGCGCACGTCGAGCGTGTCGAGCTGTACAGCCTGCTCACCCTTCATGGGTCCAGACCATACCGAATGCGCAACCTGACCAGCGTTTACGCCGACAGTTGCCCACCCGGTGCCGGCCCAGCGATCCTCGCCTCAGGAACCAACCACGGCGGCCCACGAGGCCGGCCGGTACGCGAGGGAGGCCACCATGACCCAGGCGATCGACCGACCCCAGTCGACCGAGGACGTCGACGTCGACCGGCTCGTCGGCGCCGTCGACCACGACATCAGCCACGACCCCTTCCCGGTGAAGGGTCTCGACCACGTGCACTTCCTGGTCGGCAACGCCAAGCAGGCCGCGCACTACTACTCCACCGCGTTCGGCATGACCTGCGTCGCGTACCGCGGCCCCGAGCAGGGCTACCGGGACCACGCCCAGTACGTGCTGACCAGCGGCTCGGCCCGGTTCGTGCTGACCGGTGCGGTACGCCCGGACGCCGACGGCGTCGAGCACGTGGCGAAGCACAGCGACGGGGTCAGCGACATCGCGCTCGAGGTGCCGGACGTGGACAAGGCGTACGCGCACGCCATCGCGCAGGGCGCCACCGGCGTCGTCGAGCCGCACGAGGTGTCCGACGAGCACGGCACGGTCCGGATGGCCGCCATCGCCGCGTACGGCGACACCCGGCACACGCTGGTGGACCGGTCCCGCTACACCGGCCCGTTCCTGCCCGGCTTCGTGGCCCGCGGCCCGATCGTGGACCGGCAGCCGATGATCGACGCCGGCATCCAGCCGAAGCGCTTCTTCCAGGCCGTCGACCACGTGGTCGGCAACGTGGAGCTGGGCCGGATGGACGAGTGGGTCGAGTTCTACAAGCGGGTGATGGGCTTCTCCAACATGGCGGAGTTCATCGGCGACGACATCGCCACGGACTACTCGGCGCTGATGAGCAAGGTCGTGGCGAACGGCACCCGCAAGGTGAAGTTCCCGCTCAACGAGCCGGCGATCGCCCGCAAGAAGTCGCAGATCGACGAGTACCTGGAGTTCTACCAGGGCCCGGGCGCCCAGCACATCGCGGTCGCCACCAACGACATCCTGGCCAGCGTCGACGCGATGCGGGCCGCCGGGGTCGAGTTCCTGGACACCCCGGACTCGTACTACGAGGACCCGGAGCTGCGCGCCCGGATCGGCAACGTGCGAGTGCCGATCGAGGAACTGAAGGCCCGCCGGATCCTGGTCGACCGGGACGAGGACGGCTACCTGCTCCAGATCTTCACCAAGCCCGTGCAGGACCGCCCGACCGTCTTCTTCGAGCTGATCGAGCGGCACGGCTCGCTCGGCTTCGGCAAGGGCAACTTCAAGGCGCTCTTCCAGGCCATCGAGCGCGAGCAGGAAGCCCGCGGCAACCTGTAACACTGTCCAGCGTGACGCAGCCTCCGTCGTACCCGACGCCGCCGGTCGGTGGGCCCCCGCCCGCCACCGGCGGCGTCGCCCCGCCGCCCGGACCACACCCCCAGGGGTACGCCCTGCCACCGCAGTACGCCCCACCCGGGTACGGTCCGCCGCCGTGGTACGCCGGGCCGCCCCGACCGGTGGCCCCGCCACCGACGCTGAGCCCCGGTGGGCAGCCGCTGGCCAGTTTCACCGACCGGCTGCTGGCCACTCTGATCGACGCCGCGGTCTTCATGGTGATCGGCATGGTGCTCGCCGTACCCGCGGTGATCATTTACCTGGCCGTCGTCATGCCCGATCTCCTCCAGGTCGCGCCGGACGGCACCCTCCCCGAGCCCGACTTCGTCAGGGACCTCCTGCTGCCGATGCTGTGGATCGACCTCGGGGCCGTCGCGATCTCGCTCGTGATCGGGTACGTCTACTACGTCGAGATGATGTTCAAGACCGGCCAGACGTTCGGCAAGAAGAGCATGAAGCTGCGGGTCGTGCCGTTGGACCCGGCCCGCACCCTGGACCGTCGGGCCGCCGCCAAGCGGTACCTGGTGCAACAGGTCGCCGGCCTGATTCCCGGCCTGAGCTATCTCAACGGGCTGTGGCAGCTCTGGGACAAGCCCTGGCAGCAATGCCTCCACGACAAGTTCGCCGCCACCGTCGTCGTTAAGGTGTCCCAGTGAGCGAGCGGAGCGAGCGAACCAGCAGGTTCAGTAGCGTGGCGCCTCGCGCCGGCGCGCAGCGAAGCGGAGCGGCGGCGTGAGTGTGGAACCTGGGTGGTACGTCGACCCCGCCGACCCGGAGACCCGGCGCTACTGGGACGGCGAGGGGTGGCTCGGTGCGCCCATCCCCGTCGACGAGACCCCGCCGGAGGGGCCGCCTCCGGCGGAACCGCCGCCCGTCCCGGTGACCCCGGCCGTCCCGGCGCCGGCCGCCCCCGGCCCGGTGACCACCGCGCCGGGCTGGCCGCCGCACCCGGGACCGGGTCCGCAACCAGGGCACGGCCCCGGCTGGGGACCACAGGCGGGTCCTCCCGGTTGGGGACCACAGGGTGCCCCGCCCGGCTGGGCGCCACAGGGTGTTCCGCCCGGCTGGGCGCCGCACGGTGTTCCGCCGGGCTGGCCCGGACGGCCGCCCGAGCCGCGCCCGCATGGCCTGGAGTTGGCAGGCTACGGCCAGCGGTTCACCGCCCGGCTGATCGACTTCGGCATCGTCTTCGCCCTGAACGCCCTGGTCAACGGCTGGTTCGTCTGGCGGTGGATCCAGGAGCTGCTGCCGTACTGGCGGGAGGTGCTCCGGCGCGCGCAGCAGGGCAACTCCTCCACCGAGGGGCTGCCGCCGATCGGTGAGCAGGCCGGGCTTCTCCTGGTGGTGATCCTGGTCATCGCCACCGCGCTCTGGCTGGCGTACGAGGTGCCGGCCATGGCCGCCGGTGGGCAGACCGTCGGCAAGCGGGTGATGCGGATCCGCGCCGTGCCACTCGCCGCCGACCAGCCCCTCGGCGTTGGCCGGGCGCTCAGCCGCTGGACGACACTGGGCATGCCCACCCTGCTCTGGTACTGCGCCGGTCTCGGCCTGGTGCTGCAACTCGTCGACGCTCTTTCCCCGCTCTTCGACCACCCGCTGCGTCAGGCCCTGCACGACAAGCGCGCTCAGACGGTGGTCGTCCAGGTACCCCAGACCACCGGTTCCGCCACCCCGAACGACCGCGACCAGCCCTCGGGAGAAAACCCATGACCGACTCCGGACGTCACCAGCCGGCGCTGCGGCTGACCCGCGCCGACCTCGACGCGCTGCCCAGCTACGTACCGGGGCGCAGCCCGGCCGACCTGGCGCGCGAGCTGGGTCTGCCAGAGGCGATCAAGCTGGCCAGCAACGAGGTGCCGTACGGGCCGCTGCCCGGTGTGGTGGAGGCGGTCACCGAGGCGATCGCCGCCTCGCACCGCTACCCGGACATGGGCGTGGTGGCGCTGCGCGACGCGCTGGCCCAGCGGTACGGGGTGGACGCCGACCGGATCGCCACCGGCTGCGGGTCGGTCGCGCTCGCCGAGCACCTGGTGCGGGCCACCTGCCTGCCCGGTGACGAGCTGATCTACGCGTGGCGGTCGTTCGAGGCGTACCCGATCATCGCGGCGACCAGCGGCGCGACCAGCGTGCGGGTGCCCAACGACGCCGGGCACGGGCACGACCTGGCGGCGATGGCCGCCGCGGTGACCGACCGGACCCGGATGATCCTGGTCTGCAACCCGAACAACCCCACCGGCACGGCCGTACGCCGGGCCGAGCTGGACCGGTTCCTCGACGCGGTGCCGGACGACGTACTGGTGGTCATCGACGAGGCGTACCGGGAGTTCGTCACCGACCCGGAGGTGCCGGACGGGCTCGACTACCTGGACCGGCCGAACGTGGCGGTGCTGCGCACCCTTTCCAAGGCGTGGGGCCTGGCCGGGCTGCGGGTGGGTTGGCTGGTCGCCCAGCCGGTGGTGGCGGCGGCGATCCGCAAGGTGGTGACCCCGTTCTCCACCAGCACGGCTGCGCAGGCCGGGGCACTCGCCGCGCTGACCCAGGCCGCGGAGATGGAGCGTCGTTGCGCCCTGGTCGTCGCCGAGCGGGACCGGGTCACCGAGGCGCTGCGCAAGTTCGTGCCCGACGTGCCGACCAGCCAGGCCAACTTCGTCTGGCTGCCCCTGGGCGACCAGGCGGTGGCGTTCGGCAAGTCGTGCGAGGCGCGCGGGGTCATCGTCCGGCCGTTCGCCGGGGACGGGGTCCGCGTCACCATCGGCACTCCGGCCGAGAACGACGCGTTCCTGGCCGCCGCGGAGGCGGCGCTGGTCTGAGCCGATCAATTGCCGGCCGGTCCGGTCCGCCTTCCCCGTGCTGTGCGGACCGGACCGGACCGGACCGGACGATCAGACGGCCGGCATGGGCTGCCGGAACCGGGCGCGCCGGCGGTACGCGAAGACCCCGAAGATCGGCAACACCAGACCCGGCGCGACCAGCCCATCCGTGAGCACCTGCTCCGACCGGTCGGTGCTTCGAGCAGCACCCGGATGGTGGTCCGGCCGTTCAGTGGCAGCTCCGTCAGGTCGCGGCGAAGATCACCGGCTCCGAGGTGAAGAAGTAGCGCTGGTCGTCGGCGTCCGGGTCCACCGGCCTCCGGAGCCGCTCCACCGCCAGGTAGCCGTCCGCCGCGTACACCGCCCCCGGTGCCCAGCCGGTGCCGTCCGAGCCGGCGTTCAAGGTGAAGCGGGACCGCTCGGCACCCGTCTCGGGATCGAGCGTGACCAGGTCGTTCTGGTCGGTCAGCAGGTGCACCCGGCCCGGCTGGACGGCGACGATCCGACCCTGCCCCAGGTCCGCACGACGCCACAGCTCGGTGCCGGTCCGCGCTGACCGGCCAACCAGCGCCCCGTCGACGACCGCGACCGCCTGGTCGCCGGCAAGCTCCGCGTCGAGCCGGTCCAGCGCGGGCGCGGGCGCAGGCCCGCCCGGGCCGATCAGCCAGCCCCGGCCCGCGGCGTCCCCGGGTGCGACGGTACGCAGCGCCGGACACTCCGACCGGCCGCTCCGGCAGCCCACCGGAGTGACCACCAGCTCGCCAGCCGCCCCGGGCGGACGCCACCGGTTGGTCACCTTGCCGGTCGCCGCGTCCCGGAACTCGACCGCCGCCGGGCCGGCGCAGGTCTCCACGCCGACCAACTGCCCGTCGGGGGTCGTGCCGACGTCACGGCGGCACTCCGCGGCCAGCGCGGCGTGCCAGAGCTCACGCCCGTCGGCGAGGTCGACGCCCCGCGCCTCGCCCGAGCCGGTGGCGACCAGCACGGCGCGGCCGTCGAGCGTACGGGTGAGGTAGAGCCCGGCCGGCGCCCACACCGTCCCGGCACCGGTACGCCGGGACGTGGGCTCCTCCGCCGGCACCGGCCCGTCAGCCGTCCAGGCCACCCGCCCGGTCCGCGCGTCCAGCGCCACCAACTGCCCGTCCGACCACCGGCTCACCACGGTGGTGCCACTCGCGACGACTCCGACCAGCTCCGCCGGCCAGCGCCGGTACGACCAGTACGGGGTGGTCCGGTGCCGCCCGTCGACCGGCCGGTCGGCATAGACCTGGCGGTGCGCGACGTACACCCGCAGCCGGGCGTCCACGATCAGCGGGGCGACCGGCAGCCGACCGACCACGCCGACCGCCGGCTGTGCCGCGGCCGGGTACGCGCCCCGGGCCACCGTGCTCACCTCGGCCGGCGCGAGCACCCGGTGCACGATGGCCGCGACCGCCGCGGTGGCGAGCAGCGCCACGACCGCCACCACGAGCCGTCGCCGGCCCTTCGGGAACCCCATGCCGCACCTCCGCCCGGCACCCTACCCAGCGGAACCTGCCGGACCCCGGTCAGGTCACGCCGCCGCCCCGTCCGGGAACCGACGGGCGGAACCGGCCGGGCGATGGTCAGGCTGCCTCGACGGCGCCGGTGGCACCGGCCGCGTTGGCCGCGAAGGTCAGGTCGGCGAGGTCACGCCGGAGCGCCACCTCGACCGCGCGGGCGGCGAGCGCGCCGAGCAGCAGCGCCACCACCCGGCCGTACGGAGCGGTCGGCACCGCTTCCTGTGTGACGGTGACGGCGGTGCAGCCACGGCGGCGACGCCGGACCGACCGCAGCGTCCAGGTGATCCGGTAGTCCACGCCGGCACCGGAGGTGCAGAGCACAAGCCGGTGCGGGGCGCACGCCTCCACCACCAGGAACTCCTCGGTGAGCGTGCCGCCGCCCGGCTGGGCGCGCTCCTCGCGCCAGGCGGTGCCCGGCCCGAACGGGCCCGGGGTGAGCAGCTCGACCGGGCCGGCGGCGCTCAGCCGGGCAGCGCGGCCGGGCAGGTCGATCAGCAGACGCCAGACGTCGACGGCGTGCGCCTCGATGAACCCGGTAACCGCCACCGTCGACATGCGACCCTCCCGTGTCCCCGACGGTACGCGGGGTGAGGGCCGGGCGGGGCCTCCGGGACGGAATTTCCACCGCCCGGAGGCCACGTTGTCCGTTTCGCCCGGCCACTCTGAGCCGGTCGGCGATCGGTCGGGGGCCGGTCAGCGCTCGAAGCGACCGGCTCGGATCGCGTCGATGAACGCCGTCCATCCCGGCGGGCTGACGGCGAGTGTGGGGCCGGCCTGGTCCTTGGAGTCGCGTACCGCGACGAGACCGACGACGTCGACCAGGTTGTCCGCGACCTCCACGCAGAGCCCCTGGTCGTTGGATCGGCTGCTGGTACGCCATACCGCGCCCGCGAAATCGTGCATCGTCCTACCTCCGTGTGCGATGGGATGCCCCACCGCTGGCAGCCGGGCGGGGCCCGGCCCGCGCGACGGGGCGACGGAATCCGCGACGATCAACGGGGTAAGGCGGACCTGTGATCGCACATCCGGTGCGATCACCGGTCCCATCGATGAGACGGTCTGCCGGACGGGCCCACACCCGCGCCGGAACGACCGCCGGACCCGGTCCGGCGGTCGTTCGAGGTGTGGTGGCGCGGGTCAGCGGGCCGGGCGAACCGTCCCGGTGACCTCACCCAGGGCGATGGTGGTGCCGTCCGGGCCGGGAGCGGTGGCCGTGATGGTGACCGTGTCGCCGTCGGCGAGGAAGGTGCGGCTCTCGTCGCCGAGCTTCACCGGCTCCGCTCCGCCCCAGGTCAGCTCCAGGAACGAGCCGACCTGTCCACGGTCCGGCCCGGAGACGGTGCCGGAGGCGTAGAGGTCGCCGGTACGCAGCGACGCGCCGTTGACCGTGAGGTGCGCCAACTGCTGGGCCGGTGTCCAGTACATGGTGGCGAACGGCGGCTCGCTGACCCGTTCGCCGTTCCACTCGACCGCCAGCCGGAGGTCCAGCCCCAGGTGCGGCACGTCCCGCAGGTAGTCGACGACCGGCGGGTCCTGATCCGGGGCCGGCACGAAGGCCTCGGCGAGCGCGTCGAGCGGTGTCACCCAGGCCGAGATCGAGGTGGCGAACGACTTGCCCAGGAACGGACCGAGCGGTTGGTACTCCCAGGCCTGGATGTCCCGGGCGGACCAGTCGTTGACCAGCACCACCCCGAAGACGTGGTCGGCGAAGTCGTCGACGGCCACCCGCGCGCCCAGCGGGCTGGGCACGCCGACCACGAAGCCGACCTCGGCCTCGATGTCGAGGCGTACGGACGGACCGGTGACCGGGCCGTCGGCGGAGGCGCGCTGGCCGGTCGGGCGGATCACCGGCGTCCCGGACACCACGACCGTGCCGGCCCGCCCGTGGTAGCCGATGGGCAGGTGCTTCCAGTTGGGCAGCAACGGCGGCTGGCCCGGGCGGAAGATCTGCCCGACGTTCGACGCGTGGTGCTCGGAGGAGTAGAAGTCGACGTAGTCGGCCACGTCGACCGGGAGCAGCAACTCCACCTCGTCCAGCGGCACCAGCAGCGGCTCCACCGCGGCCCGGTGCGCCGGGTCGGTCAGCAGCTCGGTGATCCGCTGCCGCACCGCCGCCCACTGGGGACGACCCAGGGCCATGAAGTCGTTGAGGGTGGGCCGGCAGAGGGCGCCGGCGGCCAGCACCAGCTCGGCGGCCTCCGCGGCGGCCAGGTCGAGCACCCACGACCCGATCCGCACACCGATCCGCGGCGGACCCCCGTCGGACCGGAACACCCCGTACGGCAGGTTCGTCACCCCGTACGGCGAACCCTCGGCACCGGTCACCCACGTCATGCGTCGTAGCCCCCGTTCACCAGCCCCAGCCGGATCAGATCGGTCAGTGGTTCCAGGATGCTGCACGAGCCGAAGCCGACCCAGAGCGGCCGGGGCCCGTCCAGCCGGCCGGTCGTGCGCTCCAGCAGCGGGCGCGGGTCGGCCACGGTGAGCAGCTCGGCGACCGTGCCCACGCCGTCGCCCTCGGCGGCCGCCAACGTCGCGGCCAGCACGTTGGCGTAGCCGTGGTGGGTGAAGCCGGTCTCCGGGTCGAGGTGCCGGACCGCCTGGTGCAGCCCCGCGGTCAGCTTGAACGGCAGGTCCCGGGCCCGGCAGGCGCAGATCACCGCGGCCAGCTCGGCCGGGGTGGGGAAGAGTTCGGCGGCCAGCCCGCCGGTGCGGAACTTGGCCGCGACCGGCATCCCGTCCGCCCGCGCGGCGGCGAGCGCGTCCAACGCACCCATCAGCCCGAAGGTCAGCGGCAGCTCGGCGTAGACGGCCTCGACGTCCGGCAGGGAGTCGGCCACCCGCAGCAGCTCGGCGATGCCGGACAGCGGGTCCTCGCCACGCCGGGCCACCGCCACCTCGACCTGCCGGGCGGTGACGCCGTCCGGCGCCAGGAACGACAGCGCGAACGGCAGACCCCCGATCCCGGTGTCACCGATCACGCCGACCACCAGGCCCTCGGCCGGGTCGACGAGACCGCTCAGCTCGCCGGCGGCAACCGTCGAGGCCGGGACCAGCAGCGGGCCGACCAGGTCGGCGTACCAGGCGGTGCGGTGCCGGCGGTGGGCGGCCAGGGCGTCGGGCAGCGCGGCACTGCCCGGAGGGAAGACGGCGGCGTCATCCACCAGGCCGTCGAGGAGTGCGGGCACCTGCGTTGACACGGAACAAGAATGTACGGGACGCTACAAGGAACGGACAACAGCGTCCGATTATCGGACGCCACCGGGCCGGTGAACGGGACATATCGGGAGGCGAGATGCCGTACTACCGCAGCGTCGGCGAGGTGCCACGCAAGCGCCACACCCAGTTCCGTCAGCCCGACGGCAGCCTCTACGCCGAGGAGCTGATGGGCCAGGAGGGCTTCTCCTCCGACTCGTCCCTGCTCTACCACCGGCACGCGCCCACCGCGATCCTGGCCGCCGACGAGTTCACCCCGCCCGCGTCCACCCGGACGCCGAACCTGCCGCTCAAGCCCCGTCACCTGCGCACCCACAAGCTCGACGCCGGCGGCGCCGACCCGATCCTCGGCCGGCAGTACCTGCTCGCCAACGACGACGTGCGGATCGGGTACGTGCTCGCCGACCGCCCCTCGCCACTGTTCCGCGACGCCACCGGCGACCACTGCCTCTACCTGGAGTCGGGCGAGCTGCGGGTCGAGTCCCCGTTCGGGGTGCTGGAGGCGGTGGCCGGCGACTACGTCGTCATCCCCACCTCGACCATCCACCGGCTGGTGCCGACCGGTGAGCAGCCCGTCCGGCTGCTCACCATCGAGGCGGCCGGGCACATCGGCCCGCCCAAGCGCTACCTCTCGGTCCGCGGCCAGTTCCTGGAGCACTCGCCGTACTGCGAGCGCGACGTCCGCGGCCCGGACGCCCCGCTGCTCGTCGACGGCGAGGAGGCGGAGGTGCTGGTCCGGCACCGGCGTGGTTGGACCCGCTACGTCTACGCCAACCACCCGTTCGACGTGGTCGGCTGGGACGGGCACCTCTACCCGTGGGCGTTCTCCATCCACGACTTCGAGCCGATCACCGGCCGGATCCACCAGCCCCCGCCGGTGCACCAGACCTTCCAGGGTCCCAACTTCGTCATCTGCTCGTTCGTGCCCCGCAAGGTCGACTACCACCCGAGCGCGATTCCGGTGCCGTACAACCACCACAACGTCGACTCCGACGAGATGCTCTTCTACACCGGCGGCAACTACGAGGCCCGGCGCGGCTCCGGCATCGAGCAGGGCTCGATCTCACTGCACCCGTCCGGCTTCACCCACGGCCCCCAGCCGGGTGCCGCGGAGCGCTCCATCGGCGCCGACTACTTCGACGAGCTGGCCGTCATGGTCGACACCTTCCGCCCGCTGGACCTCTGCGACGCGGCCCGCACGTGCGAGGACGACGGGTACGCCTGGACCTGGGCGCGCCGGGTCTAACCGGCGGGCGTCAGCGGAAGGCGGTGCGGGTGAAGATGGCGAATTCGGCTACCGCGGTGGCGGCGATGGCCAGCACCAGCGGCCACGGCGAGCCGACCACCGCGTACACCACGAGCAGCACCGGCGCGGCGGCCACCGCGTAGATCGCCAGCGCCATCGTCCGGTCCGAGTGCAGCAGCTCGGGTAGGACGGTCCGGGTCAGGCCCGGCAGCCGCGCCGCCAGCTGCCAGACCACGACGCCTCCGGTGAGCGCGGCGAGCACCGACAGGATGCGGGAGAACCCGTCGTTCGCCGAGGCCGCGAACGCCACCACCACCGCGGCCACCAGCGACCAGCCGGCGCCGTAGAGCACCAGACGGTGCAGGCCGTAGGCGATGGTCCGCCCGGAGTCCATGCGGCTCGGGCTGATCGTGGCCGCCTCGGCGAGGTATTCCAGCGCCTCCGACCAGCGGCGCTGCTCCAGCCGGATGACACCCACGTCGTGCCGAACCTCGGCGAGGCGCGGGTCGAGCCGCAACGCCTCCCGGTAGGCCCGCTCGGCGAGGTCGAACAGCTCCAGCCGGGCGGCGACCAGGCCGAGCACCAGGTGGGCCTGCGGTTCCTCCGGGGCCAGTTCCACCCCGCGCCAGGCCGCGTTGAGCGCCGACTGCCCGTTGCGCGCGCCGGCCAGGATCGCCGCCGCGCTGCGTTGGGCGTACGCGTCGGCCGCGCCGAGCGCCAGAATCCGGTCGGCGGTGGCGGCCGACTCCGGATAGCGCTCCAGGTCGGCCAGCGCCATGCCCCGGACGACCAGCGGAGGGAGCGCCTCCGGTGCGGCGGCCACGGCGGCGTCGGCGGCGGTGAGCGCATCGGCCGGCCGGCCGGCGGCCAGGTGCACGCGGGCCAGCATGGTGAGCGCGTCGGCGTCATCGGGCCGGAGGGCGAGCCCGTACGTCAGTTCCCCGGCCGCCTCGTCGTGCCGCCCGAGTTCGGCGAGGAGCTGTGCGCGCTGGAGGCAACCGTCGGCGGCGGACTGGTCGGGGGTGGGGTCGCTGGACATCGCGGCGAGCCTAGGCGGCCGGGGCGTCGTACACCAGGGCCACCGCGATGCCGGCGAGCCCTTCCTCGCGGCCGGTGAAGCCGAGGCCGTCGGTGGTCGCGGCGGAGACGGTCACCGGGGCGCCGACGGCGGCGGAGAGCACCTGCTGGGCCTCCTCGCGGCGTCGGCTGATCTTGGGTCGGTTGCCGACGACCTGCACGGACACGTTGCCGATCTCCAGGCCGGCGGCCCGCACCCGACGGGCCGTCTCGGTGAGGAGCGCCACCCCGGACGCGCCGGCCCACTCCGGCTGGCCCACCCCGAAGGTGGAGCCGAGATCGCCGAGACCGGCGGCGGAGAGCAGCGCGTTGCAGGCCGCGTGCGCGGCCACGTCGGCGTCCGAGTGCCCGGCCAGGCCGTCCTGGTCGGGCCAGAGCAGGCCGGCCACCCAGCAGGGCCGGCCGGGCTGGAAAGCGTGCACGTCGGTGCCGACGGCCACCCGGGGAATGATCATGATCAGAGGGTACGCGTCAACCGGCGGTGGCCAGCAGGTGTTCCGCCAGCGCCAGGTCGAACGGGCGGGTGATCTTCAGCGCGTACTCCGAGCCGGGCACGCAGCTCACCGGGATGCCCTGCTTCTCGACCAGCCCGGCGTCGTCGGTGAGCGAGTCGCCGGCTGCGGCGTGCGCGGCGGTGAGCACGGACCGGCGGAAGCCCTGCGGGGTCTGCACCGCGCGCAGGGCGGATCTGTCGACGGTGCCGAGCACCACCTCGCCAGCGTCGACCTCCTTGATCGTGTCGACGACCGGCAGCACCGGGATGACGGCGTCGCGCCCGCCACGGACCGCCGCCGCGACGGACTCGACCAGCTCCGGCGGCGTCAGCGCGCGGGCGGCGTCGTGCACCAGGATGATCGCCGGACCGGCGGGCACCGCGGCCAGCGCGGCGGCCACCGACGCCTGCCGCTCCGCGCCGCCGGGCACCACGGTCACCGGGGCCACCGGAGCGAGCAGCTCACGAACGGCCGTCACCTCGGCAGCCGGGGCGGCCACCACGATCGTGTGCACCGAGGGCGCGGCGGCCAGTCGGCGCACGGCGTGCACCAGCAGCGGCTCCCCGCCGAGCAGGCGCAGCGCCTTGGGCCGGCCGGGGCCGAGCCGTACGCCGGCACCCGCCGCAGGCACGAGGACCGCGACGTCACCGCGCGGATTGAGCTGCGCGGTCACGTCGCGGTCCTCGGTGGTTTCTTCAGTAGGAAGTGGGTACGACGATGCTGTGCGGACTAGGCCTCGGTGAGCACCTTGTCGAGCAGCGTCTCCGCCTCGTCCTTGGTGCTCTTCTCCGCCAGCGCGACCTCGCCGACGAGAATGTCGCGGGCCTTGGCGAGCATCCGCTTCTCGCCCGCGGAGAGGCCCCGCTCCCGCTCCCGACGCCACAGGTCACGCACGACCTCGGCGACCTTCAGCGGGTTGCCGGAGGCCAGCTTTTCCAGGTTGGCCTTGTAACGCCGCGACCAGTTCGTCGGCTCCTCGGTGTGCGGAGCCCGGAGAACGTCGAAGACCTTGCCGAGGCCCTCTTCGCCGACAACCTCACGCACGCCCACGATCTCGGCGTTCTCGGCCGGCACCCGGACCGTCAGGTCACCCTGCGCGACCCTCAGGACGAGGTACTGCTTGGGCTCGCCCTTGATGACCCGAGTCTCGATTGCCTCGATGAGTGCGGCCCCGTGGTGGGGGTAAACAACGGTCTCGCCGACACTGAAAACCATAGGTTCGAAACCCCTTTCGCTGTGTCTAGGGTAACACGGTCAGGCACCGATGTCTCACCGATGTCCTGACCGTTGGCGCAGCTCAGGGGCCCTGTGAGAGGTCTTTCTTCAGCTTGACAGGCCGTCAAACCAATGATTCGAACACGCTCCGTAACGCACGGATGACTTCCCGGTACGGGTGATCAGAACGTCGAGATCAAGGGCTATGCGCTCACCTCATGGTATCCCGCCGGACGGGACCGCGCCCAGGTGTAGCGGGAGGTGCCCCCGGTGCGGGACGCTGGAGGTCGCACCACACCCAGCTCTCGAGACGCTGCCAGGGGGTCCGATGGGCAAGCCGGACGCAGAGGGCCAGGGGCTGCCCGACCTGCCGCCCGAGTGGGGCCGGGTGGTCGTCCCCGACGACGCCTCCACGCTCGCCGCCGAGGCCGCCCAGATCCGCCGTGAGCTGCGCCGGGCCGCCCGTCGACCGAGTGGCCACCGGGCCCTTGCCCTGCCGCTGCTGGTGCTGCTGGTGGCGGTGCTCACCACGCTGGCCGGCCTGCTCGCCGTCACCTGGCCACGCGCCAACCGCGGCACCGACCGCCCGACCCCGGCTCCCTACGCGCCACCCGCCACCCTCACCGGGCGGGCGCTGCCCGCGCTGGACCTGGTCGACGCCGGCCAGGCACCGGTGCCGCTGCGGGGCCTGCTGCCCGTCATGATCATCCTGGTGGACGGCTGCGCCTGCCCGGACCAGGTCGCCGACGCCGTGGCGGTGGCACCCGTCGGAGTGGCCGTGGTCACCGTCACCGGAGGGCGGACGGTGCCCGCCCCGCCGCCGGCCGCGCGGAACGTCCGCGCGCTGGCCGACCCGGCCGGTGGGCTGCGCTCGTTCCTGGGCCAGCCGGCCCGCCCCGGCGCCGCGACCGCGCTGCTGGTCGACCGCACCGGAGTGGTGACCCGGGTGGTGCCCGAGCTGGGGCCGATCGACGCCTACCGGGAGGACCTGAGCGCCCTCGCCGCCTGACCGGGCGGCCGGCGGCCTAGCGGGGCAGCGCGACGAGCTGCGCCTGGACGTCGATCGACTTGTCGCCGACGGCCGACAGGGAGACCCGGAACGGCCCGCCACCGGGCAGCACGTCGGCGGAGGCGGTCGTGCCGTCGCAGTCGATCCGCGGCGGGCCGGCGATCTCGGCCCCGGTGCTCGTCACCACCAACGTGCCGGGCCGGGTGCACCGGTACTGGAGCAGGTAGCGGGCGCCGTCATCGGTCGACTGCCGGGTCACCCCCTGACCAGGGGTGAGCTCCCTCTGCTCCCGCCAGATCGTCTCCGTGAACAGGGGCAGCCCACCCGACGGGTCCGGTTGGTAGAGGAACTCGCCCGCAGGGCCGTCGAGGTCGGTGACCATGCCCGTCTCCGGGTCGATCCACACCGTCGACGTCTCCCCCGCACGGACGGCCTCACCCGTCTCGGTCTCCAGCCGCACCGTGCGCCGCACGTCCGGCACGCCGGACGGCGTGCCATCTCCCGGCCCGACCTCGTCGAGCCGGGCGGTCGGGGTCGGAGCCGGTCGGGCCGTCGGAGCGGGTGCGGCGGCCCGCCACCACCAGCCGCCGACGGCCAGGGCGGCCAGGGCCACGCCCACCAGCGCCACCGCCCGCAGCCGGTCGTCCGCCGCAGCATCCATGCGGCGAGCGTACCGGCCGGGTCGTTCGGCGATCAGCCCTGTCGATCGAGCAGCGCGGCGTACAGGGTGAGGCCCGGACCGAACGCCAGCATGACGATCCGCCGGGGCGCCACCGCCGCGCGGCTCAGCCGATCCAGGATCAGCAGCACCGTCGGCGAGGAGCAGTTGCCGTGCTCGTCGAGCGTCGCCCGGGACGCGGCCAGCGCCTGCGGCGGGAGGGCCAGCTCCCGCTCGACCACGTTGAGGATCCGCGGCCCACCCGGGTGCACCGCCCAACCGTCCACCTCGGCGACGGTGGTGCCGTGCCGGGCCAGAAGGTCGTCGACGAGCCCACGGACGTGCCTGGAGAGCACCTGCGGCACCTTCGGCGACAGCCCCATCCGGAAGCCGGCGTCGGTGACGTCCCAGGTCATGTGGTCGGCGGTGGAGGTGTCGGTGATCGAGGTGACCTCGCGCATGGCGTACCCCGGGCCGCCCGGCACCACCACGGCGGCGACCGCGGCGTCCGAGAAGAGCGCGTGCGAGACGATCTGCTGGGTGTCCACCCGGGCGCTGGACGGCTGGATGTGCAGGCTGGTCAGCTCCGCGCAGAGCAGCAGCGCGGGGCGACCTCGCGCGGTGACGAAGTCGCTCGCCGCGCCCAGCCCGGGCAGAGCCGCGTAACAGCCCATGTGACCGACGAACATCCGCTGGGTGTCCGGGGCCATGCCGAGGTCCCGGGCGAGCAGGATGTCCAGCCCCGGGGTGGCGTACCCGGTGCAGGAACAGACGATGAACAGCCCCACATCGCCGGCGCCCAGCCCGGCCGCGGTCAACGCGCGGCCCACCGCCTCCTTGCCCAGCGGCAGCGCCTCCACCTGGTAGCGGCGCATCCGGCGCTCGGTCGGCCAGTCCGAGACGTCCTCCAGCAGGGGATTGACGGCGGCCTGTCGCCGGGTCACCCCCGAGTTCGCGAAGATCCGCTGGGCCAACGACCGGGTGGTGCCGGAGAAGTGCCGGGAGAAGAAGCCCTCCCACAACTCGTCCTGCGAAGCGGACGGCGGCTGTGCCGCCCCGAGCCCCGCGATCACTGGTACGGCCACGATCCCCACCTCTCGTCCGACGCTGTCCTCCCCCGGTTCCTCCCCCCGGCCACCTCGGCCGGCCGATCCCCCGCGCTGGTCCAGCCGCACCGGCTCACCAACGCGGGGCCGACCCGTCGCGGTCCGGGTCCCCACCCAGCGCGGCGATGCCGAGCCAGTCGGCGCAGACGTCCGACGTGGCCGGGTGCAGCGAGCCGCATCGGGCGTCGCGGTAGAGCCGCTCCAACGGATGGCCGCGCCGGGTCGCCGAGGTGCCCGCCGCCTCCAGCATCGACGCCGCCACCTCGGCCGCCGTGGTGCCGGCCAGCAGCTTCGCCCGCCACACCCAGCGGTTGGTCTCCGCGTCGCCCGGCATCTCGTCCACCCGCCGGGCCGCCTCGGCCACCACCAGCTCGGCCGCGGCCGTCGCCGCGTCCGCCCGCCCCAGCCGGGCGCGCACCGCCGGCAGGCCGGCCAGCTTCCGGGCGTTGAGGTGCTCGGCCGCCGCGTCGATCGCCGCCCGGGCCACCCCCACGTAGACGGCCGCGTAGCTGGCCACCAACCAGTGCGGCATCAGCTGGGCGACGACCAGGGCCAGCCCCTCCACGCCACCGAGCAGCCGGTCGGCCGGCACCGTGACGTCCAGGTGCAGATCGTGCGAGGAGGTGGCGCGCATGCCGAGCGCGTCCCAGGTCGGCTCGACGGTCAGACCTTCCGGGTCGGCCGGCACCAGGAACTGCGAGACCACCGACTGGTCGGCGGTGCTGCGCGCCGCGACCAGGTAGCCGTCGGCGTGCCCGGCCCCGGAGCAGAAGGTCTTGCTCCCCTTGAGGTGCCAGCCCTCGTCGGTCGCCTCGTAGACCGTGCTCAGCTGGGAGAGCCGGGCACCGGCGCCGCGTTCGCTCATCGCCACCGCGTACCAGGAGCCCTGCGCCGCGGCGGTGAGCAGCCGGTCCCGTGCGGCCAGCGCCTCGTCCGGCACGCCCAGCGCCTCGGCCAACTCCTCGGTCACCGCGCCCAACGCGCCGGTCACCGAGGCGTGCATGTTGAACACCAGTGCGGTCGCACCGTTGCCTCGGGCAAGTTCGGTCGCCACCGCGGCGTACTCCGCGAAGCTGGCGCCCAGGCCACCCAGAGACCGGGGGACCATCAGCCCGAACAGCCCGGCCTCCCGCAGGTCGCGGAAGTCCTCGGCCGGAAAGGAGCCGTCCCGGTCGTGCTCCGCCGCCCGCGCGGCGAACCGCGGCGCCAACCGGCGGGCCGCCTCCAGCGCGTGCACCGTCATATCGCCCCCTTCTCGGCGTCCCTTACCCCCGCCACGGCCCGACTATCCGTTGCGGACTCCCCGCCCCTGGTACAGCACGGCGGTGGACCGGGTCGGCACGATGCGCGGAGCACGGCCGGTGGGCGCCGCACCGGGCGTCCGAGCTGCGCGAGCCCGCCGCAGCAGCCAGGCGACCAGGCCACCGACCTGCGGCCGGATGCCCCGCAGCCGCAGGTCGACACCGTGCCGGGCGCACTCGGCCACCAGCGCCCGCGCGTCCACGAACAACCGTGGATCGTGGATGCCACGCGGCACGGTCGGCAGTCGCTCGGCGATCCGCACGGCGACCAGCCGGGCCAACGCGGTGTCGTTCAGGGTGTCCAGCACCAGCAGCCCGCCCGGACGCAGCAGCCGGCACGCCTCGGCGACCACGCGCGGCCACGCCGGCACGTGTTCGAGCAGCTCGCCGGCGGAGACCACGTCGGCGCAGCCGTCGGGCAGCGGGACCGCGGTGGCATCGCCCTGGACCACACGCACGCCGTGCCCGGCGGCCTGCACCAGCGCCGAACGGGTCAGGTCGACCCCGACGTGCCGGTAACCCTTGCCGGCCAGGTGCGGCGCGAGCAGCCCGGCACCGCAGCCCAGGTCGACCAGGAGCGCGTCGGGGCGGGCGGCCGGCGGCACCAGTGCCGCGCGGGCCTCCGCCAGCCAGTGCAGCATCGCGAACGCGCCATCCGGCCGCCACCACTCACCGGCCAGATCGTCGTACTGGCGCGGGTCGTTGCGCGGCAGCACCCGGGGGCGGGTGGACGCCGCGGCCGCAGCCACGTCTCGCATGGCTCCGAGCGTGGCACGACTGCTCGGTAACGACCAGACTTCCCTTATGTCGTCGAGGGTGTTAGGGCTGGTCAGAGCGAGCCATCCGGAACCGGCCGCGGCGGTGACCACAGTGGCCGGTCTGCTGGCCTGGGGAGTGGGGCACCGGCCGGCCGGAATCGTCTCGGTGGTGCTCGCCGTGCTGGCCAGCCAGCTCGCCGTGGGCTGGACCAACGACGCGCTGGACGCCGAGCGGGACGCCACGGTGGGGCGTACCGACAAGCCGGTCGCCGCCGGCGCGGTCGGCCGCCGCACGACGGCCTGGGCCGCGGCGGTGGCCGCGGTGGCCTGCCCGTTGCTGGCGCTGACCACGAACCCCACGGCGGCGTTCTGGCTCACCGTCGCCCTGGTCTCGGCGCTGCTCTACGACTGGCCGCTCAAGGCCACCGCGCTCTCGGTGCTGCCGTACGCGGTCTCCTTCGGCGCGCTGCCCGCCTTCATCGTGCTCGGGCTGCCCGACGAGCCGACCCCGCCGGCCTGGCTGCTGGCGGCGGCCGCCTGCCTGGGTGCCGGGGCGCACTTCGCCAACGTGCTGCCCGACCTGGCCGACGACGCCCGCACGGGGGTGCGCGGTCTGCCGCACCGGTTGGGCGCGGCCGGCAGCCGGGCGGCCGCCGCCGGGCTGCTCCTCGCGGCGACCGCGGCCCTGGTCCTCGGGCCGCCCGGGCCACCGTCGGCCATCGGGTTGGCGGCGGTCGGCGCGGCCGCCGTGGTGCCGGCACTGAGCTGGTACGCCGGGCGCTCGGCGGTCCGGGCCGGCCGGCGGCCGGTGGCCGCCTTCCGGGCCGTGATGCTGGTGGCCCTCATCGACGTGGTCCTGCTGGTGGTGAGCGGTCGGGTGGTGTGACCGGGCCCCGGGAAGGTGGCATTGCCCGGGTCCCCGTGCGGGCCTCGATCAGCCCCAACTACCCTGGAGCGCGGTCTGCGCGGGTATGGCCACCGTGCCCGGCGTGCGGCCGGGTGGGGATCGTGACGAGGAGGACCGACGTGACGCGCTCGATCAGGGGATCCCGGCGGGCGGCCCTGCTGCTGTCCGGGATTGCGGCGGCGACCAGCCTGCTGGCGTCCGGGTGCGGCGCCGGCCAGCACGCCGAGACCGCCAACAAGGCGCCGTCGGTCCAGGGCGTCAACCTCTCGGCCGGCAACGGCGCCTTCGCGGTGCGCGGCCTGCTGGTCGCCTACCCGGGCACCGAGGGCTACCGGGCGGGCCAGGACGCGACGCTCAACGCCGTGATCTACAACGACTCGAAGGACACGGTGACGGTCACCGTCACCACCGACAGCGCCCGCGAGGTGGTGATCAGCGGCGGCTCGGCGAGCCCGTCGCCGTCCGCCTCGGAGTCGCCCTCCGCCAGCCCGTCCGCGTCGGAGTCCGGCTCGGCCAGCCCGTCCACCTCCGCCAGCCCGTCCGCGACGCCGTCGGAGACCGGGTCGTCCTCGGCCACCCCGTCCGCCCCGGAGTCGGCGCGGGCGTCCGGCTCGGCCAGCCCGTCGGTGCCGGGCCAGCCCGCCCGGATCGAGCTGGCTCCGCTGAGCTACCTCCAGCTCAACTCCGAGGCCACCCAGCAGCTCCGGCTGGTCGGCCTGACCGAGGCGCTGCGCTCCGGCCAGAACGTCTTCCTGACCTTCGACTTCGGTAACGGCAACACGGTCACCGGCCCCGCGCCGGTCGCGGTGCCGCTCACCCCGGCGGCACCCCCCTCGCCGATCATCGAGCGCGAGGGTGGCCACGAGAGCGACGAGGGCGGCACTACCCACGGCTGACCCGACCCGACATCGACAAACACCCCGGCGTGGTGACCACCACGCCGGGGTGTTTTCGTCGTACGCGAGGGCTAGCGTCCTGATGTGACCACCTCCCGATCGACTCCTCCGCGCGGCGGCACGGCCAGCGGCGCCCGCGGTCGGTCCACCGCCCGCGAGCCACGTCCGGCCTACGAGTGCGACGCCTGCGGCCACCAGCCGCCCAAGTGGGTGGGGCGCTGCCCGGAGTGCGGCGAGTGGGGCTCGGTGGTCGAGTGCACGGTGACCGGTCCGACAATCTCCGGTCGAGTGGTCAGCTCCCGGCTGCCGGCCGAGCCGGCCCGACCGATCGCCACCATCAGCGCCGCGCCGGCCCGCGCCCGGCCCACCGGCGTGAGCGAGCTCGACCGGGTGCTCGGCGGCGGCCTGGTCCCCGGCGCGGTGGTGCTGCTCGCCGGCGAGCCCGGCGTGGGCAAGTCCACCCTGTTGCTGGACGTGGCGCAGCAGTGGGCCCTCGGCGCCGGCAGCCCGTCGCTGGTGGTCAGCGGGGAGGAGTCGGTCAGTCAGGTCCGACTCCGCGCCGAGCGGATGGGCACCCTGCACGACCAGCTCTACCTCGCGGCGGAGAGCGACCTCGCGGCGGTGCTCGGGCAACTCGACGCGGTTAAGCCGGGCCTGCTGGTGCTCGACTCGGTGCAGACCATCTCAACGACCGGCACCGAGGGGGTGCCCGGTGGGGTCACCCAGGTCCGGGCGGTCACCGCCGCGCTGGTCTCGGTCGCCAAGGAGCGGGGCATCGCCACGGTGCTGGTCGGGCACGTCACCAAGGACGGCCAGGTGGCCGGGCCCCGGGTGCTGGAGCACCTGGTCGACGTGGTGCTGCACTTCGAGGGCGACAAGCACTCCTCGCTGCGCCTCGTGCGCGGCGTGAAGAACCGCTTCGGCGCGGCCGACGAGGTCGGCTGCTTCGAGATGCACGAGGGCGGCATCAGCAGCCTGGCCGACCCGTCCGGGCTGTTCCTGACGCGCTACTCCGAGCCGGTGCCGGGCACCTGCGTCACCGTGGCGATGGAGGGGCGCCGGGCCCTGGTCACCGAGGTGCAGGCGCTGATCGGGGCGACGGTCGCCGGCTCTCCCCGGCGCACCGTCTCCGGCCTCGACTCGGCCCGGCTGGCGATGGTGCTCGCGGTGCTGCAACGACGCACCGAACGGCTCACCCTGCACGACCGGGAGGTCTTCGCGGCCACCGTGGGCGGCATCCGCGTGGTGGAGCCGGCCGCCGACCTGGCGGTCGCCCTGGCGGTCGCCTCCGGTGGTCTCAACCTGGCCATCGCGCCGCACCTGGTGGCGATCGGCGAGGTGGGGCTGACCGGCGAGGTGCGCCGGGTGGGTGCGGTGCCGCGCCGGCTCGCCGAGGCGGCCCGGCTCGGGTTCAAGGTGGCCCTGGTCCCGCCGGGCTGCGGCCCGGCCAGCACCGGCGCCGGCCCTGAGCAGATGCGGGTGACCGAGGTCACGGACGTCCGCTCCGCGCTGCACCATGCGGCCCGTGCGTCCGCGGAGTGACCGAGCGTGCCGACGGCGATGGCGATACCGGACAGCCCACCGCAAGCGGGAAACGGGTGGAGGGGCGGCATCGTGACACATCACAGTAACCACGACAGCACCCACCGCACGGCAGTCCGTAGACTGTGCCCGTGCCGATCGACCGCGATACCACCAAGCCTGCCGGCGCGCCGCCCCACGCCCGCACCGGCGGCGTGGGCTCGCCCGCGCGCCCGATCAGCGTGAGCGTGACCACGGGAGCCGCCGGGAGCGCCGGGGACCCGCTGCGGGCGAACCTCGCCCTGATGGCACCCGGCACCGCTCTGCGGGACGGGTTGGAGCGCATTCTGCGCGGCCGCACGGGCGCGCTCATCGTGCTCGGCTACGACAAGGTCGTCGAGGGCCTGTGCACCGGCGGCTTCCCCCTGGACGTGGAGTTCTCCGCGACCCGGGTGCGGGAGCTCTGCAAGATGGACGGCGCGGTCGTGCTCTCCAGCGACGGCACCCGGATCGTCCGGGCGGCCGTGCACCTGATGCCCGACCCGTCCATCCCGACGGAGGAGTCCGGCACCCGGCACCGCACGGCCGAGCGGGTGGCCCGGCAGACCGGCTATCCGGTCATCTCGGTCAGCCAGTCGATGCGGATCATCAGCCTCTACGTCAACGGTCAGCGGCACGTGCTCGACGACTCGGCGGCCATTCTGTCCCGGGCCAACCAGGCACTGGCCACCCTTGAGCGCTACAAGCTCCGGCTGGACGAGGTCTCCGGGACGCTCTCCGCCCTGGAGATCGAGGATCTGGTCACCGTGCGCGACGCGGTGGCCGTCGTCCAGCGGCTCGAGATGGTCCGCCGGATCGCCGACGAGATCGCCGGCTACGTGGTGGAGCTGGGCACCGACGGCCGCCTGCTCGCCCTCCAACTCGACGAGCTGATGGCCGGCGTGGACGCCGACCGCACCCTGGTCATCCGGGACTACCTCCCGGTCGGCCGCAAGTCCCGCACCCTGGACGAGGCGCTCGTCGAGCTGGACCTGCTCGGCGCCACCGAGCTGATCGACCTGGTGTCGGTGGCCAAGGCGATCGGTTACCCGGCCGCTTCGGACGCGCTGGACGCCGCGGTCAGCCCGCGGGGCTTCCGGCTGCTGGCCAAGGTGCCCCGGCTACCGGTGCCGGTGGTCGACCGGCTGGTGGTGCACTTCGGCAGCCTCCAGCGGCTGCTGGGCGCGACAGTGGAGGACCTGCAGGCCGTCGAGGGGGTCGGCGACGCCCGGGCCCGGGGCGTCCGCGAGGGGCTGTCCCGGCTCGCCGAGGCATCCATCCTGGAGCGGTACGTCTGACCCGGCTCAGCCGGTGATGGTGATCTTCACCGGTGCGCTGTGCTTGGTGCCGACCCGGGCGAACACCTGGTACGTCCCGGCCGGCGGGAAGGGACCGGCGGCCAGCCCGCTGCCGTCGCACCGGCTGGTGTCCCGTCCGTTCCAACCCACCTGGTAGGCGCGCTCGAAGCCAGGGGTGAACGACTGCACGTCCGAACCCTGGACCTTGCCGCAGGTGTCCGACGACCACACCTTCTCGGCCCCGGACTTGATGAAGATCTCCTGGAGGTCGGCGCCGACGTTCCGGCTGCACGTCCGGTCCGAGGTGTTTCGGATCTTGAGCTGGAGATCGACCACCGCCCCGCGCTGCACCGAGGTCGGCCGCGCCACCGACGTCACGCTGATCTCCGCATCGGTGCAGGTGCCGTCGTCGACCGACCCGGCAGCCGAGCCGGGTGGCGGCTCGTTGCTGGTGATCTCGGGACTCGGACTGCTGGTGTCCGGATCGGCGGAGGCCGGCGGAGCGCCCGTCTGCGGAGTCAGCACCGGCCCGCCGGGAGCCGGGGTCGCGGCGGACGTCGGAGTCGCCGTTGCGGACCCCCCCGCCTGCGGTCGGCCGCCGGAGCGACCTGACCCGGTGCAGGAGTAGAGCAGGACAATCAGGAAGAGAAGCCCCGCTCCGAGTACGACGACGCGACGCCGCCAGTACACAGCGGGTGGCAGGGGGCCGACCGTCAGACGCATGATGCCCCCCACCGTAGCGGCGCTGTGCCCGCCAGCCCGCCGCGACGCGCCGGAGCGCCATCCGGGCTACCCATGGTCCGTCCACTAAGGACAACGGAGCCGATCGCCCGGCGCATCGTCAGAGGTAGGTCTTGCGCTGGTAGACGGCGTGCGCGCCGGCCACCCGGTCGAGGAAGAGCAGCCCGGCGCAGTGGTCGATCTCGTGCTGCAACGCCCGCGCCTCGAAGCCGTCGGTCACCAGGCGGACCGGCTCCCCGCTGCCCGGCAGGTCGCCCTCCACCACCAACCGACTGGCCCGCTTCACATCCCCGGTCAGGTCCGGCACCGACATGCACCCCTCCCGGCCCGGCTTCCACCGGGTCGCCTCGACCAGCCGGGCGTTGCAGAGCACGAAGGTGCCGTGCACGGTGACCGCCTTCGGATGCCCGGTCACGTCGACGGCGAAGACCTGAGCGGCCACGCCGATCTGCGGTGCGGCCAGACCGACGCAGCCCGGCGAGACCCGCATCGTGGCGACCAGGTCGGCGGCCAGCCGCACCGTCTCCGCGGCGGTCGGATCGACCTCGCCCCCCGCCCGGCTCAGCACCGGGTGCGGGGCAGACACCACCGCCCGCACCTCGCCCGGCACCGCCAGCGACTCGGGCGTCCAGTCGCCCACGCCGACGTACGTCCCGGCGTTCCGGCCGGTGTCGGGGCCGCTCCGCTCGCCGGTCACAGCAGATCCGGATCCGCCGGCCGGAGGGTGACCTCGACACCCAGCTCGCCAGCCGTCCGGTGCAACCGGTCGGTCAGCCCGTCGATGACGCCCGCCGGCAACTCGACCTCGGCCAGCACCACGTAGAGCGAGCCGGCCAGCCGGGTGCTCAGGTCGGTGACGTTCCCACCCGCGTCCACCAGCACCCGGGTCATCGCCGCGACGATGCCCATCCGGTCCGACCCGTGCACCGCCAGCACGTACGGCTCCCCCACCGGGGCCACCTCACCGTCCGGGGTGACCGCGCGTACCGTCGCCAGCAGCTGGCCCTCGGCGGCCAGCGGCGCCAGCGCGGCCTCGACCTCGGCAGCGGCCGGACCGGTGCAGATCAGGGTCATCGCGAAATGCCCCCGCAGCCGGGTCATCGTGCTGTCGGTGAGGTTGGCGCCCAGTCGGGCCAGCACCTCGGCGACGTCGGCCACGATGCCCGGCCGGTCCCGGCCGATGACGGTGATCGCGAGCTCGTTCATCCGGGCATTCTGCCCGATCCGCCGGCTGCTGCCGTGACACCCCGCCCGAGCCGCCCATCCAGCGGGACTGCGCCCCGTGACATCATCGACGGCGCCATGACTCAGCCCGATTTCGCCACCCTGGTCAGCCGGTGGTACCGACAGCACGCCCGTGACCTGCCGTGGCGCGAGCCCGGGGTCAGCCCGTGGGCCATCCTGGTCAGCGAGGTCATGCTCCAGCAGACGCCGGTGGTCCGGGTGGTTCCCTCCTGGCAGGCGTGGTTGGCCCGCTGGCCGGACCCGGCCGCGCTGGCCGCGGACAGCCCGGCGGAGGCGATCCGGATGTGGGGACGCCTCGGCTACCCCCGCCGGGCGGTCCGGCTGCGGGAGTGCGCCGTCGCGATCGTGGAACGGCACGGCGGCCAGGTGCCGGACCGGCTGGAGCAGCTGCTGGCACTGCCGGGAGTCGGCACGTACACGGCGCGGGCCGTGGCCGCGTTCGCGTACGGGCAGCGGCACCCGGTGGTCGACACCAACGTGCGCCGGGTGGTCTGCCGGGCGGTGGCCGGCGAACCGGACGCGGGGCCGGTCACCCGGCCGGCCGACCTGGTCGCGACCGAGGAGCTGCTGCCGGCGGAGCCGGCCGCCGCCGCGCTGGCCAGCGCCGCGTTCATGGAGCTGGGCGCGGTGATCTGCACGGCCCGGTCACCGCGCTGCACGGCCTGCCCGGTCGAGTCGGTCTGCGCGTGGCGGGCCTCCGGCCAGGAGGCGCCGGCGGGGCCGACCCGCCGCCCCCAGCGGTACGCGGGCACCGACCGGCAGGTACGCGGGCTGCTGCTCGGGGTGCTCCGTGAGGCCACCGGACCGGTCCCACAGCAGCGGCTGGACCAGGTCTGGACCGACGACGTGCAGCGCGCCCGGGCCCTGGCGGGCCTGGTGCAGGACGGGCTGGTGGAACCGGTCGGGGCCGACGCCTTCCGCCTCGCCGGCGACGGACCGTCCCTGCCCGCCCCCGACCTGACCGCCTGACCCGCGCCGAACGCGGCCCAGGGCGGCATTGGCAACGAGCGTTATACCTCAGAGTCATATCTATGCCTCAGAGGTATAGCGCCCAGGACAGTGACCGCTATCGGCCGGGGGCTTGCACGCGGCCCAGAGCCGCTTCGGGGCGGAACACCGGCCACCGACGGTGGCAGCCACCCGCACTGCGGGGCACGGGACAGCGAAAAGGCGGGGCCCCGGTGGCTTTCGCCACCGGGGCCCCGCCCCTGTTGCTGCTGGTGCTACTCGTCCGCGCCCGCGGCGGCGGTGCCGCCGAGGTCGGCCGGCACGGCGTCCGGAACCTCGACCGGCTTGTCCGCGCCCCGGAAGACGAGCTTGGACTTGTCGATGTCGTTCGGGTCGCCCTCGCAGTCCACCACAACGATCTGACCCGGGGTCAGCTCGTTGAACAGGATCCGCTCGGAGAGGTTGTCCTCGATGTCGCGCTGGATCGTGCGACGCAGAGGACGGGCACCGAGCACCGGGTCGAAGCCCTTCGCCGCCAGGTACTTCTTGGCGTTGTCGGTCAGCTCCAGACCCATGTCCTTGTTGCGCAGCTGCGTCTCGATCCGCTGGATCATGATGTCCACGATCGAGAGGATCTCGCCCTGGCGCAGCTGGTGGAAGACGATGGTGTCGTCGATCCGGTTGAGGAACTCAGGCCGGAAGTGCTGCTTGAGCTCGTCGTTGACCTTCTGCTTCATCCGGTCGTAGTTGGACTCGGAGTCCTCCGACGCCTGGAAGCCGAGCGACACCGCCTTGGCGACGTCCCTGGTGCCCAGGTTGGTCGTCAGGATGATGACCGTGTTCTTGAAGTCCACGATCCGACCCTGACCGTCGGTGAGCCGACCGTCCTCCAGGATCTGGAGCAGCGTGTTGAACACGTCCGGGTGGGCCTTCTCGATCTCGTCGAAGAGAACCACCGAGAACGGCCGACGCCGCACCTTCTCGGTCAGCTGCCCGCCCTCGTCGTAGCCGACGTAGCCGGGAGGGGCACCCACCAGCCGGGAGACCGTGTAGCGGTCGTGGAACTCGGACATGTCCAGCTGGATGAGGGCATCCTCGCTGCCGAAGAGGAACTCGGCGAGCGCCTTGGACAGCTCGGTCTTACCCACGCCGGACGGGCCGGCGAAGATGAACGAGCCCGACGGGCGCTTCGGGTCCTTCAGGCCGGCCCGGGTACGCCGGATCGCCTTCGAGACCGCCTTGACCGCGTCCTCCTGGCCGATGACGCGCTTGTGCAGCTCGTCCTCCATGCGCAGCAGGCGCGAGGTCTCCTCCTCGGTCAGCTTGTAGACCGGGATGCCGGTCCAGTTGCCGAGCACCTCGGCGATCTGCTCGTCGTCAACCTCGCTGACGACGTCCAGGTCACCCGCCTTCCACTCCTTCTCCCGCTGCGCCTTCTGGCCAAGGAGCTGCTTCTCCTTGTCGCGCAGCTGGGCGGCGCGCTCGAAGTCCTGCGCGTCGATCGCGGACTCCTTGTCGCGACGCACCTGGGCGATGCGCTCGTCGAAGTCGCGCAGGTCTGGCGGCGCGGTCATCCGGCGGATCCGCATCCGGGCACCGGCCTCGTCGATCAGGTCGATCGCCTTGTCCGGCAGGAAGCGGTCGGAGATGTACCGGTCAGCCAGGGTGGCGGCTGCCACGAGAGCGGCGTCGGTGATGCTCACCCGGTGGTGCGCCTCGTAGCGGTCGCGCAGGCCCTTGAGGATCTCGATGGTGTGCGCCAGCGACGGCTCACCCACCTGGATCGGCTGGAACCGGCGCTCGAGAGCCGCGTCCTTCTCCAGGTGCTTGCGGTACTCGTCGAGCGTGGTGGCGCCGATGGTCTGCAGCTCACCGCGGGCCAGCATCGGCTTGAGAATGCTCGCCGCGTCGATCGCGCCCTCGGCGGCACCCGCACCCACCAGGGTGTGGATCTCGTCGATGAACAGGATGATGTCGCCGCGGGTGCGGATCTCCTTGAGCACCTTCTTGAGGCGCTCCTCGAAGTCACCGCGGTAGCGGGAACCGGCGACCAGCGCACCGAGGTCGAGCGTGTAGAGCTGCTTGTCCTTGAGCGTCTCGGGCACCTCGCCCTTGATGATCTTCTGGGACAGGCCCTCCACCACGGCGGTCTTACCGACGCCGGGCTCACCGATCAGGACCGGGTTGTTCTTGGTACGGCGGGAGAGCACCTGCATGACCCGCTCGATTTCCTTCTCGCGCCCGATGACCGGGTCGAGCTTGCCCTCACGAGCGGCCTGGGTCAGGTTGCGGCCGAACTGGTCCAGCACGAGGCTGGTGGACGGCGCGGCCTCACCCGGCGCGGCGCCAGCGGCAGCCGGCTCCTTGCCCTGGTAGCCGGAGAGCAGCTGGATCACCTGCTGGCGGACCCGGTTGAGGTCGGCGCCGAGCTTGACCAGCACCTGGGCGGCGACGCCCTCACCCTCGCGGATCAGACCGAGCAGGATGTGCTCCGTGCCGATGTAGTTGTGGCCGAGCTGCAGCGCCTCGCGCAGCGACAGCTCCAGCACCTTTTTGGCCCGCGGCGTGAACGGGATGTGCCCGCTCGGCGCCTGCTGGCCCTGGCCGATGATCTCCTCGACCTGCTGGCGGACGCCCTCCAGGGAGATGCCGAGGCTCTCCAGGGCCTTTGCCGCGACGCCTTCACCTTCGTGGATCAGGCCCAGCAGGATGTGTTCCGTACCGATGTAGTTGTGGTTGAGCATCCGGGCCTCTTCTTGGGCCAGGACGACAACCCGTCGCGCTCGGTCGGTGAACCGCTCGAACATGCCCTCGTGCTCCTCACGTGCCGTGCGCCTTGATGGTCAAGATCTTGGCGGGGCCGGTGCACGAACGTCCGGGACGGGCGTCCGTGCCTCCTTACTCTATCGTCGCTGACCGACTCAGCTGAGGTCGTGTGTCTCGGGTGCGGGTCGGTTCCACGTCGTTTTGCACAACCGTCCGCGCTCAGGAGGTGTTCCGGTAGCCCTGTCGCTACGCGCAGAGCGAAATCCGACCGGCGCGACGGAAGCCCTCTCCCGGCTCCTGAAGGCTCCGGGGAGGCTGGACCGGCGCTGGCGACTGACGCGCGCCCGGCCCTGGGGAAGGTTGTCCACAGGCTGTGGACAGCTGCTCCACTGGTTGTGGACAACGTCGGTCTCGCCCGAATGCTTCCCCGCCCCGGTGCCCGGCCTCCCGCGCCCGGCCGGCGGGCGGCGGGAATACGGCGACGCCGGCCCGGAGAGTGCTCCGGCCCGGCGTCGGTGTCGCCCTGCGGCGGCCGCTGGCCACCAGGCTGCTGACGGATCAGCGCTTCGCGTGGTACTCGTCGACGATCTCCTGCGGGATGCGTCCCCGATCCGAGATGTCCTTGCCGGCCTTCTTGGCCCACTCCCGGATCGCCTTGTTCTGCTCCCGGTCGGCGGTCGCGCCGCCCCGACCGCGGGCAGCCCGTCCGCCGATCACCACGCCGCCCCGGCCCACCTTCGTGCCGGCGCCCACGTACGGCGCGAATACGTCGCGCAATTTCGCGGCGTTGGAAGCCGACAGGTCGATCTCGTACTGAACGCCGTCGAGGGCGAACTTGACGGTCTCGTCCGCGTCCCCGCCGTCCAGGTCATCGACCAGCTTGTGAATGATCTGCTTGGCCACGTCCCACATTCCTTTCGAGCAGGGTGCTCCTGCTAACGAGAGCACAATAACCCGCGCGCCGCTCGCCCCGTCAATAGGATGCGGTATCGACGTGGCACGGGCCGCCGGACTACTCGGGGCGGACCAACGGGAAGAGGATCGTTTCCCGAATTCCGAGCCCGGTCAGGGCCATCAAGAGCCGGTCGATTCCCATTCCCATACCGCCGGCCGGCGGCATTCCGTACTCCATCGCGCGGAGAAAGTCCTCGTCGAGACGCATCGCCTCGTCGTCACCACGGGCGCCGAGCTGCGCCTGGGCCACCAGCCGCTCCCGCTGCACGACCGGGTCGACCAGCTCGGAGTACGCGGTGCCCAGCTCGAACCCGAGCACGTAGAGGTCCCACTTCTCGGCCAGCCCCGGCTCGCTGCGGTGTGCCCGGGTGAGCGGGCTGGTCTCCTCCGGGTAGTCCCGGACGAAGGTGGGCGCCACCAGGCCGGGGACGACCAGTTCCTCGAACAGTTCCTCGGCCAGCTTGCCCGGACCCCACTTCGGGTCCACGGCCAATCCCACCTTGTCGGCGTACTCCACCAGGCGGGACCGTTCGGTGCGAACCGTGACCTCCTCGCCGAGTGCCTCGGAAAGCGCCCCGAACAGGGTCACCGACCGCCACTCGCCACCCAGGTCGAACTCCTGCCCGTCGGCGTGGGTCACCACGGTCGAGCCGCTGACCGCGACCGCAGCCTGTTGCACGAGATTGCGGGTCAACTCGGCCATCGTGTCGTAGTCGCCGTACGCCTGGTACGTCTCCAGCATCGCGAACTCCGGCGAGTGCGAAGAGTCGACACCCTCATTACGGAAGTTGCGGTTGATCTCGAAGACACGGTCGACACCACCGACCACGGCGCGCTTGAGAAACAGTTCCGGAGCGATTCGCAGATACAGATCGGTGTTCAATGCATTGCTGTGGGTCACGAACGGTCGGGCCGCCGCGCCGCCGTGCAGCAGTTGCAGCATCGGAGTTTCCACCTCGATGAAGCCCTGCCCGTGCAGCGAATCGCGAAGGCTGCGCACCGCAGCGGCCCGGGTACGGACCATCTGCCGGGCCTGCGGCCGGACGATCAGGTCGACGTAGCGCTGCCGGACCCGCGCCTCCTCAGAGAGCGGCTTGTGCGCCACCGGCAGCGGCCGCAGCGCCTTGGCGGTCATGTCCCACCGCTCGGCCAGCACCGACAGCTCACCTCGGCGGCTGGTGATCACCTCACCGGTGACGCCGACGTGGTCGCCGAGGTCGACCAGGCGCTTCCAGTCCTCCAGTCGCTCCGGCCCGACCCGGTCCAGCGAGAGCATCGCCTGCAACTCGGTGCCGTCGCCGTCGCGCAGGGTCGCGAAGCAGAGCTTGCCCGTGTTGCGTACGAAGATCACCCGGCCGGTGACCGAGACCTGGTCGCCGGTGGCCGTATCGGTCGGCAGGTCGGCGTAGCGCTCCCGGACCTCGGACAGGGTGCTGGTGCGGGGGTACCCGACCGGGTAGGGCTCGATGCCGTCGGCCAGCATCCGGTCCCGCTTCTCCCGGCGGACCTTCATCTGCTCGGGAAGGTCGTCGGCGGGGTCCACTGGCACGGCGTTCTGCTCGCTCACGGCACGCTTCCTCGTCATGGAGATACGGGGGGTCAGGCCCGAGCGTACTCAAGCGTTCTGGGGGCCGTTACCGGATAACCTGCGCGTCATGGTCGATCACACTCACGCCCTCTCCTTCGGGGCCGCAGCGAGCGATTACGACCGGTTTCGACCGACCTACCCGGAAGAGGCCGTCCGGTGGGCGCTCGACGGGCTGAGCGACGCCGCGCAGGTCGTCGACCTCGGTGCGGGCACCGGCATCCTGACCCGCGTCGTACGGGCCCTCGGCCACCGGGTGCTCCCGGTGGAGCCCGACCCCGGCATGCGGGCCCAGCTGGACGCCGCCACCCCCGGCGTGACCGCCCTGACGGGCAGCGCCGAGGCGGTGCCGCTGCCGGCCGGCGCCGCCGACGCCGTGCTGGTCGGCCAGGCGTACCACTGGTTCGACAAGGAGCGCGCGCACGCCGAGATCGCGCGCGTACTCCGGCCGGGTGGGACGTTCGCCCCGATCTGGAACGTTCGGGACGACCAGGCGGCCGGCTGGGTGAGCGACCTGACCCGGATCGCTCACCTCGGGGACAACTCGGCCGACCTGCTCGAGCAGGTGACCGGCTTCGGCCCGGCCTTCGGGCCGGTGGAGATGGCCGAGTTCGCGCACCGGACGCTGCTCACCCCGGACGAGCTGCTCGGCATGCTGCACACCCGCTCCCACTGGCTCACCGCGCCGGCAAAGCAGCGCGAGGAGATCGACCGCGAGGTGGGGGAACTCCTCGCCAGCCATCCGGACCTCGCCGGGCGGCAGACGTTCGAGCTGCCGTACCGGACGCTGACCTTCCGCGCCCGGCGGCGCTGAGCCACCGGCGTCAGAGATTGCGGTCGTAGACCATCCGCAGACCGATCAGCGTGATCATCGGCTCGTGGTGGGTGATGCTGCGGCACTCGTTGATCACCAGCGAGGCGAGGCCACCGGTGGCGATCACGGCCTTCACCTCGCCCAGCTCCTCGGTCATCCGCTCGACGATCCGGTCCACCTGCCCGGCGAAGCCGAAGTACAGGCCGGACTGGAGGCACTCCACGGTGTTCTTGCCGATCACCGAGCGGGGCTTGGTGGCCTCGACCTTGCGCAGCTGGGCGGCGCGGGCGGCGAGCGCGTCGAAGGAGATCTCGATGCCCGGGGCGAACGCCCCGCCGAGGAACTCGCCCCGACCGCTGATCACGTCGAAGTTGGTGGTCGTGCCGAAGTCCACCACGATCGACGGCCCGCCGTAGAGGGTGTACGCGGCCAGGGTGTTCACCACCCGGTCGGCGCCCACCTCCTTCGGGTTGTCGATCGCGAGCTGAACCCCGGTCCGTACCCCGGGCTCGACGATCACGCTCGGCAGGTCGGCGTAGTAGCGGCCGAGCATGGTGCGCAGCGAGCGCAGCGCGGCCGGCACGGTGGAGCAGGCGGCCACGCCGGTGATCTCGACGTTGTCCCCGGCGAGCAGACCGCGGAACATCAGACCCAGCTCGTCCGCCGTCGAACGGGCATCGGTCTTGATCCGCCAGGAGTGCACCAGCTTGTCGCCGTCGAAGGTCGCCAGCACGGTGTTGGTGTTTCCGATGTCGATGCAGAGCAGCACGCACGCAGCCTAGACAACGACCGTCCGGGCGGGCGCGGACCGGCCGGCGGACCGTATCCTGGTCCCATCGCGACATGAACATAGGTCAATCCACGGCGCGGCCGGACGGGGAGCGGACATGTCGGGGACGTGGTGGGCGCGGGGGCGCAACACACTGCGCCGACGACGGCGGCACGTGCTGGTGCTGGTCGCGCTGGCCGGCGGCGCGATCTGGATGATCGTGCAGGCGTGGCAGGCGTCCCGGCGCGAGACCGGCAGCTTCGCCGGCGACCTCTACCTCAACATCGGCGCCGCGCTGATCATGACACTGCTGACGTACGTGGTGCTCAACCCGCTCTTCCGTGAGCTCCAGACCGTCAGCATCATCGAGCACCCCCGACTGGACCGGGACGCGCTGATCGAACGGGTCGCCCAGTGCCGGGAGGTCGTGGCCATCCTGGAGACCTGGACCAGCATGCTCGAGGGCCCGTACGCGGCCCGCTTCGTGGCCGCGCTGCGCTCCGCGCTCGCCAACGGCGCCACCGTCAAGGTGCTGCTGCTCGACCCGGACTCACCGGCGGTCCGGCTGCGCGGCGAGGAGCTGCGCCGACGGGACGCCTCGGTCGCCATCCTCAACAACCTGTGGCACCTGGCCCGGCTGCGCGAGGAGCTGCCGGAGGCGGCCCGGGCCCGGCTCCAGGTCCGCGTCTACAGCGCCGCCCCCTCGGTGCAGATGTACCGCTGGGACGGCAAGGCGTTCATCTCGTTCTTCCCGGTGCAGGGGAGCACCTTCGACACCCAGCAGATCGAGGCGTTCGTCTCCACCCCGCTGGGCGAGTTCGTCGACGACCGGTTCGCCGAGCTGTGGGAGACCGCGCCCCTGGAGGACCTGGAGGCCTGCCTGACCCTGCGGCTCTGCCTACGCCAGGCCGGCCGTGACCTGGAGACCTGCGAGGCGCTCTACGTACGCTCCGACGGCGACTGGTACATCGCCGGCACCGACCTGGTGCGCAACGTGGCCCGACACGGGCTGGCCGGGCTGAGCGTGGTGCTGGACCGGCCCGAGGCGGCCGGCGAGGTCTTCGCCATCGGCGAGGCCGACGAGCTGGCGCCCGAGGTCTACAACCGGGTGCTGGAGCTGTTCCGGGCCAAGTACGGCCTGGACGGCCGGCAGGACACCGAGAACCGGGTGATCTTCAACCTGGCCGCCACCTCGCTGACCACCGTCTGAGGGCCACCGGCATCCGTCATTCGACCCGCAGGTCCATCGCGATGTCCAGGATGGGCGAGGAGTGGGTCAGCCCGCCCACCGAGAGGAAGTCCACGCCGGTGGCCGCGTACCGGGCGGCGACCTCCAGGGTGAGCCCGCCGGTCGCCTCCAGCTCCGCCCGGTCACCCACGACGGCCACCACCTCGGCCAACGTCTCCGGGGTCATGTTGTCGCAGAGCAGGAAGGCAGCACCGGCCTCCACCGCCTCCACCGCCTCGTCGACCGTGGTCACCTCGACCTGCACCGGCACCTCCGGGAACGCCTCCCGGACCCGCCGGTACGCCGCCGTGATGCCTCCGGCCGCGAGCTTGTGGTTGTCCTTGATCATGGCCACGTCGTAGAGGCCCATCCGCTTGTTGGTGCCGCCCCCCGCCCGCACCGCGTACTTCTCCAGCGCCCGCAGGCCCGGCGTGGTCTTGCGGGTGTCCAGCACCATCGCCTTGGTGCCGGCCAGCGCGTCCGCCCAGGCCCGGGTGTGGGTGGCCACCCCGGACATCCGGCAGAGCAGGTTCAGCGCCGTCCGCTCGGCGGTGAGCAGGAGCCGGGTCGGCCCGGTGACCGTCGCCAGCACATCGCCGCGGGCCACCCGCTCGCCGTCGCGGGCCACCGGCGACACCTCGACGGTACGGCCGAACCCGGTCACCTCGCCGACCAGCTCGAACACGGCGGCGGCCACTGCCAGCCCGGCGACCACGCCGTCCGCGCGGGCCACCAGGTCGGCCGTGTCGGTCTGCTCGGCAGGGATGGTGGCCACGCTTGTGACGTCGACGAAGTCCGGCCCCAGATCCTCGACCAGCGCGTTCTCGATCACCCGCCGCACCTGCGCCGGGTCCAGTCCGACCGCCTGCAACGCCTGCTGCGTGGACTCCGTCATCGCCCTGCCTCCCACTGCTGCGTCAACCGACCCTGCGCCCCGACCGACCCGACCAGGTGGCCCAGCCACCGCTCGTCGGCCGTGGGGAAATCCTCCCGCCAGTGGCAACCCCGGGTCTCACCGCGCGCGTACGCGGCGGCCACCAGCGTCGACGCCACGGTGAGCAGGTTCGTCGCCTCCCAGTCGGCCGTGCGCGGCCGCCCGCGGGCGGCGCCCAGGTCGGTCAGCGTCCCGGCCGTCTCGGCCAGCGTGGCAGCCGAGCGGAGCACCCCGGCGCCCCGGGTCATGGCCCGTTGCAGGGCCGGCGTCGCCTCGGCCGGCAGCACCCAGCCCGCACCGCCGCGCCAGGCGCCGGTGTCCGCCGGTCGGGCCTGCTCGGGCAGGCCGGCCGCGATGTCGTCGGCGATCCGCCGGGAGAAGACCAGGCCCTCCAGCAGCGAGTTGCTGGCCAGGCGGTTCGCACCGTGCACGCCCGTGCAGGCGACCTCACCGCACGCGTACAGGCCGGGGATCGAGGTGCGGCCGCGCAGATCGGTACGGACACCGCCGGACGCGTAGTGCGCGGCCGGTGCGACCGGGATCAGGTCGGTGGCCGGGTCCACGCCGATCGCCAGGCAGGACGCCACGATGGTCGGGAACCGCCCGGCCAGGAACTCCCCGCCCAGGTGCCGGGCGTCGAGGAAGACGTGATCCGCGCCGGTGGCGAGCAGCACCCGGTGGATGCCCTTGGCCACCACGTCCCGGGGAGCCAGCTCGGCCAGCTCGTGCTGACCCACCATGAACCGCTTGCCGTCCGCGTCCACCAGGTACGCGCCCTCCCCGCGCAGCGCCTCGGAGACCAGCGGCTGCTGCGCGTGCCCCGCGCCGGGCACACCGGCGCCGGGCGGTGTGATCAGGGCGGTCGGGTGGAACTGGACGAATTCCACGTCGGTCACCGCCGCGCCGGCCCGCATCGCCAGCGCCACCCCGTCGCCGGTGGAGACCGCCGGGTTGGTGGTGGCCGCGAAGATCTGGCCCATCCCGCCGGTGGCCAGCACGACCGCGCGGGCCAGCAGTGCGCCGACACCGTCCTCGCTGCCCTCGCCGAGCACGTGCAGGGTGATCCCGCAGGCCGGGCCGAGCCCGTCCGGGCCGTCGCCGGGCGCCCGCAGCAGGTCCAGCACCAGGGCGTGTTCGACCAGCCGGATCCAGGGGTCACGCCGTACCGCCGCGTGCAGGGCCCGCTGCACCTCCGCCCCGGTGGCGTCCCCACCGGCGTGCACGATCCGGTCCGCCCGGTGCCCGCCCTCCCGGGTGAGCATCAGCGACCCGTCCGGGTTGCGGTCGAACTCGGCGCCGATCCGGATCAGCTCCCGCAGCCGGATCGGGCCCTCCTCGACCAGCACCTGGACCGCCGCCGGGTCGCAGAGCCCGACGCCGGCGATCTCGGTGTCCGTGGCGTGCGCCGCCGGCGTGTCCTTCGGGTCGAGCACCGCCGCGATGCCGCCCTGCGCCCACCGGGTCGACCCGTCGTCGATATTGACCTTGGTGACCACCGTGACGTGCAGACCCGCCTCACGCAGGTGCAGCGCCGCGGTCAACCCGGCCACCCCGGAACCCACCACGATCACGTCGGTGGTCTCCACCCAGCCGGGAGCGGGCGCGGCCAGCAACGGGGGCAGGGCCGGCAGGTCGACGGTCGGAAGGTCCATCCCCCCAGTCAACCCGAACCGTCCTCGTCCGGGGTGGCGGGGGCGGGACGAGTGGTATGGGCTACCCCGTCCGGCGCCGACCGTGCCGCGCCGACCGGCGGCCCGTGGTCACTTCGTCCGGACCGGCAGCCCCGCCGGGCCCGCGGCCCGCAGTGAGGCGGTCACCGTACGGTCGCTGAGCCACAGGTAACAGCGGACTCCCCGGTCACCGACCCGCCAGCGCCCCGCACCCGGCGGGCGGACCACCACCCCGCTGCGGAACGGCAGCTCCGCGTCGTCGGGCACCCCCACGTACCGGCCGAGGACACTGCGACAACCCGTGTAGAGCGGAGCCCAGTCGGCATCCCGGGTCGGGTACGGCCGGTCCGGAGCCCGCCACACCCCGACGAACTCGGCGTCGTGCCGAACGCCGCACTCCACCGGGACCAGCGTCTGCACACCCCGACCGGCCCCGCCACGGGTCTGCTGGCAACCCAGCCGCAGCCCGGCGGGCCCCTTCAACGCGTCCCGCAGGCTGCCCGACCGGACCACCACCGTGGCCGCCGCCTCCACCGTGGTCAGCTCGCTGACATCGCACCGGTACCAGCGGGACCCGGCAGCCCAGCCCGGCCCCGAGGGCAACGCCACCGACAGCCGCAGCCGGCCGGCCCGCCAGTCGTCGCCCACGTACCCGCTGACTCGGGTGTCGCACTCGGCGAACGCGCCCCGAAGCTCCGCCGAGCCGCCGGCCGGGGCGGTGGCCCACTCGGCGGGGAACGCCCCCACGTGCACGGTCTCCACCCGGTGCGGCCCGGCGCAGTCCATCGGCTGGTAGCTCGCCAGGGTCACCACGTCGGTGAAGTCGGCGGCCTGACACACCCCGGCCGCCGGGGTGAACGCCACCGGCGGCGGCAGCGCCGCCCAGTCGTCGGTCAGATCACCGTCCAGGTCGCCGGAGGCGCAGCCGACCAGCAGAACTGCCGTGACGGCAGCGGCGAGCAGGGTCGTCATCGCACGGCGCATCGCGGCCTCCCCCAGCCACCGACCAGCTTCCGACGGCGTGCCAAGGGTAACCGGAAATGACCTTCCGGTGACAGACCGGAATCGCCGCGCCTGGGGTCAGACGCTCGCCACGGCCAGCGGGCTGGGCACCGGGTCGCCGGCCGTGCCCGGTGCCGCCGCGGCCGGATCGGCGCCCAGCTCGACCACCCGGTTGTCGGCGTCCACGTGCACCACCCGCGGCCGGTACGACCGGGCCTCGGCGTCGTCCATCTGCCCGTACGAGATCAGGATGACCAGGTCACCGGGGTGGACCAGGTGCGCCGCCGCGCCGTTGATGCCGATCACGCCGCTGCCCCGCTGGCCTGGGATGACGTACGTCTCCAGCCGGGCCCCGTTGGTGATGTCCACGATCGCCACCTGCTCGCCGGGGAGCAGGTCGGCGGCGTCGAGCAGATCCTCGTCCACCGTCACCGAACCGACGTAATGCAGGTCGGCCTGGGTCACCGTGGCCCGGTGGATCTTCGACTTGAGCATGGTCCGCAGCATCGGGGTGGCCTTTCGCGAAAGTGGTGGAGGAGTGCGGCCGGATCAGGGGCGGGGGGCGAGGTGGATCGCCGCGTTGTCGATCAGCCGGGTGGCGCCCACCCAGGCGGCGATCACCAGCCGGGCCGGCCCGGACACCGGCCCCGGCTCCAGCTCGGGATCGGTGAGCACCAGGTAGTCGAGCCGGGCGCCGGGCGTACCCGCGCCGAACTCGGCGTGCGCGGCGGTCAGCACCGCCCCCGCGTCCAGGCCGGCGTCGGCGGCCTCCGCACCGGCTCGCAGCGCGGCGGACAGGCTCAGCGCGGCCGCCCGCTCCGGCTCACTCAGGTAGCGGTTGCGGCTGGACAGCGCCAGCCCGTCCGGCTCGCGGACGGTCGGCACGCCGACCACCTCGACCGGCACGTCCAGGTCCCGGGTCATCCGCCGGACCAGGGTGAGCTGCTGGTAGTCCTTCTCGCCGAAGAACGCCAGGTCAGGCCGGGTGAGCTGGAGCAGCTTCAGGACCACGGTGAGCACCCCGTGGAAGAAGCCGGGGCGGCTCGCGCCCTCCAGCTCCGCGCCGAGCGGGCCCGGGTCGAGCCGCACCCGGGGCTGGCCGTCCGGGTACATCTCGGTCACCGACGGGGCGAAGACCAGGTCGGCGCCCGCCCGCCGGGCCACCTCCAGGTCCGCGTCCAGCGTCCGCGGGTAGCGGTCGAAGTCCTCGTTCGGCCCGAACTGCAACGGGTTCACGAAGATCGTCACCAGCACGTGGTCGGCCTGCTCCCGGGCCGCGCGCACCAGCGTCTCGTGCCCGGAGTGCAGGGCACCCATGGTCATCACCACGCCGACCGTGCCCTTCAGGGCGGCCCGGGCCTCGGCCAGGTCGGCGCGGGTGTGCACGAGCTGCGTCATGCCGCCACCTCTCTCCCGCTGTCGGCGAGCACCCCGAGCAGCGACTGCGCGTCCACCGGCCGCAGCCGGCCGGCGGCGATCGCCCGGTCGGCGGTACGCCGGGCCAGCGCCAGGTAGGCGGGGACGGACTCCGGGGCGGTGGCCGCCAACCGGGCCAGGTGCCGCTGGACGGTGCCCGCGTCGCCCCGGGAGACCGGACCGGTCAGCGCGTCGTCGCCGAGCCGCAGCGCGTTCTCCAGCGCGGCCCGCAGCAGCGGGGCGAGCACCTTCTCCGGCCGGGCCACCCCGGCGTCACGCAGCCGGTCGGTCGCCTCGTTCACCAGGGTCACCAGGTGGTTCGCGCCGTGCGCCAGCGCGGCGTGGTACAGCGGGCGGTCCGTCTCGCCCACCCACTCGGGCACGCCGCCCAGGTCGGCGACCAGTCGGGCGGCCAGCGGACGCAGCTCCGTCGGGGCGGTCACGCCGTACGAGATGCCGGCCAGCCGGGCGAGGTCGTCCGGCGTACCGGTGAAGGTCATGGCGGGGTGCAGGGCGAGCGGCCGGGCGCCCACCGCGGCGGCGGGCGCCAGCACGGCCAGCCCGTGCGCGCCGGAGGTGTGCGCGACCACCTGGCCCGGGTGCAACGCGCCCCGGTCGGCGAGGTCGGCGACCACTCCGGCCAGCGCGTCGTCCGGCACCGCGATCACCAGCAGATCGGCGGCGGCCTGGGCGACGGCGGCGGCCGGGCGGCGGGGCACCTCGGGCAGCAGCAGGGCGAGCCGGGCCCGGCTGGCTCCGGAGCCGCCGGCGACGGCGACCACCTGGTGGCCAGCGGCGGCGAGTGCGGCGCCCAGCACGGCGCCGACCCGGCCGGCGCCGACGACACCGACGGTGAGCACGCGGGGGGTGACGGCAGCCGGGGCGCCGGTGACGGCGCGATCCCGCGGTGCGGCGGGCCCGTACGGGGCGGCCGGACGCGGGCGCAACGGTGCGCTCATGACGACGATCCAGTCCTCGAGAAGGGGTACCGGTCGATCGCAAGTATGCGCCCGGCCCGCCGAACCGGGACAAGCATTGTGAAAACCTTCACCACCGAAGGAAGACCCCCTGGCACCACGGCGGCCCGGCAACCTCCCCGGGCCGCTCCAGGCGCTCCCGCCTTGATCAAATGACGAAAAGTAGGTGCCGGGATCGTTTCTGACCTACTTTTCATCAATCGATCACCGCGCACCCCTCCGGTGCCGAGCGAGATGCCGCAGATGATCGTGACGCACCCTGGACTCGGAGTGAACCGAATGTCGATCGCCTGGCGGGACGCCATGGCCAGAGCCCTTTACGGGCCGGGCGGCTTCTTCGTCGCCGGCACCGGGCCAGCCGACCACTTCCGCACCAGCGTGCACGCCTCGCCCGCGTTCACCAGCGCACTGCTGCGCCTTCTCGCGCAGGTCGACTCGGCTCTCGACCATCCGGACCGGCTCGACGTGGTCGACGTCGGCGCTGGACGCGGGGAACTCCTGCACGGCCTGATGCGCGGCGGGCTCGCGATGGGGGACGCCCGCCGCTCGCCCGACGAGCCGTCGCCGGTCGCCGTTGGCCCCACGCTTGCCGAACGGGTGCGATTCACGGCAGTCGAGTTGGCACCCCGACCCGAGCATCTGCCCGAGGAGATCGGCTGGGTGTCCGAGATCCCGGCGGGGATCAACGGACTGTTGATCGGCACCGAGTGGTTGGACAACGTCCCGCTGGACGTGGCGGTGCACACCGAGGACGGCTGGCGGTACGTGCTGGTCGACCCCGAGAGCGGCGCGGAAACGATCGGTAAGCTGGTCCGCCCCGATGATCTCGACTGGCTGACGACGTGGTGGCCCACAGCCCGGCCGGCGCAGGGATCGAGCCTGACCGCCCGGAGCCGGCCGGGCTGCCCGGAAACCCCCCACAGCGACCACGTGCGAGCCGAGATCGGGCGGACCAGGGACGACGCCTGGGCGCGCGCGGTGAGCAGCATCGAGCGCGGCATGGCGCTGGCCGTCGACTACGGGCACCTGCGGGAGGCGCGACCGGTGGACGGGACGTTGACCGGGTACCGGGCTGGGCGGCAGGTGCCGCCGGTGCCGGACGGGTCGGCCGACGTGACCGTGCACGTGGCCATGGACTCCGTCGCCTCCGCCGGTGCGGCGGTCGCCCGGTGTGCGTACTCCCTGGTCTCGCAGCGGGAGGCGCTGCGGGCGCTCGGGGCCGACGGCGGCCGACCGCCGCTGAGCCTGGCCGGCACCGACCCGGCGGGGTACGTGCGGGCGCTGGCCGCCGCGTCGGCGGCGGCGGAGCTGACCGACCCGGCCGGGCTCGGCGGGCACTGGTGGCTGCGGCAACCGGTCGGCATCCCGCTCGGGCCGGCCGTGGCACGATGACGGGCATGACCACCGACGCCGGGGACCTCCGTGAACTGACCGTCGGCACCGGGGCCGGCCTGGTCGCCGGCACCGGCGGTCAGCAGCTCGGCACCGACATGGTGCTGAACATCGGCCCGCAGCACCCCTCCACGCACGGCGTGCTGCGGCTGAAGCTGGTGCTCGACGGCGAGCGCGTGATCGCCTGCGAACCGATCGTCGGCTACATGCACCGGGGCGCGGAGAAGCTCTTCGAGGTGCGCGACTACCGGCAGATCATCGTGCTGGCCAACCGGCACGACTGGCTCTCGGCGTTCTCCAACGAGCTGGGTGTCGTGCTCGCGGTGGAGCGGCTGATGGGCATGGAGGTGCCGGAGCGGGCCACCTGGCTGCGGATGGCCCTCGCGGAGCTCAACCGGGTGCTCAACCACCTGATGTTCCTCGGCTCCTACCCGCTGGAGATCGGCGCGATCACGCCGGTCTTCTACGCCTTCCGGGAGCGGGAGACCATCCAGGCGGTGATGGAGGAGGTCTCCGGCGGCCGCATCCACTACATGTTCAACCGCGTGGGCGGGCTCAAGGAGGAGGTGCCCTACGGCTGGACCGGCCGGGCCCGTGCGGCGATCGGCGAGGTACGCCGGCGGCTCCCCGACCTGGATCACCTGATCCGGCGCAACGAGATCTTCCTGGCCCGGACGGTGGGCGTCGGGGTGCTCTCCGCCGCGGACGCCGCCGCGTTCGGCGCGTCCGGGCCGGTGGCCCGGGCCTCCGGGCTCGACCTGGACCTGCGCCGCGACGATCCCTACCTGGCCTACGACCAGCTGGACGTGCCGGTGGTCACCCGCACCGCCGGCGACTGCCACGCCCGCTTCGAGGTGCTGCTCGACCAGGTGTACGCCTCGCTGGACCTCGCGGAGCAATGCCTGGACCGGGTGGACCGGCTGACCGGGCCGATCAACACCCGGCTGCCGAAGGTGCTCAAGGCGCCGGAGGGGCACACCTACGCCTGGACCGAGAACCCGCTCGGCATCAACGGCTACTACCTGGTGTCCCGCGGTGAGAAGACGCCCTGGCGGTTGAAGTTGCGCACCGCCTCGTACGCCAACGTGCAGGCGCTGGCCACCCTGCTTCCCGGCTGTCTGGTGCCGGACCTGATCGCCATCCTCGGCTCGATGTTCTTCGTGGTGGGCGACATCGACAAGTGAGCCGGACGGGCAGGGTCAACGCCACCGGTCGGTGACCGGGGCGCCGCCGGCGCGCGGCACGTCGTCCTGCGGCGGGTAGCCGTACCGCTCGTCGACCCGGCGCCGGCCGGCCCGCTCCGGTGCGGGCTCCGCCTGGTGGCCGCGCTGGCGTGGCGGGCGCCACTCCTCCGGCACCGGCACGCCGCCCACCGGCAGCGCCGGCCGGCCCGCCGGTTCGTCCCGCCACCCGCCGTCGCGGTCGTGCCGGCGCGCCGGCTCGTCCCGGTGGTACGGCTCCCGCTCGTCGTGCCGCCGCGACTCGTCGTAGCGGCGCGCATCCTCGTGCCGGCGCGCATCCTCGTGCCGGCGGGGCTCCTCGTGCCGGACGGAGGCCCAGCGGTCGGCCACCCGGTACTCGGTGCCCGTGGCGTCGGCGTGCACCTCCGCGCGGCGCTCCCCGACCCGCAACTCCCGACCGTTGTCGTCGTCGCGTACGGCCGCCCACCGGTCACCGGCCCGCAGCTGCGACCAGTACTCACCGGTGTCGTCCGCCCGCAGGGCCGGCCCCGGTGTGGCGGTCGCCCGGTCGGGTTCCCGCTGCTCGGACCAGCCGCGGTCGTCGGGGTCCTCCCACGAATCCGGCTGCGGCCGATCCGCGACGTGCTGCGGCCGGGCCCCCCAGCCGGGCTCGTCGGGCTGGGCGTACGCGTCGCGTGGATCGGTCCACTCCGGCTCGTCGCGGCGGGCCGTCCAGCCGGGCTCACCCCGGGTCGCGGGCTGCGCGCCCCGGAAGCGGTCGTCGGTGGGGCGGGCACGGTCGTCGGCGTACCCCGGCTCCTCCGGCTCACCCCAGGAGCGGTCCGCCGGGCGGGAACGCTCCTCCGCGCCACCGCCCCGGGTCCACTCCTGCGCCGGCGCGGTCCACTGGCCGGCGTACCCGCCGCCGTACCGCCCACCCGGCTCGGCCGGACCGCCGTCCACGACGGTGTGCCGGGTGGTGACGTGCACCGTCTCGGTGTGCCGCACCACGCCGACCGGGCGGTGCACCGACTCGGGTCGGTCGTGCTCACGAGGGCGGGGCACGGAGCCGTACCCGGCGGCGGCCGGTCGTTCCGCGCCGTACCCGGCGGCCGGTCGCTCACCGCCGTACCCGGCGGCCGGTGGCTCCGCGCCGTAGAGCCCGCCGCTGGCCGGCGGCTCGGTGCCGGCGTCGGGGGCAGCCCGGTGGTACGCCGGCTCGTCGTCGTCCGCGCGCTCGGGGCGGCTCCACCGGGCGGCGGCGTCCTCCGGGCCCGACACCCGGCTTCGGCCGGCAGGAGCGTCGCCGGGCACCGACACGCGGCTCCGGGCGACCGGAGCATCGCCCACCGGCTCGCCGGCCGACACCCGCGCCCGGCCGGCGCCCGCCGGTTCGGCGGCGGGGGCGGCACCAGCGAGCGCGGCGCCGCTGGCGTCGAGGCGGCGGCGGACGGCGACGACGCCCTCCTGGGCCCGCTGTGCCTGGTCGAGCGCCTGGTTACCGCGCTGGGCGGCGGCGACGATCTCGGCGCGCAACTCCCGGCGGAGCTCCTCGATCTCGTCCAGCAGCTCATCGGCCCGCGCCGAGGCGTCCTCGCCGTCGGGCCGCAACGCGATGGAGAGACCGATCAGCACCACCGCCAGGATGGCGAGCACCGCCGCGAAGCGCAGCGGGCCGTTACCGTCCGCGACCAGCAGGATCAGCGCCGCCACCGGCGCGAGAGCCACGCCGGCCCAGAAGAGCATGGTCAGCAGCGGCGGTTGACGCCGGGCATCGGGGGCGACCGGGGCTGGCATGGCTCTGCAGCCTACCGAGGATCCCCAGCCGAGGGAACGGGGTCCCGGGACGCGCGGACGCCCCCGCCCCCGGGTGGGGGCGAGGGCGTCGTCAGCACGCCACGAGGTGGCTCAGCTGGTGGCGAAGGCGCCGTCCGACGAGAAGATCAGGCCGACGCTGATGGTGCCGGTGCGCAGCCCGTTCTTGGTCAGCGGCCCGCCCTGGTCCAGGGAGGAGAACGAGCCCACCGAGAGCCCGTACGTCTTCTCGAGGCCCGGCTTGCAGAACGCACGCTGCTGGCACTCCGGCGGGCCACCCAGCACGGTCGCCTTGCCGGAGCACTTCGCGGCCAGCTCGGACAGGGTCCGCACGCCGTACTTGTCGGCGAACGCCTGCGTGACCGCGAAGGCGTTCTGGTCCTGCGCGGCGGCCGGGGTGCCGAAGGTGATGCCCACCTTGTCGCCCTCGGCCTTGAGCGCGGTCACCGTGGTGTTGATGTCGGGCGAGGAGACCGGCGGGGGGTTGGCGCCGTTGGCCTTCGTGTTGAGGAACTCCGCCATCGTCGCCGCGTACTCCGGGACGACCTGGATCTCGCCCTTCTCCAGCGCCGGCTCGTAGAGCTCGCGGTTGCCGATCTGCTGCACCTTGACCTGGTAGCCGGCGGCGGTGAGCGCGATCCGGTACAGCTCGCCCAGCGTCTGGCTCTCGGCGAAGTTCGCGGCACCCACCACGATCTCGCCGCCCGGACCCTTGGCGATGCCCGCGGTGAGGTTGTTGGCGGAAGCGAACTCCTCCGCCGCCACCTTGGGGGTCTTGCGGTCGTCGTTGACGGCCTTGTTGAGCTGGATCAGCTTCGGCGTGTCGAGCGCGGCCGAGACCTTGTCCAGTGCGGCGATCAGCTGCGGGTTGGCCGCCTTGCTGTTGACCGCCGGAATGACGTTGTCGGAGTTCTGGAGCTTCTTGTCGTCCTGGAGAGCGATGAGCTGCTGCCCGGCGACCGGGGCGCACCCGGCGCCCGAGGCGCCCTGCTGGGGCGCGTCGGTGCCGGACGAGCCGGCGTCCCCGCACCCGGTCAGGAGCCCTGCCGCGGCGACGGCGCCGATCGCACCGATCGCCAGACGTGTACGTGCGCGCATGTGCCCGCCTTCCGTGTCCCGGCGCGACCCGTCCCGGGCCGGCCGCGTGTCCGACGGGCGATCCTGACTGTCGGACGCCCGCGAATGTCCACCCAACATCCTCCGCAACCGACCGACAACCTGAGATGGACTTCGTCACCCCATCGTCACCGAACGACCCGCCGCCGATCGGTGCTTCCGCGACGGCTCACCCGGACGGATCACCCGCCGAACGGGCGGGGCGGGTCAGGCTCGGCCGGTGGCGTCGGCGGGCCGGGGCCGCCCGGTGTGCTGCCGGCCGCGCCGCAGCGGACGGGGGGTGACCAGCCGTTCGACGCTGCCGAGAAGGACCTCGGCCAGCAGCGCGAGCCCGGCCACCAGCACGCCGCCGGCCAGGATCTGACCGCCGCCCGCGGCGATGCTCAGGCCGAACCCGGTGCGGATGATCTCGCCGAGCCCGCCGCCGTTGACGAACGAGGCCAACGCAGTGGTGGCGATCACCTGCACGGCGGCGGTCCGGAATCCGGCGGCCAGGTAGGGCACCGCGAGCGGCAGCTCCACCCGCCGCAGCACCTGCCCGCCGGACAGGCCCATCCCGCGGGCCGCGTCGAGCGCCTCCAGGTCCGCCTGGCGTACACCGGTGTACGCGTTCGCCAGCAGCGGCGGGACGGCGAAGACGGCCAGCGCCACCACCACCGGCGTACGGCCGAAACCGAGGAAGGTCAGCGGCAGGATGGTCAGCAGCGCGAGGGTGGGGATGGCCAGTGTGGCGTTGGACACCAGCACCACCAGGCCACCACCCCGGCCGGTGTGCCCCAGCCAGAGCCCGAGCGGCCAGGCCACCAGGCAGCCGAGCGCCACCGCCGCGGCGGAGATCGTCAGGTGCTCGCCGAGCCGGTCCAGGATGCCGCCGGGGTTGGTCCAGTTCAGCGGGTCGTTGAGCCACTGCACCGCCTGCTGGACCGGGCTCGCCGCGACGCTCATCGGGCACCCCGGGCGGACCAGGGGGTGACCAGCCGGCCGACCAGGACGAGCAGCAGGTCCAGCAGCACGGCGAGCGCCACGCTGAGCACCGTGCCGGTCATGATCTCGGCCTTGTAGAGGTTGTTCTGGAAGCCCGCGAAGATCAGCTGACCGAGCCCGCCGTGCCCCACCAGCACACCCACGGTGACCAGGGCGACCGTCGACACGGTGGCCAGTCGCACCCCGGTCATGATGCCCGGGATCGCCAGCGGCAGGTCGATCCGGAACAGCCGGCCCCACCGGCCGTAGCCCATGCCCTCGGCGGCCTCGCGGACCTCGGGCGGCACCTGGTTCAGCCCCGCCACCACGTTGCGGACGATCAGCAGCAGCGCGTACAGGACCAGGCCGACCAGCACGGTGGTGGCGCCGGTGCCCAGGTAGGGCGCGATGAACGCGAACAGCGCCAGCGACGGGATGGTGTAGATCACGCCGGTGACGCCGAGGATCGGCCCGGCCAGCGGGCGGAACCAGTACGCGACCACGGACAACGGCAGGGCGATCAGCACCGCGATCAGCACCGCGCGCCCGGTGAGGGAGGCGTGTTCACGCACCGCCGCGAGGATCGTGTCAGAGTTGTCCCGCACGTACTGCCAGGAGAACCAGGGGTTACCCGGGTCGGCCCGGTAGCTCAGGCGGAAGGACATACGTGGACGTTACCCCGGAGGCTGCCAGCGGGGCCCAGGCCCCTCGCGCGGCGTCGATCTCCCTTCAGGGCATCCAGAAGCGCTACCCGAACGGCACCGAGGCCGTCCGGGATCTCAGCCTGGAGGTGAAGGCCGGCGAGCTGGTGGTGCTGATCGGCCCGTCCGGCTGCGGCAAGTCGACGGTGCTGCGCATGGTCAACCGGCTGATCGAGCCGACCGCCGGGCGGATCATGCTCGGCGACGAGGACGTCACCGACGTCGACCCGGTGCGGCTGCGCCGCCGGATCGGCTACGTGATCCAGAACGTCGGGCTGTTTCCACACCAGACCGTCCGGGCGAACGTGGCCACCGTGCCCGGGTTGCTGGGCTGGTCCCGGGAGAAGACCCGGGCCCGGGTCGACGAGCTGCTCGACCTGGTCGGGCTGGATCCGGCCCAGTTCGGCCGCCGCTACCCGCACGAACTGTCGGGCGGGCAGCGACAGCGGGTCGGAGTGGCCCGTGCGCTCGCCGCCGACCCGGTGGTGCTCCTGATGGACGAGCCGTTCTCGGCCGTCGACCCGATCGTCCGGGCCCGCCTCCAGGAGGAGTTCCTCCGCCTCCAGGCCGAGGTCCGCAAGACGATCCTGCTGGTCACGCACGACCTCGACGAGGCGGTCCGGCTCGGCGACCGGATCGCGGTGCTCTCCCAGGGCGGTCACCTGGAGCAGTACGACACGCCGGCCGCCCTGCTCGGCGCGCCCGCCACCCCGTTCGTGCGTGAGTTCGTCGGCGCCGACCGGGGCATCCGCCGGCTGGCCGTCACCCAACTCGACCGGGACGCCCTGGAGCCGGTGCCCGGCGACGCGGCGGCGGACCTGCCCACCGTGCCGCTGGACGGCTCCGCGTACGACGCGCTGGCGGTCCTGCTCACCTCGGGACGGGACCGGCTCGTGGTGACCGACGGCGGTCGACCCGTGGGCGCGCTCAGCCGGCAGAGCCTGCTCGACCTCGGCCGCGTGCCGAGCTGACCCACCCGGCCAACGCGGTCGGGTCAGGCCCGGCCGCCGAGGCTCGCGGTCCCGATGATCCAACCGGAGAGGAAGCCGTAGCTGGCGCCCGCGCTGGCGTCCTGCAATGCGCCCAGCAGCGACGGGTCCGGGCCGAACGGCGTCGCCAGCACGGCGGCGAGCCCACCGGCCAGCACGTACGCGGCCCAGCCGGAGAAGAACTGGCTGACCGGGCTGGGCACCCGGGCCACCTGGGCGGCCGGCAGCAGATAGAGCAGCGCCACCGCGAGGACCACCAGCATGACGGCCCGCAGGTCGCCGGCGAGCAACCCGCCGGGCTGCCCGTCCGCGTCCAGCCGCCAGGCGGGCCAGGCGAGCAGGCGCAGGTAGTAACCACCGGCCGAGTCCGGGGTGGCCGGCGTGCCGGCCCAACCGGTGTACGCCGGGCTGCCACAGATGCCGACCAGCAGCAGTACGGCGAGCGCGCCGGTGCCGGCGGCCGTCCCGTAGCGGCTGACCGGGCCGGTGCGGTGGAAGAGCCCCATGACCCGCCCAGGGCGCGAGCCGACCGATCGGGCGGACCTGGGCTGCCTCGACCGGCTCAGTGTTTCACCAGGTAGTCGATGAAGGCGGCCCGCAGCAGCGGCGCCGACTCCTCGTAGCCGTGACCGGTCAGCTCCCGCCACAGCGCGTTGGCCTCGTCGATGATCGGACCGATCGAGTTCGGCGCGCCGTCCAGCACCGCGGCCTCGTCCGCGTTCGGCAGGTGTCGCAGCACCGACCAGTAGAACTCCACGTCACGGCGCTCCCGGGCCAGGGCGAACGCCCGCTCCCGCAGTTCCTCGGTGGACAGCGCGTCGAGCTCCTCGAACGAGGATCCGCCGGGGGTGGCGGCAGGTGTGTCGGTCATGCCGCCGAGCCTAACGGTCGAGATCAGCTCCGGCCCGGCGGACGCGGCACGGCTCACCGCTCGCCGTCGTCCCACCGGCGCGGGCTGTCCTCCCAGCGCGGATCCCGCCACGGTTCGACCGGTTGCGGCGCGGCCGGCGTCGGCAGGGTGGAAGGCCAGTTGTCGACCGGCTGCGAACGTGGCACCGCCCAGCCCGTGCTGATCGCGCCGTCGCCGACCGGCTCGGGCGTCTCGGTGCTGCCCGCCCGGGGCCGTCCGAACGTCTCGACCAACCGGGTGACGAGCAGGCCGACGCCGAGCGCGACCCCGCCGACCGTCCAGTGGTCGAACGACCAGCCGCGCACCCTCGCGTACGCCTGGAAGACGCTGACCAGGCCCACCGCCAGCAGGGTGCCGAACAGTCCGCCCCGACGGCCGTACGCGCTGGTGCCGGCGAGCAGGGCCACCCCGATCGCCAGCACCGTCCAGTCCAGCCCGGGGTCGGGTGCGACCGGGTCGGGGCCGTTGGCGGCGAGCAGCACGCCGGCGAGCGCGGCGAGCACCGTGGAGCCGACCAGCGCGAACGCGGTGACCACGGCGGCCACCACGCCCCGGCGACGGGCCGGATCGGCGATCGGCCGGTACCGGCCGACCAGCCGGCGGATCGCCCGGATTGCCCCGAACAGCCCGCCGAGGACCGCCACCGCGGCGAACCCGGCGAACAGGTAACCAGCGCTCCGCCCGGGGTCGAAGTCGCCCTGCACCAGCACGGGCGCCGACCGGCGTTCGATGTACACCACCACCCCGGCCGCACCGGCGAGACTGGCCGCCCAGCCCGGCACGTGCAGCACCACCACGACCAGCGCCAGCGCCAGCCCGCCCAGCGCGGCGACCGCGACGGCCGGCCCGACGGACGCCGCCAGCCCCTGGTCGCCCTGCTCCGCGTAGTGCAGGGCGGCGGCGACCGCGACCGGCCCGACAGCCAGGTTCGGCGCGGCGGTACGCAGGCTCAGCCCGGCGGCGAGGGCGAGCAGCCCGAGCCCGACCACGTCGACCAGCAGGGTGCGCAGGTTGTCGCCGCGCAGCACGTCCGAGTCGGCCCGCCAGAGCAGCCAGCCCAGGGTGGCGAGGCCGGCCAGCAGCAGGATCTCCCATCCCAGGTGCACGCCGACCCGGTCCCGGCCGGGCTCGCCCTGACTGGGGTCGTCGAAGACGTTCTCGAGAACGGCGGCGGGCACCCCGGACGAGGGCTCGAGGAGCCCGTCCCGGCCCGCTTCTTCGTACCCCATGACGCCGCCTCCCCAGTGGCCGGCCGTCCCCGGTCCCGTGCGGGGACGGACCGGGGCGGCCGTTGCTCTCCGATCGCAGGCACCGTACCCGCGCCCGGAGCCGGGCGTAACCCCCTGTCAGCGCTGGCCGGGGTGGCTCTCGCGCTGGTCGGGCTCGCGCTCGTCGTCCGGGCGCTCCGGCACCCGGCAGGAACGCTCGAGCCAGAGCGCGGCGCCCACCAACGCCAGCGAGGCGAGGAGGCCGAACCCGGCGGCCGGTCGATCCTCCGTGGCGGCCCGGGTGGTCTCGACGAAGAGCCAGCCGGTGAGCCCGGCATAGAAGCCGGCGAAGATGGCCGCGGCCAGGGCCGACGCCTTGGCCAGCACCACGAGCCGGGCGACCAGCAGCGGGTTGACCGGATCGCGGCCGGGCTTGCGCTCGATCCGCCCCCGCGTGTTGATCGCGGCGTACGCCTCCAGCACGGCGAGCGCGGCGAGCGTCACCACCGGCAGCCAGGGCAGCCGCGGGATGCCGCTGTAGTAGAGGGTGCTGATCAGCAGCCAGGCCACCGCCGCCGCGGCCAGGGCGGCCACGACCAGGGTGGAGATCCGGGTGGGGCCCATCCGTGACCGGTCGGGGCCCGGCCCGCCCGGTCGTGGGGACTTCGCCTGCGTCATGCCGGCCGGCTCCGCTCGGTCATGCCGTCGACTCTAACGCCAGTTCCGGTCGGGGGCGCAGATCCAGCGCGTCGTCCGCGGCCGGACCGGTGGTGAGCAGGTCGGTCAGCCAGCCGTGACCGGGCAGCCGTCCGTACGGCTGGATGTCGATCCACGGTCGCAGCACGAACGCGCGCAGGTGCGCCCGGGGGTGCGGCAGGGTCAGCTCGGGATCGTCGCTGAGCACCGGCTCGTCGTCGTCACCCCAGACCGCGATCACGTCCACGTCGAGGGTGCGCGGCCCGAACCGCCGCTGCGGGTCGCGGACCCGGCCGGCCGCGCGCTCCGCGGCCCGCGCCCGCTCCAGCCAGTCGCGTGGGGTGGCGGCGTCGTCCTGGGCCAGCAGCACCGCGTTGAGGTACGCGGGCTGATCGGCGTCACCCCACGGTGGAGTCTCGTACACGCCGGATAGGACCAGCACGCTGTCACCGAGCGTGGCGACGGCGGTACGCAGGTGGCCCAGCCGGTCGCCCAGGTTGCTGCCGAGCGAGAGCACGGCCCGGGTCACCGGGCACGCGCCCGGGTCATGGTGACGGCCACGTCGGTGAAGGTGTGCGGCACCGGCGCCTCCGGCTTGTGCACGGTGACGGTGGCGCTGGCGACCCGCTCGTCGGCCAGGCACACCGCGAGCAGCCGGTCGGCGAGGGTCTCGATCAGGTTGACCGGCTCGCCGGTCACCACCGCGACCAGGCGTTCGGCCAACTCGCCGTAGTGGACGGTGAAGGTGACGTCGTCGGTGGTGGCGGCCGGGGCGAGGTCCATCTCCAGCACGGCGTCGACGACGAAGTCCTGTCCCTGGACCCGTTCGAAGTCGTACACCCCGTGCCGCCCCCGGGCCCGCAGGCCGGTCAGCTGGATCCGGTCGGTCATCGCTTCCCCTCTCGCTCGTGACCAGCACAGGCGGCGGCCATCCGCGGTCTGCCGGTGGCGACCCAGACGGCGAGCGCGTCGGCGGTGGCCCGCACGTCGTGCACGCGTACCCCCCAGGCGCCCGCCGCGACCGCGAGCACGCTGGTGGCGACGGTCGCCGCCTCCCGCTGCGCGGTGGATCGCGGCGTCCCGTCCGGTGCGGCGAGCAAGCGGCCGAGGTAGGACTTGCGGCTGGCGCCGAAGAGCAGCGGATACCCGAGGTCGAGCAGCTCCGGCAGCCGGGCGCTGAGCTCCCAGTTGTGCGCCGCGGTCTTGGCGAAGCCGAGGCCGGGGTCGATGACGATGCGGTCGGCGGCCACCCCGGCGGCCAGCGCCGCGTCGATCCGCTGGGCCAGTTCGGCCCGGACGTCGGCCACCACGTCGGTGTAGCTGGCCAGGTCGCGCATCTCGCGGGAGTGTCCACGCCAGTGCATCAGCACCCAGGGGCAGCCGGCGTCGCGGACCACCCGCGCCATGTCGGGGTCGGCCAGTCCGCCGGAGACGTCGTTGACGACGACCGCGCCAGCGCCCAGCGCGGCCTCGGCCACCCGGGCGCGGCTGGTGTCAATGCTGACCGGCACGCCGGCGGCGGTCAGCTCGCGGATGACCGGCAGCACCCGGTCGGCCTCGGTCGCCGCGTCGATCCGTTCGGCGCCCGGGCGGGTCGACTCACCGCCGACATCGACCAGGTGCGCACCGGCGTCGCGCAGACGGACGCCATGTCCGACGGCAGAGCCGAGGTCGGCGTACCGTCCGCCGTCGGAGAAGGAGTCCGGCGTGACGTTGAGGACGCCCATCACCACCGGGCCCGGGGCCCGCACCAGATCGGTCACGACTAGACGGTACCGGTGGTCGCGGCGGACCCGACCAGCCCGGGTCGACCCTCGATCACCATCCCTGACGTGCGCATTGGAACAGGTGTACGATCGGTCGTCCAGGCAGTATCAGGCAGTCCCTTCGCGGCTTGTCGCAATCCGGGGCGGCCCGTACGCTTTGGAATTGGCCAGCATCGAGATGGCGAAGCCTGGAGGGAGGGCCGAAGCGGGGAAAAACCGCCCAAAGCTCACCACTCTCCGTGGTGAGTAACGAACACAGGGTCGAGAACGCTGCGCCCTGTGAGCACATTTCCCGCCAGGCTTGCCTACTGCACCGCCGCGGCACCGCCGGCCGCGATATGGGGAGGTTCCAGTGATCGCCTTCGAGCTCATGGAGACGGCGTCGTCCGGCGTCGCCCACGCGCTCTCCACCCTGGCGTCAGCTCCGCTCGCCGAGCCGGCACCGAAGGGGATCGACACCAACAGTGTGGTCACCTTCTTCGCCAGCAAGATCGCGCCAATCCTGCTCGCCGTCCTGGGTGTCATCTTCATCGGGCGGGCCAGCCGGGGCGAGATCTCCAAGGTGCTGACCAGCTCCGCGATCGCCATCGTCGGGCTGGCCTTCATCGCCGGCGCGGCCACACTCTTCTTCGTCGGCGATTACCTGATCGATCTGATCTTCGAGTAGGCGCGTTCCCAGATGCGGCTGCGCACCGACGACGACATCTACCGGGCCCGCCTGGTCTACCTCGGGCCGCCCGGCTACACCCTTCCGGTCCACCTGCCGTACGCCCAGTACGGGCTCTTCATGCTGCTCGTCCCCCTCTACATGTTCATCCACTGGCTGTTCACGCTGACGGTCGAGCTCTTCCCCGCCTGGGAGATCGCGCTCGCCATCGTGACCACGTCTTTCATCTTCCGGCACGTCGACCCGGACCGGCCTGCGCGGGTGGTCATCCGCACCGCGCTGACCGACTGGCGACGCACCCGGGAGCCGGCGATCGAGCAGCGCGATCCGCGGCTGGTCGGCAGCCGGATCAGGATCCGGGAGGAGCTGGCATGACCGGGCGTACGCCGATCGGTCCGTCGCACGACGCGGGTGAGGCGGTCGCATGAGTCGCTCTTCCACGCCGGGTTCCCCGGCCGGCCGTCCGGCCGCGCCGGCTGGTCACCGTGCGCAGTCAGTCGACTACACCGACCCCGAGGACGAGGTGGCGCTCGATCCCGCGCTGGTGACCTCGCCCGGGCACGGTTCGGTCGGCGTCTTCCAGGCCCCCCGACCGGTGCCCCGCCGCACGCCGCCCGCCGAGCCCAGCGCGGTGTCGGCCGGCGAGAACGCGGACATCGACTCCCCGTTCCTGGATCTCTTCGGCGCGTCCCGGCCCGGCACGACGCGGGCCGTGCCGGCGGGCCCGCCCCGCGAGCAGCCGGCGATCCCGCAGCAGCAGCCGTCCGCTGCCGCCCCGCCCCGGCCGGCCCGCCGCGCACCGGACCGGGCACCCGAGCTGGAACCACCATGGACCTCCGACGACGCGCCGGCCAGCGGTGCACGGCCCGTCGAGCCGAGGCGCGCCGGCGGCAATCCGCCCAGCGAGTCCCGGGTGCCGCACCAGGCCGGCGACCGGCTGCCGATGCTGCTCCCGGCGAACGAGCCGGCCCCGTCCACCGGCGCGCCGACCGCCTCGAATGGTCCGGCGGCCCAACCGGCCGGCGGCGCACCGCTCTCCCGACCGACGGCCGGGGGGCCGGCGGCCCCGGCAGGTCGGCCGGCCAGCGCCGCACCGACGGACCGGCCGGCTCTGGAGCGTGCTCCGCGCCGCGGCACCGGCGCGGACCGGTCCGCGCCGGGCGGCGCCCCGCCGGCCGGGCGCGACGTCGTCGCACCCCGGCAGCGCGCCGCGAGTCGGCAGGACCGGCCGACCCGCCCGACCCGGGTCCGCGCCCCGAAGATCAAATTTGGGGACCGGGACCCGTCGGTCGAACTGGCCATCACCGAGATCGCCGGCCACCTCACCTTCACCCCGAACACGGTCACAGCCTGGTACTGGCTGCCCGAGGTGCGCTGGGCCTTCCGGCCGGACGCCGAACGCGAGGCGCTGCTCTCGGCGATCTCCGAGCAGTACGCCGGCCTGGCCGGCTTCCGGCTGCACCTGCGCCGCACCACCCGGCCGTTCCCAGCCGACGAGTGGGCGCGCACCATCGACGCGCACACCCCGGCACCGCTGCCCGACGTGCCCGGCACCACCGGCTGGGCCGACCACCTGGTCGCCGCCCAGCGGCACCTGATGGCGGTCAACCACGCCGAGGGGCAGACCTACCTCGGTGTCACCTTCGCCCGCCGTTCCCTCGGCGACTCGCTCACCGAGCGGCTGCTGCGCACCTTCGGGCGGGGCACCGCCGACGGCGAGCGCCGCAAGCTGGGCCGCACCGTGGAACAGTTCGACGAGGTGCTCGGCGCGTTCGGCATGCGGGGCCGACGGGTCACCGCACAGGAGCTGGAGTGGTTGCTCTACCGCTCGGTGGCGCTGTGCATGGCACCTCCGGGCACGCTCTCCCCGGTGACCAACGGGCAGTGGGAGCGCGGTGACCTGCTCGCCCTGACCGAGCAGGTCGAGCGCTACCGCACCCCGTACGGCTCGACCGTGAAGCTGGTCAACCGGATGACCGGCGAGGAACGGCACGTCGCCGTGCTCGCCGTCGGTCGGATGGAGCCACTGGAGATCCCGGAACGGCACGAGCCGTGGCTGCACTTCCACGAGCGGCTGCCCTGGCCGATGGAGATCTCCACCCGGGTCGACATCCTCGGCTCCGGCGACTCGTTCCGCAATCTCGAACACCGGCTGCGGATGATCCGCTCCCAGCAGCTCGACTACGCCGAGCACGGCATCGACGCGCCGCCCGAGCTGGAGCGGCTGGCCAAGCGGGCACTGGTGATCGGCGACGAGATGACCACCGGGCTGCCGGTCGACTCGGCCCGCGCCCACGGCTGGCACCGCATCGCGGTCGGCGGCCGGACCAGGGAGGAGTGCCTGGAGCGGGCCCGCCGGCTCATCCAGCTCTACTCCCGGGAACTGCGCATCTCGCTCCAGCACCCCAAGAACCAGGACTGGCTGGCCCGCGAGTTCATCCCCGGCGAGCCGATCGCCAACACCGGCTACGTCCGCCGGATGCCGGTGCCGCTGCTCGCCGCCGCGCTCCCTCAGGCCGCCTCCAACGTGGGCGACCGGCGGGGCGACCTGATCGGTCGGACCGCCGGCACCTGCCGCCGCCCGGTCTTCCTCGACCTGCACTTCCCCATGGAGGTACGCGAACGCTCTGGGCTCGCGGTCTTCGTGGCGGAGCCGGGCGGCGGCAAGTCGACCCTGCTCGGCGCGCTGGGCTACCTGGCCGCCCGACGAGGGGTCCAGGTGACCCTGCTCGACCCGTCCGGTCCGCTGGCCCGGCTCTGCGCCATGCCGGAGCTGCGGCCGTACTCCCGGGTGCTGAACCTGACCGGCTCCGAGCACGGCACCCTGGCTCCCTACTCGCTCATCCCGACGCCGCTGCGCACTGAGTTCGGCGCCGGCGCGTCCGGTGACCGGGAGTTCGAGATCGCGGTCTCCAACGCCCGGGCCGAGCGGCGGATGCTCGTCCAGGACATCTGCATGATGCTGGTGCCGCCGCAGGTGGCCCGGGAGGCGTCCACGGCCACCCTGTTCCGGCACGCGGTCCGTCAGGTTTCCGCCGAGGAGACCTCCACACTGGACGACGTGGTGAGCTGCCTCGGGCAGCTCGACGACGACGCCGGCAAGGAGCTGGCCAACCTCCTGCTGGACACCGCCGAGATGCCGCTGGCCATGCTCTTCTTCGGTCGGCCGCCGGAGGGTCTGCTCGGCGCCGACGCGGCGCTCACCGTGATCACCATGGCCGGTCTGCGGCTGCCCGACCTCAAGATCGAACGGGAATACTGGTCCGCCGAGGAGGCACTCGCCCTGCCGATGCTGCACACGGCGCACCGGCTCGCCGTCCGCCGCTGCTACGGCGGGTCGATGTCGTCACGCAAACTCGTCGGCCTGGACGAGGCGCACTTCATGGAGGGCTGGCGGTCCGGGCGATCGTTCCTCGTCCGGCTCGCCCGGGACTCCCGCAAGTGGAACCTGGCCGCGCTGGTCGCCTCCCAGAACCCGCGCGACATCCTCGGCCTCGACGTACAGAATCTCGTCTCCACCGTCTTCGTCGGCCGGATCGCCGAAGACGCCGAGATCGCCTCCGAAGCGCTGCGGCTGCTGCGGGTGCCGGTCAACGACGGGTACGAAGCGACCCTGGCCTCGCTCTCCGCCGCCGACACCAGCTCGGCCGCCCGCCTCGGCTTCCGCGAGTTCGTGATGCGCGACGTCGACGGGCGGGTGCAGAAGGTCCGGGTCGACGTCTCGTACGTCGAAGGGCTGCTGGACCACCTCGACACGACGCCCGCCGCGATCGCCGCGGCGGCCGGAGTGCTCCCGAGCATCCCCCTGCCGGATCTGGAGGCGTGACATGGCTAGGGCCTGGGTCAGGGTCCTCGGTCGAGCCGAGGCGAAGTCCAGGCCGCGTCCGGCAAGGCGGAGACTCGGCCGGATACCGGTGTTGTATCCGGCCGGATCTCCAACGCAGCCGGTCGTCGCCTGGGCCCGCCCCAGGCCGACTAGGGGCCCTGACCCAGGCCCTTGGGCACGGGCACGGATCATGGCGTTCCTGCTCGCCCTCGGCGTACTGGCCGGGGCCACCCTCACCTGGCCGCTGATCGGCGCGGAGGCGGCGGCCGCCGCCCCGCCCGCCGCCCAGGCTCGCGCCGACCTGTGCACGACCCAGGAGTGGCAGGCCGACTTCCGGGCCTGCGTCAAGAAACTTCAGCAAGTTGCCGAGTCAGAGGCGAACTGCTGGCGGCCACCAACTCCCACCGCGCCAGATTCCGGGCTCGCTGGATGGTTTGCCTCGCGACCGGAGTCCTCGAAGCAGCCCGGCCCGAAGGGCTACTACAGCGATTACGGCTACGCTGGCTATGGCTACACGACTTACCGTGTCGAGGGCGGATGTGCGTCCTCGGTGCTTCACCCGGACTACAAGTTCAGCAACACCGTCGCCAATGGAGAGTTCATGGTCGCCACTGCGATTGTGGGCGCTTCGAATGCGCTACGCGAACGTGCTTGGGACCCACGTTCAATGTGGAGTTGGGCCGACCCCCTAGTCGATCAGGCGACCAAGGCCGTCTATCAGAAGGTATTCAGCGTCTTCGGAATCATCACACTCTGCGTGGTCGGCCTCTACCTGCTCTGGCGATCGCGCCAGTCGGACATGAGCAACGCCATGACCACAGCCGGCTGGGCGTTGCTGGTAATGGTGGCAGTGACCGCGTTGGCCGCGTGGCCCGTTAAGTCAGCGAACCTCGCCGACGGCACACTTATCACAACTCTCGGCGTGGTACACGATGCAGTCGGCCCCGCATCCAAGGACATTCCCGCCGACAAGTGTGCGGTTCCGAACCCGGATGCTTGCATCGACAAGCGCGCACCCGCCGTGCGAGCCAGCGATACGGCCACCGAGGCGATGCTCTACCGGAACTGGCTGCGGGGCGCCCTCGGCTCGGCGGACAGCGAGACTGCAAAGAAGTACGGTCCGGCGCTCTACGACGCGAAATCGCTGACTTGGGACGAAGCGGAGTCCATCCGAAAGAATCCCGCCACTCGCGACGTGATCATTAAGGCCAAGCAGCAGCAGTGGATGACCGTCGCCGCGCAGGTCGAGCGGGAGGATCCGGAGGCCTACGAGTATCTCCAAGGGGTCCGAGACATGGACCGAGTCGGCGCCGGCTTCATCGCGGTGCTGGCGTCTCTGCTCTTCGCGATGTTCGACCTCACTGCATCGGTCCTGGTGCTGCTCGGGTTCCTGATCTTCCGATGGGCAGTGATCGCCGCGCCGATTCTCGGAACGGTGGGCCTGATGCGCCCGGCCAGTGCCGGGTTGCGCCGACTGGCGAACGCAGTGGTGGCGGCCGTCTTCAATATCGCCATCTTCGGCACCGGTGCTGCAATCTACCTGTTTGCAGTCGATCTGATCATGAGCACGGCCACGTTGCCCGGCTGGCTCCAAGTGGTGCTGGTCTGGCTCTGTGGCGTGGTCGGCTGGCTGCTGCTCCGCCCCTACCGGCGGATCACCCAACTCGGCGGAAAGGACAGCAGCGAGGCGGTCAGCTCGGCGGGCTCCTGGCATCGTCGATTTTTCCGTGACATGCGCGCCGCGGCCCGCCTAGACGTGGCCGAACCGGGTGGGACCGCTGAGCCCGCCATGGATCGTCGGAGAGCGATCATGGCCGAGCAGACCAGACTCCGTCCGGAGGCACGGCATGAGGACCCGACGCACGCCAATAGCAGCGATACCTTGCGGCAGCGGCCCGGAGGTCGCGAGCGGGCGGAGGAGGCGCCAGCGACTGAGGAACAGAGCGGCGCCGCCCGCCCGGTCGCACCTCAACCCCGCCGCCGCCAACCGGCTACCTGGACCGAGCCGGACTTGCCGGACGAGAAGCCGTCGTTCGTCGTCTACCGGCCAGGCTCGGTAGAGAGCACACCGGAGAGGTCCACTCCACGAATGCGCACCGAGGCGCGGTGAGTGCGATGCGTCGGGCACTGGAGTTCCTGGTCACCCGAGTGCTGAAATCACGGCTCGGGATTGCGCTTGCCCTGGCGGTGGTGGTGTTCGGCATCATCGGGGCGGCACGGCTGGTCGCCGGGTCCGACGACTCGATGTCAGGACTGAGTAACCGGCCGAACGAACCCATCACCACCGTCGACCCCCGGACGGGCGATGACGGTGCCATCTCCACTCCCACACCCCCGTCCCCGAATACTCGCGCAGGTGCCCTGCCCCCGGAGCGAATCGCTGACAGATTCGTCAAAGCGTGGCTTGGTGAACCAGATATGTCCACAGAGCAATGGCATGCTGGCCTGCGTCCGCTCTCCACCGAGGCACTGACGGAAAAGCTAACCGGAGCCAACCCTGCCGAAGTACCAGCAGGGCGAGTGACTGACAAGCCCACCCTTCGGCCACGTACGGAAGCGTTTGTCGAGGTGCTCATTCCGTTCGACACTGGTCGCCTCCGGTTGGAACTGGTGTCGCCTGATGGGCAGTGGCTGGTTGACGCAGTGGACTGGGAGCAGCAATGAGCGATGGGAGCCGTCCACGGCGGTGGCAGCTACGCCGCAACGCCGTGGCTGGCGCACTCACCACAGTGCTAGTCCTCGTGTGCTGCACCGGGGGTACGGCTGCCTTCTTCCTCACCGAGCTGGGTGGGGAGTCGGCGGAGGTGATGAGTCCGATGGGGCTGACCTGCGGAAAGGACCACACCGTCAAGGTGATGGGCGACATGCCCCGGTTGGCCAGGTATGGAGAACGCCAGCTACGCAATGCGGCTGTGATCATCAGAGCCGGCCAGGACATGGAGGTCCCGCCGCGCGGCTGGGTCATCGCCGTAGCAACCGCCATGCAGGAATCCGGACTACGGAACCTCGCAAATAGCACGGTCCCACAATCGCAAGGGTTGCCTAATGAGGGCGTCGGCGCCGACCACGACTCCTTGGGTTTGTTCCAGCAGCGAGCCTCGTGGGGCAGCGTCTCGCAGCGGATGAGCCCGGATTACACAGCGCGCAAGTTCTACGAGAAGCTTCTCACGGTCGAGGACTGGGAGCGCATGCCGCTCACCCTGGCGGCGCAGAGGGTTCAGGTGAGCGCCTTCCCGGACGCGTACGCCAAGCATGAGGGCGTAGCCACCCAGATCGTCGATGCCCTCGCTGGCGGAGCGGCCCGGACGGTGCAGATCGAGAATCGGTCGGTCTGCAACGCTGCGGCGGACGGCAAGATCGCCGCCTCGGGCTTCACTGCCCCGATTCCGGGCGGCGTCGGCTCCGGCTTCCGGACCGCCAGTCGCCCTTCCCACAACGGGGTGGACATCGGAGCCGCGAAAGGCACCCTGATCCGAGCCGCCGCGGCTGGTCGGGTACTGGTTTCCCGCTGCGACCCCGACAGCAGTGGGCGACTCAACTGCGACGTGGACGGGTATCCAGGCAAAGGTGGCTGCGGATGGTTCGTTGACATCCTGCATGCCGGAGGAATCATCACCCGCTACTGCCACATGATCACCAAGCCGAGGGTCGCCGTCGGACAGGTGGTACTGGCTGGCGAGGTGATTGGCGAGGTTGGCAGTAGCGGCAACTCGTCGGGTCCGCATCTTCACTTTGAGGTTCATCAGGATGCCGACCGGAGCAGCGCAGGCGCCATTGACCCTGTGACCTTCATGCAGCAACGTGGCGCCCCCTTGAACGGGGCGGGGGCAAGGCATCCTGCACGATGACGGACCCGCTTCCTGATCCCTTTGCCGAACAGCCAGACTGGGCGCCGCTTCCACCCCGCCCCATTGAGTTCGTGCCGGCCACCAGCCGCGTGGACCTTCGCGGGCAGCGAGTAATTATCGGACTACCCGGGCTCGGCTGGCGGAGCGAGCTGCGCGCCGATGAGAAAGTGGTACAGGGCAGTCGCACCTACGTTCCGGTCATCCCGGAGCATGAGTGGTACCGCGCCGAGTCAGAGCAGATGGAGGTCTTCGCTCCCCTGGTCCCCGTCGAACGAGTATGGGTGGAGACGATTGGGCCCCGTTCATCCGCTGGCTCAAAACCCCGCGGGAGCATAGTCCGGCTTGTTTCGCTCGACGGCCCCGCGCATCCAATCCCGACGCCGGTGTTCGAGGCTGATGCTGTGACAGGACGGCGGGTGGTCCAGATGGTTGACGGAGTTGAGCGACGGGACCTGCGGGCGGTGACTGAGACCTACTCGGGCGCTGACGGGGACATCTGCGTTCGAGTCACGCCAGAGATGGAGTGGTACCGGTGGGCCTGGGGCGGACAAGCGCCCACCACCTTGGAAGTACCCGTGCATCTGTTGTGGATCGAGTGACATCACCTGCCCACGCGTGCTCCATCGCAGAGCCTCCAGTCCGCGCCCCGCTGCGCAACGAAACTCCACAGTTGCCGATCGCTCTGGGTGATTCCGTCCACTATCGCGGAAATAATCAGCTCAACTTGGACCACTGCTCTGTTGCCCTCGGCCTGTACGTCCAGAGGGCCCCAGCTCACGGAAATCGAGACGCCGAACCGCTCTTCGCGAGCAACAAGGTCATCTCGCAGTGCTCGAAGCTGCTCGAGCTTCGCAACGCCCTCGCAGGTGAACTGGTCGGCTCGCACGTCGTTCCGGTCGACGAGGAAGGCTTGGATGTAACTAGCCACCACCACGTCGGGGGCGCTGCGGTCCGGGGTGGAGGCGCGGTCGTACAGCACGTATGCCGTGGCCGCGGCGCCCAGGATAAGCAGAGCGAGCACCCCACCGACCACGGTGAGCACGGTCCGCGCCCGGCGGCGTGGCCGCTGCGGTGCTGGCGCGGGCGGGGCCGGCGGCAGCTGCTCGGACGGCGTCCGCTGGGCCGGTACGCGGGAGACCTGGGAACCGGCGGGGGGCTGCACTGATTCCACCCCCTGAAGTTAACGGCTGGGGGCCCCGGAGCCAATGCCTCAGATCCAGCGGATCGTGACGGACCCCTCCCCACCGGTGAGATCCACGACAACACCGGCGCACCGCCGCGGCACCTCCCGGAGGAGCGGCCCCGGCTGGGATACCGTCTCTGCTCGGGAGGGGTTGCCAACCTCGGGCAGAGGGGGTGGACGCGGTGGCCGGTCCGAAGGCACGAACGAACCGCGCCGCAGCCCTGCACCGTCGGGCCGCGGCCGTCGCGACCGCTGCCGCCGGCATCCTCGACGAGACTCGGCCGGCCCCCGCTGACCAGCGCCGTCAGTACGAGGCGGCCGACCGTCTGCGGACGGTCGCGGCGCGGCTCGCCCCGGGTTGGGCAGGGGCGCCCCTGGATTCGCTCACCGTGGACTCACCGGCTGGCGACGGTCCACCGGCCTTCGTCCGGGTCGGCACCGCGGCGCCCCTGGACGACGCCCGGTTCCCCGCGCTGGTGCCCCTGGTCGGCACCGGGCACCTGAGTGTGGACGCCGACGCCCGGGAGCCTCGGGTGGCCGGGTTGCTCCGGGCCGTACTGCTGCGGTCGCTGGGCGCGGCGCCGGCGGGTGCCCTGCTGGTGCGTGCCGTGGACGCCACGGCCGGGGTGCTCACGCCGTTCGGGGCGCTGGCCGACGCCGGCCTGCTGCCGCCACCGGCGGTGGACGTGGCGGGTCTGCGCGCGGTGCTGACCGAGGCGGAGCAGTGGGTCACCCCGGGGGCGAGCGGGCGGCGCCGACATGACCGGACGCTGCTGCTGGTGGTCGCCGCGCTGCCGGAGTTGACCGGTCCGACCGACCTGGCGCGGATCGAGGCGCTGGCCGAGCAGGGGCCGGCGGCCGGGCTGCACCTGGTGGTGGCCGGTTGGCCGCCCGCCGGCCCGTACGCGGCCCGGGGGCCACTGCCGCGCGCGACCCCGCTGGTGCTGCGCAACGCGTACGCCCTGCTCGGCGATCCACCGGGGGCGTCCTTCGCCAGCCCGGGCGCGGATCCGCCGGGCGGGCTGAACTCGCCGGTCTTCGTCGAGGCGGACCCGCCGGCCGATCTGGTCGACGCGGTCTGCCGGCGGCTTGCCGCGCAGGTGGAGGCGGGTTCCCGGTTGGCCCTGGCGGATCTGCTGCCGGCGACGGGTGAGCGGCTGTGGGAGTCGGATTCCGTGGACGGGTTGACCACAACGGTCGGTGACGCCGGGGGGCGGCCGGTGCCGCTGGGCTTCACCGAGCTGACCCCGCACTGGCTGGTCAGCGGCCGGTCCGGTGCCGGTCGCGCGGCGTTCCTGACCACTGCGCTGCTCGGGCTCGCCGCGCGGTACGGCCCGGACGAGCTGGCGCTCTATCTGGTGGATCTGGGCGACGGCGAGTCCTTCGTGGAGTTTCTCCAGACCGAGCGGGACCGGTCGTGGATCCCGCAGGTGCGGGCGGCGGCGATGGCCGCTGATCGGGAGTACGTGCGGGACCTGCTCGATCAGTTGACGGTCGAGGTGCAGCGCCGGGCCGAGGCCGGCGGGCGGGCCGGTGGGCAACGTTTCGCGGAGCTGCGTCAGCACCGGTCGCTGCCCCGGATCGTGTGCGTGCTGGACAATCTGCCGCTGATCTTCGCCGAGCGGGACCGGCTGGCCGCCGAGATGGCCGCCCAACTGGACGGGCTGGCCCGCGCCGGTCGGGCGTACGGCGTACACCTGGTGCTGGCCGGCGCTGGTGAGCTGGGGCTGAGCGGCCGGTCGGACAGCGGGCACCGGGATTCGGTGCTCGGCCAGTTTCCGGTGCGGGTGGCGCTGCCGGGCGGCGGCCCGGTGCTGGAACCGACCAACGACTCGGCCGCCGGTCTGCCGGTGGGCAGCGCGGTGGTGAACACCGCCGGCGGGCTCGGTGGCCCCCGGGGCGCGATCCGCGGTCACGAACGGCTGATCCGCCACCCCGATCCGCAGGACCACCCGGCGGTGGTGGAGCGGCTGCGGCATGAGCTGTGGTCCGCCCGGCCGGCCGGCTCGGTGCCGCCGGTGGTCTTCGCCGGGTACGCCCGTCCGTTGCTCGGCAACGACCCCCGGCACCGGGCGGCGTTGGCCGGACAGGCGCACGGCCCGGCGGCTCTGCTCGGCCGTGCGGTGGACGTGGCCCGCTCGACGGTCGCCGTACCGCTGGGGCCGGCGGCGGGGCGCAACCTCGCGGTGCTGGGATCCGGCCCGGCGGCGGGCGGCCTGCTGGCGACGGCGGCCCGGAGCACCGCGGACCACCATCAGCCGGGCACGGCCCGCTTCCTGGTGGCTGCGCCGGACCCGGGTTCCCGCCCGCTGGCCGAGGCGTTGACGGCCGAGCTGGCCGCCCGCCATCGGGCCGAGATGGTGGACCTGCCGACGCTGCTCGCGGACACGGACGGGGAGCTGCCGACCTACCTGGTCGTCTTCGGGCTGGACCGGCCGGGGCCGCGCGAGCTGCCGGTGGAGCGACTGCGGGCGCTGCTGCGGGACGGGCCGCCGTCGGGTCGGCACCTGCTGGGCTGGTGGCGGGCCGTGCCGCCGTTCGCCGCGCTGCTGGAGCCGGAGGGCGAGGTGGACAAGCTCGCGGCCGTGGCCGTGCTCGACGTGCCGGCCGCGCAGCTCGCCGCGGTCTTCGGGCGACCGGTGGAGTGGCGGGCCCGGCCGGACCGGGCGGTGCTCTGGGATGGTCCGGACGAGCGGGGCACGGTCCTGGTGCCGTTCGCCGACGAGGCCGGGTGATCCGGCGGTGCGCGCGGGAGGTGTCGGGATGGGTCCGGACGCGACGGTGACCGGGCCGGGACGGCAGCGGGCCGCCGAGCCGGACGGGGAGGTCGCCCCCGTTGGCGTGGAGCCCACCACGGCCTGGTCGGAGTACCTCGCCGCGGCCCGTCAGCTGGATGGGGTACGCCGCAGCGCGGCGGCCGCCGCCGGTGAGCAGGCCCGCTCGGCGGAGGCCGCCCGCGAGGAGCTGACGGTGGTCCGCACCGGGCTGGCGAGCCAGCAGGAGCGGCTGCGTGAGCTGGGCGTACCGGCGATCTCGCTGGTGCCGTCCCCGCCCGAGCTGACCGAGGCGGCCCGGTCGATGGCGGGCGGCCCTGCGGCCGTGCTGGCAGCGCTGCGAGCCGCGCGGGGGCGGGCCGAGGCGGCGGACGATGCGCTGGCCGCGCGCGGCCGGTTCCGCCCGGGGTCGTGGCCGGCGTGGGTACGCAATTTTCTGGTGTACGGGCCCCTGGCGCTGCTGGTGCCGCTGATCCAGGTCGGGGTGTTCGTGGCGACCGGGGTAGGCCCGGCCAGTGTGGCGGCGTTGATCTGCGGGCTGCCGATGCCGGCGGTCGCCTTCGTCGCCGGCTGGGTGGGCATCGGCCGGGTGTTCCGCGCCGACCAGGGCGAGCGACTGGACCGGACGGTGCGTTTCGGCGCGTTGGTCTGCCTGGTGCCGGCTGTGCTGGTCACAGCCGGCCTGTTGCTGGCCCTGCTGGCCGGCTGACGCAACGACCGGCCGTCCCGTGAGCGGGTCGGCCGGCCGTTGAGGCGTACGGAGGTCAGCGGGGGATGATCAGCGCCATCGCCTCGGCCCGCGACTTGGAGTCCGATTGCAGGATGCCGCGTACGGCCGACGTGATCGTCTTAGCACCCGACTTCTGGATGCCGCGCATCGCCATGCACATGTGCTCGCACTCCAGCACGACGACGACGCCGCGCGGCGCGAGTTTGCTCATCAGCAGGTCGGCGACCTGCGAGGTGAGCCGCTCCTGCACCTGGGGCCGACGGGCGAAGACCTCGACCAGTCGGGCCAGCTTGGACAGGCCGGTGATCCGCCCGTCCGGGCCGGGGATGTAGCCGATGTGCGCGCTGCCGCGGAACGGCAGCAGGTGGTGCTCACAGAGGCTCATCACGTCGATGTCCCGGACGATCACCAGCTCTTCGTGGTTGGCCTCGAAGGTGGTGCTGAGCACCTGGGCCGGGTCGACCCGCAGGCCGGCGAAGAGTTCGGCGTATGCGCGGGCGACCCGGGCAGGGGTCTGCTGGAGCCCGTCGCGGTCCGGGTCCTCGCCGACCGCGATCAGGATCTCGCGGACGGCCTTCTCGATCCGGCCCAGGTCGACCGCGTCCTCGACCGGGCGGCCGGTCAGCCTGCCGCTGATCAGCCGCGCGGCCACGTAGTCCAGGACGTCGTCGCCGTCGGGCTCGGTCGCGGAGACGGCCAGCTCCCGGTGGGGGGAGCTGGCCGTCGGGTCGCTACTCAGTGTGTGCCGTCCGAGTTGTTGGACGAGGCGCCGCCAACCGACGCCTGCGCGCCGTCGGCCTCGGCCTGCGCCTTCAGCTTGTCCTTCTCGGCCGGGGTGAGCACGGGCGGCTCGGTCGACGGCTGGCGCTTGCCGAAGCCGTTGTACGGAGCCAGCGGCGGGCGCTTGACCACCCGCGCGCAGATCCGGGCCATGTCGGCGGTGGAGAGGGTCTCCTTCTCCATCAGCTCGAGCACGATGTTGTCCAGGACGTCCCGGTACTCGACCAGGATCTCCCAGGCCTCGTCGTGCGCCAGCTCGACCAGCGCCCGCATCTCGCCGTCGATCTCGGCGGCCACCGAGTCCGAGTAGTCCCGCTCGTGGCCCATGTTGCGGCCGAGGAACGGCTCGTCCCCGCTGGTGCCGTACTTGATCGCACCGAGCTTCGAGCTCATGCCGTACTGGGTGATCATCGCGCGGGCCAGTTGGGTGGCCTTCTCGATGTCGTTCCCGGCGCCGGTGGTCGGCTCGTGGAAGACCAGCTCCTCGGCGGCCCGACCACCCAGCGCGTACGCCAGGGTGTCGATCATCTCGGCGCGGGTCTGGGTGTACTTGTCCTCCGTGGGGAGCACCAGGGTGTGGCCCAGCGAGCGGCCACGGGACAGGATCGTCACCTTGTGCACCGGCGCGGCGTGCGGCAGCGCCCAGGCGACCAGCGCGTGCCCACCCTCGTGGTACGCGGTGATCTTCTTTTCCTGGTCGCTCATGACCCGCGTGCGTCGCTGCGGACCGGCGATCACCCGGTCGATCGACTCTTCCAGCGAGTCGTTGGTGATCGCCCGCTGGTCCTTGCGGGCGGTGAGCAGGGCCGACTCGTTGATCACGTTGGCCAGGTCGGCGCCGCTGAAGCCCGGGGTACGCCGGGCCACCGAGTCGAGGTCGACGTCGGGCGTGAACGGCTTGCCCTTGGCGTGCACCCGCAGGATGGCCTTGCGGCCCTCCATGTCGGGGGCGTCCACCGGGATCTGCCGGTCGAACCGGCCCGGGCGCAGCAGCGCCGGGTCGAGGATGTCCGGCCGGTTGGTGGCCGCGATCAGGATGACCCCGCCCTTGGTGTCGAAGCCGTCCATCTCGACGAGCAGCTGGTTGAGCGTCTGCTCGCGCTCGTCGTGACCGCCGCCCATGCCGGCGCCACGGTGCCGGCCGACGGCGTCGATCTCGTCGACGAAGACGATCGCTGGGGCGTTCGCCTTGGCCTGCTCGAAGAGGTCACGGACCCGGCTGGCGCCGACACCGACGAACATCTCCACGAAGTCGGAGCCGGAGATGGAGTAGAAGGGCACCCCGGCCTCGCCGGCGACCGCGCGGGCCAGCAGCGTCTTACCCGTGCCGGGCGGGCCGAACAGCAGCACGCCCTTCGGGATCTTGGCGCCCAGGGCCTGGTACTTCGCCGGGTTCTGCAGGAAGTCCTTGATCTCGTGCAGCTCCTCGACGGCCTCCTCGGCACCCGCGACGTCCGCGAAGGTCGTCTTCGGAGTGTCCTTGGTGATCATCTTCGCCTTGGACTTGCCGAAGTTGAGCACCCGGGAGCCGCCGCCCTGCATCTGCGACATGAAGAACAGCAGCAGGAGCACGAGCAGCGCGATCGGCAGCAGGTTGACCAGCAGGCTCACCCAGATGCTGTCCGACGAGACCTTGGCGTCGGCCGGGCCGGTGACCCGGTTGGCCGCCTTGGCGTCCAGCACCTCGTTCCAGACCTGGTCGCCAGCCTGGTACGGGAACTGGGCCTCGATCTTGTTGGTGCTGGTCTCGCCGAACTTCGTCTTCTGGGCCAGGTCGAGCTGGAGCGTCTGCTCCTTGTCCTGGAAGACGACCTTATTGATCTTGGCGGTGTGGAGCTGGTCGAGCGCAACGGAAGTGTCCACGCGGTGGTAGCTGGGACCAGCGGTGAACAGCTGACTGAGCACAACGGCGCCGAGGATGACCAGGATGATCCAGACCACCGGTCGGCGGAAGAAACGCGTACGTTCCATACTGTTGTCGAGCGCCGGAGCGCCCGCATCCTCCTGATCGACGTCCTGACCGTCTGATGGTGTCGCCGCGGTTGAGCGGCGGCCGGAGCCGCCGTGCGGGCCGGCCTCGACCCCGAGGCGCGAAACTGCCGCGCCGCGGTCATTCGACGGTACACCGTGTACGCGAGGAGTGAGCTTGCGAGCCCCGCACTCGGCACACCTTCGCCATCGACGAGGCGCACCGTGGGCAGGCTCGCCAGCCCCGCACCGGAACGTACGGCGGGTCCGGGCTGAAGCCGGCGTGGCGAGGAGTCCGGCCCGACCACCCGAACGCCCGGTCACGCGGTCGAGGGGGTCGGGTGCGGAGCAGCCTCCGCGCCACCGGGCTCCACGGTAGCCCGAACAGCTGAGAGCGCGCTGAACGTCGGCTTGACGGATGCCGATGTGAGTTGATCTCACACGGCCGCCGAACCAGGCGGGTGTGGCTGCGGCCGGCGTCAGGACCGGGCGTAGACCTCCGGCTTGAGCACCCCGACGTACGGCAGCTCGCGGTAGCGCTCACCGAAGTCCAGGCCGTACCCGACCACGAACTCGGTCGGGATGTCGAAGCCGACGTACTTCACCGGGACCGGCACCCGGACGGCGTCCGGCTTGCGGAACAGCGCGACCACCTCGACGCTCGCCGCGGAGCGGGACTCCAGGTAGCGCAGCAGCCAGGAGAGCGTCAGCCCGGAGTCGACGATGTCCTCGACGACCACCACGTGCCGGCCGGCGATGTCCCGGTCCAGGTCCTTGAGGATGCGGACCACTCCGGAGGAGGTGGTGCCCTGGCCGTAGGAGGAGATGGCCATGAAGTCGAGCTCGGCCGGTGGGCCGTTGCGGCCCAGTGCCCGGGCGAAGTCCGCCATGAACATCACCGCACCCTTGAGCACGCAGACCAGCAGCAGTCCGTCACCCACGTGGGCGTAGTCGGCGGAGACCTGTTTGGCCAGTTCCGCCGTCTTCTCGCGGATCTGCGCCTCGGAGATGATCACGTGGTCGATGTCGGCGTCGTACCAGGAGCCGTCAGCCATGACTCCTAGCCTGCCGTACGTCTGATGGCCCTCGTCGGCGGGGCCGCACCTTTTGGCGCGGTCCCGCCTGGGATTTTCATCGCAAAGGCCACCAAACACATCAGCTGGTACGGGACCGCCAGCGGCGGCCGTCGTCGCTCGGCTTCCAGTCGGCCGAATCGCGGCTGTCCGTGGTGAGGCCGGCCGCCGAGGCGCCGGCGAGCAGGACGAGGAACAGAAGGAAGAGCAGGAACTCCATGGCGGCGCTCACTTTCGCGTGGTTGCTGTCGGTTTCGCCGCCGGTGCGCACCGGACTGAGACCAGTCTGCGACGACTCGCGCCGACCGGACAGTGGCAGTGATGCCACTGGGCATCGATTTCCTGCCACCTGTCGGGTTACCCTCGTCACATGCTTCGTTCCGTGGCCGTCCTCGCCCTCGATCAGGTCGCACCGTTCGAGCTCGGCGTGCTCGCCGAGGTGTTCGGCACCGACCGGACGGCCGACGGGTTCCCCGGGTACCGCTTCCACGTGTGCAGCCCGGACGGGGCGCCCGTACGCACCTCGTCCGGCTTCCACCTCACCCCGCACGCCGACCTCGGCCCGGTCGAGGACGCCGACCTGGTGGCCGTGCCCGCGCACACCCAGGGCACCACCGTTCCCGGCCCGGTGCTCGACGCCCTGCGCCGGGCCGACGCGCGCGGCGCACACCTGTTCAGCGTCTGCTCCGGCGCCTTCCTTCTCGGCGCCGCCGGGCTGCTCGACGACCGGGAGTGCACGACCCACTGGCGGTACGTGGACGAGCTGCAACACCGGCACCCGCGCGCCCGGGTGCGCTGCAACTCGCTCTACGTCCAGGACGGTCGGCTGCTCACCAGCGCCGGCACGGCGGCCGGCATCGACGCCTGCCTGCACCTGATCCGTCAGGAACACGGCTCGGCCACCGCGACCCGGCTGGCCCGGCGGATGGTCGTCCCGCCGCACCGCGACGGCGGCCAGTCGCAGTACGTCGAGGCGCCCATTCCGAAGGCGCCCGAGGCGCCCACCCTGGAGCCGGTGCTGGAGTGGCTGATGGGGCACCTGGACCAGACGATCACGGTCGAGGAGCTTGCGGCGCGGGCCGGCATGGCACCGCGCACGTTCGCCCGCCGGTTCCGCGCCGAGACCGGCACCACACCGCACGACTGGCTCACCAACCAGCGGGTGCTGCTCGCCCGGCGGCTGCTGGAGGAGACCCCGTTGAGCGTGGAGGCGGTCGCCGACCAGGCCGGCTTCAGCGACGCTGCGGCGCTACGGCACCACTTCAGTCGCCGGGTCGGTGCCACCCCGCACGGCTACCGGACCACCTTCCGGGATCGCGTGCACGCCGACTGAGAAGGGCCGGCCCGATGCACCACTCGGAGAGCCTTTGCTCTGCTTCACTCCACGCAACACCCGACCAGCCGCTGTGTTGCGCCGGTTGAAGCAGAGCAAAGGGGCTCAGTCGGGTGGGTCCACGGGCACCAGCCGGTCGGCGCGGCGCAGCACGCGCTGACCACCCGGCAGATCGGCCGGGCCCTGACCGTGCCACCGGGTGACCAGGGCGTCCAGCGCGTCGACGTGCCGGTACGAGAGGGCACCGGCAACCGCACCCAGCTCACGCGCCCAGGCATGCAGCACCCGGCCGCGTACCGCGGGGGCCAGATCGGCCAGCGCCGGCACCGAGAGCCCACCCGCGGGGTGCCGGGCCACCACCAGGGCCGTCTCCGCCAGGTCGTCGAGGGCGGCGTTGTCGGCCGCCACCAGCCGGGCGGTACGCGCCAGGTTGTCCACCACGCCCGGGCCGAGTGCCCGCACCAGCGCCGGCAGCACGTCGGCCCGCACCCGGGACCGGGCGTACGACGGGTCGGTGTTGTGCGGGTCCTGCCACGGGCTCAACCCGAGCGCCGCACACGCGGCGCGGGTCTGCTCCCGACCGATCTCCAGCAGCGGGCGCAGCAGCGGCACCCCGGCCAGGTCCCGCCGGGCGGGCATCCCGGCCAGCCCACGCGGGCCGGCACCCCGGGCGAGCGCGAGCAGCACGGTCTCCGCCTGGTCGTCGCGCGTGTGCCCGGTGAGCACCGCGACCGCGCCGTGCCGCCCGGCGACCTGGGTCAACGCCTCATAGCGGGCCTCCCGGGCGGCCGCCTCGGGTCCACCCGGCCGCCCGGCCACCTCGACCCGGACCACCGTCGCCCGCGTGAACCCGGCCTCCCGGGCCCACGCGGCCACCGCCTCGGCACGCTGCGCCGAGCCGGCCTGCAGGCCGTGGTCGACGGTCACCAGACTGGCGGGCCGACCCAGCCGGGGTGCCACGAAGACGGTGGCCGCCGCCAGGGCGAGCGAGTCGGCGCCGCCGGAGCAGGCGACCAGCACCGGCCCACCGGACGGCAGGCCGGTCAGCGCGCGGCGGACGGCCACCCGGATCGCGGCCACCGGCGGGGCGAGCGCGGCCACCGGCGGACGGTCAGCCGGCGGCCGGGAAGGTGCCGGCCGGACCATGCACCCGGGCCACCCAGGCGTCCGGATCGCCCAGCTCGGAGAGCCGGGGCAGGGTCAGCGGCGAGTTGAAGATCGAGTTGAACCCCTCCATGCCGACCCGCTCGACGACGCCGTGCACGAACTTGCGCCCCTCGGCGTACTGGCGCATCTTGACGTCCACCCCGAGCAGCCGGCGGATCGCCTTCTCCAGCGGATTGCCCGCCTCGCGGCGCCGGTTGAACGACGCCCGGATCCGTTCCACGCTCGGGATCACCTGCGGGCCGACGCCGTCCATGACGAACTCGGCGTGGCCCTCCAGCAGCGTCATCAGCGCGGTGAGCCGGTCCAGCACCGCGCGCTGCGCCGGGGTCTGCACGATGTCCAGCACGCTGGTCCGGCTCTCCGGGTCGCGGATCGCCTCGGACAGGGTGGCCACCCCACGCCGCAGCCGCTCGACCAGGTGCTCGCCGCCGCTGGACGAGGCGTCCACGAACGCCTGCACCTCGCTCAGGAAGTAGGCCCGCATCCACGGCACGGCGGTGAACTGGGTCCGGTGGGTGACCTCGTGCAGGCACACCCAGAGCCGGAAGTCCCGCGGGTCGGCGCCGAGCTTGCGCTCCACCTCGACGATGTTCGGCGCCACCAGCAGCAGCTGGCCCGGGTCGGCGGAGAAGACCTCGTACTGGCCGAGGACCCGGCCGGACAGGTAGGCCAGCACGGTGCCGGCCTGCACCCCGGTCAGCCGCGACCCGATCGCCTCGGTCAGCGCGCCGGGCTGCTTGTCGCCGGAGAGCCGGCTGACCAACGGGGTGATCACCTCACGGAGCCCGGCGATGTTGGCGGCGGCCCAGTCGCGGCGATCGACCACCCGCACCGGCGGGTGTGCCACCTGCGCCCGCAGCCCCGTGTAGTCGGCGACGTGCCCGGCTGCCTCGTCGGTCAGCCGCCGCAGGTCGCCGACCACGTCGGTGGCCTCGGTGTACGACACCCGGGGGCCCGACTTGCTCAGCGCCCCCGCGGTGGCGGCGGCCAGATCCCAGTCCACGAACTGCGCCATGGACCCACCGTACCCGCGCCGCAACACCCCGGCCCGGGCTCGCGACGGCGGGCGCCGGCCGCACCCACCGGCAGGCGACGGTCAGCGGCAGCCGCAGCCGGCCAGGGCGGCGGCGATCCGGTCCAGCGCCGGTTGGGCCGTTTCCCTCCCGCCCGGCACCCGGTCGGTGAGCACCGCGAAGGTGAGCAGCCGGCCGTCGGCCGTGGTGACCAGGCCCGCGATGGCGTGCACACCGGTCAGCGTGCCGGTCTTGGCCCGCACGGTGCCCGCGCCGGCACCGGTGCCGGGAGCGTCGCGGTAGCGCTCGTCCAGGGTTCCGGACCAGCCGCCCACCGGCAGGCCGCCGAAAATACCGGCGAGCTCCGGTTGGTCGGGGCTGGCCGCCAACCGGAGCAGGTCGGTCAGCAGCGACGGGCTGATCCGGTTGCTGCGGGACAGCCCGCTGCCGTCGGAGAGGGTGATCTCGTCGGCGGGCAGACCCAGCTCGGCGACCTCCGCATCCATCGCGGCGGCGGCACCGTCGAACGAGGCCGGCTGGTTACGGGCCAGCGCGACCTGCCGTGCCAGCGCCTCGGCGAGCAGGTTGTCACTCTCGCTGATCATGACGTCGACCAGCCGGATCAGCGGCGGGGACTGCACCACGCCCAGCTCGGTGCCGGGTGCCGGGGCGGTGCCGCCGGCGGCCGCGGCCGGGGCCGTGCCGCGCTTGACGGCGCTGGTCGGTACGCCGAGCAGCCGCGCGAACGACCGGCCGGCGGCGAGATCCGGCTCAGGGACCCGCTCGGCGGCGCCCTGCGCGACGCCCGGGTCCTTCCGTGCCCCGTCGGCCATCAACGCGGTGACCGCCCCGCCGGACCCGCCGGTGGGGATGTCGTCGTCCCAGCCCGGGCCGTAGACCGGGCCGGAGTAGATCGAGCCGTCGACGGTGACGCTGGTCGGGGCGACGCCGCCGAGCGCGGTGCGCACCTGGGCGGCCAGGTCGTCGAGGCGCGCCGCGCCCGGGTAGTAGCCCTTCTTGTCGACCGCGAGGGTGGGGTCGCCGCCACCGACGATCACCACCTCACCGGGCTGCCCTCCCGCCACCGCCCGGGTGGGGATCCGGTAGCCGGGCCCCCGCGCGGCCAGCACGGTCACCGCCGTCGCCAGCTTGGTCACCGAGGCGGGCACCGTGCCGTCATCCGCCCCCTTGTCGAACAGCGTCTGGCCGGAGGTCACGTCGGCCACCGAGACGTTCACCCGGTCACCCAGGTCGGCCGCCGCGACCAGCGGGTCCAGCGCGGCCCGTACCCCGGCGGGGGTGGGCAGCGGGGCGTTCGGGTCGGGACCGGCCAGCACGTCCGCCGGGTCGGGCTCCGGGGCCGCGCCGGCGGCCGTCCCGGCGGGCCCGGCGTCGTCGCCGAGCCAGCCGGCGACCGGGCCGGGCCGGGTCACCCCGACGCCGACGCCCGCGAGCACCAGCAGCAACACCAGGGCCAGCACCACTGGCAGCCGCCGGCGCCGACGCGGCGCGGCGGGCGTGGGGAGCGGTCCGGCGCCGGTGGGCGCGGGGGGCGACGCGGCGACGCCGGGCGCGGGCAACGCGGAGATCGGCGGGCCCAGCGGTGGAACGCCGGTCGGGATCGGGATAGTCGACTCGCCACCCGACGGCGGGCCGCCCGCGGCCGGGCTGGTCGGGATCGCAGCGCTCCCGCGCGGCGGAGCGCCCCGGTTGCCGTCGAGGGTCGGGAAGAGACCGGTGTTCGGGCCCGGAGACGTCGGCCCTCCGGACGGGCGCCAGGGCGGCGGCGGGGGACGCTCGGAGACCGCCTCCGGCGCCGGAGGCGACGGCTCCACCGCCCGAGGGAGGTGGGCGTCGGGCACCGGGACCCGACCGCTGGCACCACCGGAGCCGGATGGTCCGGTACCGCGCGCGGCGCCCCCGTCCGGGCGGTAGTGTGAATCTTCCCTCCCCACGACCCCCTCCTCCCCCAGCGAAAATCGGCTTGGGTGACACTACTTCGGTCCGAAGACTATGCGGTGGTCGGAGTCGGCGGGTGGGCATTCGCCTGTCCGAGGGGCCGCCAGTGGTTTCCGTTAGCCAGCGTGGGCAGACGAGGGAGCGTGCAGATGGATTTCGACGTGACGGTTGAGATCCCCAAGGGTCACCGGAACAAGTACGAGGTGGACCACGCGACCGGCCGGATCCGGCTGGACCGCACCCTCTTCACGTCCACCCAGTACCCGGCGGACTACGGGTTCATTGAGGGCACCCTCGGCGAGGACGGCGACCCGCTGGACGCGCTGGTGCTGGTCCCCGAGCCGACCTTCCCGGGCTGCCTGATCCGCTGCCGCACCATCGGCATGTTCCGGATGACCGACGAGAAGGGCGGCGACGACAAGGTCCTCTGCGTGCCCTACGAGGACCCCCGCCAGGAGCACCTGCGCGACATCCACCACCTCGGCGAGTTCGACCGGCTGGAGATCCAGCACTTCTTCGAGGTGTACAAGGACCTGGAGCCCGGCAAGTCGGTGGAGGGCGCGACCTGGGTCGGCCGCACCGAGGCCGAGGCCGAGATCCACGCCTCCTACCAGCGGGCCCGGGACGCCGAGGCACGCGGCGAAGCCGCACACTGACGAACGCTGACGTACCGGGCCCGGGGGCCGCTCAACCGAGCAGCCCCCGGGCCCGGTCGTACAGGTCGAGCACCGCGCAGGCGACCGGCACGACGGCGACCACCAGCGCCGTGTCGGTCAGGTCCGCGATCCGACCCAGGTACGGCGAGACCGGCCGGCGGGCGTACCCGGTGCCGGCCGTGACGGCCACCAGGGCCAGCGCCGCCCCACCGAGGACCAGCGCCAGCCGCCCGGCCTCGTCGGCCCGGTCGACCAGCACCGCGCCCAGCACCGCGTAGCCGGCCAGACCGGCGAGCACCGTCGGCACCCGGTGCCGCAGCGCCACGAACAGCCGTGACCGCAACAGCAGCACGGCCGAGGTCACCGCAACCAGCACCCGGCCGGCCGTCCCGCCGACCATCCCGAGCACCGTCGCCGCGGCCACGGCCAGCAGGGCGTGCCCGAGCAGCATCCCGGTGAGCATCTCCTCGGTGCGGGTCACCGCCGCGTGCACCCGCCCCCGGTCGGGCAGGTCCCGGGCCCGCTCCGGCTCGGCGGCGGAGGTGGCGGCCGGCAGGGTGATCGGCGGCAACGGCAGCTTGCCCAACCGGATGGCCAGCAGCGGGATCGCCCCGACGGCGAAGACCAACGTGCTGAGCAGTACCGCCGCCGTGCCGGCCGGGGTCAGCAGCAGCCCGCCGAGCGCCGCCCCGGCGCCGACCAGCCCCACCGTGACGCCGGCCACGAAGACCCGCAGCCGGCTGGCCACCCCGAGCAGGCCGAGCAGCGCGACGAGCAGCAGGGCCACCGAACCGGCCAGCAGTTCGGGGGCGCCGACCCACCGGGCCGGCCCCAGCAGGCCGACCGGGTCGCCCGAGCCGACCGCGAGGGCGCCGGCCAGGAACGCGTACGGCAGGGCGTAGCCGCCGAGCGTCGCCCCGGCGGCGCCGTCGCCGTTGGCCCGCGAGGCGACCGTGCCGGCCAGCGTGAGCAGCAGCGCCACCACGGCCGCCGCCGGCCAGCCGCCCCGGTGTGTCGGGCCGCCGGTGAGCAGGGCGAGCAGCCCGACGGCGAGCGGCACGGCGGCCCCGGCCAGGGCGGCGGTACGGGTGGCGGTGGGCGTCGAGGCGCCGCCGCGTCGACGGGCGCCGTCGGCGATCGCCTCCACCACGTCGTCGTACTCCAGTTCGGGCCAGTGGGCGCGGGCCGGCACCAGGTGCAGCACCTCACCGTCGCGGACCCCCTGCGGCAGCAGCGCCTGAGCGGTCGCCAGCAGCGCGCCGTCGGTGCGGCGCAGCACCCAGCCGCCGTGCCGTTCGCCGTCGTCGGCCAGCCCCTCGCCGGCGTGCCGGAGCACGTCGGGCAGCAGCTCAGCCAGGGGCACCTGCTCCGGCAGGGCGACGTCCACCCGCCGTTGCGGAGCGCTGATGGTGACGCGGGCCAGCCCGGTTGTCATCGACTGATCTCCATATCGAGGGGGGTCGGAGGCTGCGCGGACGACAGGACTTTACCTACCATGAGCCAGGCTCGGGTTACCCAGCGCAGTCAGGAGGCCGAGTGTCCACCGTCGTCATCAAGCGCCCGCCCCGCCGGCCGGCGCCGGAGATCCCGGCCGGCGAACTGCCGGTCGAGGCGCCGCCGGAGATCCCCGCGGTGACCGGTGGACGGTGGCAGCAGATGCTCATGCTGCTGCCCATGCTCGGCGGCACGGTGGCGATGGCGATGATGTTCGGCCGGGGCGGCGGCGCCTACTCGTACGTGGTGGGCGGGATGTTCGGGCTCTCCTCGTTGGCGATGCTGGTGACCTCCTGGGGCAGCGCCTCCGGCACTCCGAAGAAGTCCGAGATGATGGCGGCACGCCGGGAGTACCTGCGGCACCTGGCCACGCTGCGTCGCCGGGTCCGGCAGACCGCCGGACAGCAGCGGGCCGGGCTCTACTACCGGCACCCGGACCCGGGCCGACTGTGGTCGACGGTGGACAGCCACCGGGTCTGGGAGCGGCGCCCCGCCGACCCGGACTTCGCGGTGGTCCGGGTCGCCGTCGGGCCGCAGACCCTGGCCACCCCGCTCGTCCCACCGGTCACCCGGCCGCTAGAGGAGCTGGAGCCGATGACCGCGGGCGCGTTGCGCCGCTTCCTGGACGCGTACTCCGTGGTGCCGGACCTGCCGGTGGCGTTGTCGCTGCGCAGTTTCGCCCGGGTGTACGTACGCACCGGCGGCGGCCGGGTCACCGGCGGGCCGCCCACCGGTGACCCGGCGGCACAGGCGCTGACCCGGGCCGTGCTCACCCAGCTGGCCGTCTTCCACGCCCCCGACGAGCTGCTGGTCGCGGTCTGCGCCGGGCCGGAACGCCGGGCCGCGTGGGAGTGGGTGAAGTGGCTACCGCACGCCCACCATCCCGGCCGCACCGACGCGCTCGGCCCGGTCCGGCTGGTCACCAGCTCCGCCGCCGAGTTGGAACGGCTGCTCGGTGACGTGCTGGTCAGCCGGTCCCGGTTCAGCCCGGCCGGCCCGGCCACCGACGGGCCGCACGTGGTGGTGGTCCTCGACGGCGGCGACCTCACCGGTGCCACCGACCTGACCGGGGACGGCGGCATCGACGCGGTCACCGTCCTGGATCTGGACACCCCACCCCCACGCCTGCTCGACCGGTACGCGCTGCTGCTGGAGCTGCGCGGGCGGAGGCTGCACTCCTGGTCGCTCGACGGGCATGCCGAGGTGGGCACCGCCGACCAGCTCGACCCCGCCGACGCCGAGGCGGTCGCCCGTCGGCTGGCGCCGTTGCGGCTGGCCGGCGCGGCGCGCGGCCCGGACGCCCCGCTCCAGGCCGAGCTGGGCCTGCCCGAGCTGCTCGGCATCGGTGACCCGGAGAACTTCACGGCCGAGCAGGGCTGGGCGCCGCGCTCGGCCCGGGACCGGTTGCGGGTGCCGATCGGGGTGGGTGCCGACGGCGGCGCCATCGAGCTGGACCTCAAGGAGTCCGTTCAGGACGGGATGGGCCCGCACGGCCTCCTCATCGGAGCGACCGGCTCCGGCAAGTCCGAGCTGCTGCGCACGCTGGTGCTGGGGTTGGCCGCCACACACAGCTCGGAGCAGCTCAACTTCGTGCTGGTCGACTTCAAGGGCGGCGCCACCTTCGCCTCGTTCGACCGGCTGCCGCACACCGCCGCCGTGATCACCAACCTGGCCGACGCGCTGCCCCTGGTCGACCGGATGGTGGACGCGATCAACGGTGAGCTGGTCCGCCGCCAGGAGCTGCTGCGGCGGGCCGGCAACTTCGCCAGCGTGCGCGACTACGAGCGGGCCCGGGCGGCCGGCAGCCCGCTGGCCCCGCTGCCGTCCCTGCTGCTGATCTGCGACGAGTTCTCCGAGCTGCTCTCCGCCAAACCCGACTTCATCGACCTGTTCGTGCAGATCGGCCGGCTGGGTCGGTCACTCGGCGTGCACCTGCTGCTCGCCAGCCAGCGCCTGGAGGAGGGGCGGCTACGGGGGCTGGACACCCACCTGTCGTACCGGATCGGGCTGCGGACCTTCTCCGCCCTGGAGTCCCGGACCGTGCTCGGGGTGCCGGACGCGCACGAGCTGCCCCGCTCGCCGGGCCACGGCTACCTGCGCGCCGGCACGGACCCGCTGGCCCGGTTCCGGGCCGCGTACGTCTCCGGCGCGGTCCGCCGCCGGGCCGCGTCGGCCGGTGCCACCGCCGGTGGCGGCGCCCGCCTGCTCACCTTCACCACCCACGTCGTGCCGGTGCCCGAGCCGGTCAGCCCGGCCGTGCCCGTCGTGGCCGAGGAGGAGAGCGGCCGGGAGACCCTGCTCGACCTGCTGGTCGACCGGCTCGTCGGGCAGGGCCCGCCCGCGCACCAGGTCTGGCTTCCGCCGCTCGGCGAGCCGCCGGCCCTGGACGACCTGCTCGGCCCGGTCGAGGTGGACCCGGCGCGCGGGCTCACCGTGGGCAATCCGGAGCTGCACGGCGCGCTCGGGGTGCCGGTGGCCGTGGTGGACAGGCCGTTGGAGCAGCGCAGGGACCTGCTCTGGCTGACGCTGGACGGCGCGGCCGGGCACGTCGCGGTGGTCGGCGCGCCGCAGAGCGGCAAGTCCACCGCGCTGCGCACGCTGATCTGCGCGCTGGCGCTCACCCACACTCCGGCCGAGGTGCAGGTCTACTGCCTCGACTTCGGCGGTGGCGGGCTGGCGGCGCTGCGCGACCTGCCGCACGTGGGCGGGGTGACCGGCCGCGCCGACCCGACCGCGGTACGGCGCACCGTCGGCGAGATGACCACCCTGCTGGCCGAACGCGAACGTCGCTTCGCGGAGCTGGGTGTGGAGTCGATGGCCGCGTACCGGCAACGCCGGACCGCGATGGGGACGGCCAGCCAGCCGGGCGCCGACCCGTTCGGCGACGTGTTCCTGGTGATCGACGGCTGGAGCACGGTGCGTGGCGAGTACGACGACCTGGAGCCACTGGTCACCGAGCTGGCCACCCGGGGCCTGTCGTACGGGCTGCACGTGGTGGCCACGGCGCTGCGCTGGCTGGACTTCCGGCCGGCGATCCGGGACCTGTTCGGCTCCCGGCTGGAGTTGCGCCTCGGCGACCCGGCCGACTCGCTGGTGGCCCGGCGGGCGGCCGCGAACGTGCCGGAGCGGTCCGGCCGGGGGGTGACCGCCGAGAGCCTGCACTTCCTCACCGCGCTGCCCCACCTCGCCGCCGCGAGCGGGGACACCGCCGACCTGGTCAAGCGGGTCGCCGGCAGTTGGGCGGGTCCTCCGGCGCCCCGGGTGCGGCTGCTGCCGCCGGTGCTGCCGTACGCCGAGCTGGATCTCGCCGCGACGACCGGGTTGCGGCTGCCGATCGGCATCGCGGAGGCGGACCTGCGTCCGGTGCTGCTGGACTTCGCCACCGAGCCGCACTTCGTGGTCTTCGGGGACGCGGAGTGCGGCAAGTCGTCGTTCCTGCGCGCGCTGGCCACCTCGATCATCACCCGGTTCACCCCGGAGCAGGCCCGGGTGATCCTGGTCGACTACCGGCGCAGCCTGCTCGGCGCCATCGAGACGCCGCACCTGATCGGCTACGGCACCGCCGCGGCGCACACCGCCGACCTGGTCGAGTCGGCCGCCGGCTACCTGGAGCGGCGGGCCCCCGGGCCGGAGGTCACCCCGCAGCAGCTGCGCGACCGGTCGTGGTGGTCCGGGCCGGAGCTGTTCGTGCTGGTGGACGACTACGACCTGGTGGCGGCCGGGCCGGCGAACCCGTTGCGGGCCCTGGAGGAGCACCTGCCGCACGCCCGCGACGTCGGGCTGCACCTGGTGCTCGCCCGCCGCTCCGGCGGCGCGGGTCGGGCGCAGTACGAGCCGATCGTGCAGCGTCTGCGGGAGCTGTCCACGGCCGGTCTGGTGATGGCGGGCAGCCCGGAGGAGGGCGCACTGGTGGGGCCGGTCCGGCCCGGGCCGCTGCCACCGGGCCGTGGTCGGCTGGTCACCCGGCGGGAGGGCGTACGCCTCGTCCAGCTCGCTCAGCTGCCGCCACCGTGACCTGTCTCCCCGGTTCCTCCCGTGACAGGTGGGGAAACCGGTAATCTCCGATCGTCATGGTTCCGTCGGGATGAATGGCAGAGGATGTGACTGGGGTTCGGCACAGCGGTCCGGCAGCGGCCCGACGGGCAACCGGCCGGGTGCTGCTCGGTGTGGCCGCGGTGCTCGCCGTCGTGGCCCCGGCCGCGGCCGCCGCGCCGGTCGCCGTGCCCGCCACCGGCGGACAGCTCGCCGGCGCACCGCTGGCGTTCGCCCCCGGTGACAGCGTGAGCCGCACCGACCAGGTCCGCGACGAGCAGTGGCAGCTCGACGAGTTGCGCGCCGAGACGGCCTGGCGCACCTCGACCGGGCAGGGCGTGACCGTCGCGGTGGTGGACTCCGGTGTGGACGCCAGCCATCCCGACCTGGCCGGTCAGGTGCTACCCGGTCTCGACCTGGTCGGCCCGGACGGGGGCGCCGGCCCGGATCCGGTGGGGCACGGCACCACCGTCGCCGGCCTGATCGCCGGCCGCAAGGACGACAAGCGGGGCGTGGTCGGCCTGGCGCCGGACGCCCGGATCCTGCCGGTGCGGGTGCTCGATGACGAGAACCGCTACGACGACGCACTGATCGTCGCCAAGGGTGTGCGCTGGGCGGTCGACAACGGCGCCCGCGTGATCAACCTGTCGCTGGGTGGCAGCGGTGACAGCCCCGCCCTGGCCGCGGCGCTGGACTACGCGTTCGCCCGCGACGTGGTGGTGGTCGCCTGCACCGGCAACCTGGCCACCTCCAGCAACTCCAAGGTCTGGTACCCGGCCCGCGAGCCGGGCGTGATCGCGGTCGCCGGCCTGGAACGCAGCAGCGACAACCTGTGGTCCGGTTCGATCACCGGCCGGGCGACGGTGCTCAGCGCCCCCGCCACGGGCCTGGTCGGCGCCCGTCCCCCCGGCGGGTACTGGCGGGTGCAGGGCACCAGCTTCGCCGCGCCGCTGGTGACCGCCACCGCCGCGCTGGTCCGGTCCCGGTACCCCGGGATGCCCGCGGGCGAGGTGGTCAACCGGCTGCTGGCCACGGCCCGTGACCTCGGCCCGACCGGGCGCGACGACCGCTTCGGGTACGGGGTGGTGGACCCGGTGGCCGCGCTGACCGCACAGGTGCCGCCGGTGACCGCCAACCCGTTGGACGACCTGACGTCGCCGGGCGTGGTCGGCTTCGGCCCGGCCCCCGGTTCCGCCGACGACGACCCGGTGACCGGTGCCGGCAGCGACCCGCTCGGTCTCGCCGCGCCCCGGCAGCAGACCCGGTGGACGGCGCGGGCGGCCGGCGCGCAGGCCGATTCGACGCCGGAGCAGTTGTGGACCGGGGTCGCGCTCTTCGTCGCCCTGATCACCGGCGCGGCGTTGGTGGTGCGGCGGTTCCGTCAGCGGGCCCGCTAATCCCTACCGGTCACAGGGCTGAGCGCACCAAAGGTGGGGTAGAACCGTCCCCATGAGCACGCCCGGCCCGCGCACCCTGAACCCTGACCACCCGTCCTGGCGGCGCCGCCGGCTGGACCCGGACCATTCGCTGGGCCTGCGGCTGACGCTGGCCGCGACGGCGGCGTTCCTCCTGGTGCCGTTCGCGCTGCTCGCGCTGCTGGTGCTCGGCGTGTGGGCGCCGCTGCACCGGCTGGACGCGACGATCACCGACGCGCTGCACGGCTACGCGCTCGACCATCCGGCCTGGGTGACGCTGATGCGGATCTGGACCGAGGTGTTCGCGCCGATGCCGCTGCGGGCCGTCGCCCTGCTCCTCGTGATCTGGCTGCTGCGCCGGGGAGCCCGCCGGCTGGCCCTGTGGGTGACCACCACGATGGTGGTGGGCGGGTTGATCGGCCCGCTGCTCAAGCTGCTCGTCGGCCGGGACCGGCCGGACCTGCTCGACCCGGTCGCCCGCGCCGCCGGCTACTCCTTCCCCTCCGGGCACGCGCTGAACGCCACCCTCGCGGCCGGGGTGCTGCTGCTGGTCCTCCTGCCGTACGCGGGGCGCGGGGCGTGGCGGGTCGCGCTCTGGGTGGCCGCGGTGCTGGTCGCCGTGGTGACCGGCCTGAGCCGGGTGGCACTCGGCGTGCACTTCGCCAGCGACGTGTTCGGCGGTTGGCTCCTCGGTGCGGCGGTGGTCGCGGCCACCACGGCCGCCTTCACCAGTTGGCGGGCACACACCGGCAGGCGGCCCGTCCGGGCGACCCGGGACGGCGTCGCACCGGAGGTGAAGCGGGACCCAGGAGCGGCCTGAGGCGTGCCGACGACCACGACAGGGTACTGGCGGGCTCATGTCCGACACCGTGGTCCAGATCGTCCGGCGGGTGCTGCTGCCGATGTCCCTGCTGCTCGGCGTCATGGTGCTGCTCGGGGTGCTGGTCACCCGGGTGTTCGCCCGGACCTGGCCGTTCACCGTTGAGGACGCGGTGAACCGTGAGCTCGCCGCTGATCGCACCCCGGCGTGGAACGACGTGTCGCTGGTGTTCAGCACGCTGGCCAGCACCCAGATGATCGTCGTGGTCACCGTGCTGGTGGCGCTGGGGCTCCGGCTCTGGCTGAAGCGCTGGCGGGAGCCTCTGTTCCTGTGCGCTGCGGTGACCGCCCAGGCGCTGGTGTTCCTGCTGACCACGCTCGCGATCGACCGGCGGCGGCCGGCGGTGGAGCACATGGACGTCTCGCCGCCCACCTCCAGCTTCCCGTCCGGGCACACCTCGGCGGCGATGGCGCTCTACGTCGGCATCGCGGTCCTGCTGGCGCTACGAACCCGGAGTACGGGGGCGAAGGTGGCCTGGTGGACGCTGCTGCTGGTGGTGCCGTTGGGCGTGGCGCTGACCCGGATGTACCGGGGGATGCACCACCCGAGCGACGTGGTGGCGTCCTTCCTCAACGGCGGCACCTGCGTGGCGATCATGGCGCGCAGCGTGCTCGACCGAGGGGTGCGGTGGGGACGGGCGAAGCTGCCCGGCGATCGCAGGCCCGCCGCGCCAGCCCGGACTTGACCGGGGCGCCGCTCAGGTGCACTCGCCCGTGCCGACGCGCCGGTTGCGCTCCGCGCCGGCCAGCGCCACCGGGCGCGCCTCCGCGGCGGTCACCGCGAAGCCGGTGTTCGGGTCGTCGGCCGCCGCCGCGAAGATGACGCCGAGCACCAGGCCGTTGGCGGAGACCAGCGGACCACCGGAGTTGCCGCTGCGGACCAGCGCCCGGATCGTGTAGATCTCGCGGGTGACGTCCCCGGACGCGTAGATGTCCGGGCCGGTGATCCGGTCGACGTCGCGCACCCGCGCCGACTGCGCGTTGTACGGGCCGTCGAGCGGGAAGCCCAGCACGATGGCGTCCGTACCGCTGCCCGCGTTGCCGGCCGCGAACCGCAGCGACGGGCCGGGCAGTCCGGGTACGAGCAGCACGGCCAGGTCCCGGTCCGGGTCGTAGACCACCACCTCCCCGTCGTACCGGTCGCCGCCCAGCTCGACCGCCACCGAGCGGGTGCCGGCCACCACGTGCGCGTTGGTCATCACCCGGTCGTCGGCGTACACGAAGCCGGAACCCTCGATCCGGCGCGAGCAGCCGGGCGCGGAGCCGAGCACCTTGACCACCGACCGCTGGCCGTTGACCACCACCTGGGAGCCGGCGAGCGCCGGGTCGGGCGGCTCGACCTGCCGGGCCCGGGTCGGTGCGAGGTCACCGAAGACGTCCGGGAAACCGTCGGTGTCGACGGTGTCCCGCAGTGCGGTGGAGAGCTCATGGGCCTGCTCCGGCAGGACCTGGTTCACCACGGTGATCAGTGCGCTGTTGCGCACCGAGGCGGCGAGCCAGGGCACCGAGGACGAGCCGAGCGGCACGGCGACCAGCCAGGCGAGCAGGAGCACGGCGAACAGCGAGACGAAAGCCCCGCCGACGTCGTCGACCTGCTTGCCGACGTCACTGGTGATCGTCTTGCGCAGGTGCGAGCCGAGCCAGCCGGCGAGCGCCTGCCCGACCACGGCCAGCCCGAACACCGCGACCAGCGAGATCAGCACCCGGACGCCGGGGTCCACGAACTGCCGGGCGAACAGTGGCCCGACCTGGAGGCCCAGCAGCAGACCCAGGAAGAAGCCGGAGAGCGACAGGATTCCGATGACGAAGCCCTGGCGGTAACCGCTGATCGCGAACACGAGCATGAGCAGCAGCAGGACGAGATCCACGACCGACACGGGGTCCAGCGTACGGGCAGGGCGCCTGGCGGATGACCATCGCTTGCGGAAGGTGACCGCGCGGTCAGCGCAGGGCGGTCTCGTCGACCTCGTCGGTGCCGGCCGAGGGCGCGGGCGTCGACCCCGTCGGGGGCAGCTCGACCACCCGGCCCCGTGGCCACGGGCGGGCCCAGCCGCCCATCTCCAGCAAGGTGGCCAGCACCCCGGCGGTGAAGCCCCAGACCAGCATGCCGCGCGCCGAGAACGCCGGCCCGACCCAGCCGCTGGGGTGGCGGACCCGCAGCCGGTTGGCCGGGTCGACCAGCTCACTGACCGGCAGCCGGGCGACGTGCGCCACCTCGGCGGGCTCCCGCGGGTGCACCGGGTGCGGGTCGTGCCACCAGGCCAGCACCGGGGTGACCACGAAGTCGCTGACCGGGATCCACAGCTTCGGCAGCTCGGCCAGCACGGTCACGCTCGCCGGGTCCAGACCGACCTCCTCGTTCGCCTCGCGCAGCGCGGTGGCGCGGACGTCGGCGTCCTCCGGGTCGGCCGCGCCGCCGGGGAAGGCCGGCTGGCCGGCGTGGTTGCGCAGGGTCGCGGCGCGTTGCAGGACGAGCACGTCGGGGCCGGCGCCGGGCTGCTCACCGAGCAGCACCAGCACGGCGCTCTCCCGGCCACCCTCGGCCGGGGTGGTCAGCCGGGTGAAGTCCTCCGCGCGGGCGGTGCCCAGCCGGGTCAGCAACGGCTCGATCCAGGCCGGCGGTCGACGGGTCACGCCGGCACCGCCAGATCGAGGTGCTGGCGGACCAGCTCGGCGAGCCGGGCGTCGTCGAGCGCCCCGGTGGCGTCGACGTGCCGGATCCGGCCCTGGGCGTCGACGAAGAGGGTCAGTGGGATGGCGTTGCGGTTCAGCGCCCGTTGCAGGGCCTCGCCCTGGTCGACCAGGATCGGGAACCGGACGCCGAAGTCCTCGCCGATGGACTGGGCGCCGTTGCGGCTGTCCCGGCTGTTCACCCCGACCACCTGGAGTCGCCCGGCGGCCCGCTCGCTGAGCCGCTGGAAGGCGGGCAGCTCCTTGCGGCAGGGCGGGCACCAGGACGCCCACACGTTGATCACGGCTGGCCCGGCCACGTCCCGCAGCGCGACGGGCGCACCGCCGGTGAAGCAGGCCAGGGTCAGCTCCGGCAGGGCTTCCCCGCCGGTGGTGGGAGCGGCCGTGGCCGCGCTGGCCGTGGGTGCCGTGCTCAGCGCGGCGCAGTCCCGGAACGGCGATGGGCGTTCGGCCGCCGCCGGCCGAGGTGCCGGGGCGTCGCCGGTGGCCGTGGTGCACGCGGCGACGGCCAGTAGCAGCGGCAGGACCAGCAGGGCGAGGCGACGGTTCACGGCACCTCCGCGGCGACCGCCTGGGCGGGCACGAGCTCAGGGTCGACCCCGGCGGCAGCCGCGAGGTCGCGCGCCCGGGGCCCCTTGAGCAGCTTGGCGGCGGCGGCCGGCTCGGTCGGCCCGGTGCCGTACGAGGGGCAGAGCTTCGCCAGCGTGCACGCGCCGCAGGCCGGCTTGCGGGCGTGGCAGACCCGCCGCCCGTGGAAGATGATCCGGTGCGACAGCATCGTCCAGTCGCGCTTGTCGTACAGCGCGCCGATCGCATGCTCGATCTTGACCGGGTCGGTCTCGGTGGTCAGCCGCCACCGGTGGACCAGCCGCTGGAAGTGCGTGTCGACGGTGATGCCGGGGACGTCGAAGGCGTTGCCCAGGATGACGTTGGCGGTCTTGCGGCCGATCCCGGGCAGCGTCACCAGGTCGACGAGCCGGCCGGGGACCTGGCCGTCGTACCGGTCGAGCAGGGCCTGACCGAGCTTGAGCAGTGAGTCGGTCTTGTTGCGGTAGAAGCCGGTGGGCCGGATCAGCTCCTCCATCTCGCCCCGGTCCGCGCTGGCGTACGCCGCGGCGGTCGGGTAGCGGGCGAAGAGCTTCGGGGTGACCTCGTTGACCTTCTTGTCCGTGCACTGCGCGGAGAGGATGGTGGCGACGGCCAGCTCCAGCGGGGTGGAATGATCCAGCTCACAGTGCGCGTCGGGGTGCGTCTCGGCCAGCACCCGGCCGATCTTGCGGGCACGACGTTTGCGCCCGAGGTCGGTCTCGCTGGCACCGGGAGGGCTACTGGTCACGACGGTCAGCCTACGTCGCGCCCCGGACGTTCCCGTCGGGTCAACCGCCGGCCGGGGCGGAGATCTTGCCCTGCCCGTCGAACCGGGCCCCGCCCTTCGGGAAGTCGGTGCGGCTCAACTCGGTGACCAGGCCCAGGCCACGGTCGTCCGGGTCCATCGTCGGCTTGCCGACGGAGTTCATGTACGTCGAGGTGAAGGAGCCACCGGCCCAACTGCCGTCGGGCTTGAGCGACACCTTCAGCACACCGCCCCAGCCCAGCCGCCCGGTATTGATCAGCGAGTTGGCGCCACCGGCGAAGTTGCCCAGGCTGTACGCGATCAGTCGGCCCTGGTAGAACTCCATCCCGCGCAGCACGTGCGGCCCGTGCCCGACGATCAGGTCGGCACCGGCGTCGATCATGGCGTGCGAGAACTTCACCGGGTCCCCCCGGTTCTCACCCAGGAACATCTCGGTGCCCGGCTTCACCCGGGTCTGGTCCGCCCCCTCGCCGCCCATGTGCACCTGCACCACGACCAGGTCGGCCATGGTGGCCGCCTTGGCGACCACCGTCTTCGCCTTGGCGATGTCGACCAGGCTGTTGGACCAGACGTACGACGAGAAACCTGCCACGGCGACCTTGACGCCCTTGACGTCGACCACGGTGATCTGGTTCGGCGCCCCGGTGTGCTTGAGGTCGTACTTCTCCAGCGCCTTCTGGGTGTTCTCGTAGCCCTTCGGCCCGTAGTCGTAGCCGTGGTTGTTGGCCTGGTTGAGCACGTCGAAGCCGGCGTCGCGCAGGTGCGCGGCGTACTCCGGTGGGGCCCGGAACTGGAAGCAGCGGGTGGAGTTGGGCCCGCACTTGCCGGTGCCGGTGTCCACCGTCAGCGGCTCCTCCAGGTTGCCCATCACCAGGTCGGCCTTGAGAGCCTCGGCGACCGAGGTGAAGAAGCCCTTCCCACCGGCGGCGGGCAGCCGGCTCGGCGCGTTGCCCATGATGATGTCGCCGGTGGCGGAGAGCGAGATCGCGCCGCCCGCGCCGGACGCCGAGGGGCTGCCGCTGCCCTTCGGGCCGGCCGTCGACACCGGCGCGCCGGTGCCACCACCGCCGGCGCCCGGCTGCCAGACCGGGGCCTCTCCCGAGTCGGCACAGCCGGCGACGAGCAGGGCGGCCAGCAGCGCGGCGAGGCCGAGGGCGACGCGGCGGCGCGGGCGGGGTGTGAGGGGCTCGGGAGCGTACATCGTTCGCGACCCTACCGGTCGTCAAACGCGCCGACGAGGGCCGATCGGTCGGAAGTTCAGCCGGTGAGCTGGTCCGACCAGGGCACGACCGGCCGGTCGCCGCCGGCGACCACCGCGGCGTGCACCGCCCGGGCCAGCGGAGCGCCCCAGGCGGAGCGTGGCCCGCCGTACGCGGCCTCCGGCCCGTCCACCGGGCAGAGCACGGTGACCGAGTCGGTAGGGGTGCCGGTACCCGGCAATCCCAGCTCCGTGATCGCCTGGGTCTTCGCCTCGGTAGCGGTGGCCACCGCGTTGACCAGGGCCGAGTCGGCGAGCCGGGCCGGCACGTACACCACGATGTTGACCGTGCCGACCCGTTGGGTGAGCGCGGCCGGGGCCGGCGCGGCGGCCGGCACCGGGATGCCGAGCCCGACCGTCGCCCAGGCCCGGACCCCGGTGTCGGTCCGGGCCACCACCTCGGCCACATCGACGCCGGTCAGCAGGCCCACCCCGGGCCCGTCGAGGGCCAGGTCGGTGGCGAGCGCGGCCAAATGGGCGGCGGGGTCGTCCCGGTCGTACGACATGGGCACAGTCGCGTTCAGCACCCAGCGCCGGACGCCCATTCCGCCACCCAGCGGGCCGCTGCTGACGGCCCGTAGCGGCCCGTCCGCGCGCCAGACGAGCAGGGGGATGTCCCGCCCGTCCTCGGTGCGGCTGGTCAGAGTCGGGTCGCTCAGCACGTCGGGCAGGTTACGCCCACCGATCAAGATTCCAGGGGCGACCTCTGATTCATGCTCACGTGCGCCTAGACTTGGCGGCGCGCGAGGGGATCAGCGGACGGCGGACCCGGCCGACGGACGGCACGCGCAACCGGAGGTGCGCGATGGACGAGGTACTGGCCCGCAGCGGGATCTTCCAGGGTGTAGACCCGGAGGCTGCCGAGGCGCTCGCCAAGGAGATGGAGACGATCGAGGTCCGCAAGGGCGAGATCGTCTTCAATGAGGGCGAGCCCGGTGACAGTCTCTATATCCTGCTGTCCGGAAAGATCAAGGTCGGCCGCCGCGCGGCGGACGGCCGGCAGAACCTGATCGCGGTGATGGGCCCGTCGGACATGGTCGGTGAGCTGTCGCTCTTCGACCCGGGTCCGCGTACGGCGACCGCCACCGCGGTGACCGACACCCGGCTGGTGCGGCTGCGCAAGCAGGCGCTGCGGCCGTGGCTGAACAACCGCCCGGAGATCGCCGAGCAGTTGCTCCGGGTGCTCGCCCGGCGGCTGCGCCGGACCAACGACTCGCTCGCCGACCTGATCTTCACGGACGTGCCGGGCCGGGTCGCCAAGAACCTGCTCCAGATGGCCGGCCGGTTCGGCACCCGCGACGGCGGCGTGCTGCGGGTGACCCACGACCTCACCCAGGAGGAGATCGCCCAGCTCGTCGGCGCCTCCCGGGAGACGGTCAACAAGGCGCTGGCCGACTTCGCCTCGCGCGGCTGGCTGCGGCTGGACGGCAAGAGCATCATCATCCTGGACCCGGAGCGCCTGGCCCGCCGCGCCCGCGTCTGAGCAGCACGTCCGTCCCCGCCCGCCGTCGTCGACGGTGGGCGGGGACGTCTCGTTGCGGGCTGGCGCTCACCGCCCCGCCTCTGCCCGGCGCAGAATCGCTGGACGGGGTGCCGGTCCGAGGCGAGGGTGGAGCGATGCTGAACCGAGTCGCCGTCCTGTCCGACATCCACGGGGTACTGCCCGCGCTGGAGGCGGTGCTGGCCGAGCCGGATGTCGCCGCCGCCGACCTGATCGTGCTCACCGGCGACATCGCCGCCGGCCCGCAACCGGTCGAGGTGCTCGACCTGCTCGCCAGCCTCGGCGACCGGGTCTGCTGGGTCGGGGGCAACGCCGACCGCGAGCTGGTCGAGGCCCGCGCCGGTCGACCCGCCTCGATCGAGGTGTCGAACTGGGCCGCCGGGCAGTTGCGCGAGGACCAGGTGGCCCGACTCGCCGTGCTGCCGCCGACGGTCACCCTGGAGATCGATGGCCTCGGCCCGACGCTGTTCTGCCACGCGACCCCCCGCGACGACGAGGAGATGGTGCTCGTCGACTCCCGGATGGAACGCTGGTCGGAGGTGTTCGCCGGCCTCCCGCCCGAGGTCGCGACGGTGGTCTGCGGTCACACCCACATGCCCTTCACCCGCCTGGTCGACCGCCGCCTGGTGGTCAACCCGGGCAGCATCGGCATGCCGTACGGCGGGACGGGCGCGTGGTGGGCGCTGCTCGGGCCGGGGGTGCAGCTGCGTCGCACCGCGTTCGACGTGGACGCGGCCTGCGCCCGGGTGGCCGCCGGGTCGACCTTCCCCGATGCCACCGCCTGGGCCGACGAGTACCTGCGCTCCCGGCACAGCGACGCCGACGCGCTGACCGTCTTCGGCCCCCGCGACGGCCGCTGAGCCGGCAAGCATCGACCGCGTGCCCGCCATTGGGCACAGTTCGAGCCCAACGAGGGCTGCGGATCGGGGTCGGAGCGCGCGGGTCGGGCGCAGGGAAGGGTCCATGCTTGCTGCCTGTAGAGCTGCCCCAGATCTGGGGCGATCCCGGTCCGGCCACCCCGCCTTCCGTCCCGTACCGAGCTACGCGATCTGGGCTGACCCGTGATGACGGATGAAGAGCGGACGATCCTCGCCCCTGTCCTGAGGACTCAAAGGACGGATCTCAGCCAGGCCACCAAGGAGGGCTGACCTCGGGTTGGCGTCCAGCCACGCCGGTCCCGTTACCTCGGCCCGGTCATCTCGGTCAGGCGCCCGGGAGTTGCCACGTGCGTCGGCCGGACAGGCCGGACCTGGCCTGCCCCACCGACGGGGCAGCTCTACAGGAACTGCTGGGCACAGCGCCGGTAAACCCCGTCCCGGTCCGGGCCGCCGCCACTGACGGCCCCAGGCCCAGGCCCCTAGAAAAAGTCAGTCTTGACTGTTTGTTTCTGGGGCGGCAGGCTGTGCTCCATGTCAGCTCCATCGACGCGTGTCCCTCAGCAGGAACGCAGCCGCGCCACCCAGGCCCGACTGCTGGAGGCGACCATCGACTGCCTGATCGAGCACGGCTGGTCCGGCACCACGACCACCGTCGTCGCGGCGCGGGCCGGTGTCTCACGGGGGGCGCAGCTACACCACTACCCGACGAAGGCGGCGCTGGTGACGGCCGCCGTGGCGCATCTGGCCGAGCGCCGGGCCGACGAGTTGCGCACCGAAGCCGAGGCGCTGCCGGCTGGCCCGCAGCGGTTGGACCGGGTCGTCGACCTGCTCGCCGTGGCGTTCACCGGGCCACTGTTCGTGGCCGCGCTTGAGCTCTGGGTCGCCGCCCGGACGGATCGGGAGCTCCGGGACGCCCTGGTGCCGCTGGAGGCGACGGTCGGTCGGGAGATGCACCGGCTCACCGTCACCCTGCTCGGCGTCGACGAGCGCCGCCCCGGTGTCCGCGAGGCGGTGCAGGCCACCCTCGACCTGCTTCGTGGGCTGGGCGTGGCGAACCTGCTCAACGACGACTCGGCCCGGCGTACCGCCCTGTTGACCACCTGGAAGCGCCAGCTCGCCACTCTGCTCACGCCCTGACCGCCGGCCGCACCGGCCCACACCGACCGGAGGCACACCATGGTCGACCTCACCGACCTGCTCACGGACCTGGCCGACGAGTCCGCCCAGCTGGACGCCCTGGTGGCGCCGCTGCCGGCGGCCGACTGGTCGCGGTCGACCCCCGCGCCGGGGTGGAGCATCGGGCACCAGATCGCCCACCTCGCCTGGACCGACCACGTGGCACTGCTGGCCGCCACGGACGCGGCGGCCTTCTTCGCGACGGTGAGCGCCGCGCCCGACCCGGCCCGCCTGGTCGATCACGGCGCCGAGCAGTTCCTCGCCCCGCCGGCGGAGCTGCTGGCCCGGTGGCGCGCCGGCCGGACGGCGCTCGCCGACGCGCTGGCCGCCGTCCCGGTCGGAGAGAAGCTGCCCTGGTACGGCACCCGGATGTCGGCCACCTCGATGGTCACCGCCCGGATCATGGAGACCTGGGCGCACGGCGAGGACGTGGCCGACACGCTCGGCGTCGCCCGTACCGCCACCGACCGGCTGCGACACGTGGCGCACCTCGGCGTCCGTACCCTCGGGCACGGCTTCGCCGCGCACGGCCGGCCCGCACCGACGGCGCCGGTCCGGGTCGAGTTGACCGGGCCCGACGGCGACACCTGGAGCTGGGGTCCGGCGGACGCTGCCGACCGGCTGACCGGCCCGGCCCGGGACTTCTGCCTGCTGGTCACCCAGCGCCGGCACCGCGCGGATCTCGCTCTGCTGGCCACCGGGCCGGTCGCCGACGAGTGGCTCGACGTGGCGCAGGCCTTCGCCGGCCCGCCGGGCGCCGGCCGGGGCCCCCGGGCCGCGGGGAGCGAGGTGCTGGCGTGATCCGGATCGGCAACGCCTCCGGCTTCTACGGTGACCGGTTCACCGCCTGGCGGGAGATGCTCGACGGCGGCGAGCTGGACGTGCTCACCGGCGACTACCTGGCCGAGCTGACCATGCTGATCCTCGGACGGGACCGGCTGCGCGACCCCGACCTCGGCTACGCGAAGACGTTCCTGCGCCAACTGGAGACCTGCCTCGGCACCGCCCTCGACCGGGGGGTGCGGATCGTGACCAACGCCGGCGGGCTCAACCCGGCCGGCCTGGCCGCCGCCATCGAGCGGCTCGCCGGCCGGCTGGAGCTGCCGGTGAAGGTCGGGTACGTCGAGGGCGACGCGATCCAACGGCCCGACGCGCTCACGGCGAACGCCTACCTGGGCGCGTTCGGGATCGCCGCCTGCCTCGACGGCGGGGCGGACGTGGTGGTCACCGGGCGGGTCACCGACGCGTCGCTGGTGGTCGGCCCGGCGATCGCCCGGTACGGGTGGGGCCGCGACGACCTGGACCAGCTCGCCGGTGCGACCGTCGCGGGGCACCTCGTCGAGTGCGGCGCGCAGGTCACCGGCGGCAACTTCAGCTTCTTCACCGAGCTGCCCGACGGCGGGCACCGGCCCGGCTTCCCGATCGCCGAGGTGCACCCGGACGGCTCCACGGTGCTCACCAAGCATCCCGGCACCGGCGGTGCGGTCACGGTGGAGACGGTCACCGCACAACTGCTGTACGAGGTCGGCGGGCCGGCGTACCTGGGGCCGGACGTGGTGACCCGGCTGGACACCGTGACGCTGCGCCCGGACGGGCCGGACCGGGTCCGGGTCTCCGGCGTCCGGGGCACACCGCCGCCGCCCACCCTGAAGGTGGGCGTCAACAACCTCGGTGGCTTCCGCAACTCGATGACGTTCGTGCTCTGCGGGCTGGACATCGAGGCGAAGGCGGCCCTGGTCCGGGGGCAGGTCGAGGAGGCGGTGGGCAAGGACGGGCTGGAGTTCGTGCTGGCCCGGACCGACCATCCGGACGCCACCGACACCGAGGCGGCCAGCGCCCTGCTCCACGCCCACCTGCGCGACGGCGACCGGGGGCGGGCCGGTCGGGCCTTCTCGGCCGCCGCCGTGGAGTTGGCGCTCGCCTCGTACCCGGGCTGCACCCTGACCACCCTGCCCGGCGACGCCACCCCGTACGGCGTCTTCACCGCGGACACGGTGCCGCAGGACGCGGTGGCGCACGTGGCGGTGCTGCCCTCCGGCGAGCGGGTGCCGATCGCCCCGCCGCCGACCACCGGTTCGCAGGAGCCGGTCGCACAACAGAATCCGACAACAGGGGTCACGTCCTCGCCTCGGACCCGGCGGGGGGCGCTCGGCGAACTGATCGGCGCGCGTTCCGGGGACAAGGGCGGGGACGCCAACCTCGGTGTCTGGGCGCGCTCCGACGCCGGGTACGCCTGGCTGCGCGGATGGTTGACCGTCGAACGGCTGGTTGAGCTGCTGCCGGAGACCGCGCCGCTGACCGTGCAGCGGTACGAGCTGCCGAACCTGCGAGCGGTCAACTTCGTGATCGAGGGCCTGCTCGGGGCCGGCGTGGCCGCGTCCACCCGGTTCGACCCGCAGGCCAAGGCGCTCGGCGAGCTGCTGCGCGCCCGGATCGTCGACCTGCCGTCCGACGTGCCGTCGGGGGTGGCGGCGTGAGCATCGTGGACACCCCGGAGCGGCGACAGCTGCGCGAGCTGACCCGGGCCTTCGTGACCCGGGAGGTCCTGCCGCACCTGGACGAGTGGGAGCGGGCCGGCGAGGTGCCCCGGGGACTGCACGCCACCGCCGCGAAACTCGGCCTGCTCGGCATCGGCTTTCCCGAGTCGGTCGGCGGCAGCGGCGGCGACCTGCTCGACTCGATCCTCGTGACCGAGGAGCTGATCCGCTCCGGCGGCTCGTCCGGCCTGGTCGCGGCCCTGTTCACGCACGGCATCGCACTGCCGCACATGGTCGCGGCGTCCGGCGCCCGTACCGGGGGGTCGCTGGGTGGCCGGCTCGGCGCCGCGTCGACGGCCGGTGACGACGACCTGATCGAGCGGTACGTCCGGCCCACCCTGGCCGGCACGATGATCGGCGCGCTGGCGATCACCGAGCCGGACGGCGGTTCGGACGTGGCCGGCATCCGCACCACCGCCCGCCGGGACGGTGACCACTACGTGGTGAACGGGTCGAAGACCTACATCACCAGTGGGCACCGGGCCGACTTCGTGACCACCGCGGTCTGCACCGACTTTCCGGGCAGCGGCCAGCTCAGCCTGCTGGTCATCGACAAGGGCAGCACCGGGTTCACCGTGGGGCGGCGGCTGGAGAAGCTGGGCTGGCACTGCTCGGACACCGCCGAACTCTCCTTCGTCGACGTACGGGTGCCGGTCGGCAACCGGATCGGCGCGGAGAACACCGGCTTCCTGGCGATCATGCAGCACTTCGCCGCGGAGCGGCTCTCGCTGGCCACCCAGGCGTACGCCACGGCGCAGCGCTGCGTCGAGCTGGCGGTGCGCTGGTGCCGGGACCGGGAGACCTTCGGCCGCCCGCTGGCCAGCCGTCAACTGGTCCGGCACCGGCTGGCCGAGATGCACACCCGGGCCGAGGCGGCCCGGTCGTACGTGCACGCGGTGGCCGTCCGGGTGGCGGCCGGCGAGCCGGTGGTGACCGAGGTGGCGATGGCCAAGAACGTCGCGGTGGCCGCCTGCGACCACGTCGTCGACCAGGCGTTGCAGCTGCACGGCGGCTTCGGCTACCTGCGCGACGCCGAGGTGGAGCGGCACTACCGGGACGCGCGGATCCTCGGCATCGGCGGCGGCACCACCGAGATCATGAACGAGATCATCGCGAAGGGCATGGGTCTGTGAGCGCGAGGAGTGAGCCGGGCCTGCGAGCCCCGCAGTCGCGAGCGGAGGAGGCACTGTGAGCGCGAGGAGTGAGCCGAATTTGCGAGCCCCGCAGTCGCGAGCGGAGGAGGCACGGTGAGCACCCTGGACAGCGCGATCGACCCGGCCGCGCCCGGGTACACGGCGAACCGGGCGGCGTTGCTGGACCGGCTCGCCGAGCTGGACGCCGCACTGGACCAGGCGCGGGCCGGCGGCGGCGAGAAGTACGTGGCCCGGCACCACGCCCGCGGCAAGCTGCTCCCCCGGGAGCGGATCGAGCTCCTGGTGGACGCCGACAGCCCGTTCCTGGAGCTGTCCCCGGTCGCCGCCTACGGCACGGACTTCCCGGTCGGGGCCAGCGTCGTCACCGGCATCGGCGTGGTCGAGGGCGTGGAGTGCCTGATCGTCGCCAACGACCCGACGGTCCGCGGCGGCGCGGTCAACCCGTGGTCGCTGGCGAAGACCCGGCGGGCCGGGGAGATCGCGCTGGCCAACCGGCTGCCGATGGTCAATCTGGTCGAGTCGGCCGGGGCCGACCTGCCCACCCAGGCCGAGATCTTCATTCCGGGCGGCCGTGTCTTCCGCGACCTGACCCGGCTCTCCGCGGCGGGCATCCCCACGGTCAGCGTGGTCTTCGGCAACGCCACGGCCGGTGGCGCGTACGTGCCGGGGATGTCCGATCACGTGATCATGATTCGGGACCGGTCGCAGGTCTACCTGGCCGGGCCGCCGCTGGTGAAGATGGCCACCGGGGAGGTCACCGACGACGAGTCGCTGGGTGGCGCGGCGATGCACGCCGGCACGTCCGGGCTGGCCGACCACCTGGCCGAGGACGAGCGTGACGGCATCCGGCTGGCCCGGCAGTGCGTCCGCCGGTTGAACTGGCGCAAGCAGGGCCCGCCGCCGCGCACCGCCGTCCCGCAGCCACCGAAGTACGACCCGGAGGAGCTGCTCGGCATCGCCAGCGCCGACCTCAAGGTGCCGTTCGACCCGCGCGAGGTGCTGGCCCGGATCCTGGACGGCAGCGACTTCGACGAGTTCAAGCCGGCGTACGGCGGCGCGCTCGTCACCGGTTGGGGTGAGCTGCACGGGTACCCGGTGGGCGTGCTGGCCAACGCGCGGGGGGTGCTGTTCAGCGAGGAGGCACAGAAGGCGGCCCAGTTCATCCAGCTCGCCAACGCCGCCGACACGCCGCTGATCTTCCTCCAAAACACCACCGGCTACATGGTCGGCACCGAGTACGAGCAGCGCGGCATCATCAAGCACGGCGCGCTGATGATCAACGCGGTGTCCAACTCGAAGGTGCCGCACCTGACGGTCAACCTGGGCGCCTCCTACGGAGCCGGCAACTACGGCATGTGCGGCCGGGCGTACGAGCCGAGGTTCCTGTTCACCTGGCCGAACGCCAAGTCGGCGGTGATGGGCCCGGCGCAGCTCGCCGGCGTCCTCTCGATCGTGGCCCGGCAGGCCGCCGCCGCGCGCGGGCGCGACTACGACGAGGAGTCCGACGCGGCGATGCGGATGATGGTCGAGCAGCAGATCGAGTCGCAGTCCGGGGCGCTGTTCCTCTCCGGTCGGCTCTACGACGACGGGGTGATCGACCCCCGGGACACCCGGACCGTCCTCGGGCTCTGCCTCTCGGCGATCCACAACGGACCGGTGGAGGGCGCCGACGGCTTCGGCGTCTTCCGGATGTAGGGGCGGAGCCAACATGATCACCCGACTTCTCGTGGCCAACCGGGGGGAGATCGCCCGCCGGGTCTTCGCCACCTGCCGGGCGCTCGGTGTGGAGACGGTCGCCGTGCACTCGGACGCGGACGCCGCCGCGCCGTTCGTCGCCGAGGCCGACCAGGCGGTCCGGCTGCCGGGGGACACTCCGGCCGAGACGTACCTGCGGGTCGACCGGATCCTGGACGCGGCCCGCCGCAGCGGCGCGGACGCCGTCCACCCGGGTTACGGCTTCCTCGCCGAGAACGCCGAGTTCGCGGCGGCGGTGATCGACGCCGGGCTGACCTGGGTGGGCCCGCCGGCCAAGGTGATCGCCGCGATGGGTGACAAGCTGGCCGCGAAGGCGCTGCTCGCCGAGGCGGGCGTGCCGATGCTGCCCAGTTGGACCGACACCGACGAGGTCACCGACTTCCCGGTGCTGGTCAAGGCGTCCGCCGGCGGCGGCGGGCGGGGCATGCGGATCGTCCGGGACGCCGCCGGGCTGGCCGAGGCCGTCGCGTCGGCGCGCCGCGAGGCGGCCTCGGCGTTCGGCGACGGCACGGTCTTCATCGAGCGTTACGTCGAGCGCGGCCGGCACGTCGAGGTGCAGATCTTCGGCGACACCCACGGTACGGTCGCCGCTCTCGGTGTCCGCGAGTGCTCGATCCAGCGCCGGCACCAGAAGATCATCGAGGAGGCGCCCGGGGTCATCGGCTCGGAGCTGCGGGAGCGGCTGCACGAGGCGGCGGTGGCCGCCGGGCGCGCGGTCGACTACGTGAGCGCCGGGACGGTGGAGTTCCTGCTGGCACCGACCGGGGAGTTCTACTTCCTGGAGATGAACACCCGTCTCCAGGTGGAGCATCCCGTCACCGAGCTGATCACCCCCGTCGGGCTGGACCTGGTGCGGCTGCAACTGCTGGTGGCCGAGGGCGCGCCGCTGCCCGAGCACGGCTACTACCCCGCCGCGCGGGGTTACGCCATCGAGGTGCGCCTGTGCGCCGAGGAGCCGGCGCAGGGCTGGCGGCCCGCCACGGGCACCCTGCACCGATTCGACGTGCCCGGGGTGGATCGCGAGTTCGGTTGGCTCCAGCGGGCGGGCCTGCGGCTGGACTCCGGCGTGGTGGCGGGCTCGGTGGTGGGCGTGCACTACGACTCGCTGCTGGCCAAGCTGATCGCGGTGGCACCGACCCGGTCCGAAGCGGCCCGGGCCCTGGCGGGCGCGCTGGCCCGTGCCGAGCTGCACGGGGTGGCCACCAACCGCGATCTGCTGGTCCGAGTGCTGCGCAGCCCGGAGTTCGCGGCGGGCGAGATCGACACGGGTTTCCTGGACCGGCACCCGGAGGTCTTCGTCCCCCTGCTCCCCACCGACCAGCGCCCGGTCACCGCCCTCGCCGCGGCGCTGGCCGGCGCCGCCCAGCGCCGGGCGACCGCACCGGTGCTCTCCGGGCTCCCCTCCGGCTGGCGTAACGTGGCCGCCTTCCCCCAGGTCACCCGCTTCGCCGGCCCGGACGGCGACGAGATCGAGATCCGCTACCGCCTGGACCGGACCGGCCGGCTCGCGGACTGGTCCAGCACGCCGGAGACTCCCGGCGGGGTCGAACCGGCTGGCACGCCCACCGTGGTACTGGTCGAGGCCACCCCGGACCGGGTGGTGCTCGACGTCGACGGCGTGCGGCGCGCGTACCGCGTACACCGGGTGGGGTCGCAGATCTTCGTGGACGGCCCGGACGGGGCGGCGAGCCTGGTCGAGCTGCCCCGTTTCCCGCTGCCCACCGCGGAACTGGCGGCCGGGTCGCTGCTCGCGCCGCTGCCCGGCGCGGTGACCCGGGTGCACGTCCAGGTCGGCCAGCACGTCGCGGCCGGCGATCCGCTGCTCACGCTGGAAGCGATGAAGTTGGAACATCCCGTGCTCGCCCCGACCGACGGCGTCGTCGCCGAACTGCCGGTGCCGGCCGGCGGTCAGGTCCGCACCGGCGCCGTGCTGGCCGTGGTCACCACCGAGGAGGACCCCCGATGACCTTCGACCTCACCCCCGAACAGGACCAGCTGCGCGACGCCGTGCGGGCGCTGGGCCGCCGGTACGGCCACGGCTACTTCGTCGAGAAGGCGAAGGCCGGCGAGCACACCACCGAGCTGTGGGCCGATGCCGGCCGGCTCGGCTACCTGGGGGTCAACATCCCCACCGAGTACGGCGGCGGGGGCGGCGGCATCACCGAGCTGGCCATCGTCTGCGAGGAGCTGGCGGCGGCCGGCTGCCCGCTGCTGCTGCTCGTGGTCTCCCCCGCCATCGCGGCCACCGTCATCAACCGGCACGGCACCGAGGAGCAGCGCAAGCGGCACCTGCCCGGCCTCGCCGACGGCTCCCAGAAGATCGTCTTCGCGATCACCGAGCCGGAGGCCGGCTCCAACTTCCACCGGCTCGGCACGGTGGCGCGCCGCGACGGCGACGGCTGGCTGCTCTCCGGCCGCAAGTGCTACATCTCCGGCGTCGACGAGGCGGACCACGTGCTGGTGGTGGCCCGCACCGAGGACGCGTCGAGCGGCAAGCTCAAGCCGGCACTGTTCCTGGTCCCGACCGACGCGGCCGGGCTGACCAGGTCCAAGCTGGACATGGAGATCCTGTCCCCGGAGAACCAGTTCCTGCTCTATCTGGACGACGTACGGGTGCCCGCCGACGCGCCGGTCGGCGAGTCGCTGGACGCCGGGCTGCCGGCGCTCTTCGCCGGCCTCAACCCGGAGCGGATCACCGTCGCCGCGATGGGCGCCGGCACCGGCCGGTACGCCATCGAGCGGGCCAGCGAGTACACCGCCACCCGCAAGGTGTGGGGTGGCCGCAGCATCGGCTCCCACCAGGGGGTGTCGCACCCGCTGGCGCACGCGGCGGTGCAGGTGGAGCTGGCCCGGCTGATGATCCAGAAGGCGGCCACCCTGTACGACGCCGGCCGCGACCTGGAAGCCGGGGTGGCCGGCAACATGGCCAAGTACGCCGCCGGAGAGGCCGCCGCGCTCGCCGTGGACACCGCCGTCCAGGTGCTCGGCGGTGCCGGCATGACCACCGAGTACGGGGTGGCCACCCTGCTCGGGGCGGTACGCGCCGGTCGGATCGCTCCGGTCAGCCGGGAGATGATCCTCAACTTCGTCGCCCAGCACGTCCTCGGCCAGGACAAGTCCTACTGAGCCGCCCGGACGGGTCCGGCCGTCAGCCGGGGGCGCGGCAGGCGGCGTCGATCCGGTGCACCGGGCGGACCCGGCGGCCCAGCCCTTCCAGCAGCGAGTCCTCGACGTGGAAGTCGTGGACGCGCAGCCGGTGTCGGGGCAGCTCCTCCTCGCTGGGGCAGAGCACCTGGGCGCGGACGAGGTCGACCGGCACGTACCGCACGCCGCCCCGCTCCTGGAGGATCACCATGTTGACGTCGTCGGTGGTCACCACGTGCCCCCGTACGTCCTCGGTGGGCCCGTTCTCCACGCCCACGGTGGTGACGGTCAGCGGCAGCACCGGTGTGCTAATCACCGGTAGCGCGGCCCAGACCAGCATGGCCAGCACCGCCACCTCGGTCACCGACGCCAGCGGCCGGATCACCAGCCCCGGCAGCGGCCCGGCGATGAAGAGGGCCAGCAGCGGAGGCACCACGAGGAGCGCCAGCACCAGCCACTCATCGCCCTGCTGCACCGCGTCACGCAGCGTTGGCAGCATCAGCCAGCCGTACCCGGCGAGCACCGCGCCGATCAGCAACAGCCGAGGCACGAGCCGCTCATGCAGTCGCCCGGGGCGCAGCTGGAACGCGGCCGCGAACGCCGGCAACAGCAACGGAAGATAGAGCAACGGCCAGGTGAGCAGGGCGAGCAGGAAGCTGGCCAGCACCACCCAGGCCGGGGTGATGTCGGCCCAGCGGGCGAAGAGCGGGCGGCGACGGGTGCCCGGCGGGAGTCGATCCGCGCTGACCGCCAGCACCGCGCCGAGCGCGAAGACGGCGACCAGCCCGGTGGAGAGCAGCCGGGCCGCCGTGGTCAGGAAGCCGGCGAGCAGGTTGACCGGCCCGACGTTCGCCACCAGCAGCAGCGTGGTCTGGAGTTCGCCGCCGGCCTCCACGCCGAGGCGGAGCACCGAGAAGATCGCGGGTACGCCGACCACGGCCGTCCAGAACGACTGGCTGGCGCGGGCACGCCGCTCCGCCGGATCCCAGCGGACCCGACCGGGCTCGACCTCGGCGACGACCGGCTGGGCGGGTGCGGCGACCGGCACCCCGGCCGGCCAGGCAACTCCGGCCACACCCTGATCGGGCGACGACACTGCGGCCGTACCGTCGATTGTTGGTGCGTCGGCGGGCGCGGACGCGCGGGGCGGCGGGACCGGCCCGTCACCTCCGGTGGCGGTCGGTGCCGCGCTCACTTCGCGGGCGCCTTGTCGTCGAAGTCGACCAGCTTCGGCACCTCCAGCGGCTGCGGCTGCCGCTTCTCGGCCCGCAGCCACGGGCCCAGCGTCCGGTTGTACGCGGTCTGCCAGGGGCTCGCCTCCCCGTCGCGGCCCTGCTCGTAGCTCTTTTGCAGGAAGAACGCGACCAGGTCCCGCAGCGCGGGATCGCCGATCGGCACGCCGACGCCCAGCAGTTCGCTGGTGCCGAACGGCATGTCCACGATCTCGAACTCCTTGGGGAAGCTGGCCAGGAAACCGGCGAGGATCGACTCGTCGGAGCTGACCGCGTCGTACCGGCCCTTCCGGATGCCGTCGACGCAGTCACCGACGTCCTTCACCACGAACGTCCTGACCTGGTGCTTCTCCAGCTCGGCCTCGGTGGTGGAGCCGCCGCTGGTGCAGACCTTGTAGGCCGGGTCGCGCAGGTCCTCGATCGTGCGGATCTTGTCCTTCAGTCGGGTCGGCACCATCACCTCCTGCGTGGTGACGAGGTACGGCCCGGCGAAGCTGACCAACTTCTTGCGGTCCTCGGTCATGGAGAAGCTCGACACCACCAGGTCGACCGTGCCGCCCTGGAGGGCGGGGATCCGGTCCTCGGTGGACACCGACACGAACTCCACCCGCTGGTCGCCCTCGTAGCCGAGCGAGGCGGCCACGTACCGGCCGATCTCGACGTCGAAACCGACGTGCTGACCGTTGCGCAGCTCGCCCATCAGCGGCTCGTTGGTGGCGACGCCGATGCGTAGCTTCGTCTGGCCGTAGATGTGCGTCTCGCGCAGCTTCTCCTGCACGGACGGCAGGTCCGGCTCCTGCCGGCTGTCGCAGCCGGCCGCGGCGGCCAGGGTGAGGGTCAGGGCGACCGCCAGCGTCGTCGCGACCGAGCGGAGCCGGGACTGGGCACTGCTTGCGTTCATGGGCGACCTCGCTGACGGAACCGGCCTGGGGGACACCGAGAGTAGCGGCTTCGGGCCACTCCGTGTGGACGCCGATCGGCCATGTCGGCTGGTCCGGCTGGTGCCGTCGACCGGCACTCCTGGGGCGGCTCCGCGGTTGACAGCGGGCCCCGCGACGACATGCTGGAGGGGTGAGTCGATTGCCCAGGTCCGACGCGCGGACAGTAGCGGTGGTCGCGGGGGTGGGAGCCCTTGCGCTGCTGGTCATGCTGGTCGTCTGGCGCCGGCAGGATTTTCTCGGCGTGGTCCTCGCGTTGCTCTGTGTTCTGCTGACCATGGTCGCCGGGGTGTCCGTGTCCGCTGCCCGGCAGGGCGACGACCCCGAGCCGGTGGACCGTCCGTTCCCCGCCGGGCCGCCCGAGTTGATGCCGTACGGGATCGACGCGGACACCCTCGAAGCCCTGGACAGCCGGGACGCGTTGCGTGCGGTGCGTGACCGGCGGCGCGGGTCGGGCGGGCTCAGCGACCGGTGAGGGTGGGCGCGGTGAGCGCGTCCACGCCCCGCCCGGCCAGGCACCGGTAGGTCCGGTCGACGCTGCCCTCCACCGGCGGCAGCACTTCCAGGTGCCAACCGACCGGCTCGCTGATCCCGGCGGTCAGTCGGAACGTGGTCGCGCTGCACACCTGCCGCACCGGCTCGGCGGCGACCACCTCGTCGTATTCGGCGCCGACCAGCGACACCGGCAGGATGCCCTCGGCGTACGTCTCCCAGGTGTGCCGCCCGTCGCAGGGGACGCGGGCCGCCTCGGCCCGGGTGCCGCGGATGCGCACCGGGCCGAAGCACTCCAGCTCGGGCAGGCACCGGGCACCCTCGGGTAGACCGGTCGGCGCGCCGGCGCCGGTCGTGCAGCCGGGCAGCGGCCCGGTCGCGGGCGCGGCGACCTGGCTGACCGAGGGGGACGGGCCGGGTGGTGGGCCGCTGCCCGCCATCCAGGCGCCGGCGCTGGCGGAGGCGGCCAGCGCGAGCGCCCCGGCACCGCCGAGGAACCAGCGTCGCCAGCGCCGACCGCTGGGCACCGTCGGGTGGACGTCCTCGACCGGGGGGCGGGGCGCCGGCTGGCCGGCGGCGTACGGGCCGGAGTGGACGGTGCCGCCGCCGACCGTTCCGCCGCCGACCGTTCCGCCGCTGATCGGGGCGCCGCTGACCGGGGCCGACGGCGGGCCGAGTGGCAGGCTGGCCAGCAGGTCGTGCAGTTCGAGGGCGGAGGGCCGGTCGGCCGGATCGTTCGCCATGCCGACGCGGAGCACGTCGATCAGCTCGTCCGGCACGCCGGGCAGGTGGGGGACGGGCTGGTTGAACATCTCCAGCACGGTGACGAGGCTGGGGTTGCGCTCGGACTGCCAGCGCGGGGGCCGCCCGTGCATCACCGCGTAGAGGGTGGCGCAGAGCGCGTACACGTCGACGGCCGGCGACGGTGGGCTGTGGTTGAACATCTCCGGCGGCGCGTACGCCGGGGTGAGCACCTCCAGGGTGACCGAGGCGTCCCGGGCCTCGGCCAGCACGGCCAGCCCGAAGTCGGCCAGCACCGCGGAGTTGAAGTGCGAGTAGAGGATGTTCGCCGGCTTCACGTCGCGGTGCAGCACCCCGGCCGCGTGCGAGTGGGCCAGCGCGTCGGCGATCTTCAGGCCGAGGTCCCGTGCCTCCACCGGGCCGAGGGGCGAGGTGCGCATCCGTTCGGCGTACGAGCCGTCGCACAGCTCCATGATCAGGTAGGGGTGCTGGTCGACGGTGACCCCGACGTCGAAGAGGTCCACCACGTGCGGGTGCGACGACATCCGCCCGGCCGCCCGTGCCTCGCGCAGGAAGCGGGCCTGGTCGCGCTCGCTGTCCAGCGTGCGGTTCTCCACCTTGACGGCGACCTCACGGCCCACCGAGATCTGGGTGGCCCGGTAGACGGTCGCGTAACCGCCCCGGGCAAAGACCCGCAAATCAGTCAGACCGGGCACGATCGGCACCGGCAAGCCGCCGGTCGGGGTGTCGGTCACTGCTCGAAAATACCCAACCCTGCCGATGACTCAGCGCACCGCGTCCGCCGGAGCGGCACCGGCGGCGCCAGGGCCCTCCCCGACGTCGCCGGCCACGGCGGTGCCATCGGCCGTCGCAACGGTGGGCTCCGGCGTCGCGCCGAGGCCGGTCGACGCGCCGGCACGGGCGTCCAGGCGCAGGCCGACGGCGGTGGCGAGCGCGCCCAAGCCCTCCCAGAGGGCCACCCCGAAGAACCGGTCGGGGGCGATGTCGGCCAGCACGGCGATGCTGAAAACGGTGAACGTGACCAGCCGGAAGACCACCGTGAACCGGTAGAACGCCCGCCACTCGGTCACCGTGGCGAGCAGGTAGTAGACGCCCATGTTGAACGACGCCATCGAGGACGCCAGCAGGAAGGTGCCGGTGTGGTCACCGACGGCACGGGTGGCCGGCACGTCCAGCCCGAGCATGCGCAGCATCGCCTCCGGCCAGAGCAGCCCGAGCGCACCCATCAGCAGCGCCAGCACGCCGAAGACCGCGATGGTCCAGCCCGCGACGGAACGCGGCAGCTTCATGCAGGCCTCCCCAGGCGCGGCGACGGTCACACTGTGGACCTCACACGGTGTTGACACGCTAGCCGCTCGCTCCGACCACCACATCCCCGAAACCGCCAAAACCGGAACCCCGTCCTGCCGGCCGTCGCACCGTCGTGCCTAACCGGCGGCGAGCCGGGCGCGCAGCGCGTCCGCCGCGGCGCGTTCGCTGCGCTGCTCGGTGGCGTACGCGAGCCGGACCGCCTCGTCCGCCCAGGACAGGGCCTCCGTCGGGCGGCCGCAGGCAGCCAGCGCCTCGGCCAGCACGCTGGCCGCGATCACCTGGCTGCGCACGTCCTCGGCCGGCGCCGTGACCGCCCGCCGAGCCCAGTCCAGCGCCTGATCCCGCTGGCCGTGGGCGAGCAGCGCCGACGCGTACCGGGCCATCGTCTGACGGCGGGAGAAGAGCAGCGACGGCGCGCTCGCGGCGACGGTGGCCACCGGGGCGAGCAACCCGACCGCGGTCGCCGAGTCGCCGGCCGCCAGACGGGCGGTCGCCAGCAGCACCCGAGGTGCGACCTGCGCCGGAGCCTGCGGGTTGTGCGGCTCCACGGCGGTCAGCACCGCCCGGGCCGCCTGCTCGGCGGTCTCGCAGTCGCCCATGTCCAGCGCCACGAACCCCCGCAGCGTGCCGGCCATGCCGGTGAGCAGTGGGTGCGAGGTCCGCTCGGCGTACGCCAGCGCGTCGGTGAGCAGGTCGGCCGCGTGCTCCGGCTCGCCCAGCCCGCGCGCCACCACGGCCCGGACCACCAGCGCGAACCCGCGCCCCCAGTCGTCGGAGGCGGCGGCGAACTCCCGGTACGCCCGGCGGGCCTCCCGGTCCGCCTCGGCCAGGTCGCCCAGCTCGGCGGTGGCGAACGCCGCCACGGCCCGCAGGGTGCCCACCGCCCACGCCTCGCCGACGCGCTCACCGAAGGGCAGGAAGACCCGCGCCAGCCGGCCCGCCTCGCGCAGCCGGCCCGCGAGGAGCCGGGCGAACGCCGTCGTGCCCCGCAGCCACGCCCGCCCGTACGGGTCCTTCAGCTCGGCGAAGAGCCGGGCGGCCCGGCCGAGCACCGCGTCGGTGCCGGCGAAGTCGCCTCGGGTGGTGGTCACCCAGGCCAGGTTCTGCAACGACCAGGCCTGCCCACGCCGGTCCTGCGCGCTGAGGCTGACCTGGTAAGCGGCGGCCAACCGGCTGCTCGCCTGGCTCAGCCGCCCCTCCACGAAGTCGGCCATGCCGAGCCGACGCATCGCCGAGGCCCGCAGGGTGGGCAGCCCGCCAGCCGTGGCCACCTGCAACGCCTCCTGCCAGGCGGCGACGGCCCGCCCCTGGTCGCCGAGGGTCTGCTGAGCCTGCCCGGCGAGCAGCATGGCGCTGGCCCGAGTGGCCTCGTCCCCCGCGTTCGCGGCGATCTTCTCGGCGTAGGCCAGCGCGTCGACGACCCGGCCGATCTGGAGCAGCGCCCGGGCGTGCACCACCCGGTCGGCCGCCGGCACCCCGTCGCGCGCCAGTTCGCCGGCGCGCTCGGCGTACTCCACGGCCAGCGCCGGCTCGCCGGCCGACAGCGACCGGCGGGCGGCCCGGCCCAGCGCGGCGACCCCGAGCGGGACCACCGCGCGGGCCGGAGCGTCCGGGCGCAGCTTGACCGCGTCCGCGAGCGTGGCGGCCCGCTCGACGTGGGTGGCCACGAAGTCGTCGCGGGCCTCGTCGGTGAACCCGCCGGGCGAGCCGGCTGCGGCCTCGTCCCGTGGCGCGGCCCAGTGGGCCAGCGCGGCGTGCCGCTCGGCCAGCTCCGCCTTGCTCACCCCGGCGTACGCGGCCTCCCGCATCAGCGGGGTGGCGAACGCGTAGCCGGTGCGGGTGCGGTGCAGCATCCGGCGTTGCAGCAGCTCCTCGACGGCCCGGTCGAGCTCCACGGCGGCCACCGCCGAGGGCCTGCCGTCGTGGCCGCCGCGCTGCTCGCGCAGCGCCTCCAGCGCGCCGGTCGGCACCGTGTCGCCGATCACCGCGGCGTCGCGCAGCACCGAGCGGGCGTCCGGCGGCAGCGCGTCGATCCGGGCGGCGAGCACGGCGGCGAGGTCCCGGGAGAGCAGCCGGCTGCCCAGCGAGCCGGGCACCAGCCGCCAGCCGGCCGGTGAACCCTGGTCGCGCTCGCCGGAGGCGGCGCGGACGCCACGCGCCGGCTCCACCGTGGTGAGCGCCCCGCGCTCGATCAGCAGGGTGACCAGCTCGGCGAGGTAGAACGGGTTGCCCTGGGCGGTGGCGAGCAGCCGGTCCGCGTCGGCCTGCGGCAGCTTGCCGCCACCGAGGTAGCTGGTGAGCAGCCGGGCCGCGTCGGCGCCGCGCAGCGGCGGCAGGGAGTGGACCTCGGCGTCCGCGACCCGGGTCAGCGCACCGGCGGTGCGGACCAGCTCGGGGCGGCCGAGCAGCAGCACCAGCACCGGGCCGGTGAGCCGGGACAGGGTCAGCCCGAGGGCGCGGATCGTCTCGCCGGTCGCGTCGTGCAGGTCGTCCACCACGATCACCAGCGGCGCCTCCGCAGCGAGCCCGCTGAGCAGGTCGGCGACCGCGTTCGGCACCGCCTCGGCGTCGGCGGTCGGCGCGCCCGCGCCACCCCACTCGCCGTTGTCGGTGCCACCGTGCGCGGCGAGATCGGCGTAGCCGAGCAGAGCGAGCAGCTGGTCGGTGGCGATCGGCGCCGCCTCGCCCCCAGCGCGGGCGAGCCGCTGGCCGAGCCGGCGGAACCGTTCCTCGACCGCCGGCCGGGTCAGCGCGGTGGCCGCGTCGCCGGGCAGACCGACCGCAGCACGGACCAGGTCGGCCAGCGGCGCGAGCCGGCGCCGCTCGCCGAAAGCGGCGCAGCGCACCGAGAGCACCCGGGCGCCGGTGTGCGCGGCGTACCGGCCGGCGCCCACGTCGTACCCGGCGGCGAGCCGTTCCACCTCGGCGGCGAACCGGGACTTGCCGATGCCCGCCTCGGCGGTCATCAGCAGCACCCGCGGGTCACCCTGGTCGATCACCTCGGCGAGCCGGCCCGCGACCCGACCGATCTCGGTCTCCCGGCCCACGTAGGGCGCCTCGTCGCCGAGCCCCGAGCGGGTGCCCGGCGCGTCCAGCAGACCCAGCAGTTCGTACGCCTCGACCGGTTCGCGCTTGCCCTTGAGCCGCAGCGGACGCAGCGCCCGCCACGAGGCCACGTGCCGGGTGGCCGCGGAGGTCCGCCCGCCGGCGTAGACCGCGCCGACCGCGGCGGCGTCGGCCAACCGGGCGGCGGTGTTCACCGTGTCCCCGATGACCGTGTACTCGATGGCGGCCTGGATGCCCGCGATGACGTCACCGGTGTTCAGCCCGACCCGCAGCCCGAGCGGCGCGCCGCCACCCCGCTCGTCGTCGAGCACCCGGCGGACCGCCCGCTGCATGGACAGGGCGGCCCGGACGGCCCGCTCGGCGTCGTCCTCGTGCGCCACCGGCGCGCCGAAGACCGCCATGATCCCGTCACCGGTCAGCTTGTCGACGTGCCCGCCGAAGGTCTTCACCGCTCCGGCGAGGGCGGCGAGCACCCGGTCGGTGACCGCCCCGACGCGTTCCGGGTCGAGATCCTCCGACCAGGAGGTGAATTCCGAGAGGTCGCCGAAGAGCACGGTCACCACCCGGCGCTCGGCCGCCGGCAACGTCGCGGCGGCCGGCAGCGCGGCACCGCAGTTGTGGCAGAACCGCGCGCCGGGAACGGCGACGGTTCCGCACACGGGGCAGGTCACATGTGCTCCAACCCACTGACCCCCGGCTCGGATTCCCCGGTGCCGACCCCCAGGTACTCGAGTTGGGCGCGGACCGACCACTCGGCGGCCCACCAGAGCGAGCGGTCGACGTCCGCGTAGACGGCGGCGACCACGTCTGCGGGGGTGCGGGCGCCCGCGTCGACAGCCGCCCGGACCTGGTCGAGCCGGGCCCGGCGGTGCGCGAGGTAGAACTCGGCGGCGGCGGCGCAGTCGGCCAGCGCCGGGCCGTGCCCGGGCAGCGCCGGGATCCCGGGGTACGCGGTGAGCAGCTCCAGGCTGGTCAGGTAGTCGCCGAGGTGCCCGTCCGGGTGCGCCACCACGGTGGTGCCTCGGCCGAGGATGGTGTCACCGGTGAGCACCACTCGCTCACCGCCGTACGCGACGTGCAGACAGACCGAGTCGGCGGTGTGCCCGGGGGTGGGCACCGGCCGCACCGCGAGGCCGGGAAGGTCCAGCGGCGCCCACGGGGTGGCCAGCGGCTCCGCGCCGATGCTGTGCGCGGGGTCGACGGCGCGCACCGGCACCCCGCCGAGCAGCTCGCTCAGCCGCGGCGCGCCCTCGGTGTGGTCGGGGTGGCCGTGGGTGATCAGAATCAGCCCGATCGGGCCGTGCCCGGCGATCCGGGCCAGGTGCCCCTCGTCCGCCGGCCCCGGGTCGACCACCACGCCGTACTCCGCCGTCGGGGCGCGCAGCACCCAGGTGTTGGTGCCGTCGAGGGTCATCGGACCGGGGTTCGGCGCACGCAGCAGCGTCACCCAGCTCGGCAGCTCGTCGGCGAGCGCCGCCGCCGGCGCCGTCACGTGCCCGCTCATGGCTGCGATCGTACGGCCCCGCCCGCCACACCCCGCGATCTTGCACGTGCGGCCCGTGATTCGTCCCTGTTCTGGGCTTTCATCCGGCCAGGACGTGCACGACCGCGGGGGCGGCGACGCGTCAGGCGACCTCGACGATCAGTTCGATCTCCACCGGGGCGTCCAGGGGCAGTTCGGCCACCCCGACGGCGCTGCGGGCGTGGCGGCCGGCCTCACCGAAGACGGTGCCGAGCAGGTCGGAGGCACCGTTGATCACGGCGGGCTGGCCGGTGAAGCCGGGCGCGGAGGCCACGAAGCCGGTCAGCTTGACCACCTTGACCACGTTCTCCAGGCCGACCAGCGAGTCGACTGCCGCAAGCGCGTTGAGCGCGCACCGCTGGGCCAGATCCTTCGCCTGCTCGGCGGAGATCCCGGCGCCCACCTTGCCGGTCGCCAGGAGCTTCCCGTCGGCGATCGGCAGCTGGCCGGAGACGTACACGTGCTGCCCGGACTGCACGGCCGGCACGTAGCTGGCCACCGGCGGCACCACCTCGGGCAGTTCGAGGCCGAGCTCGGCGAGCTTCGCGTGGGGACCGTTGCTCATGCCTTGGGCCGCTTCAAGTACGCGACCAGCTGGTCCGGGTTGGGCCCAGGGACCACGGCGACGAGTTCCCACCCGTCCTCGCCCCAGTTGTCGAGGATCTGCTTGGTCGCATGGACCAGCAGCGGGACCGTGGAGTATTCCCACTTCTGCATCGCTGAAGGGCTCCCTCTCGGTGCGGACGTATTCGAGGCACAGCCTACGGTCCGCTGGCGGGGCGAGGTGCGGGACGCTGCTCCGGCGCGGCCGGCAGCTCCCCGCAGGGCCCCTCGTGCTCGTACCCCTGGGGGCATCGGGAGCGGTCGGGCAGCAGCAGGTCACAGAAGACGCGGTGCCGGTTGTTCTGGTCGTCGGCGTTGGACACCGTGGTCTCGCCGGCGTCCAGCTCGGGCAGGAAGCCGAGGGACACCGCGACCCGGCCGGCCAGCGCGGTCGCCGCCGCCAGGTCGGGCACCCGGATCGGCAGGTGGATGACGAAGCCCGGCTCCTCGTCTTCCCTCGCCCGCTCGGTGGGGCGACTCGACGTCAGGACCACCTCCGTCGGCTCCGGCACCCGGCGGTACGACCGCTCGTTGACCGGCAGGCTGCCGACCGGCCCGTCGGCCTCGCCCCGGGCCCCGGGCCGGCGCGGCCGGTCGTTGGTCGGGAACTGGGTGCGAGGGATGTTGTCCACGTCGCGCATGCACTTGCCTCCGGTCGTACCTGTCGGATCACGCTTCCGGTTCGGACCTTTCGTCCGCCCGGCCCCCCGCACCCGGGTCGAAGGTAGGTCCGTGGCAGCAGTCCCACCAACAGGACGCGCACGGCCGGTAACCCGGAGTCACATATGCGACACATCGCAGGTGGGAGGCCCGACGGAGCACCCCGCGGGCGATCCCGCCGGCCGGAGCCGTGGCCCACACGGCCCGGCAGGGGCGACACCGACCCGGGGGTTGACCGCTACCCTTCCGGTCGGACGGTCGCGCAGTGCCGGCCACCCGCTCGATCACGCTCGGCGCCAGGGGTGGCGACGGGCGCCGCACCCCCCGGGGGAAAGACATGACCCAACCGCCCAGCGGCGACCAGGCCGGCACTCCCGCGCTCCCGTCGGCCCACCCGGATTCCGCCGGCCCGACCGGCTCGCCGGCCATCCCCGGCCAACCCGCACCCGCAGCGCAGCCCGGCCCGCTCGCACTCCCCGCCGAGCCCACCCGCCCGGCGTCGCCGGCAGGGCCGACCTTCCCCACCCAGGAGGCCTTCCCCGGCCAGCCCGGCGGGGCCGGTGGCGCCGCTCAGCCCGAGGTTCCCGCCGGCCCGACCGCCGCACCGGCCGCGCCGGGCACCTCGGACCCGTCGGCGATCCCGCCGCCCCCGCCCGGCTACCCCGCGTACCCCGGCACCGCTCAGCCCAAGAAGAAGCGCGGGCTGCTGATCGCGGCGATCGCGCTCGTCGTGATCATGGTGCTCTGCGTGGGCGGCGGCGTGGTGGCGTTCCTGACCCTGCGCAACGCCGAGACCGGCGAGGGAGCCAAGGAGCCGGCGGTCGCCGTCGACGAGTTCCTCACCGCGGTCTACAAGGATCGTGACGCGACCAAGGCGGCCAGCCGCGTCTGCGCCGCCTCCCGCGACGACAAGAAGATCGCCGCGAAGGTCGCCGAGGTGCAGAAGTACGCCGCCGAGTACCAGAACCCGCGCTTCCGGTGGACCAGCCCCAAGGTCGACAACCAGACCGGCGAACGGGCCACCGTCTCCACCCGGGTCACCATGACCACGGCCGACGAGAAGGTGGCCGACCAGGATCTGCGCTTCACGGTGGTGCAGAAGTCGGGTTGGTGGGTCTGCGAGGTCGCGTGACCGGCGGGCCTGGATAGGCTCGACGGGTGCGTGCAGCTGAGCGGCCGACCGACCCGGCCGGTACCGGATGGTCGGCCCGCCTCCACGTGGTGACCGGCAAGGGTGGCACCGGCAAGACCAGCGTGGCGGCGGCGCTGGCTCTGGCGCTGGCCGCCGGCGGCCGGCGCACCCTGCTGGTGGAGGTCGAGGGGCGGCAGGGCATCGCCCAGCTCTTCGGCATCGACCCGCTGCCGTACGAGGAGCGGCATCTCGCTGACGCACCGGGTGGCGGCGAGGTGCGCGCGCTGGCGGTGGACGCCGAGGAGGCGTTGCTCGAGTACCTCGACATGTTCTACAAGCTGGGTGCAGCGGGTCGGGCACTGCGCAAGCTCGGGGCGATCGACTTCGCCACCACCATCGCACCGGGCCTGCGCGACGTGCTGCTCACCGGCAAGGTGAAGGAGGCCACCACCCGCACCTCGGGCCAGCGGCGCGCGTACGACGCGGTGGTGCTGGACGCTCCTCCGACCGGGCGGATCGGCCGGTTCCTCAACGTGACGGCCGAGACGGCCCGGCTGGCGAAGGTCGGCCCGATCAAGACCCAGAGCGAGGGGGTCGCGGCGCTGCTGCGGTCCCCGATAACCGCGGTGCACGTGGTCACGCTGTTGGAGGAGATGCCGGTGCAGGAGACGGTGGACGCCATCGCCGACCTGACCGCACTCGGCTTCGGGATCGGGCGGGTGATCGTCAACGGCACGCGGCCGCCGGTGCCCGCCGGTCGGGCGGTCAGCGCGGCCGACCTGAGGCGTGGGCTGGTCGCCGCCGGGCTGCCGGCCGACCGGGACACCGTCGCCGGCCTGCACGACGAGGCGCGCGACCAGCTCATCCGGCGTGAGTTGGAGGATTCACTCCGCGCCGAGCTGGTGGAGCTGGGGCTGCCGATGACAGAGCTGCCGTTGCTGCCCGACGGGGTGGACCGGGCGGGGCTCGCGACCCTGGCCCAGGCTCTCCTGCACGCGGATTGACTCACACCTGAGGTCGGCACCGGCGCACGGACCCACCCGGCCCGATACGCTCGATTGGTGCCTTCCGAAGACGCGGCGCCGCAGCTGGACGTCGACAAGATCCTCGCCGACCCGGGCGTGCGGATCGTCGTGTGCTGCGGTGCCGGCGGGGTGGGAAAGACGACCACGGCCGCCGCGCTGGCGCTGCGGGCCGCCGAGCACCACGGCCGGCGCACGGTGGTGCTCACCATCGACCCGGCCCGCCGGCTGGCCCAGTCGTTGGGCCTGACCGAGCTGGACAACACGCCCCGCCAGGTCAAGGGAATCGACGTCGAAACCAGCGGCGGCGAACTGCACGCCATGATGCTCGACATGAAGCGCACCTTCGACGACGTGGTGCTGCAGCACACCGATCCGGCGAAGGCGGCGGAGATCTTCGCCAACCCCTTCTACCAGGCGATGAGTTCGACCTTCGCCGGCACGCAGGAATACATGGCGATGGAGAAGCTCGGCCAGTTGCACGCCCGGGGCGAGTGGGACCTGATCGTCGTGGACACCCCGCCGTCCCGCTCGGCGCTCGACTTCCTGGACGCACCGGCCCGGCTCTCCCGCTTCCTGGACGGTCGCATGCTGCGACTGCTGCTGGCCCCGGCGCGCAGCGGTGGGCGGAGCATGTTCAGCCTGGTCACGGCCTCGTTCGGGATGTTCTCGAAGGTCGTGCAGAAGGTGCTCGGCGCCCAACTGCTCACTGATCTGTCCGGCTTCGTGGCCGCACTGGACTCGATGTTCGGCGGTTTCCGGCAGCGGGCCGAGCAGACGTACCGCATCCTCCAGGCACGGGAGACGGCCTTCGTGCTGGTCGCGGCGCCGGAGCCGGACGCGGTCCGGGAGGCCGCGTACTTCGCCGGCCGGCTGCGGGAGGAGAACATGCCGCTGGCCGGCCTGGTGCTCAACCGCGTGCACCGGCCGGCGGTGCCGCAGCTGGACGCCGAGCAGAGCCGGGTCGCCGCGGAGCGGCTGACCGAGCTGGGTGGGCACGAGGCCACCGCCGACGTGCTGCGGGCGCACGCCGCACTGGCCCGCCAGGCGGTACGCGAGCAGGAGGTGGCCGCGCGGTTCACCGAGGCGTTCCCGGCGGTGCCGGCGGTGTCGGTGACGGCGCAGCCCGCCGACGTGCACGACGTCGACGGGCTGCGGACGATCGGCGCGGCGATCAGCCGGCCGTGACCGGCGTCAGTTGGCCGCGCTGACGAGAATCTTGTCCTTGCCGGCCTTGTCCTTGCTGTTCTTCTTCATCGCGGCCTCGAACATCTTGCGCCAGCTCGTCACCTGCGGATGACGACGCAGCAGCGCACGCCGTTCGCGTTCGGTCATGCCACCCCACACACCGAACTCGATCCGGTTGTCCAGCGCGTCGGCCAGGCACTCGTACCGAACTGGGCAGCTCCGGCAGATCCGCTTCGCCACGTTCTGTTCGGCGCCCTGTACGAACAACGCGTCCGGGTCCCCGTTCTGACACGCCGCCAGCGACGGCCAGTCAGTGATCATGCCCATGTGTACACGTCCCCCCTTGCAGTACCTACCGACCTCGTTGCACGTCAGCCGGCAATTCCCCCCGATCGCCCGGCTCGCCTTCCCCAAGGCGGCACGAACGACATGTGGCGCTGTCGCCGCCCCCCATCATGCTCTGTAGTCGACTGATTACGCAACGTTGTCGGCGAAATCCATCATTCCGGACACTCCCGGCTTCCCGGGCTCTCGACCGCCGGTTACCCCGCCGAGGTCGACGAAAACGCTGCGCCGCCTCCTTCGATCGGAGGAAACTCACGCCAGGTCACACGCAACCACGCACCGGGGGTCGTGCGTTTAGCACAACGAGGGCAGCGCGCGCAGGAAATGGGGAAACAACGCCCCAGCGCCCCTCGTTCCCTACTCGCGTACCCTGTCGAGGTGACCTGGATGCGGAAACGTGACCACAATGTGCTGACCAACGCCGCATCGCTGCTCGTTTGTGGCCTGTTGGCCGGCGTGGTGGTCGCAGCGGCGGCCTTCCCCGCGGTGGCGATGTCCGGCTTGGCTGCTAAGGCCGGCGCCGAGACATTCGGCGCCCTGCCCACGGAGCTGACGGTGGCCCGCGCGCCACAGATCAGCTACCTGCTGGCCGCGGACGGCAAGACACCGCTAGCGACGATGTACGACGAGAACCGGCGCGACGTGAAGCTCGCCGACATCTCGCCGTACATGCAGAAGGCCATCATCGCGGCCGAGGACCATGACTTCTACAAGCACAACGGCGTCGACATCAACGGTGTCGCCCGCGCGTTCGTGAACAACCAGAACGAGAGCGCCGGCCGGCAGGGCGCCTCGACGCTGACCATGCAGTACGTCCGGCTGGCCATCGCCTACTCGGCCACCCACCCGGCCGACGTGGTCGCGGCGACCGAGGACACCAGCGCCCGCAAGCTCCGTGAGATGCGGCTGGCCCTCCAGGTCGACAAGGAGTTCTCCAAGGAAGAGATCCTCACCCGCTACCTCAACCTCGCCTCGTTCGGCAACGGCGCCTACGGCATCTACGCCGCCAGCCAGGTCTACTTCGGTAAGCCGCCGAGCAAGCTCAAGATCGAGGAAGCGGCGCTGCTGGCCGGCATGGTGAAGGCGCCGACCACCAACGACCCGACCACCAAGGCGGGCTTCCCGCTCGCGCTGGACCGGCGCAACTACGTCATCCAGAACATGCTCGACATCAAGGCCATCACCCAGCAGGAGGCCGACACGGCCAAGGCGACCAAGCTGGTGGTGAAGGACAAGCGCACCCCCAACGGCTGTGTCGCCGCCAACGTCAACGAGTGGGGCTTCTTCTGCGACTACTTCTACCGCTGGTGGATGCAGCAGGAGACGTTCGGCTCGACCTCGTACGACCGGGAGCGGCGGCTGAAGAGCGGCGGCTACACCGTCGTGACCTCGCTCGACGTCCAGGCGCAGAACGGTGCTGACCGGGCGGTCCGCAAGGCCAAGAGCGTGACCAGCAAGGAAGCCGCCATGGTCGCGGTGGTGGAGCCCGGCAGCGGCCGGGTCCGGGCGCTCGCGGTCAACCGGCAGTTCAAGCTGGACGACCCGAAGAACCCGAAGAACAAGATCTCCAGCGATCCGGCGAAGAGCAGGAAGGGCATCCGGGGCAACTACCCGGCGACCGTCAACCCACTGCTCACCGGCGGTGACGGCATCGCCGGCTACCAGGCCGGCTCGACCTTCAAGATCTTCAGCATCGTGGCTGCGCTGGAGAAGGGCATCCCGCTCAGCTACACGATCAACGCGCCGCAGCAGTTCAAGTCGGAATACATCATCGACAGCAGCAGCCCGGCGGCCTGCAAGGGGACGCACTTCTACTGCCCGACCAACTCCGGCCTCAAGGCCGGAGGCGTGCAGACCATGTGGAGCGCCTTCGCCCAGTCGGTCAACACCTACTTCGTGCCGCTCCAGCAGCAGGTCGGCGCGGAGAACGTGGTCGACGCCGCCAAGCGGGCCGGCATCCAGTTCCGGGCCAGCAGCGACGCCAAGTTCGCCGCCACCAAGGACGCCGCCCACCAGTGGGGTGCGTTCACCCTCGGCGTCTCCTCGACCACCCCACTGGACCTGGCCAACGCGTACGCGACCCTCGCGGCGGACGGCAAGTACTGTGAGCCGATTCCGGTGCAGGAGATCCGCGACCCAGAGGGCAAGAAGCTGGACATCGCCAACCCGCGCTGCGAGAAGCGGTTCAGCACCGAGGTGGCCCGGGCCGCCGTCGATGCCGCCCGCTGCCCGGTCGGCGACAACTCCAAGACCAGCAAGTGCGGCGGCAGCCGCACCGCCGCTGTGGTGAAGGGCATCGTCGACGCGCCGGTGGCCGGCAAGTCCGGCACCACCGACTCGGAGAAGACCGCCGCCCTGGTCGCGATGACCAAGCAGTACGCGGTGGCCGGCATCATGGCCGACCCGGACTGGCCGCAGACGAACGTCAAGATGAAGCACAAGGAGAAGGACGGCATCAACCCGCCGGTGTACGAGACGCTGCGGGACGCGATGAAGAACAAGCCGCGGATCCAGTTCGAGCCGCCGGGCCAGAAGATCACCGAAGGTGATCAGCGCAGCATCCCCGACGTGAAGTGCCAGTCGGTGGAGACCGCGCAGTCCCGGCTCAAGGGCGCCGGCTTCGACCCGGTCGTCTCCAGCACGAAGGTGACCTCGACGTGCCCGGCGGGCACCGCGGCCGGCACCAGCCCGGACGGGCGCACCATCAAGGGTGGCGTGGTCACCATCCAGGTCAGCAGCGGCGGCGGAGCTCCCCCGGCGGGTAACACGCCGGGCAACCCGAACCAGCCCGGCGGCCCCAACCGACCCGGCACCGGCCGCCCCGGCGGCTGAGCGACGAGCAGGACGCACGAAACGGGCGGGCACCCTCGGGTGCCCGCCCGTTCGTCTGCCCGGCCACGTCTGTGGTGTCGGGACCGGGGCCATGCGGTGTCAGGATCGCGCGATGTCGGGACCGCGCTGGTCCGGGTGCCGCCGGTCAGAGACCGAGCTGCCGGCGTACCTCGGCGGCCACCCGGCCACCCTCGGCCTGGCCGGCCACCGCGGCCTGGGCCGCCTTCATCGCCGGGCCCATCTGAGCCTTGCCGGTGAAGCCGCCCGCAGCGAGCGCCCCGGACACCAGCTCGGTCAGTTCCGCATCCGAGAGCTGCTTGGGCAGGTAGCGGTCCAGCACCTCGCCCTCGGCGGTCTCCTTCGCGGCCTGCTCGGCGCGGCCGGCGTCGGCGAAGGCGGTGGCCGCCTCCCGGCGCTTCTTGGCCTCCTTGGTCAGCACCGCGAGCACCTCGTCGTCGGTGAGCTCGCGCTTGGCCTTGCCGGCGACCTCGGCGGTGCCGACGGCAGCCAGGGCCATCCGCAGCGTGGAGGTGGTCAGCTCGTCGCGCGCCTTGAGCGCGGAACGCATGTCGGCGGTGAGGCGGTCCTTCAGCGTGCTCATGGACGGTCAAACTACCCTGAACGCCATGCGAAAGCGCACACTATTCCGGCTCGCCGCCGGAACCGCCGCGGTCGGCGCGGCCACCCTCGCGTACGCGTCGCTCGTCGAGCGCAACATGTTCACCCTGCGGCGGTACGACGTACCGGTGCTGCCGGGCGACGCGGAGCCGCTGCGCGTGCTGCACCTGTCGGACCTGCACATGATGCCTGACCAGGCGCGCAAGCAACGCTGGGTGGCGTCGCTGGCCGCCCTCGACCCGGACCTGGTCGTGGTGACCGGCGACAACATGGCGCACCCCGGCGCGGTGCCCGGTGTGCTGCGGGCGCTGCAACCACTGCTCGACTACCCGGGCGCGTTCGTGTTCGGTTCCAACGACTACACCGGGCCGGTGTGGAAGAACCCGTTCACCTACTTCCTGCCGGACCGGGAGTACACCGAGGGTGCGGACCTGCCCTACGAGGAGCTGCGCCAGGTGTTCACCGGCGCCGGCTGGGTGGACCTGAACAACGCCCGCACCACACTCAAGGCCGGCGGCCGGCAGATCGACCTGGCGGGCGTGGACGACCCGCACATCGAGCGGGACGACTACGGCGCCGTGGCCGGCGCGGTCTCGTCCTCGGCGGACCTGTCCATCGCGCTGGCACACTCCCCCGAACCGCGGGTGCTCGACCAGATGGCCGCAGACGGCTTCGGGCTGCTGCTGGCCGGGCACACCCACGGCGGGCAGGTCTGCGTACCGGGCGTCGGGGCGCTGGTGACCAACTGCGGTCTGCCCCGCTCGATGGCCCGGGGCCTGCACCGGTGGCCGGGCTCGGACTCCTGGCTGCACGTCTCCGCCGGCCTGGGCACCCACCCGACCGCCCCGGTCCGCTTCGCCTGCCCTCCCGAGGCCAGCATCCTCACCCTGATCCCCCGCTGACCCCGGGTCGCTGTCCTCGGATCTTGGCTGCTCCGGGCGGGGTCCGGCCCGCAGGGGTACCGAGTTTGACCATCGGGGCGGGTGGGCTACTATTTGTCGGCACGCCTCGGGGTGTGGCGCAGCTTGGTAGCGCGCTTCGTTCGGGACGAAGAGGTCGTCGGTTCGAATCCGGCCACCCCGACCAGAGGTAAGTAAAGGTCAAGGCCCCTCCACCGAGGGGCCTTGATTCGTTTCCGGCGGATGAGACCGGCCTCCCGGCTGAGGTCGTGGCGGTGCCCCGCTGACTAGCATCGACGGGGATGGAGCTGCTGGAGCGTGCGGACGCGCTCGCCACCCTCAACGGGCTGCTGGCCTCCCCCGGCGGCGCGATCGCGCTCGTCGCCGGCGAGGCGGGTGCCGGCAAGTCCGCCCTGGTCAGCGCATTCGCGGCGAGGGCCGGGGCCAAGGTGCTCTGGGGCAGTTGCGACCCGCTGCTGACCCCACGGGCGCTCGGCCCGCTGCACGACATCGCCCGCCAGGTCGGCGGTGTGCTCGCGGAGCGACTGACCGCGCTGCACGCGGGGGCGGAGGCCGAACGTCGCGGCGCGGTGTTCGACGCGCTCCTCGACGAGCTGACCGACTCCCGGCCCGGATGCCGGGCGGTGATGGTGGTGGAGGACGCGCACTGGGCGGACGGGGCCACCCTGGACCTGATCGCCTACCTGGGGCGGCGGCTCCCCCGCCAACCGGCGCTGCTCGTGCTCACCCTGCGCGACGACGAGGTCGGGGCGGAGCACCCACTGCACGCCGTGCTCGCCGGCCTGCCCCAGCCGCTGGTGCGCCGGCTGCCGCTGCCGGCCCTCTCCACGGACGCCGTCGCGGCGCTGGCCCGCCGTGCCGGCCGTACGTCGGACGGGTTGTACCAGGCCACCGGCGGTAACCCGCTGCTGGTCACCGAGGTGCTGGCCGCGACCGGACCGGGTGTGCCGCCGACCGTACGGGAGCTGGTGCTGGCCCGGCTGGCCGCGCTGTCGCCGCCGGCCCGGGAGGTTGCCGCCCTGGTCGCGGTGGTTCCGTCCCGGGCCGAACCGTACCTGTTGGACGCTCACCCGCCGACCGCCGTGCAGGAGTGCCTGGACGGGGGCGTGCTGGTGCCGGCGGGCAACGCGGTGGCGTTCCGGCACGAGCTCCTGGGTCGGGCGGTGCGCGAGTCGCTGTCCCCGGTGCGCCGGGCCGCGCTGCACGCCACCGTGCTGGCCCGGCTCGCGCCACGGGCGGACGTGGACGCCGCCCGGCTCGTGCACCACGCGCACCACGCCGACGATCCGGCGGCGGTGCTGCGATGGGCGCCCGTGGCGGCACAGCGTGCCAGCCGGGCGGGCGCACACCGGCAGGCGGCGGACCACTACGCCGTCGTGCTTCCGCACGCCGCCGGCCTTCCGGCGCCACACCGGGCCGAGTTGTTGGAGGCGTACGCGACCGCCGCGTACCTGGCCGGGCTGGGCGCGCAGGCGCTGGACGCCCGGCGGGCGGCGCTGGCCCTGCGCGAGGCCGACGGTGATCCGCTGCGGATCGGCGAGAACCTGCGCTGGGTGTCCCGGCTGTGCTGGTGGAACGGGGACAGCACGGCAGCCCGCGCGGCGGGCACCCGCGCGGTCGAGGTGCTGGAGTCCGCGCCTCCCGACAGGCAGTTGGCGATGGCGTACAGCAACATGTCGCAGCTGCTGATGCTCGCCGACGACAACCGCCGGGCCATCGACTGGGGTGACCGGGCCCGCCAGCTGGCCCGCCGGCTCGGTGACGTGGAGACCGAGGCGCACGCCCTGGTCAACGTCGGCTCGGCCCGCCTACAGGGCGGGGACGTCGCCGGCATCATCGAGCTGGAACGCGGCCACAACCTGGCCGTCGCCCACCATCTCGACGACCACGCGGCCCGGGCGCTGGTCAACCTGGCGACCATGGCGGTGGAGTGGCAGCGGATCGCACCGGCCGCCGAGGCGCTGGACCGGGCGTTGCGCTTCACCACCACCCGGGACCTCGACGGGTACTCCCGGCACCTGCTCGGCTACCGGGCCCGGCTGCGGCTGGCCACCGGAGAGTGGGCCGGCGCCCGGGCCGACGCCGAACGGGCGCTGACCGGCACCGCGCAGCCCGGAGGGAGTCTGGTCCCGGCCCTGGTCGCACTGGGCCGGCTCGGTGCCCGCGTGGGTGAGCCGTCCACGGCGGAGCACCTGGACACGGCGGCGCGGTGGGCGGTGCGGAGCCGCGAACTCCAGTTCGTCGTGCCGGTCGCCGTGGCGCTGGCGGAACGGCACTGGCTGGCCGGCGAGCCCGAGGCGGCGGTCGCCGAGCTGCGCCGCGCGCACGGGCTCGCGGTCGAGGCGGGCCAACCGTGGTTCGCCGGGGAGCTGGCGTACTGGCTGTGGCGGGTTGGCGAGACGGTCGGGGACACCAGCGCGCTGGCGTCGCCGTACCGGCGGCTGATCGAGGGTGACTGGGCCGGTGCGGCCGAGGAGTGGCACCAGCTCGGCTGCGCGTACTCCCGGGCGGAGGCGCTGGCGTGCGGCGACCACCGGGCAGCCGGCGCGGCGCTGCGGGTCCTGGACGGGCTGGGTGCGGTCGCCGTGGCCCGACGGATCCGCGCCGAGCTGCGCGGACGCGGGATGGCCCGGGTGCCGCGGGGGCCGCGCCCCGCGACCGCCGCGCACCCGGCGGGCCTCACCGCCCGGCAGCGGGAGGTGCTGGCGCTGCTCGCCGACGGGCTGAGCAACGCCGAGATCGCGGCCCGGCTGTCGCTCTCCATCCGGACCGTCGGCCACCACGTGTCGGCGGTGCTGGACAAGCTCGCGGTGCCCAACCGGGGCCAGGCGGCCGCCGCCGCCCGACGGCAGGGCCTGGTGCCGCCAACATAGGTGTTTCTGCCGATCCCTCTCGATGGTGCGCCGCCTAGCGTCGGTGACACAGCGAACCGTTCGAGGGGGACCACGATGACCACTTCAATCGATCTCGGCGCCGTGAAGGCACGCCAGCAGCTGACCTGGGCCAGCGGCGACTACGGCGCCGTCGCCGCGCTCATCCACCCGATCGCCGAGTGGCTGGTGGCGGCGGCCGACCTGCCGGCCGGCGCCCGGGTGCTGGACGTGGCGACCGGCACCGGCAACGCGGCCATCGCCGCCGCCCGCTGCGGCTGCCTGGTGACCGGCGTCGACTACGTACCCGAACTGCTGGAACGCGGCCACGCCCGGGCGGCGGCGGAACGGCTGCCGGTGACCTTCGTGACCGGTGACGCGGAGCGGCTCGCGTACCCCGACGGGTCCTTCGACGCGGTGCTCTCCGTGGTCGGCGTGATGTTCGCGCCCGACCAGGAACGGGCGGCTGCGGAACTGCTCCGGGTCTGCCGACCCGGCGGCACGGTGGCGTTGGCGTCGTGGACGCCGCAGGGGTTCATCGGCGACCTGTTCCGCACGGTGGGGCGGCACGTGCCGCCGCCGGCGGGGCTGCGCCCGCCCGTCCAGTGGGGCGACGAGGGCCGGGTCCGCGAGCTGCTCGGCGCGGCCGTGGGCGACCTGCGGGCGGTACGCCGGGAGTTCGTCTTCCGTTTCGGCACCCCCGAGGAGTTCGCCGACTTCTTCCGTGCCAACTACGGACCGACGTTGAAGGCGTTCGAGGCGCTGCCCGAGGAGCGGCGCCCGCACCTGCACGCCGACCTGGTGGAGCTGGCCCGGACGCACAACCGCGCCAACGACGGCACGGTACGGATCCCGGCGGAGTACCTGGAGGTGGTGGCGCGACGGACGCCCGAGCCGGCCTGAGCCGGGGCAGCCCCATCGGCCGTGGCGTCAGTCCTGCCGTTCGGTGCGCTCGATCTCGGCGAACGCGGTGGCCAGGTAGCCGTCGAGCGGCCGGCCGGCGGCCGACAGCAGGTCGGCGACGAGCAACGGGGCGTGCCGGGCGACCGCTGCCGGGCCCGGCGGGTTGTCGTCGTCGCCCGGGTCGTACACGCCCAGCGCACCGGCGAGCAGCACCAGCACCACGTGCGGGTCGACCTCCGGAAGCCACTCAGCCGCCGAGCGGACGCAGCCCTCCAGCACCTGGCGGACGTCGTCGCCGTCCAGCCCGTCCGGATGTGTCTCCTCTAGCAGCAGCCGGACCGCCGCGCCGAGCACCAGGCCGGACCGGTCGGCACCGGTGAGCCGTTCGACCGCCGCCTCGTACGCCGTGGGGTCGCGCTGCTGTGCGGCGGCGACGGCCTCGCCGGCCGCGACGGCGATCTCACGGGCCGGTGCGGGCAGGTGTCGCCAGGTCACGCTCACCGGGCCAGCATGGCAGAGCGCACCGACAGCCGGCGCGCGCACCAACCGGGCAGCCCGCCGGGCTGGACGTTCGTGTCGTGGGCTCCGTCACGGACCCGTCGACGGTCGTGCGCCGGCAGCGGTTAACGGTTCGCCAATCGTCATACCCGGCGAACAGAATGCCGGACATGCTGCGACGCTCCCTCCCCCGCCGACCAGAAGCTCGCCGGATCCTCCTCGGCACCCTGCTGTCGGCGATCGGGCGTGGGCTGACCCTGCCGTTCCTGTTCATCTACCTGACCGACGTGCGCGGGCTCACCGACACCCGGGCCGGCCTGGTGATCGGCTGGTACGGCGCGGTCACCCTGGCGCTGTCGCCGCTGGGCGGGACGCTGATCGACCGGTTCGGCGCCCGCCGCGTGGTGGTGCCGTGCCTGCTGATCGAGGCGGTGGGCACCGGCTCACTGGCGCTGGTGCACTCGACCGGCTCGGCGCTGCTGGTGATGACCCTGATCGCGATCGGCAGCTCGGCGATCTGGTCCGGGCAGAACACGATCCTCGCCTCGCTGACCGACGACGGCGAGCGGCAGCGGGTCTTCGGGCTGAACTTCGCCCTGCTCAACCTCGGCATCGGCGTCGGCGGCATGACCTCCGGCGCGATCATCGACACCGCCCGACCCGGCACCTTCCAGGTGATCTACCTGCTGGACGCGGTGAGCTACCTGATGCCGGCGCTGATCCTGCTCACCCTGCCCGGCGTCGGCCACCGGCTCGGCCGCCGTCGCACCGACGACGAACCGTCGCCCGGCGGCTACCTCACCGTGCTCCGTGACCGTCCGTTCCGCCGGCTGGTGATCTTCGGCCTGGTCCTCACCACCTGCGGGTACGCCCAGATCGAGGTGGGCTTCGCCGCGTACGCCGTGCGGGTCGCCGAGGTGAGCCCCCGGGTGGTGGCGTGGGCGCTCGCGGCCAACACCGTGATGATCGTGCTCGCCCAGCTGCTGGTGATCCGCCGGATCGAGGGGCGCAGCCGCACCGGTGCGCTCGTGGTGGTCGGCGCGGTGTTCGCCACCGCCTGGCTGGTCCTCGGGGCCGCCGGCCTGGTCAGTACGGGTAACGCCCTCGTGGCCGCCCTGTGCGTGGTGGCCTGCTCGGCGATCTTCGGCTTCGGCGAGACGATGCTGTCGCCGGTGATGCCGGCGCTGACCAACGCGCTGGCCACCGACGAGCTGCGCGGCCGGTACAACGCGATGAGCTCCATGATCTTCGGGATCAGCGGCGTGATCGGCCCGGTGACCGCCGGCCCGCTCATGGCTGCCGCCGACGGCAGGGTCTGGGTGGCGACGGTGGTCGGCGGCTGCCTGGTCGCCTCGCTGGTGGCGCTCTCCCTGCGCCGGCTGCTCACCCCCGGGCAGGACGGGCGCGTGACGACCGGCTCGACCCTCCCCGAGCCGGCACCCGCCCCCGCCTGACCGCGCCCCGCGCCCCGCGCCCCGCGCAACATCGTGCTCGATCCTGGATGTAGTGGCATCGACACGCGCAGAGGCCACTACATCCAGGTTCGAGCGTGATCATGGCGCGGTCGCCCGGCGGGCGGCGCGCCCGACGACGGCGCGCGGGACGCGCGGTGGCGGCGCGGCCTACGCCGGGACGGGCCGGGCCCCGGAGCGGGTGCTCCGGGGCCCGGTCGTCGCGGGGTCGTCCGTCAGGCGGCGGGGACCTCGGCGGTGGTGCGGATCCGGTCCAGCGTCGGAGCGGAGACCGGCGACTGCGCGGTCAGGTACGCCACGAACGCGTCCAGGTCGATCATGCCGGTGACCAGGTTCGTGCCCGCGGTGAGAGCGCTGAACCCGTCGCCGCCGCCGGCCAGGAAGTTGTTCACCGTCACCCGGTAGGTGGCAGCGGTGTCGACCGCGGTGCCCCCGAGGGTGAGGCTGCCCCGGACCACGCGGGTGCCGGCGCACGGGTCGGCGGCGGTGCCGGTGGTGCCGGCCGGGTCGACCACGTAGCCGACCGTCGCGGACGGGTACAGAGTGCGACCGGTGACGAACTGCTGCTCCAGTACGCAGTAGAGCTGTGCGCCGGTCAGGTCGAGCGTCACCAGGTTGTTGGCGAACGGCTGCACCGTGAACGCCTCCTCGTAGGTGACCGGGCCCGCGTCGAGGTCGGCCCGGACCCCGCCCGGGTTCATGAAGGCGGCGACCGCGCCCTGCTCGTCGTCGGTGGCGGCGAGCTGCGCGTCGGCGATCAGGTTGCCCAGCGGGGACTCACCCATGGTCGTACCGAAGAGGGTCTCCTGGCTCCGGGTGATCGCCTGGGTGGTCTCGCCGACCTGGCGGCCGGCGACCGGGCCGAGCACGGTCTTGTACCGGTTGATCAGCTCGGTCTGCTTCGGGTCCTTGGCCACGTCGCGGGTGACCACGACGTTCTCCGCCCCGGCGGAGAGCACGTCCCCGGTCCGACGGTCGATCTTGAGGTCGATGTCGGTGACCAGGCGACCGAACGAGCTGGCGCTGGTGACCAGCTTGCCGTTGATGTCGCAGTTGTACGCCTGGTGCGTGTGGCCGCTGACCACCACGTCGATGGACGGGTCCATCCGGTTGGCGATGTCCACGATCGGGCCGGTCATGCCGACGCAGTCGTTGATTCCACCGGTCGAGGCCTGGGCACCACCCTCGTGCAGCAGCACGACGATCGTTTCCACGCCCTTGCTGCGCAGCTCGCGGGCGTACCGGTTGGCGGTGACCGCCTCGTCGGCGAAGGTGAGCCCGGCGACGCCCTGCTGGCTGACGATCTCCGGGGTGCCCTCCAGGGTCATCCCGATGAAGCCGACCTTGACGCCCTGCACCTTGTGGATCGCGTACGGGGGCAGCAGCGGACGACCGGTCTCGGTCTTGAAGGCGTTCGCGGAGAGGTACTGGAAGCCGGCGCCGCGGTACGGGGTGCCGTCCCCGCAACCGTCGACCGGGTGGCAGCCGCCGTTCTGGATCCGCAGCAGCTCGGCGGCGCCCTCGTCGAACTCGTGGTTGCCGACGCTGGCGTAGTCCAGGCCGGCCATGCTCAGCGCCTCGATGGTCGGCTCGTCGTGGAACGCCGCGGAGAGCAGCGGCGACGCGCCGATCAGGTCACCGGCGGCGACCGTGATGGTGTTCTTCTTCTTGGCGGCCGCACGCAGCTCGGCCAGGTGGGTCGCCAGGAACTCGACGCCGCCCGCGGTCTGCCCGGCGATGGTGCCGCTGGACCCGGTCGGGGGTTCGAGGTTGCCGTGGAAGTCGTTGAGGGCCAGCAGGGTGACGTCGACCGGCTTCGGCCTCGCGTCGGCCTGCTCGGGGGTGGTGGCGAGCGCGCCGAGCGCGGCCACCGCGAGTGCGGTCAGGCCGACGGCGGCCCGACGCATCCCGGGGATGGACATGGAACTCCTCGTGAGAATCGGCGCGTGCGGTGCCCGGACTGTGGGTCGACCGGGCCGCCGACCGACGCCGTCGGAAGGGTCGATCGCGGATGCCGGCGGCTGGGGATCGCCGCCCGCCCGGACAGCTTCTCATCCGGACGCCCGCCGGTCGACCCGGCGGCACATCAGAGCTGCGGATACACCGGGTCGGGCCCCGGGCGGCAGCCGGATGGAGCCGACATGACGTCGATTGACGGGGTCCGCCAGACATGGTCGGACACGCGGTCCAGAGAGGACGGGCCCGACGGTCAGCCGCCGGCGATCGCTTCGGTGACCAGCGCCGCGACGACGTCGGGTGGCCAGCCCTCCGCGACCCCGGGACGCTGCGCCAGGTAGCCCGCGATCCGTTCGGCCGGCCAGCCGTGCGACTCGTGCAGCCCGCGGGCGATCATGCCGAGGTAGACCGACGCCGGTGGCCGGCAGCGCACGGCGGACGCCGGCGCCGGGGCCGTGAAGGTGAGCATCGGAACGCCTGCGCGGTGGCCCGGGCAGACCAGCGTCTCGTAGCGCCCCGGGCCGAGGGTGGCCCGCCCGTCGACGACGGCCGCGTCGATCGCCGCGTCGGTCGCCGGCATCAGGTCTGCGGTGTGGCCCGCCGGCCGGTACATCTCCTGGGCGGCGATGTCGGTGAACTGCTCGAGGGTGACCAGGTAGGCGCGGGCGGCGGCCTCGCCCGGCAGTTGGGGGTCGTAGAACGCCATCCCGCCGGTCCAGGCGCCGGACTCGCCGGCGAAGTAGATCCCACCGGGCAGCGACACCGGCACCGACCGGCTCGGTGGGCGGCGGTCCCGGCAGCCCGGGTAGGTCCGCCGCCCGCCGGGCGGGCAGCCACCGCCGATGTACCACGCCAGCCGGGCGGCGTGCATGTTCGAGCCGTACGCGACGTACCAGACCAGCCGCTCTTCGGTGCCGAGCACGACGGGCGGCCTCAGAAGCCGCACGTCTGGCCGGCGGAGTGGCTGACCTGCACCGTGTGCGTCACGCAGCCGCCCGGCTCGATCGCGTGCAGCAGGAAGGCGGTCGGCTCGGCGACCCAGCCGATCAGCTCGTCGGCGCTCATGGTGAGCGTGCTCTGCCGCCAGGTGCTGGGCGCAACGGTGAGCACGGTGCCCGCGTACCCCGTGGTGACCGGGCGGTGCAGGTGCCCGGCGGCGACCCGCACGACGTGCCGGTGCCGGCCGACCACCTCGGCGAACGCGTCTCCGTCGGCGAGCCGGATGGCGTCGGCCGCCGGGATGCCGACCGCGACCGGTGGGTGGTGCAGGCAGACGATCGCGGGCACCTCGGGCCGCCCGGCCAGCACGCCGTCGAGCCAGCCGAGCTGCTCCTCACCGAGCTGACCAGCCCCGCTGCCGGGGACGAGCGAATCGAGCACCACGACCGTCGCCGTCTCGTGATCGACGTGGTAGTAGGCGGAGAACCCGCCGCCGAGCCAGGGTGTACCGCCGAAGGTGTCGAGCAGCGACTCCCGGTCGTCGTGGTTGCCGGCGACCAGGTGCACCGGCAGCGGGAACCGGCCGACCAGCTCGCGGAGCGCGACGTACTCGTCGGGCCGGCCGTGGTCGACCAGGTCACCGGTGATCACGACGCAGTCCGGTCGGGGTCGCAGCGCCAGCACCCGGCCGAGCGCGCGGTGCAGCCCGGCGGCCGGTTCGGCGGCGAGCAGGCCGGTGGTCAGGTGGGGGTCACTGAGCTGGGCGATGAGCATCGGCTCGCCTCCTCGGTGCCGGGAACTCCACGCTATCGCCGGCCGACGCCCTCCGGGGGCCCGCACCCCACAGGCTGCGTCCACAGCCTGTGGATGGCACATGTGTACGAAGCTCGGCCGGCCACCGGCGGCCGTGAGTACCCTTGATCGTGCGGCTTCGCGCCGGCCGGCCCCTTCCCCTACCTGGAACGACGTGCGAGTGGATCATCAGCGAGTCATCCGTGACGTCACCGTCCGCCTGCCGATGGCGTCGAGCGCGCAAGAGGCCTCCCGGTGGATGGTCACCGCGCTGTCCCGCTACACCCCGGCGACCATCTCCGTGCTGCTCCAGGTCCACGACCGGCTGCGCTGCGTCGCGGCGACCGGCGCCTGGCAGGTCTTCGCCACCGTGCCGCCGGGGACCGGCATCGTCAGCCGGGTGTACGAGACCGGTGGCGCCGCCGTCGTCCCGGATGTCGCCGCCGATCCGGACTACCTGCCGGTACGCCCGGACGTGACCGCGGAGCTGTGCGTGCCGGTGCTCGATCCGGCCGGCCGGGCGGTCGGCGTGCTCGACCTGCAGTGGAGCGAGCCGGTCGACCTGGAGCCGTGGCGGGAGACCGCGCAGCGGCTGGCCGCCCGGCTCGGCGCGCGGATCGTCGCTCTCGGTGGCCCGCCGGCGGAGAGCCGCAGCGAGAAACTGCTCCGGCATGCCGCGGCGCTCTCCTCCGCGCCGACCGAGTGGGATCTGCTGGGCGTGGCGAGCTGTGCCGCCCGGGAGGTCTCCGCCCTCTCCGCCGCGGTGCTGCTCATCGCCGGCCCGGAGGGTGCCCTGCTGACGCCGTCCCCGCTGGTGCCGGGCGAGCTGGAGACCCGGATCCGGGCCGAGCTGACCGAGGCGGGTCCCGCCGCGCTCGCGCGGATCATCGACCGGGTGCACCGGTACGGCGCCGGGTACACGCTGGGCGAGACGGGTCAGCCACCGACCGAGGACTACCAGCCGCTGACCCGGGCCGGGGTACGCACGCTGGTCGCCGTACCCGTCGGGCCGGCGGACGCGGGCGGGGTGCTGCTGGTCGCCGACGAGCGGTTGCTGCGTCCGGACCCGACCACGGTCAGCCTGATGGAGTTGCTCGCCGGGCAGGCGTGGACCAGCCTGGACCGGCTGCGCACGCTGGCCCGGCTGCGGGAACAGGCCAGCTCCGATCCGCTGACCGGGCTGCGGCACACCGGCCCGTTCGGGCAGCGGATCGCGGCAGCCACCCCGGGCCGTACGGCGCTGCTCGCCATCGACGTGGACGGCTTCAAGAACGTCAACGACACGTACGGCCACCAGGCCGGTGACCGGGTGCTGGTCGGGCTGGCCCGGGCGCTGGAGGGTGCGCTGCGGCACGGCGACGAGCTGTACCGGATCGGCGGCGACGAGTTCGTCGCGGTGATCGAGGTGAGCCGCCCGGAGGAGGCGGTCCGGATCGCCGAGCGGCTGACCGAGGCGGCTCGGCGCACCGGCCGCACGATCAGCGTGGGAGTCGCGCTGCCCCGGCCCGGCGAGTCCCCTGATCTCACCCTCCGCCGGGCCGACCAGGCCCTCTACGCCGTGAAGCGCCAGGGCCGCGACGGCGTGCACCTGGCCGCCGCCTGATCCGGTCCCGCCCGGCCCGGGCGGGAGGGTCGGCGGCGCGGCTCAGGCGGTCAGGTCCTTGGCCAGGAGTTCGGCGATCTGGGCGGTGTTGAGGGCGGCGCCCTTGCGCAGGTTGTCGCCGGTGATGAAGAGGTCCAGGGCGCGGGGGTCGTCCAGGGCGCGGCGGATCCGGCCGACCCAGGACGGGTCGGTGCCGACCGCGTCGATCGGCATCGGGAACTCACCCGCGGCCGGGTCGTCGACCAGGATCACGCCGGGAGCGTTGCGCAGCGCCTCGCGGGCACCCTCGGCGTCCACCTCGGTGGCGAAGACCGCGTGCACGGCCACCGAGTGGCCGGTCACCACCGGCACCCGGACGCAGGTGGCGGAGACCTTCAGGTCGGGCAGGCCGAGGATCTTCCGCGACTCGTTGCGGACCTTCATCTCCTCGGACGACCAGCCACCGTCGGCCGGCGAGCCGGCCCAGGGCACGACGTTGAGCGCCATCGGCGCGGGGAACGGCCCCAGGTCGTCGCCGACCGCCTGTCGCACGTCGCCGGTTCGCGAGCCGAGCCCGCGGCCTCCGGCGACCTTGGCGAGCTGGTCGTGCAGGATGTCCACGCCGGCCTGACCGGCCCCGGACACCGCCTGGTAGGAGGCGAGCACCAGCTCCCGCAGGCCGTACTCGCGGTGCAGCGGTGCGACCGCGACGATCATCGCGAGGGTGGTGCAGTTGGCGTTGGCGATGATGCCCCGGGGCCGGTTGCGGACCTGCTCGGGGTTGATCTCCGGAACGACCAGCGGAACGTCCCGGTCCATCCGGAAGGCACCGGAGTTGTCCACCACGATGGCGCCACGGGCGACGGCTACCGGCGCCCACTCGATGGAGACCTCGTCGGGTACGTCGAACATCGCCACGTCGACGCCGTCGAACGCCTCCGGGGTCAGCGCCTGGACGACGAGGTCCTCACCCCGGCAGCGCACCCGACGCCCGACCGAACGTTCGGAGGCGAGCAGCCGGATCTCACCCCAGACGTTGCGACGCCCGGTGAGCAGTTCGCACATCACGGTGCCGACGGCACCGGTCGCTCCGACCAGGGCGAGGGTGGGCAGCCCCGTCATCGGCGCTACCTACCCGTCCCCGCGTAGACCACGGCTTCGGTGTCGCCGCCCAGCTCGAACGCGTCGTGAATGGCGCGGACGGCGGCGTCGAGGTCGGTGTCCCGGCAGACCACGGAGACCCGGATCTCGGAGGTGGAGATCATCTCGATGTTGACCCCGGCCGCGCCGAGGGCGGCGAAGAAGCCGGCGGCCACACCGGGGTGCGAGCGCATGCCGGCGCCGATCAGCGAGACCTTGCCGACGTGGTCGTCGTAGAGCAGGCCCTTGAACTTGACCGACTCCTGGATCTTGCTGAGCGCTGCCATCGCGGTCGGGCCGTCGGTCTTGGGCAGGGTGAACGAGATGTCCGTCCGGCCGGTGCCCTCGGTGGAGACGTTCTGCACGATCATGTCGATGTTGATCTCGGCGCCGGCAACCGTGTCGAAGATCCGCGCGGCGGCACCCGGCTCGTCGGGCACCCCGACGATCGTGATCTTGGCCTCGCTGCGGTCGTGCGCGACCCCGGTGATCAGTGCCTGCTCCACGGAAAGGTCCTCCATCGATCCGGTGACCATCGTGCCGGTGTTGGTCGAGTATGACGAACGGACGTGGATCGGCAACCCCGCCCGCCGGGCGTACTCCACGCTACGCAGGTGCAGAACCTTCGCGCCGCACGCGGCCAGCTCCAGCATCTCCTCGTAGGTGATCAGCCGGATGTGGCGGGCGTTGGGCACGATCCGCGGGTCGGCGGTGAAGATGCCGTCGACGTCGGTGTAGATCTCGCAGACGTCGGCGTGCAGCGCGGCGGCCAGCGCCACGGCGGTGGTGTCGGAGCCGCCCCGGCCCAGCGTGGTGACGTCCTTGGTGTCCTGCGAGACGCCCTGGAAGCCCGCCACGATGACCACCGAGCCCTCGTCGAGCGCGCCCTTGAGCCGCCCGGGGGTCACGTCGATGATCCGCGCGCGGCCGTGCACCGAGGTGGTGATCACGCCGGCCTGCGAGCCGGTGAACGAGCGGGCCTCGTACCCCAGGTTGTGGATGGCCATGGCCAGCAGGGCCATGGAGATCCGCTCCCCGGCGGTGAGCAGCATGTCCAGTTCGCGGCCGGGCGGCAGCGGGCTGACCTGGTTGGCCAGGTCGAGCAGCTCGTCGGTGGTGTCCCCCATCGCGGAGACCACCACCACCACGTCGTCGCCGGCCTTGCGGGCGGCGACGATGCGCTCGGCCACCCGCTTGATCCGCTCGGCGTTGGCGACGGAGGACCCGCCGTACTTCTGCACCACGAGTGCCACGACGGTGCACTCCCTCCCAGTCACCCTGAGCGTGCCGACGCCGCCGGAACCGGGGCCGGCGGCGCGTGTCAGACCCCTTGAGGGTATCGGGCGGGTCACGACGGCGGGTCGGGTGATCCCACCATCCGGCGCGCCCGGGCCTCGGGCAGCGCGGGAGCGGCCGGCACGCCGGGTCGGGCGGTACGTCGGCCCGGCCCGGCCCGACACGCCGGGGGAGCCGGGTACGGGTGGCCCCACCGACCGCCGGAACCCACCAGAATGGGCCGGTGCCCGTCCTCATCCGCTCGGCCGGCCGTGTGCTCGGGCCGCTCGCGCTCGCCCTGCCGGCCCTCCTGGTCGCCTGCACCAGCGAGCAGCCATCGCCCCCGCCACCGACCGATCCCGGACGGGTCGAGGTGGACGCCGCCCGGGACGAGCTGGCCGCGCTCGCCGCCGCGGCCCAGGACCGCCACCTGGTGACGCAGTACACGTTCAGCCGGGCCGGCCAGCCGGACCGCACCATCGTGTTCACCAGCGCCAACGACGGCAGCTGGCGGGTCGACGTGCCGGGCGGCGCGCTGGGCGGCACCGCCGACGTGTCGCTGGCCGCCACCGCTGACGGGTTGTTCCAGTGCGCGCTGCCGTCGGCCGGGCGGCCGGAGCCGGCGCGCTGCGTACGCCTCGGGGAGCGCGACGACGCGCTCCCGCGCCGGCTCGACCCTCGGGTCCAGCACCCGCTCACCGACTGGCTGGACGTGCTCACCGACCGGCGGGCACCGCTCGCGGTCGCCCCGGCCGACACGCCCGAGGGCCTCACCGGCACCTGCTACTCGGTGGACACCACCTCCGCCTCCCTCAACGCCCCGCTGGACATCGGCATCTACTGCTACGACAAGGACGGCACGCCGACCGGAGTCCGGACGGCTACCGGGACGCTGAAGCTCGCCGCCCCGCCCGGGCCGGCGCCGGCCAGCGTGCAGCTCGCCGGCCCGGTGGTGGTGGACGAGGAGCCGCTGGACACCGCGGCTCCGCCGACACCCGACCCGTCCGCCAGCCCGAGCGCGTGAACGCCCTGATCTTCATCCCGTTACGGGTGCGTTTGCCCACATTTGGCAAGCCCGCCCTGAGCGGCGAATCACCCATACAAGACGATTTTCGGCATGGCTCACCTGACCCCACTGCTCGCCTTCCGCTGGAGCCCTCGGGCCTTCGACCCGAGCGCCACACTGACCCCGGACGAGGCGGCCTCGCTGCTGGAGGCCGCGCGGTGGGCACCGTCGGCGGACAACGGGCAGCCCTGGCGGTTCGCCCTCGGCCACCGGGACGACGAGAACTGGAAGCGGATCCTGAACAGCCTCCCGGGCAGCGACCAGGGCTGGGCTCGGCACGCGGCGACCCTGGTTGTCGGCGCGCACACCGGCGGCGACGCCGAGCGGGCGGCGTACGACCTCGGGCAGGCGATGGCCCACCTGACGTTGCAGGCCACCGCGCTCGGCCTGCACGTACGCCAGCTCATCCGCTTCGACCAGGCCGGCCTCGCCACCGAACTCGACCTGCCCGGCAGCGTCCGACCGCTCGTGGTCGCCGCCGTCGGCCGGTTGGGGGACCCGTTCGCTCTCCCGGCCGAGCTGCGCGCCCGGGAGACCGGCCTGCGTCACCGCCGCCCGGTCGCCGACCTGCTGCTCGCCTGATCGCCCCATCGGGTCACCCGCCCCGGCTGGCCCGGAGCAGGACCCTCGCGGCGTCGGTGTTGCGGTAGAGGACGTGCCGGCCCTGTCGGGACCGGGAAACCAGGCCGGCGGCGTGCAGCGCGGCCAGGTGCTGGGAGACGTTCCCGGCGGACATCCCGGTGAGTCGGGCCAGGTCGGTGGTGGTGGTACCCGCCGTGTCGAGCAGATGCAGCAGGGCGGCCCGCCCGGGGCCGATCACCCGTGCCAGCGGGTCGCCGGGCGACGGCGCCTCCGTCTCCCAGAGCGTGCCGAGGGCACGGACCGGGTACGCGCCGGCCGGCAGCGAATCCTCCAGCAGGTTCCACAGCACATGCCGCTCGGTGAACACCGTCGGGTTCAGCGCCAGCCCACGACCGCGGAGGTCGAAGTCCCGCTCGAACGTGTCGTCGCTGATCACCCGGTCGCCGTGCCAGCGCAGGCTCGGGTGGAGCTGTTCGAAGAACCGACCGGCACCACTCTCGGCGAGCTGGGCGGCCCGGTACGCCACGTCGGCGTCGAGCAGAGCCCGCATCCGCGGCCAGTCCGGGGCGATCGCCTCGTCGTGCCAGACCCGCACCGCCTCGACTACCTGCGGCAGCAGCCCGGCGGGGTCGGCGAGCAGCGCCTGCCCGAACGGGCTCAACGGACGTTGCCAGGTGGTCGACAGCAGGTCCTGGACCACCACGGCCGGCGGCGTCGCGGCGATCTGGTCGAGCTGCTCGGCCAGCTCCACATTCGGTCGGGCCGCCGGGGTGAGGAAGTCGGGCAGCCAGCGACCCGGCACGACCAACCCCACCAGAGGCCGGACCCGGTCGGCCACCTCGGGACGACGCAACGTCACCCGGGCCCGGTCGATCCAGGGCAGGTGCACCGCGTAGCGGACCGGTTTGGCCAGCGCCCACATGCTCATGACCGTCTCGTTGACCGGTGACACGGCGAGCCGCACTCCCGCAACGTCGGCCAGGCTGAACCGCAACTCGGACACGCGCCCCCCAGGACCAGGATTCGGTCCAGCCTAAAAGACTCGACCGAGGTCATGGGGACCCGATTCACTCACCGACCATGGGGACCAGAGACACCATCCGTACCGCCGTTCGAGACGTCGTACCGCCGGCCGGGCTGACCCGCGCCCTGGCCGTGCAGGCCATGGTCGCGGCCGTCGGCAGCGGCCTGTTCCACGCCGGCAGCGCCGTCTTCTTCACCCGGGCGCTGGGGCTCAGCGCCGCCCAGGTGGGGCTGGGGCTGTCCATCGCGGCGGGGGTGTCGCTGCTGGGCACGGTGCCACTGGGCGGGCTCACCGACCGGTACGGACCGCAGCGGGTCTGGGTGGTCGGGCTGGTACTGAACGCGGCCCTGTTCGCGACCTACCCGTTCGTGGGCGGCTTCGCCGGGTTCCTCGCCGTGGTGGTGGCGCTGGCCGCCGTCGACGCCGCTGTGGGCGTGGCCCGGCAGGTCTACTCGATCAATGCGCTCCCGCCGGCCGAACGGGTCACCGCGATGGCGTACCAGCGCTCGTCGCTGAACGTCGGCTTCGGGCTCGGCGCGGTGATCAGCGGTCTGGTGCTGGCGGTGGACACGATCACGGCGTACCGGGGAATGGTCTGGTTCATCTCGACGGTCTTCCTGGTGACAGCCCTCTTCGTGCGGCGGCTGCCCCGGCTGCCGCAGGTGGCCCGACGGGCGGAGCCGATGGGTAGGCTCGCCGTGCTCCGGGACCGCCCGTTCATGGTGGTGTCGCTGCTGTCCGGGCTGCTCACCGCGCACGGGGTGCTCTACCTGACGGTGATGCCGCTGTGGATCCTCACCCACACCGACGCCCCGAAGACGGTGATCGCCGGGCTGGTGCTGCTCAACACGATCCTGATCGTGCTGCTCCAGGTACGCGTCAGCCGGGGCGCGGACACCGCGGCGGGCGCGGCGCGGGCCTCCCGCCGGGGTGGGCTGCTGGTCGCCCTGGCCTGCCTGGTCCTGCCGCTCTCAGGGATGACCCGGGGCCCGCTCACCGTCGTGGTGCTGGTGGCCGCCGCGTTGCTGCTGATCCTGGCCGAGCTGATCGAGTCGGCGGGCACCTGGGGGCTCACCGCCACCCTGCCGCCGGCCGGCGAGCGCGGCGCGTACGTGGGGGCGCTCGGACTCGGCGTGCAGCTGCAGTACCTGGTCGCCCCGGCCGGACTGACCGCGCTCGGGGTAACCATCGGCGGATGGGGTTGGTTACCGACGGCAGCGATCTTCGTGCTGGTAGCGGTGGCGATCGTGCCCGCGGTGGCCTGGGCGCAACGGACGCCGAGGCTGGGTGCCGAGGCCCCGGAGCCGGACATGACCCCGGTCCCATAGTCCGGACCAGCCTTTCCACCCCTAGTTCCATCACGTAGGGTGACCTGGTCATGTGGCGGGCGCTTCTCCTCCTTAGCCGCCGCGACGAGGCCTGACCGGCCGGCACCTCGTCGCGGAGTCGCATCGCGCCGTCCAGCACATCCGAACTTCCTCTCGGCACCGCCGCGCACCGTCGCCCGGCACCTCGCCGACACCTTCCGATCTGCTGACGCCACATGTTCCAGGGAGCACTCTGAGATGGCTCAACCTGTCACCGACGCTGAGACCGATCCGATCGCCCGGCAGCGCCCCAGCCGGATGCCGTACCACCGCTACCAGCCCTACCGCGAGCAGTACCGGGTGGACCTGCCGGACCGCGTATGGCCCACCCGGCACGTCGACGCCGCCCCCCGCTGGTGTGCGGTGGACCTCCGCGACGGCAACCAGGCGCTGATCGACCCGATGTCGCCGGAGCGCAAGCGCCGGATGTTCCAGCTGCTGGTGCAGATGGGCTACAAGGAGATCGAGGTCGGCTTCCCGTCGGCCAGCCAGACCGACTTCGACTTCGTCCGGCAGCTCATCGAACAGGACATGATCCCGGACGACGTCACCATCCAGGTGCTCACGCAGTGCCGGGAGCACCTGATCGACCGGACGTTCGAGTCGCTGCGCGGTGCGAAGCGGGCGATCGTGCACTTCTACAACTCGACCTCCACCCTCCAGCGCCGGGTGGTCTTCGGCCTGGATCGGGACGGCATCACCGACATCGCCACCTCCGGCGCCCGGCTCTGCCAGAAGTACGCCGAGATCCACACCCCGGACACCGACATCTACTACGAGTACTCGCCGGAGTCGTACACGGGCACCGAACTGGAGTACGCGCTGGAGGTCTGCTCCCGGGTCATCGACGTCATCGACCCGACGCCCGACCGGCCGCTGATCATCAACCTGCCGGCCACCGTCGAGATGGCGACGCCGAACGTCTACGCCGACTCGATCGAGTGGATGCACCGGCACCTGCCGCGCCGGGACAGCCTGGTGCTCAGCCTGCACCCGCACAACGACCGGGGCACCGGCGTGGCCGCCGCCGAGCTGGGCCTGCTCGCCGGCGCGGACCGGATCGAGGGCTGCCTGTTCGGCAACGGCGAGCGCACCGGCAACGTGGACCTGGTGACGTTGGGGCTCAACCTCTTCTCCCAGGGCATCGACCCGATGATCGACTTCTCGAACATCGACGAGGTCCGGCGCGCCGTCGAGTACTGCAACCAGCTGCCGGTGCACGAACGCCACCCGTACGCCGGCGACCTGGTCTACACCGCCTTCTCCGGCTCCCACCAGGACGCCATCAAGAAGGGCTTCGACGCCCTCACCGCCGACGCCAAGGCTGCCGGCGTACCGGTGGACGAGCACGCCTGGGCGGTGCCCTACCTGCCGATCGACCCGAAGGACCTGGGCCGCACCTACGAGGCCGTCATCCGGGTCAACTCGCAGTCCGGCAAGGGCGGCGTCGCGTACATCATGAAGAGCGAGCACCAGCTGGACCTGCCGCGCCGGCTCCAGATCGAGTTCTCCGGCGTGGTGCAGCAGGTCACCGACCACGACGGCGGCGAGGTCGACCCGGCCGCCATGTGGGAGATCTTCGCGACGCACTACCTGCTCGACCACCAGCCCGACCCGGCGGTCCGGCTGGCCGGCTACACGATCCGTACCACCGACGGCAAGGTCGAGATCGACGCCGAGGTCGGTGTGGGCGCCGAGCAGCGGTCCCTCGCCGCGGTCGGCAACGGCCCGATCGACGCGTACGTCAACGCGCTCCAGTCGGTCGGGGTGGGCGTCCGGGTGCTCGACTACCACGAGCACGCGCTCTCCTCCGGCGGTGACGCGCAGGCCGCCGCGTACGTGGAGTGCGAGGTGGACGGGCGGGCGGTCTGGGGTGTCGGCACCGACGCCAACATCGTCACCGCCTCGATCAAGGCGGTCACCAGCGCCGTCAACCGCGCCCGCAGCTGAGCCGACTGCCTCAAGGGAAGGGCCCCCGGTCGGGGGCCCTTCCTCATTTCTTCGGGGGTGTCGCGGCGGGTAGGGAGTGGCAGGGCTGCGACGGCGGGGCCGCCCGGGCCGGCCGGTGGACCAGGACGAGGGCCAGCACCCCGCCGGCCAGCAGCAGGCCGGCGCACCAGACCATGGCGCCCCGGAACGCGTCGGTCAGCTCGGCCTTCTGCTCGTACCCTCCGCCGGAGAGACCGACCAGCAGCGGCAGTGCCGCCACCGCGAGCAGGCCGCCGGCCCGGGACGCGGCGTTGTTAAAGCCGCTGGCCACCCCGGAGAACCGGTCCTCCACGGCGGCCAGCACCGATGCGGTCAGCGGCGCCACCACCAGGGTCAGCCCGAGGCCGAAGAGCAGCACCCCGGGCAGCACGTCCCGCCAGTACGACGCGCCCGGGCCGACGCCGCGCAGCAGCAGCAGGCCGGCGGCGGCCACCACGGGCCCGACGGTCAGCGGCAGCCGCGGGCCGATCCGCGCCGACAGCGCCCCGGCCCGGGCCGACCCGATCAGCAGCAGCACCGTCATCGGCAGCAGCGCGATCCCGGTGCGGAACGCGGACCACTGGACCACGTTCTGCAGGAAGACGGCGAAGAAGAAGGTGAAGCCGCCGAGCGCGGCGTAGACCACCACGGTGAAGATGTTCAGCACCGAGAAGAGCCGGCTGCGGAACAACCCGGTGGGCAGCATCGCGGTGTCGCCGCGTCGCCGTTCCAGCAGCACGAAGGCGATCGCGGCCAGCACCCCGACCAGCGCCGCCACCAGCACCGGGGCGGAGGCGAAGCCGCGCGCCGGCGCGTCGATCAGGGCGTACGTGACGCCGGCGAGCGCGAGCGCGCCGAGCAGCGCCCCGGCCACATCGAACCGGCGTCGGGTCCGGCCCGACCCCTCGGTCCGGGAGGCGTTCTCGTCCCGGCTCTCCGGCACCCAGCGCAGAGCGGCCAGCAGCACCAGCACGGCGATCGGCAGGTTGAGGAAGAAAATCCACCGCCAGGACAGCGCGTCGATCAGCCAGCCACCGATGAACGGACCCAGCGCGGTGGACACGCCGGAGAGCCCGGCCCAGGCGCCGATCGCCCGGCCCCGGTCGTCGGGGTGGAAGCTGGCCTGGAGCACCGAGAGCGACCCGGGGGTGAGCAGCGCGCCGCCGGCACCCTGAAGGAACCGGGCCGCGATCAGCCAGGTGGTGCCCTGGGCCAGTCCGCAGAGCACCGACGCGGCGGTGAACCAGACCACCCCGACAAGGAACACCCGTCGTCGGCCGAAGCGGTCGCCGAGTGCGCCACCGAGCAGCACGAACGCGGCGAGCATCAGCAGGTAGCCGTTGATGGTCCATTGCAGATCCGCGACGTTGGCGCCGAGGTCCTGGCCGAGCTTCGGCAGCGCCACGTTGACGACCGTGCTGTCCAGGAAGACCATGCCGGAGGCGAGCACCGCGGCGAGCAGTGTCCCCCGGCCGGCGGCGGTGCCCATCCGCAGTGCCGGCGCCGGTACAGGTGCGGTCATCCCACCAATCTGCCTTGCAGCATGTGGGAGACGCCACGAAACGCCGAAACCATGCCCGGGTACTGTGCGCAATCGCCGGGAGACCGCAAGCTGGAGAGGTGTCGTCTGTGCGTACCAGATCAGGACCGCGCGCGGCGGTGGCCGCGCTCGCCGCGGCGCTGGCGCTCGGCATGGCCGGTTGCGTCCCGCAAGATGAGCCGGACACGCCGCCACCGAGTGCCGGTGGCAACGCCGCCGAACAGTTGGGCCAGCTGACGGTCGCCAGTGCCGGCTCGATGAAGGGCTACAGCCGGGAACACTTCCCGCACTGGCGGAACACCGGCAAGAACTGCGACGTGCGGGACACCATCCTCCAGCGCGACGGCAAGGACGTGAAGCTCTCCGGCTGCAACGTGGTCGGCGGGCGCTGGGAGAGCGTGTACGACGGCCGCAGCGCCACCGATCCCTCCGACGTGGACATCGACCACATGGTGCCGTTGGCCAACGCGTGGCGCTCGGGCGCCGACGAGTGGGACGACGCGAAGCGCGGCGATTTCGCCAACGACACCACGCGGCCTCAGCTCATCGCGGTTTCCGCGTCCTCCAACCGGGCAAAGGGTGACCAGGACCCGTCCCAGTGGAAACCGTCGAACCGGTCGTACTGGTGCAAGTACGCCGAGAGCTGGGTGACGGTCAAGCACCACTGGCGGCTGACGGTGACCAGTGCCGAGAAGGCCGCCCTGACCGACATGTTGGAGGGCTGCACATGGGCGAACAAGCCGTGACAGGCGTCGGGGCGACCCCGGCTCCGGAGAAGACGCCGGACGCGGGCGGCGACGACGCGGCGGCGGCGACCGGCAGCGCGCCGGCCGGGCCGTCGACCGCGGGCATGACCGTGGACGGCAGCACCGGCACCACCGCTACGGTGCCCGGCGCGGGGATGAGCGCGGACGGTCCCAACCCGGCCGACACCACGTCGCCGGGGGCCGGCATGGACGCGGACGCGGCCAGCGGCGCCACCCGCACGGCGGACATCGTGCCGGGGCCGGGCGGGGTGATGACGGACGAGGTGGGTGTGGTGACCGGGGAGCTGACTCTGCGCACCAGCTACGCCGACGGCCGGGTCACGTTGGGCGTGCAGTACAAGGACGCGGACGAGTGGTACGCGGTGACCGGCGGCTCGGTGCCGCTGCCCGACCCGGCCGGTCTGGACGCGGTGCACGCCGTCGCGGTGGCCCTGCTGCACCGCCCCGAGGGCTGAGCCGCCCACCGACGCTCGTCGAGCCGCACCGCCCAGGGGCCGTCCTCCGACAGGACGGCCCCTGGCGGCGTCACGGGGTGGGGATCAGCTCGCCCGGCGGGTCGACCGGGCCGGTGCCCTCGGTCGGGCGGACCAGTTCCACCTCGACCTCGTGCGGCCGGATCCGGCCGGCCGCGATGTCCTCGGCGAAGTGGCAGGCGACGCGGTGCCCGCCGACCACGTCGCGCAGCGCCGGACGCTCGTCGGCGCAGCGGGTCGGCTGCGCCCACGGGCACCGGGTGTGGAACCGGCAGCCCGACGGCGGGTTGGTCGGCGAGGGCAGGTCACCGGCGAGCAGGATCCGCTCCCGGCGGTCCTCCACCAGCGGGTCCGGCACCGGTACGGCGGACATCAGCGCCCGGGTGTACGGGTGCATCGGCTCGCGGTAGAGGTCGTCGCTGGACGCCTCCTCCACCAGCCCGCCGAGGTACATCACGCCCACCGTGTCGGCGATGTGCCGGACCACCGCCAGGTCGTGCGCGATGATCAGGTACGTCAGGCCGCGCTCGTTCTGGAGGTCCTCCAGCAGGTTGAGCACCTGGGCCTGGATCGACACGTCCAGTGCGGAGACCGGCTCGTCGGCGACGATCAGCTCCGGGTCTAGCACCAGTGCCCGGGCGATGCCGATGCGCTGGCGCTGGCCGCCGGAGAACTCGTGCGGGTACTTGCCCAACGCGGACGAGGGCAGGCCGACCGCCTCCAGCGTCTCGCGCAACCGCCGGTTCGTCTCCGCCTTGTCGCCGGCCAGCCCGTGCGCCTTGAGCCCCTCCACCAGCAGCGACTCCACCGACTGCCGGGGGTCGAGGCTGGAGAGTGGATCCTGGAAGATCATCTGCATCCGACGGCGGGCCTGCCGCATCGCCTCGCCCTTGAGCGAGCGGACGTCGGTGCCGTCGAAAATGATCTCGCCGTCGGTCGGTTCGACCAGCCGCAGCAGACCACGGCCCAGCGTGGACTTGCCACAGCCCGACTCGCCGACCAGGCCGTACGTCTCGCCCTTCCGGATGCTCAGCGACACGCCGTCCACCGCGTAGACGTACCCGACGGTGCGGTCGAAGAGCAGGCCGCTCTTGATCGGAAAGTGGACCTTGATGTCACGCAGTTCGACCAGAGGTCCGGTCTGTTCGGTCATCGGACCGCCACCTCCTCGGAGACGGGGTTGTTGCAGCGGAGGTCGCCGCCGGTGGCGGTGGGCTCGAGCGGCGGAGGCCCTTCCAGGCACGCGTCCACGACGTTGTCGCAGCGCGGTGCGAACGCGCACCCCTCGGCCCACGGAATGTTGTCGGACACGGATCCGCGGATCGCGTGCAGCCGCTCTCCACGGGGTGAGTCGAGCCGGGGCACCGAGTTGAGCAACCCGTGCGTGTACGGGTGCCGGGCGTGCGCGAACAGCTCGTGCCGTCGTGCCCGCTCGACCACCTTGCCGCCGTAGAGCACGTTGACCGTGTCGCAGAGCCCGGCCACCACGCCCAGATCGTGCGTGATCATGACGAGCGCGGTGCCGGTCTCGTCGACCAACTGCTTGAGCAGGGTGAGGATCTGCGCCTGGATGGTCACGTCGAGCGCGGTGGTCGGCTCGTCTGCGATCAGCAGCCGGGGCTTGCAGGCCAGCGCGATGGCGATCAGCGCGCGCTGCCGCATCCCGCCGGAGATCTGGTGCGGGTACTCCGTCAGCCGCCGCTGCGGATCCGGGATGCCGACCGCGTCGAGCAGGTCCCGGGCCTCCCGCAGCGCCTGCTTGCGATCCCGGCCCTGGTGGCGCTCCAGCACCTCCGCGACCTGGATGCCGATCGGGATGACCGGGTTCAGCGAGGAGAGCGGGTCCTGGAAGATCATGCTGATCTCGCGGCCGCGCCGGTCGCGCATGTCGTCCGGCCGCAGCTTCAGCAGATCGGTGCCCTCGAAGAGCACCTCCCCGGTGACCTTGTTGCCCCGCTTGGGCAGCAGGCCCATGATGGCCAGGCTGGTCACGCTCTTGCCGCAGCCGGACTCGCCGACCAGGCCGACGGTCTGCCCCGGCTCCACGGTGAAGCTGACCTTGTCGACGGCGGTGAAGGGCCGCTCGCCGCGTCGCTGGAACACCACGCTCAGGTCACGGACGTCGAGCAGGCTCATCGGGTCACTTCCTCACTGCACTGGTGCTTCGCCCGCGACTGCGGAGCTCGCACGCTCACTCCTCGCGCTCGCCGCTGGCGCTCGTTGGTCGTGCTGCTCGCTCGCACCGCCGTCACCGCCGGTTCTTCGGGTCGATCGCCTCGCGCATCGCCTCACCCAGCAGGGTGAAGCCGAGCGCGACCACGATGATCGCGAGCGCCGGGTAGTAGGCCAGTTCCGGACGGACCTCGAAGTAGCGCTGACCGTCCACGCCGAGCATCAGGCCCCACTCGGCGCGGTTGATGTCCGGGTCGCCGAGGCCCAGGAAGGAGAGAGCCGCAGCGTCCAGGATGGCCACCGCGAAGGTCAGCGTGGCCTGCACGATCACCGCGGTCAGCGAGTTGGGCAGCATGTGCCGCAGCACGATGTTGCGCTCCTTGACGCCGAGCGCGCGGGCGGCGAGCACGTGGTCGCTCTCCCGCTGGGCCAGCATCGAGCCGCGCAGCAGCCGGGCAAAGATCGGCACGCTCACGATGGCAACCGCGAAGATGACCGTCCACTGGCTCGACCGGCTGGCCATCGCGACCAGGGTGATCGCGAGCAGGAGGCTCGGCAGGGCCAGCATCACGTCGGTGAGCCGCATCAGCACCACGTCGACCCAGCCGCCGAAGGCCCCGGCGATCGCGCCGATCAGCACACCGAGCGCGAGGCCGATGAGGGTCGCCAGCACGCCGACGAAGAGCGTCTGCCGGGCGCCGTAGATCATCCGGGAGAGGAAGTCCCGGCCGAGCGGGTCGGAGCCGAGCGGGAACTCGCTGCTGGCGCCCGGGATCGTGTCGACGGTGAGGTTCTTCGTCAGCTCGTCGAAGCGCTGCACCGGGTCGTGTGGCGCGATCAGCGGAGCGAAGATCGCCATCAGGACGAACAGCGCCACGATGCTGGCGCCGACGATGGCGACCGGGTTTCGCCGCAGCCGGCGCACGGCGTCCCGGACGAGGCTGATCCCGCCCCGGTCGGCCGCGCTCGCTCGGGCCAGCTCGTCCAGTCGCGCCTTCTTACGGTCGCCGAGCAGGCCGATGCTGCGCTCGCTCATGCCGGGGCGTGGCTTGTCGTCCCCGCTGCGGGGAGCCGGCGTGCCGGCCTGGGTGATCGGGTCACTCATCGCACACGCACCCTCGGGTCGATGAAGGCGTAGGAGAGGTCGACCAGCAGGTTGACCACCACGAAGACCAGCGCGGCGAGCAGGATGATCGCCTGGAGCACCGGGTAGTCCCGGCCGCCGCTGATCGAGTCGGTGATCAGCGTGCCGAGGCCGCCCCAGTTGTAGACCTTCTCGGTGAGCACCGCGCCGGAGAGCAGTGCGCCGGTCTGCAACCCGATGGTGGTGACCACCGGCAGCAGCGCGTTGCGCAGAATGTGCCGGCCGCGGATGGTGCGGTGCCGCAGGCCCTTGGCCTCGGCGGTCCGTACGTAGTCCTCGTTGAGCACGTCGAGCACGCTGGCCCGGGTGATCCGCACGATCACCGCGAGCGGGATGGTGGCGAGCGTGATCGCCGGCAGGATCAGGTGCCACAATGCGTCGGCGCTGGCGTCGAACTCGCGGGTCAGCAGGCCGTCGAGGACGAAGAAGCCGGTGACGCTGGTGTTGTCCAGACCGGTCGTGAGTCGCCCGGACGGCGGGAACCAGTGGATGTTCTGCGTGAAGACGTCCTTGAGCAGGTAGCCCAGGAAGAAGATCGGGATCGAGATGCCGAGCAGGGTGCCGGCGATGGTGAGGTTGTCCAGGGACCGGCCCCGCCAGCGCGCGGCGAGGTAGCCCAGCGGCACTCCGAGGCCGACCGCGATGATCATCGCGGCGACGGCCAGCTCGATCGTGGCCGGGAACGCCCGGCTGATGACCTCGGTGACCGGGTCACCGGTCCGGATCGAGTTGCCGAAGTCGCCGGTCAGCACCCGCTGCATGAACTTGCCGTACTGCACCAGGATCGGCTGGTCGTAGCCGAGCGCCTTGGTCAGCAGGGCGCGGCGCTCGGGCGTGGCCCGCTCGCCGAGCAGCGCCTCGACCGGGCCACCGGGCAGGTTCCGCAGCCAGATGAAGATCAGCGCCGACAGCGCTATCAGGGTCACCACCAACTGCAACAGGCGGCGGACTATGACTCGCAACATCTCTCACACACCAGACTCTCGATGGTCGCGCGATCGGCCCGGGCCGGGAGGAGCCCCGGGCCCGGGCCGATCACGCCTGCGGCGTCAGCCGACAAACGTCACTTGCTGACGCTGACCGTGTTGAACCGCTCGTCGGTCAGCGGGCTGGCAACCAGACCCTTGACATCCTTCGTGACGACGATCGCCGGCGGGGCGTGCCAGACCGGCACGGCCGGCAGCCACTTGGCGGCGATGTCCTTGTTGACCTGCTCCCAGGCCGCCTTCTTGCCGGCGTCGTCGACCGTGGCGTCGGCCTTGGCGATGGCGTCGAACATCTCCGTCATCGCCTGGTCGCCGAACTCGGCCTTGCCGCGGCCGAAGAACGTGCCGACGAAGTTGCCCGGGTCGTTGTAGTCACCGGTCCAGCCGAGGATGTGCAGGTCGTGCTTGCCGAACTGCTGCACGTCGTCCTTGAAGCCACCGTTCCACGGGCGAGGAGTTCCGTTGACCTTGATGCCCACGGCCTGGAGGTCGTTGGCCAGGACGGTGAAGATCTCCTGCGGGTTCGGCATGTACGGCCGGGAGACGTCCGGCGGGTAGTAGAAGTTCAGCGTCAGACCCTCGGCGCCGGCCTCCTTGAGCAGCTGCTTGGCCTTCTCCGGGTTGTACTCGTACTTCTGCACGTCCGGGGCGTAGCCGAGCACGGTGTCCGGCATGAACTCGTCGGCGACCTTGGCGCCACCCGGGCCCTTGGTCTGCACCAGCTGCTGGCGGTTGAGCGCGTAGGCGATCGCCTGCCGCACCCGCAGGTCCTTCAGCTTCGGGTTCTTCTGGTTGATGCCCAGGTACAGGATGTTGAACGCCGGGCGGTTGATGACCTGGAAGCCCTCACCCTCGAGCGCCTTGCGGTCGGCCGGGGCCGGGAAGTCGATGCCCTGCACGGTGCCGGCACGGAGCTCCTGCTTGCGGGTGCTCTCGTCCTTGATGATCTTGATGATCATCTTGTCCACCTTGGCCTTCTCGCCAAAGTAGTCCGGGTTCCGGTTCAGGGTGATCTCGTTCTTGGCCTTGTCCCAGCCGCCGAAGGTGAACGGACCGGTGCCGACCGGGTGCTCGTTGGCGAACGCGCTGTACGAGAACGAGTCACCGCTCTGCGTGACCGTGTTGGCGTCGTACTTCTTGAGCGCCTCGGGGCTCGCGATCGACAGCGAGGTCAGCGCGAAGGCACCGGGGAAGGCGCCCTTGTACTTGTTCAGGGTCAGGACGGCGGTTCCGTCGTCCTTGGCCTCGCACTTGTTGTAGATCGACTCGCCGGCGCCCTCGGCCTCGTTCTTCGCGAACCCGCCGAAGGTGTCCATGTAGTAGATCATCTGGGACTGGGCGGCAGCGCCCTTCATGTTGTACCAGCGGTCGAAGTTGAAGCAGACCGCGGCGGCGTTGAAGGGCGTACCGTCGTGGAACTTCACGCCCTGGCGGAGCTTGAACGTCCAGACCTTGCCGTCGGGGTCGTGCTCCCAGCTCTCGGCCAGGCCGCCCTGAAGCTCGGCGGTGCCCGGCTTGTGGCTCACCAGGGTGTCGAACATCTGCCGGACCGGCCGGAACGACTCTCCGTCATCGTTGAAGATCGGATCGAAGTTCTTCGGGTCACCGGCACCCGCGAAGATGAAGGTGCCGCCAGTCTTGGCCTCGCCACTGCCGCCGTCGCGCTCGCTCTCCGCGCAGCCGGCCGCGCCGACCGCCAGAGCGGCAACGGCCGCGATGGCCACAGCCGTTTTAAGCCTTCTCGCCTGCATCTCTCACCTCTGTCATGCGCATGACCACGCCGAGTTGTGGCTCGGTCCGTGTGCGGGAGGCTATGACATGTCACACGAGAAGCGGAACGGGCGTCAGGCAATCGCTATCAAGCCGACACCTTGCGCGGGGGTCTGACAGTCGACGGCACGGTGAATGCATGGAGCGACACATCGATCCGCGGGGCTCTCGACACCGCGACGGGGGTGGCGCCGTCGACGACGACACCACCCCCCGGGGGTACGAATCAGACCGCCCGACGCCCCTCGAACGCCCGACCGAGGGTGATCTCGTCGGCGTACTCCAGGTCGCCGCCGACCGGCAGCCCGCTGGCCAGCCGGGTCACCGCGATCCCCATCGGCTTCACCATCAGCGCCAGGTACGTGGCGGTCGCCTCGCCCTCGGTGTTCGGGTCGGTGGCCAGGATCAGCTCCCGCACCGTGCCGCCACTCAGCCGGGTCATCAGCTCCCGGATGCGCAGATTGTCCGGACCGATCCCCTCCAGCGGATTGATCGCGCCGCCGAGCACGTGGTAGCGGCCGCGGAACTCACCGGTCCGCTCGATGGCCACCACGTCCTTGGGCTCCTCCACCACGCACAGCACCTCGTCGGTGCGGCGCGGGTCGCGGCAGATCCGGCACTGCTCCGACTCGGCCACGTTGTAGCAGGTCGTGCAGAAGCGCACCAGCTCCTTGACCTTGCGCAGCGCGCCGGCCAGCCGGTTGACGTCGGCCGGATCCGCCGAGAGGACGTGGAACGCGATCCGCTGAGCGCTCTTCGGGCCCACCCCCGGCAGCCGGCCCAGCTCGTCGATCAGATCCTGGATGGCACCTTCGTACATCTGCCGGCTCAGAAACCGGGCAGGCCGAGGCCGCCCATGCCACCGGCGACCGGGCCCATCTTGCGCTCGGTCAGCTCCCGGGCCGCCTCGGCGGCGTTGTGCACGGCCGCCACGACCAGGTCCTCCAGCGTCTCCACGTCATCCGGGTCGACGGCCTTCGGGTCGATCTTGATGGCCTTGAGCTCACCGGAGCCCGACACGGTCGCGGTGACCAGCCCACCGCCGGCGGTGCCGGTCAGCTCGGCCTCGGCCAGCTCCGCCTGGGCGGCGGCGATCTGCTGCTGCATCTTCTGCGCCTGCTTCAGCATCTGCTGCATGTTCGGCTGTCCACCTGGGCGCACGGATGGCTCCTTCTCGCACTCGTCTGTCGGCCGCCGCCCAGCCTATCCGCTGGGACCGACCCCGCCCCGCCCGGCGCGTCCGCCCACGCCGGAGCACCAGGGGTACGCCTACCACTACCCCGAACCGGCCATCTGCGGGTAGTGCGGCGAAGACCGCCGGCCTGGTCTGCTCGACGGCATGAACCTCAACCGCACCGGGCGGCTCGGCGCGCTGTGCTGGGTGGCGGCCCTACCGGTCTTCCTCGTCGCCAGCCTGGTCACCGGCCTGCGCTGGCGTCACCCGTCCTACAGCTGGGCCACCCACAACATCAGCGACCTCGGCAACGTCCACTGCGGCATCTGGGACAGCAGCCGGCCCCGCCACGTCTGCTCGCCCTGGCACCCGCTGATGAACGCCGCGGTGCTGGCCACCGCCGTGCTGCTCGCCGCCGGGCTCCTGCTGACCTGGCGGATGCTCGGCCGCGGGAGCCTGGTGCGGTCGGCCCAGACGCTCCTGCTGCTGGGCACCGCCGGGTACGCGCTCGCCGCCGCCTACCCGGCGGACGTCGACGAGAACCTGCACGTCCTCGGCGCCTTCCTGATCATGGGGCTGGGCAACCTCGGCCTGCTGCTCGCCGGGTTCGCGCCGGGCACCACGCTGCTCGGCCGCTGGCGGCGACTCACCCTCGCCGCCGGGCTGACCGCACTGGCCGGGACGGTGCTGTTCTTCGCCCAGCAGGGCGTCGGGATCGGGGTGGGCGGCATGGAACGGGTCGCCGTACTGCCGTTCCCGCTGTGGGCGTGCTGCCTCGGCGTCCTGCTCGCCGAGGCCCCCGCCAGCCGGCCGCGACGCACCCGGTCGGCAGCGCGGAGCGGCTAGCGGGCGTCGACCTCGTCGATCTTCTCGGCACCGAACGTCTCGCGGAGCAGCCGGACCGCCTGCTCCTCGCTCGACTCCCGGGCGGTCTTCTCGTCGATGACCTCGTCCAGCGGCTCGTCGCCGGGGTCGAAACCCTCGTAGGTCGACGTGGCCGCCGGCGCCGCGCCGCCGGCCCGGCCGCCGCGCACCGGACCGTCGAAGTCCGGGTCGTAGGGCGGTTCGCCGGCCCATTCCGCGTCCGCCGTGGGCCGGGCCGCCGCTCCGGTACGCGGACCGCGTCCCGCCGCCGCCGCTCGAGCCGCGGCGATGGCGCTGCTCACCGGGGCGCCACCGGCTGCCGCCGGCTGCCGGGCCGCCGGCGTCGGGTTGGCCGCCCGCGGGTTCGGTTGACCGCCACCGGCCACCGTGCCGGAGCCACCGCCGTTCGACCCGCCGCCGGGTCCGCCGGCCCTGCCCGGGGCGGTGCCGTTCGCACCGGTCGGAACGGACGGGCCGGTGCCGGTCCCGTCGGCCCCACCGCTGGTTGACGCGGTCGCCGAGCCGGAACCGCCCGGGGCGGCGCCGGAATCGCCCGCACCGCCCGGCCGGGCGGCCTCCGGCCAGTCGTCGTCTTCCGTCGATTCGGCGGCGGCGGCGGGGGCACTGCCGCCGGGGCGTGCCGCTTCCGGCCAGTCGTCGTCGGCGTCGGCCGGCGCGGCGGATCCGCCGGACTGGCCGCCGCCCTGCCGTCCCGCACCGTGGCCGCCGGACCCGTTCCCGCCGGGCAGGTCACCCCGGGCACCCGGGGCCGTCGCGTTCGTGGGGCTGGGCGAGGTGTCCGCCGGGGTGGGGGGCGCGGCGGGTCGGGCCGGCGCGGCGGCCTGCGTACGCGGCGGGCCGGACAGCGACACGCCACCCCGCTCGCCGGCCACCTCGCAGCGGATCTGCCAGCGTCCGCCCAACTCCTCGTAGAGCGCGTCGGTGAGCACCGCCGAGTGGTCGGCCATCATCTTGGCCAGCACGGTGGACTTGACCGTCAGCACCAGCGTGTCGCCGTCGAGGTCGCGTACCACCGCGTCGCGCATCAGGGCGGCGATCCGCTTGTTGGTCCGGTTGACCTTGCCAACCACGTCGGGCCAGACCCGGCGGACCGCGACCGCGTCCAGCGCCGCGCCCGGTGCACCGGGGCGGGGCGGCTCGGGCGTCGCCGGGTCGGGCAGCACCGCCGACGGCGGCACCACACGACGGGGGGCCGGCGAGAGGGGTGCGGCCCGTTCGGCGGTCGCGGACGCGCCGGGTGACGCCGGGATCGGCGAGTCGGCGGCCGGTGCGCTCGGGGCGGGAGCGGCCGGGACCGTGGTGCTCGTGGCCGGGGACGCCGCCGGGTCGACCGTCCACGGGGGCGCGGAGGTCGGGACGGCGGCGGGTGCCGGGGTGGCGGCAGCCGGGACCGGAGCGGGCTGCTGTGGGCGTACTCCCTGGTTGGTGGCCGGCGCGGAGCCGGCGGCGGCCGACGGCGCGTCGGTGCCGCTCAGGGTGAGCCGGCGTTCCATCCGCTCCAGGCGCTGGAGCAGGCCACCGGTGGAGTCGTCCGCGCCGGGCAGCAGCATCCGGGCGCAGATCAGCTCCAGCAGCAGCCGGGGCGCGGTGGTGCCGCGCATCTCCACCAGGCCGTCGTGCACGATGTCGGCGCAGCGGGACAGCGTGCCCGGGCCGAGCTGCGAGGCCTGGGCGGCCATCCGTTCGATCTGGTCGGCCGGCCCGTCGATCAGGCCCTTCGCGGCGGCGTCCGGCACCTGCTGGAGCACGATCAGGTCGCGCAGCCGCTCCAGCAGATCCGACGCGAACCGGCGCAGGTCGTGCCCAGCCTCGGCGACCCGGTCGACGGTGGCGTACGCGGCGGCGCCGTCCCCGGCGGCCAGCGCGTCGCACATCTCGTCGATCAACGCGGCGTCGGTGACCCCGAGCAGCGCGACGGCCCGGGCGTAGCTGACCCCCTCCGGACCGGCGCCCGCGATGAGCTGGTCGAGCACGGAGAGGCTGTCCCGCATGCTGCCCGCACCGGCGCGCACCACCAGCGGAAAGACCGCCGGCTCGACGGTGACCCCCTCCGCCTCGCAGAGCTGCTCCAGGTACGGCCGGACCACCTTCGGCGGGAACAGCCGGAACGGGTAGTGGTGGGTCCGCGACCGGATCGTGCCGAGGACCTTCTCCGGCTCGGTGGTGGCGAAGATGAACTTGACGTACTCCGGAGGCTCCTCGACCAGCTTGAGCAGGGCGTTGAAGCCCTGGGTCGAGACCATGTGCGCCTCGTCGATGATATAGATCTTGAAGCGGCTGCGGGCCGGCGCGAAGAACGCCTTCTCGCGCAGGTCCCGGGCGTCGTCGACGCCGCCGTGGCTGGCCGCGTCGATCTCGATCACGTCGATCGAACCGGCTCCGTCGGCGGTCAGCGAGCGACACGACTCACACTTGCCGCACGGCTCCGGGGTCGGCCCCTGCTCACAGTTGAGCGAGCGGGCCAGGATCCGGGCGCTGGAGGTCTTGCCGCAGCCGCGCGGGCCGGAGAAGAGGTAGGCGTGGTTGAGCCGCCCACTGCGCAGCGCCTGCGACAGCGGCTCGGTGACCTGCTCCTGGCCGATCATCTCGGCGAAGGTACGCGGCCGGTACTTGCGGTAGAGCGCCAGCGTCACTCGTCCCGCCTCCTCTCGACCGAGCCATTCTGCGCCGGTCGGGCGCGGGTGACCACCCACCCCGCCGGGGCGCAAGGGCCTTCGGGATTGATCGACTCGGCTTCCTGGAAACTGCGGCGTCCGCGTGATCGGAGCACCGCGACATCACGGATGCCGAGTGGATCAACCGGCCCACAGACAAAAAGGCCTCCCGTGCACCCGGCAGAGCTCGCTTATCCTTGCTGCCTTCCGGCCCTGGGGAGGTTCACGAGATACCGCCGCACGGGAGGTGCCGCCAAGCCTACCCGACCGTCCGTCGATCTTCAGGGGGTGGTGGGGTGGCCGGGCCGGCAGGGGCCTGTATCCTGGCTCGCGGAGGATTCGCCTAGAGGCCTAGGGCGCACGCTTGGAAAGCGTGTTGGGTTTACACCCTCACGAGTTCGAATCTCGTATCCTCCGCTCGCCTGAGCAGCACGAACGCCCGGCAGGTCCGCAAGGACCCGCCGGGCGTTCGTCTTGTGGTCTCAGTCCGCCGCCACGACCACTCCCGTCGCGCCGTCGTCAGGCTCCGTGTCCTGCTCGGTGGCGCCTCCAGTCGGTAGAGGCCGGCACCGGAGGGACGGCACGAGGACGCCAGGGCCGGCGGACGGACCGGCCCTGGCGTCGATGTGCAGGGGTCAGAACCTGCCGTTGGCCACGTCCGCCAGGGTCACCCGGGTCACCGTGTAGTTGACGGTCACGCCCACGCTCTCCCCGACGTACTTGATCGGCAGGCCGGTCTCGGCGTTGATGATCAGGCTGTCAATGCCGCCGCCGCTGATCGCCGGGCCGGCGGCAAGGGTGAGCACCGCCTGGCCGTCGACGGTGCCCCGCTCGACCCTGACGTCGGGCATCTGCCCCAGCAGCCGCAGCACCCCGGCGCGGACCGTCGGGCTGCCAGCGCCGGCCTTCAGCGCGTCCAGCGAGTTCCCCCACACCCAGTTGTCGGTCAGGTTCCCCGAGTTGGCCGGGTCCCCGCCGGTGATCTTGAGCTTCTTGTCGATCGCGGGACCGGACGGCTTGACGCCGGGCGCCGAGAGAGTTGGCGCGGTCTTCGGGTCCTTCACGTACGCGAGCGCCATCCTCTTGCGGGCCTCGTTGAGGTCGCCCTTGGCCGCGTACTCCGCCGCCGCGACCGCCTTCTTCCTCCCGGCCTCATCGTCGCCGCCCCCCTCGGCGTGCTTGCCCTGCACCCGGGCCGGGAGGGCACCGCGGGTCTTGGCGAAGTAGAGGTCGCCGTTGTCGGCGAACAGGTCCCAGACGTCGACCTTGAGGCCGTCCGTGTAGACCTGGTCACGCAGCACGAGCGTCGCGTCGCCCTCGGGCTGCGGGGCGGTGGTCAGATAGCCGACCAGATGCATCAGCGGGGCGTTCTCGGCGGTCGCACTGGTCGCCGCCGAGTTCGGGGCGGCGAGGTTGGGCGACGGGGCCTGGGTGCCGGTGGTGAGCACGGCGACCGCCGCGACCGCGGCGGCGAAGCCGGTGCCGGCGGTCGCGCGCCACGCCAGGCGGCGGTGCCGCAGCTTCCGCCCGCGGCTCTCGATCTGCTCGAGGTCGGGCGCGTACGGCCGGTCCCCGACGATGCCCTGCAGAGTCGCGCTCAGACGTGCCTCGGTGTCGTGTGGCATGGTCAGATGTCTCCTCGGTTCAGTACGGACTTGAGCTTGATCAACGCCCGGCTCGTCTGGCTCTTGACGGTGCCCTCGCCGCACCCGAGGGCCGCTGCGGTCTCCCGCTCGCTGAGCCCCTCGAGAAACCGCAGGACGACGGTCGCCCGCTGCCGCGCGGGCAGCGACTGCAACGCCTGGAGCAGTTCGGCGCGGTTCACGACCTCGTCGGACATGTCCGCGACGGTGCTGTCGATGTCGGGTTGCACCGTGGTGTTCCGGTTCCGGCGCCAGCCGCGTCGCGACTCGTTGATCAGGATGCGTCGCACGTACGCGGACGGGCTGTTGGCCCGCTGGACCCTGCGCCAATTGCTGTATGCCTTCGCCAGGGTCTCCTGGACAAGGTCGTCGGCCAGGTACCAGTCCCCGCACAGCAGGTACGCCGTGCGGTGCAACGATGCGGCGATCCCCTGGACGAAAACCCGAAAATCCTGCTCCGCGTCGCTCGCCGTCCCGGCTGGTCGGTGCTTCATTACGGTCGTCACATGGGGGGAGACACCCGTATGGGCGCGGACGTTGTCAAGGTGTCGGATCTTTCTCGGGCTCCGCACGTCTGGCGCTCTCGGCGAACCACGCCCGGCGCTCCGAAAGCCCAGGTCCCATGGTTTCCAGACGACCCGATCGGGGCTCGGCGGCCCATCCGACCCGCACCTGATCATGCATTCCAGGTTCGTCCAAGGTTTCGGCAAGGCGGCACCGCCAAGCTCGAGCCAACCGGCGCCCATCGAGGGGCCGGAGCAGGCGAAGCAGAGGAGTGCGACGGACATGACACGGACCCTTGCCAGGCGGGTACTGCTGCCGCTGGCAGCCGCACTGACCGCGATCCTGGTCACCACGAACCCGGCGGCCGCTGCCGGCAACGACGACTACACGGTCTACACCGACCCTTCCTGGCATGGCGGTGCCGTCGACTTCATCGACTACGGTCCCGGCGCGCCCGGCGGCGGCGACAACGACGACTACCTGGTGATCCGCGACATCGCCGCGGACGGCCACGGGGTGCAGGTCTGGGCGTGGCTGCACGGGAAGTACCTCGGCACGAAGTACAACGGCGGCGGCGCCTGGAGTTCGGTGATCTACGACCCGTACAGCATCTTCCCGAACAACGTCGCGAAGAACGAGGTCATCGGGATCAAGATCTGCCTGGTCGACGGAAAGGACAACCTGATCCAGCCGAGTTGTTCGAACGTGGAATGGCCCAGCATCGACGGCTGACAGCCCCACCAGGGGTCGAGGGGCCGGTGCCCTTCGGAGGTACGTGAGCAGCTCCGAGAGTGCCGGCTCCCGACCACCGCCCGGATCCTGTGGTCTCATCGACGTCGTGGCAGCGACAGCGTGGGCGTGGGACGAGACGTTGTACGCGGGCAGTGCTAGCCACTACAGCATCGGCCGCATGCCCTACCCGCCCCGGCTCGCCGAGACTGTCGGCAAGGAACTTGGCCTCGACGGCACCGGCCGACTGCTGGACGTCGGCTGTGGCCCTGGATCGGTCACGCTCCTGTTCGCGCCGCTGTTCGAGGCGGCGGTGGGTGTCGACGCCGACCAGGACATGCTCAGCGAGGCTCGACGCAGAGCAAGCGAGTTCGGGGCCACCAACATCGAGTGGCGGCACCTGCGTGCCGACCGACCTGGGCACGTTCCGAGTGGTCACGTTCGCCCAGTCGTTCCACTGGATGGACCGGCCACTCGTGGCCCGTCGCGTCCGCGACATGCTCGCACCGGACGGTGCCTGGGTCCACGTCGGCGCCAACACGCATCAGGGCGTGGCCGACGACGAGACGCTGCCGTACCCGCGTCCGCCGTGGCGGCAGATCGACGACCTGGTCGCCAGCTACCTGGGGCCGGTCCGCCGGGCGGGGCAGGGGTGGCTGCCCGCCGGCACCCCCGGCGGGGAGGAGGAGATCATGCGGCAGGCCGGCTTCACCGGCCCCACCCGCATCGAGGTCGCCGGAGGAACGGTCACGGAACGCGGCGTCGACGAGATCGTCTCGGCGGTGTTCTCCCTGTCCAGCTCGGCACCGCACCTGTTCGCCGAACGGCTCCCCGCCTTCGAGGCGGATCTGCGTCGCCTCCTGTCCGCAGCGACACGAGATGGCCGTTTCGCGGAGCGGAGACGAGCGGTCGCCGTGGTGATCTGGCGCCCCTGACTAGCCGCGAGCGCGGGCCCAGGAGAGGAAGCGTTCAGCCAGCCGTGCCGGGTCCGTACGGGTGAGCTGTTCGCCGGCCTCGGCCTGGAGCGTCGCCAGGTAGACCAGCAACGCCACCCGGTCGCGCCGGTACTCGGCGAGCAGCCGCAGCTTCGCCGCCGAGCAGGGCCAGGCGATGCCGCACGCCTGGCAACGCCAGGTCGGGCGGCTGGGCAGGTGGCCAGGCGAACGGCGGGCCCTCATCCGATCGTCACAGAGCCACGCCGTACCGGCCGCCGGGTGATAGTCGGGGGCGGCGGTGTGGCCATCCACTGCACCCCCTCAACCAGGACGTACAGCGACCGCCGCGCTACCGCGTCGCCCTTCGAGTCCAGCTCGTACGCGTCTATCCAGAGCCACCCTTGGTAGGTCGGCCAGTCGAGGACCCGAATCACGCGGACCACGATCGGCCGGACGTACTGCGGGCTTGCGGCGCGGGTCAGGCGCAGGAGATCGCCCGACCTCATCTGCGGCTCCGGCTCGTCCCGCACGTCTCCTCCTTCTCGCTGGGAGGGGCCGCCCCTGAGTGCTCGCCCACGAGGCGGCCCCGGCACGAACGCGTCCGCCGGGTTCAGTCCCTACCGGTCGCGCCGTCTACAAGCACCCTGCGAAGCGTGACGAGACATCAACAGCCCGTAGAAGATATGGTCGACAGACATTCGGAACATCCGACGGGAGACGCCGTGAACGACGCCTTGCGCGCCGCCCTTGGCGACACCGGGCACACGATCGAGTCACTCGCGGAGCAGGTCGGGGTAGATCCGAAGACCGTGGCGCGATGGGTGAACGAGGACCGCATTCCGCACCCCCGACATCGGGAGCTGGCGGCAGGTGCTCTCCGGCGGCCCATCGGGGACATATGGCCGGACACTGCGAGACGTCGGGACCTCATTTGGTTCCGACCCTGGCAGGAGATCGAGCGTGAGGCTGTCGCGCTGCGCTCGTATCAGTCGGTGGTGCTGCCAGGTCTACTCCAGACGGAGGCCTATGCCCGAGCCGTGCTCGCCGGCTCCGACGTCATCGCCCGGGGGGACGTCGAGCGTCACCTGGCCTCTCGGCTCGCCCGGCAAGGCATCTTGTCGCGCGACGACCCGCCGCTTTTCACCGCCGTGGTTGACGAAGCCGTGCTGCGGCGGCCGGTCGGCGGGCGGGCGACGATGCGTGAGCAGCTTCAGGCACTGCTCGTCGCGTGCGAGGCCCCACACGTCCGCATGCACATCGTGCCGTCGTCGGTCGGTGCGTACGCTGGGCTGAACGGTCCATTCGTGATCGCAGTGGGCCCGGAGCACCGGACCGCGGGCTACCTCGACAATCAGCTTCAGGGCCAAGTTGTCACCGACGCCGAAGACGTCGCGGCAATACTGACGGCCTGGGAGAACGTGCGCGGCGAGGCGCTGTCCCACTGGCAATCGGTGGACCTACTGACGGAGGTGGCGAAGACATGGAACTGACCGGCGCCCGGTGGCACAAGAGCAGCCGCAGCAGCGGCAACGGCGGCGACTGTGTTGAGGTCGCGGACAACCTGCCCGGCGTCGTCGCCGTCCGCGATTCGAAGAACCCTTCGGGGCCGGCGCTGACCTTCACCCCGGCTGCCTGGCGCGCGTTCGTCGCCCAGGTGGCCGAGCGGGCCTGACCGGCCACAGAAACCCTCAGTCCCACGCCCGAGGCGTGTGCTTCGCATCTGAGCCAGGCAGACGCAAGCCCGGGTGCGATCAGTCGATCTCACGGAAGTGGCGGAGACATGGAGCTGAACGGCGCCCGGTGGCGCAAGAGCAGCCGCAGCAGCGGCAACGGCGGCAACTGCGTCGAGGTCGCCGACAACCTGCCCGGTGTGGTGGCCGTGCGGGACTCCAAGGACCCGGCCGGGCCGGCCCTCACCTTCGCGCCGGCGGCCTGGCGCGCGTTCGTCACCCAGCTCGCTCGGCGGGCCTGACCGGGACCGACGCGTCCGGTCCGTCCGGCGGGGCGGGCGGGGCCCGCAGGGACCAGAGCGCAAGGGGTACGGCGGCGACCGCGGCGGTCAGCAGGATCAGGCGGTGGTCGACGACTTCGAGCAGGCTCGCGCCCGCCAGCAGAGCCACGGTGGACGGGCCGAACGTCAGCGTGTTGACCGTGGACGCCACGCGGCCGACCAGCTCGCCCGGCGTCTCCCGCTGGACCGCCGTCCAGACGGTGACCAGCACCAGCGGCACGCCCAGCCCCACCGCCAGCCCGCCGGCGACGACCAGCCCGACCGAGGTCGTGGCACGCAGGGCCAGCCCGACGGCGAAGACGGCGACCGCCCCGGCCACCACCCGCCGGTCGCCGAAGCGGCGCAGCAGCGACCCGGCGGCCAGGCCGCCGAGGAGGGACCCGACGCCCTGCACGGTGGCGAGCACGCCGTTGAACTCGGGCGGCCGTCCCAGGCCGGCGTCCACCACGGCGTACGCGACGGCGCCGTTGAGCCCCATCAGCACCATGGTGAGCGCGGCGCAGCCGACGACATGCCGCAGCGTGCGGTGCCGGCGCAGGTGCCCCCACCCGTCGGCGAGCTGCCGACTCCACCGCTTAGCGGGCCCGGGTGGCTGCTCGCGGACCCGCAACGACCAGAAGACGACGCCGGCCAGCACGAAGGTGGCCGCGTCCAGCAGGACCACGGGATGCGCGCCGTACGCGGCGAAGAGCCCCGCTCCGGCCAGCGGGGCGAGCAGCTTCATCCCCTCGTTGATCGTGGTCCGCAGTCCGTTGAAGTCGCCGAGCAGCGGGCCGGGAACCACCGCCGGCACCAGCGCGGCCTCGGCCGCGTCGGTCAGCACGAAGGTGATCCCGTACGCGGTCATCACCGCGAAGATCAGCCACACCCGGGTCGCCGAGTCGACCAGCAGCAGCACCGGCAGCAGCGCCGCCATCACCGCGTGCAGGACGATCAGCAGTGGCCGTCGGCGGAACCGGTCGGCGAGCAGCCCGAGCAGTGGCCCGACCAGGGTGGGCGCCCACACTCCCAGGGTCACCAGGGCGGCGAGGCTGCTCGACCCGCTCAGTTCCTTCACCCAGATGCCGGCCACCAGCAGCATCGCCGCGGTGCCGAAGCCGGACACCAGCACCCCGCCGAGGTAGCGGCCGGCGTCGCGGTCGGTCAGGACCCTGGCCGTACCCCAGCTCATCGCACCTCCCCCGCCAGCGGCAGATTCTGCCCGAGCGGTGGCCGCGGTGGGTGCCCGCGCCGGCCGGCGGGTACGGTCCGGGGATCGACGGCGGCGGGCCCGGATTCCGTCGTACACATGTTCTATCCACAGGCTGTGGACGGCGGAGGGTTCGATGGGTTACCAGCTCAGCGCGGTGGTCGCGGACGCGGACCTGCTCCGCGAGCACACCGCCGAGCTGGATCACGCGGTCCTCGGCGAGCTGCGCCAGGACTTCGCGTTGCTCCCGGTGACGCCGCAGCTGGTGGTGGAGCTGACCGGGTCGCTGCCGGATTTCGCGGTGGACGACCGGAGCGCCGAGCACCCGTTCGGCCTGATCCTGTCGCCGTCGCTGGTCGAGCTGGTGGCCCGCTGGTCGCGGTCGGGGCCGGTGGCGTACCTGGAGGCGGAGTTCGGCGGCGGCGCCGGCTACCAGTCGGCGGCGGTGTGGCTGGGTGGCGCGCTGTCCTGGGGTCCACGGTTCGACGACGTGCTCGACGCGCCGCGAGCACAGTGGCCGATCAACATGGCGCTCACCCGGCTCGGTGTCGAGCCGGGTACGTGGATCGACCCGTTCGCCGAACTGGGGTTGCACCTGGAACGAAACACCGACGGGTGGCTGGCGCACGGACGGCGTCGACTCAGCGCCGACTACTGGGACGAGCTGGTCGAGCAGTGGGAAAACCAGTAATCCGGCGGCCGGCAGCAACCTGAACGCCCGGGTTCCGTTGGGGACTGGGGGATTCCATGAAATTGCGGCAATTAGCGTTTATTGCCACGCTGCTGACGGCTGCCTCGATCGCCGGAAGCGGCGTGCCGCCATCCGGGCCGATGCCGGACGGCCGGCCCGCCGGCAGCGTGGAGGTCATCGACCTGAACGGCCTGCGCAACGTCGAGTTCGGTGACACCGAAGCCGAGCTGACCCGCCGGGGCATCCTGCGTACCGACCTGGACGCCTGCGGGCCGATGCTCGCCGGCCACGACACGGTCAGCCCGGTCTTCGTCGAGGACAGACTGGTGCTGCTCTGGGTCGGCGAGCCGATGCGGACACCGGAGGGCATCACGGCGGGCTCACCCGTCGACCAGGTCTGGGCCCGCTATCCGTCGGTCACCCGGCTGCGCGCTCCACACGGGACATTCCGGCTCGACGGGCTGCTCGCCCGCCGCGGCGACCGCGCGTACCTCTTCCTGCACGACGGACACACCGTCCGAAAAACCATCGCCGGGTACGCGGACTGGGCCCGCCGCCTCTTCGACGAGGGCGCCGGCCCCTGCTGAGCCCAGCGTCGAGCGGATCGGTCCGCAGTGGACCGACCCGCTCGACGCGCCGGAGCAACGACGGTGTCAGCCGCGGACCGACCGCCAGAAGTCGTACGAGTGGGTGGCCGCGAAGTCCGTCGCACCGGAGCCACCGACGCCGGCCAGCACCCGCACGTACGGCGAACCGCCGCGGAATCGGGGCCAGTCCACCCGGCCGGCCCGCGCGAAGTCGCTCCAGACCCGAACCATCTCGTCGGACAGCCGCCGCTGGGTGGGCGTGAGCGCCTCGGCGTAGTCGACGGTGAACAGGTACGGCAACTCGGCGCAGTGGTACGCGCCGGTGGGGAAGGTCGACTCGGGCCCGTCGGTGAAGAACGGCGCGTCGTCGTCGGCGAACTCGTAGGCGTACGTCGGCACCCGCCGGGAGAACATCAGCGCCGCGGAGTAGATCGGCTCCGCGTACTCGTGGTCGGTCAGCACGGCGGCCAACGTCTCGCTGGCGGATCGCGCGTCGTCGCCCGGATAGCGGGCCAGCACCTCTTCCGCCCGGTCACCGAAGGCCGCCCGGACCTGCCCGCGGTACTGCTCGTCGCTGAGCGGGCACGACTCGGGCTGCTGCTCCGGCTCCGGCGGCGTCGGGCAGTTCATCCCGCTGCCTTCCATCCCCCACACCAGGAGCCGGGACTCGTCCCGGTTCATCCCGGTCAACACCGGCACCGGGTGCAGTCGCCCGGTGGCCAGCGCGTCCGCCGGGTCCACCGGCAGCGTGCGGCCGTCGACGACCGGGCCGAGGTCGACACCGGCACCCGGAAAGCCGACCGCCTCGATCAGCCGGGCGGGGTCACGCCCGCGCAGGCAGGCGCCGACCGTACGGGAATCGTCGCACCCGACCGCGAGGGCGACCTCGTCGGCGGCGGCAGTTGCCGCGGCCCGCGTCTGCACCGGGTTGGCGCACGAGTTGCTCTGCATGATCGCCCGGTGGAAGAGGCCGGCGGAGGCCGGCGCGGCCAACTGCGCACAGACGCTGGTGGCCCCGGCGGACTGACCGAACAGGGTCACGTTGCCCGGGTCACCGCCGAAGGCCGCCGCGTTGCGCCGCACCCACCGCAGCGCCGCCTGCTGATCCTGGAGGCCGTAGTTGCCGACGGACCCACCCCGGTCGGCCAGCGCCGGATGCGCCAGGAAACCGAGCGCGCCGAGCCGGTAGTTCACCGTCACGACGATGACGTCACCGCCGGTCGCCAGCCGCTGCCCGCCGTACACGTCCCCCCTGCCGAACCGGAAGTCGCCGCCGTGCAGCCATACCAGCACCGGGCGGGGCTTCCGTGCGGAGGTGCGCGGCGTGGTGACGTTGAGGTAGAGGCAGTCCTCGGACTCCGAGGGCTCGTCCATCGGCAGCCCCTTGAGTTGGGCGCAGGCGTCGCCCGGGCGGCTCGCGTCCCGGACGCCGGTCCACACCGGACCGGGTCGCGGCGGGACCCAGCGCAGCGCGTCCAACGGCGGGCTCGCGTACGGGATGCCCTGGAAGGAACGGTGGTCCGCCGCGACGGTCCCCCGCACCACACCCTGGTCGGTCCGCACGAGGGCCCCGCTCCGGCCGCCCGCCTCGCCGGGGCCGGCGGCCACCGTCGGCGCGAGCAGCGCGACCGCGCCCAACGCGGCCACCCACCGGGACACCCGAGACCGGCGGGTGGGCCGGTACGGAATGCTGGTCATGGTCTCCCCCATTCGTCGTGGCCGGTACGGCGTACGCACCGTGCTGCGGCGAGCATGCCGACCTGGCGAACACTCGGCCAGAGAGCTCTAGTGCGCAGAGCCATGGGGATGTACGTGGCGACGTGACACCATTGGGGACGGCTCCGGGCGCTCTAGTGCGCTACGGTCACAGTCCGAGCGGCGGGGAGGCGACCGTGACGCAGATCGACGAGTCCGCGCCCCCGTATCTGCGCATCGTCGGGGAGCTGCGACGGCGCATCACGGCGGGCGAGCTGGGCCCCGGCGACCGGGTGCCGTCCACCCGGCAGATCGTCCGGGAGTGGGGGGTCGCCATGGCGACCGCCAGCCGCGCCCTCACCGTGCTCCGGCAGGACGACCTGGTCCGCGCGGTGCCCGGTGTGGGCATGGTGGTGACCGGCCCGGAGCCGACCACGGCCGTTCGGGGCGTACGGGCCGACGCCCGGCGAGGGCCCACCCGAGGGGTGACCCGCGACCAGGTGGTGCGGATCGCCACCCAGATCGCCGACTCCGAGGGGTTGGCGGCGCTGAGCATGCGGCGCATCGCGACCGAGCTGGATGTGCCGACCATGTCGCTGTACCGGCAGGTCCGCGGCAAGGAGCAGCTTCTGCTGCTGATGGCGGACGCGGCCTTCGCCGCCCATCGGCTGCCCCAGACGTTCCCGCCCGGGTGGCGAGCCCAACTGGAGTCGCTCTGCCGGCTCCAGTGGTCGATCTACCGGCGGCATCCCTGGCTGGCCCAGGTCATCTCGCTGACCCGTCCGCTGATGGCGCCGCACGCCGTCGCGCACACGGAACGGGCCCTGCGCGCCCTCGCCGGGCACGGTCTGGACCAGCACACCCAGCTCCACCTGGTGGCCGCGCTGGCCAACCACGTACGCGGAACGGCGGTCAACCTTCAACAGGGGGCCGAGGCGGAACAGGACACCGGCCTGACCGACGACGAGTGGATGGTGGCCCAGGCCGAGGTGTTGGCCGCGCTGCTGACCGCCGGCGAGTTTCCGCACCTGGCCCGGCTCGCCCGGTCGGAGATCGACCTCAACGCCGACAGCCTGTTCGAGTTCGGCCTGCAACGGCTGCTCGACGGGGTGGAGGAACTGCTCAAACGGTGAACGCCCGGCCGATCCTCGCGGACCGACCGGGCGTTTCTGCATTTCAGGAGCGGTGGCGGAGGGATTTGAACCCTCGGAGGGCGTTAACCCTCACACGCTTTCGAGGCGTGCTCCTTAGGCCGCTCGGACACGCCACCGCCGACGAGGGTACAGGACCACTGGTTCCCACTCCGAACCGGTATCGCCCGAGCCGGCCTGGCAGGATCTTTGCCATGAGTACGCACATCGGCGCGAAGCCGGGCGAGATCGCCGAGCGGGTCCTGATGCCGGGTGACCCCCTGCGGGCCAAGTGGATCGCGGAGACCTACCTCGAGGGCGCCACCTGCTACTCGACGGTCCGGGGCATGCTGGGCTTCACCGGCCGCTGGAACGGCGTCGAGGTCTCCGTCCAGGGCTCCGGCATGGGCATGCCGTCCGCCTCCATCTACGCCCACGAGCTGATCAACGAGTACGGCGTGAAGACGCTGATCCGGGTCGGCTCCTGTGGCGCCCTCAGCACCGACCTCCAGCTGCGCGACGTGGTCGCCGCGATCGGCTCGTCCACCGACTCGAACATGAACCGGATGCGCTTCGACGGCCTGATCGACTACGCGCCGGTGGCCGACTTCGGGTTGCTGCGTACCTCGGTCGAGGTGGCCGAGCGGCGCGGCATCAGCATGCACGTCGGGCCGATCCTGGCCGCGGACGCCTTCTACACCGACCGGCCGGACCTCTACGACACCCTCGCCGACTACGGCGTGCTGGCGGTGGAGATGGAGTCGGCGGCGCTCTACACGATCGCCGCCCGGTTCAAGGCCCGCGCGCTGACCGTGCTGACCGTCAGCGACCACATCAAGACCGGTGAGAAGACCACGTCGGAGGAGCGGGAGCAGACCTTCAGCCAGATGGTCGAGATCGCCCTGGACACCATCATCGCCTGACCCTTCGTCGTACACCCCCGCCCCGTCGTCCGTCCGGACGGCGGGGCGGCCTGGCCTACGTCTGCCTCCGGGTCAGCGGAAGAAGGCGCGCAGGACGGCTGCGGTCTCGGCCTCCAGGACGCCACCGTAGACCTCGGGGCGGTGGTTGAGCCGGCGGTCGCGCAGCACGTCCCACAGTGAGCCGGCCGCGCCGGTCTTCGGCTCCCAGGCGCCGAAGACGACGGTGGAGACCCGGGCCAGCACCAGTGCTCCCGCGCACATGGTGCACGGCTCCAGGGTGACGACCAGGGTGCAGCCGTCCAGCCGCCACCGACTGGCCCGCTCGGCGCCCCGGCGCAGCGCCAGCACCTCGGCGTGCCCGGTGGGGTCGCCGGTCAGCTCCCGCTCGTTGCGCCCGGTCGCCAGTTCGGTCCCGTCCGGGCCGTAGAGCACCGCACCCACCGGTACGTCGTCCACGTCGGCGGCGCCCGTGTCGCCGACGGCGGGGCCGGTGACGGCGACCTCCAGGGCCCGGCGCATCCACAGCTCGTGCCGCTGACGCCGGCCGACCTCGCCCGGGTCGGCCAACCCCTCGTGGGCGCCCGGTCCGGCGCGGCCCACCGCGCCGGGTGTCGGCTGCCCCGGCCGGATCGTCTCCAGCTGGGGATCGGTGGCGTCGGCGGGCTCCCCGCCGCCCGCGGGCGGCATCCCACCGTCCGTTCCCGATCCGGTGGGATCAGACCTCACGCAGGTCCTCGACCTCGTCGGCGCAGCCGAGCACCTGGCAGATCTCGGCGGTGACGTCGGCCGGCAGCATTCCCTCGTGCGTGCACAGGCTCAGCAGTCGCTGCGCCGGTATGCCCAGGTTGGCCAGCAGGTCGGCGTCGCCCACCGGGTCGGCCTCCGGGTCGACGGCGGGCTGCTCGCTCTCCTCGTCGCCGCCGGTCACCGGGCGCGACTCGTCGCCGTCGTCGAGCCCCGTGACCGAGGTCTTCAGGTCACCGACCAGCAGCGAACCCAGCCGGGACTCCTCGGCGTACGCGGAGTCCGATCCGAACACCCGCAGGTCCTCACCCTCGTCGAGGCGCAGGATCACCAGGTAGGCGTCGTCCGCCTCGACGAAGAGCAGCGAGATGTCGGCCTCCTGGTCGACGTCCCGCAGCCGGTCGGCGACCTCGTCGATGTCGGTGGCGCCGCGCAGGCTGACCTCGGCGGCGCTCCAGCCGCTGTCGTCGCGCACCACAGCCGCAGCGAAGTACGACACGGTCCCCCCAATAGCCCTCGGCACAGCGCCGACTCGTTACGCGTGCACGTTAGCCGGTCGGGTCGGCAGGCGACCGGTCAACGCCCCGAAGGGCCGGTCATTCCTGACAAAGTCGGATCAGCCGGCTACCCGACGGCGGGTGGCGATGAGTTGGCGCAGACGCTCGGTGCGCAACCTCTGGGGCCGGTTGCGCTGGCGTACCGCCCGGGCCCCCGCCAACTCGGCGAGAAGCTGCAGGCGGCGGCGGCTTCGATCGGGATCCTGCCGCGGGGTGGTCCAGGCCATAGTGCCGAGCGTGCCGAGTCTCGGCGGCCACGTCAAGACGGCGTTCGCTGCGCACTCAACCGGGCACGCGGCGCAGTCACCGGCGACCCGAACCGGGGCGTGGAAGCCCGGTCACCACAGGGGCCAGTCAGCACCGGTAGCCCAGCGGACCGCCACCACGGCGGCGGCGATGCTCCAGCCACCGGCGGTGACGATGGCCACCCCGGTGGCCACGCCCCGGTCACCGAAGCGGACGAGCACCAGGGCGGTCGACCAGGCCAGCAGCCCGGCCACCACCGTCCACCACGCGTAGCTGGCCACGTCGGTGCCGAGCAGACCGAAGAGCACCAGCCAGGCGGCGGCCGCGCCACCGCCGGCAGCGACACCGCCGCCGGTGACCGGGTGCGGTTCGCGGTAGGTGGGGCGGGTCGGTGGCCCGGCCGGAAAGAGCCCCGAGGGGGTACGCGAGGCAGGGCGTGCGGGGGCGCCGGGATCCGGGTCGGGACCGGGCCGGGCGATGGTCACCGTCGCTGCCCTCCCTCACGCGCGTCGCTCGTGCCCACGGTACCGGTCTGCCAGGATGACCGGATGCCCTCGCCGACGTTCGGCCGCCGCACGCGTCCGGCGTACCCGATCCTGCTGCTGCTCGCCCCGGTGCTCGCCGCCGGCTGCGCGACCACCCGGCCGGGAGTGCCGCCGGACGGCGCCGCGCCGACGCCGCCGGCGGCCTGGGCGACCGCCGATCAGCCGGCGGTCACACCGACGGCGAGCAGCCCCGCCCGCCCGGCGCCGTCGTCGGCCGGGCCGTCGGCGACCGCACCCCGCGTCGGGCTGCGGCACGTCTTCCCGGTACGCGCCGACGACGTCGCGTACCACCCGACGCACGGCGCGTACCCGGCGACGGACCTCTTCGCCGACTGTGGTGAGCCGTTCGTCGCGGTCACCGACGGGACGGTGCTCGAGGTGAGTCGCACCGACCGGTACACCAAGCGGGGGCCGCAGGGGCCGGAGAACGGCGGCCTGTCGGTCGCACTGCTCGGCGACGACGGGGTGCGCTACTACGGCTCGCACCTCAGCGTGGTGGCCAGCGGCGTCGACGCCGGGGTCCGGGTGCGCGCCGGGCAGCAGCTCGGCAAGGTGGGCCGCACCGGCAACGCGAACAACGTCTGCCACGTGCACTTCGGCATCTCCCCGCCGTGTACGGGCAGGGACGGCTGGTGGATCCGGCGCGGGGTGCTCTGGCCGGCGCGCTACCTGGACTCGTGGCGGCGTGGCGGCAATCGGGAACCGGCCGCCGAGGTGACCGCGTGGCAGCGCAGACACGGCTGCCCGAAGGCTCCCTGACAGACCCCGCAACGGCTAGGTTCGGTCAGATGACAGCCCGGGACCCCATTGCCGACCTGCGCCGGATCGCGTTCCTGTTGGAGCGGGCGAACGAGGCCACGTACCGGGTGCGGGCGTTCCGGTCCGCGGCGAAGGCGCTGGCCGGCCTGCCGGCGGCCGAGGTGGCCCAGCGCGCCGGCAACGGCACCCTCACCGAGCTGGCCGGGGTCGGTGACGTCACGGCCCGTTGCGTGGCGGAGTCGCTGGCCGGCGAGGAGCCGGTCTACCTGCGCCGGCTCGTGGCCACCGAGGGCAGCGACCTGGACGCCGAGGCGACGGCGCTGCGCACCGCGTTGCGCGGCGACTGTCACACCCACTCGGACTGGTCCGACGGCGGCTCGCCCATCGAGGAGATGGCGCTGGCCGCGGTGGAGCTGGGTCACGAGTACCTGGTGCTGACCGACCACTCGCCCCGGCTGAAGGTGGCGCGGGGGCTGACCGCCGACCGGCTGCGCCGTCAGCTCGACCATGTGGCGCAGGTCAACGCGGCACTGCCCGAGGGCTTCCGGATCCTGACCGGGATCGAGGTGGACATCCTGGCCGACGGCTCACTGGACCAGGACGAGGAGCTGCTGGCCCGGCTGGACGTGGTGGTCGGCTCGGTGCACAGCGGCCTGAACGACGAGCGGGCGAAGATGACCCGGCGGATGCTGACCGCGGTCGCCAACCCCCACCTGGACATCCTCGGTCACTGCACCGGTCGGATGGTGTCGTCCCGCCCGGTCGGGGTGACCGGGCCGGGCGACCGGGGGCACCGGGCCCGGACCCGGGGGGAGAGCGACTTCGACGCCGACGCGGTCTTCGCCGCGTGCGCGGAGCACGACACCGCCGTCGAGATCAACTCGCGGCCGGAGCGGCAGGACCCGCCGAAGCGACTGATCCGCCGCGCCCTGGAGGCCGGCTGCCGCTTTGCGATCAACACGGACGCGCACGCGCCCGGTCAGCTCGACTGGCAGCGGTTCGGCTGCGAGCGGGCCGCGCGCTGCGGCGTCCCCGCCGACCAGGTGATCAACACCTGGTCGGCGGAGCAGCTGGTGGCCTGGACCGGCAAGCGCTCCTGACCCGGCCCGCGAGCGGGCGAGCCTCAGCGGCTGACCGGCTCGGCAGCGGGGGCGGCGGGCGCGCCGACGCCGACCACCGGCCGGGGCTGCCGCCGACCGAGCACGCCCTGCGAGACCGCGACCCCCAGCAGCACGATCAGCGCGCCGACCGGCTGGTGCCAGTTGAGCCGCTCATCGAGCGCCACGGCCCCGATCAGCACCGCGAAGATGGGGATCAGGTAGGTGACGGTGGAGGCGGTGCTCGCACCGGCCACCCGGATGTTGCGCATGTTGATCACGAAGGCGAGCCCGGTGCCCAGCGCGCCGAGGGTCAGCACGCTGGCCACGACCTTCGGCGACAGGTCGGTGGGCAGCGGCGGCGCGCCCGCGACGAACGGGGTGACGACGGCCAGCTGGCCGGCGGCGAGCAGCAGCTGTGCCGCCGAGAGGGACAGGCCGGAGTGCGTGCTGCCGGCGACGAACCGCTTCTGGTACGGGATGGCGAGGCCATAGCAGGCGGCCGCGCCGAAGCACATCAACTGCCCGGTGAAGTGCGCCCCGCCGATGCCCTCCCAGACCCCGAGCACCACGAGCACGCCCAGGAAACCCAGCCCGAGCCCGACCGCGCGGCGCACGGTCAGCCGCTCGGTGCGGAAGACCAACACCGCCAGCGGCAGCACGATCAGCGGGGTGGTGGCGTTCCAGATGCCGGCGAGCATCGACTCGACCCGCTGCTCGCCGTAGCCGAAGAGGGTGAACGGCACGGCCACGCCGAACGCGGCGACCACGAAGAGATGCGCCCAGACCCGGGGCTCTCGGGGCAGCCGGTCGCGCAGCACCGCGAGCACCACCAGCAGGGTCAGCGCACCGGCGACGACCCGGTAGAGGGTGAGCTGGACGGGGTGCAGCTCGGCCACCCCGACCTTGATGAAGAGGAAGCTGGAACCCCAGATGGCGGCGAGTGCGATGAATCCCGGCAGCCAGGCACGCAGCGGTGCCTTGTCAGGAGTGATGTCGGTGTTCACCCCTGACACTCTGCCGCAGAGGTACGACAAAGTCGTGCGACTTTCGGACATCATCTCCGCCCACCACGGTGCGGCCACTCAGCGGCTGAACACGACAAACGTCGTCGACAACGGGGCGGGGTGGTCACGTAGGGTCGCAACGTGGGACGAATTGATGAACTCGCCAACCGCTACGTGGCCGAGTGGGCGCCGTTGAGCCCGACCGGCGCCACCTACGTCGGCATCGCCGGCCATGACGACCAACTGGACGACCTCTCGCCCGAGGGTTACCGGGCGCGCGCGGACCTGACCCGCCGGACGCTCTCCGAACTGGATGTGGCCGAGCCGGGCACCGAGGCGGAACGGACCGCCAAGGAGGCCATGCAGGAACGGCTCGGCCTCGACCTGGCCCGGTACGAGGCGGGCGAGGCCACCAGCGAGGTCAACGTGATCGCCAGCGGGCTGCACGACATCCGCATGGTGTTCGACCTGATGCCGACCGCGACGGCCGACCAACAGGCGAACATCGCCGCCCGGCTCAACGGCTTCGCCGGCGCGCTGGAGGGCTACAAGAGCACGCTGCGCGAGGCGCTCGCCGCCGGCCAGGTCAGCTCGAAGGTGCAGCTGGTCGAGGTGGCCAAGCAGTGCGACATCTGGGTCGACCCGAACGGGGACAACTTCTTCCACGGTCTGGTCGAACGGCTGGGCGCGGACGGGACGCTCGGTGCGGAGCTGCGCCGGGGCGCGGCGGCGGCCACCGCGGCGACCGCCGAGTTCGGCCAGTTCCTGCGTGCCGAGCTGGCCCCGCACGGGCGGGACAAGCAGGCCGCCGGCCGGGAGCGCTACGAGCTCGCGTCGCAGTACTTCCTCGGCGCGAAGGTCGACCTGGACGAGACGTACGCCTGGGGCTTCGCGGAGCTGGCCCGCCTGGAGGCGGAGATGCGAGTCGTCGCCGCGCGGATCGCGGGTCCCGGTGCCAGCGTCGACGACGCCGTGGCCGCGCTGGACTCCGACCCGGCGCGGACCATCCAGGGCAAGGAGGCGTTCCGGGACTGGATGCAGGCGCTCGCCGACAAGGCGATCAGCGAGCTGCACGGCACCCACTTCGACATTCCGGAGCAGGTCCGCCGGATCGAGTGCTGCCTCGCCCCGACCAGCGACGGCGCTATCTACTACACCGGGCCGAGCGAGGACTTCTCCCGCCCCGGCCGGATGTGGTGGGCCGTGCCGCAGGGCATCACCGACTTCTCCACCTGGCGGGAGGTGACCACGGTCTACCACGAGGGCGTGCCGGGTCACCACCTCCAGGTCGCGCAGACCGCGGTCCGCGCCGACCTGCTCAACCGCTGGCAGCGGCTGCTCTGCTGGGTCTCCGGGCACGGCGAGGGGTGGGCGCTCTACTCCGAGCGGCTGATGGACGATCTGGGCTACCTGGAGGACCCGGGCGACAAGCTGGGCATGCTCGACGGCCAGGCGATGCGCGCGGCCCGGGTGATCGTCGACATCGGCATGCACCTGGAACTGGAGATCCCGAAGGACAACCCGTTCGGCTTCCACCCCGGCGAGCGGTGGACGCCCGAGCTGGGCTGGGAGTTCATGCGGGCGCACTGCCGGGTGCCGGACGAGAACCTGCGCTTCGAGCTGAACCGCTACCTGGGCTGGCCGGGGCAGGCGCCCTCGTACAAGGTCGGTGAGCGGATCTGGCTCCAGGCCCGCGAGGACGCCAAGGCCCGCAAGGGCGCGGACTTCGACCTGCGGGAGTTCCACCGGCAGGCGTTGGACCTCGGCGCTCTGGGCCTCGACCCGCTGCGCAAGGCGCTGGCCCGGCTCTGAGCCGTACCGGCTCCGGACGCCGGCGGTACAACCCGTTCCGCCGGCGTCCGTGGCCGTGAGCGCTCAGCCGAGCGTCAGCGCCAACGACGGCCGGGCGGTCAGCGTGTCACTGGTGACGTACGCCAGGTCGATGACCGGCTCGGTGAACGTGACCGGGATGGGCAGGGTGACCGGTATGCCGTCCGGCAACGGCAGGTCCGGGGTCAGAGTGACCTTGACGCCGAGCAGCCGGCCGACGAACCGGGTGGCGTAGAAGGCCACGTCACCGCGCACGGTCAGCCGGTCGGTCGCGTACCGCTGGTTGCGCCCCTCGGGGCCGTCCGCGCGGAGCAGGAAGTCGTCGGTCACCGCCTCGCGCATGCTGAACTTCAGCACCTTGACGTCACCCTTCTCGGACCGCAGCTCGGTGGTGCCCTCGAAGCGCAGCCCGGTCATGGTGACCTTGGAGCCGGTGAGCTTGGACGGCTGCTGCGCGACCTTCGGCAGGGTCGGGTCGGCGGCGAGACGCGGCAGCGGCTTACCCGGCTCCACCCTGCCCGGCTTCGCGGGACGGGTCGGCGTCGGTGACGGGCAGTCCGTCGCCCCGGGGCCCGTGGCCGGCGGCAGCGTCGGCGTGCCGGTCGGCTTCGCCGACGGTGTGGCGGTCGGGCTCGCCGACGGCGTCGCGGTGTCCTCGCGATCTCCACCGGTGAGGAGATCGCCGAGCCCGTCCAGGATGTCGGTGATCAGGTTGCCGTCCTCGCTGCGCTCCGGCTCCGGGCTCGGGCTGGCCGTCGCCGAGGGCGCGCTGCGGCTGGGCGACGGGGTGACCGGCCGCGACGGGGTGGGGCAGACGGTCACGGCGGGTCGGCCGGGGGCGGCCTGCACGGGTCGGGGCTGGGTGGCCAGCCCGGCGGCGGCGACACCGAGCACCACCAGGACGATGCCGAAGGTACGCGGATCAGCCGAGCGTCCCGGCCACTCGGGCGGTGCGCCCGTGTCGGCCTGACCCGCTCGGGTCTCCGCGGCGTCGGCCTCGACCTCGGACCGCTCGGCGTCGGACCGCTCGGCGTCGAACCGCTCGGCGTCGGGCTGCTCGATGGTCGGCGGGTCGATGGCGGGCTGCTCGGCCTCGGGCGACTCGGTGGCCGGCGGCGCGGGCCGGGCGGGCGTCCAGGCGAAGGCGAGTGCGCTGCCGATCATGCCGAGCAGCAGACCGACGAAGAAGCCGCCGAGGTTGAGCCCGATCAGCGAGTAGACGGTGGTGACCGCCGCGACGATCGAGTAGAACAGCCGCTGCGCCGGGCTGAGCCAGAGCAGCAGGCCACAGGTCACCAGGATGACCGGGATCAGCAGCGAGAGCAGTCCGGTGGCTCCGCTGTGGAAGCTCAGTCCGTTGATCGTCATCCGGGTGGAGGCGAACATCTCCACCCCGGCCAGGGCGGTGAACAGACCGCCCCAGAACGGTCGGCTCCGCTGCCAGCGTCGGAAGGTCCGCCACGCCTGGGCCGGACCACCGGGCCGGGCGTGGGACGGGTTGGCGGTTGTCACGTACTCCTCCTGGCGGAGCGGGAACGGGGACACGGACGCGGCCCGCGGTGGTCGCCCACCACGGGCCACGGCTCATGTCAGAAGCACTCCTTGCCCTTGGCGTCGTCGCCCACGTTGACCTTCAGCCGGAGGCCGACCAGGTTGAAGGTGGCGGCGGTGGTGTACCGGGACACCTGCTGCAGGTTGGTGATGGTGACGTGGTCGGAGTTCTGGCCGAACGAACCCTTCTGCGCAGTCGGGTTCAGGTCCGTCGCGTCCCGGCCGATTTTGATGTTGGTGAAGGTCGCGTTGCCGTTCAGCGAGTCCATCGCGATCAGCAGGTCCTTCGCCCGGGCGGGTTCCTTGCCCTCACCGGCGTTGATGGTGAGCACCACCGGCAGGCCGGGCAGGTCGGCGCGGACGGACTGGCAGAGGCTGTACAGCTCGGCGGTGCTGATCTCGGAGAGGGCGATCGGGTGGACCTCGCCGGCCTTGCCGTCCTTGCCCTTCTCCCGAACGACGCCGCCGTACTGCTTGAAGCCGTCGCCTTCGAGGCGCTCGGCGCCGATCTTGAACGTCTGCCCGGACACGGTGATGTCGGAGGCGACCGCACCGGTCGACATCCCGAACAGGATGGCGCCGGCGGCGGCCGTGGCGGGCACCATCATGGCGGCGAACCGCCGCCACCGGGTGCGGCCCTGATTGTCAAACCGATCCTGCACGGGTTCCTCCTCAGGCGGATGCGCGCGGGTGGCCGGTTTCGGACTGGCGGCCCCGCACCGGGCCCGTCTCCTGTTACCGGCGGGTAACGATCGAGCCTGATCGTGCACCCGTTGCGGCGCGGCTCACAACCCCCTGATTACCCGGCGGTAACAGACTGGCGACCGGGCGGTGTCTCGCCGTCACGAAACGTGGAGACCATCGACCACAGGGGAATGTCAAAAGGCCACAAAACGGGAGATCATTACCGCCAGAGCAACGGAGAGTGACAATCATATAGACCGATTACAATCTGGTAACGGATGTAAAGTGCGCAGGTCGCGGGGGCAGCGTCGACACCCGCACCACATGACGAAGGGGTGGACCGCAGTGCGGCCCACCCCTTGGTCGTGCTTCCGGTCGTACGCGCGTCAGCGCTGCTCCACCCCGCCCGGCGCCGGGCGCTGGGTCGGGACCGTCGGATCCTCGGACTTCCAGTTCGTCGTTGCCGGCGGGATCTCGTCGGTCAGTGGACCGCCCTCCCGCTCGGGCTCGTCGTCCCGCACCGCCGGCTGGTCCACCCGGGTCGGCGTCGGGTCACCCGAGGGCACCGGGTCGGCCCGGTGACGCGCCTCGGCCGCCGGCGCGGTCCCGCCCCGGCGGGCCACCAGCAGACCGACGACGATCAGCACCAGACCCAGCACGGCCACGCCGATCGGGGCGTAGACGCCGAGGGTGGTGAGCTGGCCACGGCTCTCGTTGGCCCGCTTCACCGATGCCTCGATGGTGGCGTCGTTGTAGGTGAAGTCGGCCTTCAGCAGCGAGACCGGGGTGCCGACATCCGGCACCAGGGCCTTGCTCTGCACCTCACGCACCTTGACGTACGACCCGGTGACCGGGTCGACCCAGAGCGTCCGGGTGTTGCTGTAGGTCATCCTGCCCTGGGTCGCACCCGGAGCGAGGGCCCCCAACAGCAGCGCGACCCGGTCGGGGGCCAGGTTCAGCTGCTGGTCGGTGATCACCTGCTCGAACCGGTACGCCTCGAGCCCGTTGACGTCCTCCGTGCCCTTGAACTCGGCCGGCAGCGCCTTCCGCAGATCGCGGTCGAAGACGTCGTAGCTCCGCTTCTCGGTGTTGAACGGGAACTTGTAGACCTGGCCCGCGAAGTTCACCTTCTCCCGGGTGCCGGTGTCGTCGAGGTACTGACCGTCCCAGTTCACCGCCGCGCCGGAGACCCGGTCCAACGCCAGCGTGGCGCCGTACGCGTTCACCAGCTCCTTGGTGTCCGTGCGGTCGACGGTCTGACCGACCGTCCAGACCACCGTGTCGCCCTCGAGGTCGCCACTCAGCTCGGCGGTCTGCTCGCGGTTCGGCGTGACCAGGACGGTGGACTTGAGATCTCCCTGGTTGATCGCGATGGCGCCGTTGGCGATCTGAAGGAAGGTGGCACCCTTCGCCTCGGCGACGGACGTCGACGCCTCCAGATCGTAGGGCAGCTTGGTCATCGCGGGCTTGACGACGAACACCAATCCGGCGGCCAACGCCAGGAGCAGTACGCCGCCACCGAACAGCACGGCACCTATGGCGCGGTGCTTCATGTTTCCTCCCTGGAGGAGCTAATTTCGCCGCTATCGATCAGTGATGTGGCCGCGAGGTTACTACCTGGTCACATCGCAACGCGACCCCCGGTCAGCTCTGTTTTTTCCGCCGCCCCGCCCGGTTCCTGACCGGTTCGCCGCAGGACGAGCACGAAGTTCCAGGCCACGACCTCGCGTACGCCGGGCACCCGGACCACCCAGCGGGCCCACCACGGGTGGTAACGCGGCAGCGCGTCCAGCACCTCGACGTCACCGCTGCCGCGCGCCCAGCGCAGGGCGTCCGAGATGGACACCGGAAAGAGCGTCTCGCGGTAGCGGTTCTTCGGCGGCCGGCCCATCCTCCGCTGGTAACGCCGACGGGCCCGGTCGCCGCCGAGGTAGTGCCAGGGTGCCGTCTCGTGCCCGCCCCACGGCGACAGCCACGGGGTGAACGACACGAAGAGCACACCACCCGGCCGGGTCACCCGGGCCATCTCGTCCAGCATCCGGCTCGGCTCGGAGACATGTTCCAGCACGTTCGAGGAGAACGTCACGTCCACGCTGGCGGACCGGACCGGCAGCGCGGTGCCGCTGCCCCGCAACATGCCGGCGACCGAGTCCCCGGCGGCGGAGAAGTCGCCGACGTCCGGGTCGAGGCCCACGTACCGGGCACCGGCGGCGCGGAAGGCGGAGGCGAAGTACCCCGGCCCGCCTCCGACGTCCAGCACGGTCCGCCCGGCGAGCGCGGTGTAGCCCGCCACCTGACGTACCGAATCCCCGGCCAGCAGACCGTAGAAGTGGTCCGGGTCGGTCTGCTCGACCAGGAACGCCCGGAACAGCGTCACCGAGCGGCCCAGTGTGGCGAACCGCCGGCGGGCCGCCCGGTCGGCCACCCCGTCTGCTGTGGTCATCGCGCCATCGTCCCGTCCTCGTCCTCGTCCTGGTCCCTGGTCCCGGCCGCGCCGGGCCCACCGTCGTCCGCCGGCGGCGGCGGGTCCGTCGCCAGCTCGCCGCCGCCCGGCGACCCCGTTCGCGCGGCCGGTGTGCCGGGCGCCGGGATCACCGCCGCGGTGACCGCACCGATCGCGACCAGCATCGCCGCCTGCACCCACGGGCCGTACGCCCACTCCTGCCCGTGGCCCTGCAACCGGCCCGCCACCGCGGTCACCGTGGCGACCGCCAGCCCGCCGAGCACCACCACCGGCAACGCCCGGACGGCGAGCTGCCGCAGCAGCATCGCGGCCAGCACGATCGCCACCGGCAGCACCCCGCCCAGGGCGGCGAGCAGCACCACCAGCAGGACGCCGATCGCCCACGCCGGGCCTTCGGCCGGAATCGTCCGGTCCACCCCGGCGCGACGGCGGACCGGCCACGCGGCCAGCAGGAGCACCACGAGCGCGGAGAACGCACCCGCCGCCAGAGCGCCCCGGTACGTCCGGTCCGGCGCGAAGACCAGCCGGACGTCGGCGGCGTCGCCGGCGGGCAGCACCCACGCCTGTTGCCAGCCGTCCACCCGGGTCGTGGCCAGCTTCCGACCAGCCAGGGTGGCCGTCCAGCCGGCGTTGGCGTTCTCCGGCACCACCAGCAGCGCCGCGCCACCGGCGGCCACGCGGACCCGCCGGTCGGTCGGGTCCCAGTCGAGCACCGTCACCTCGCGGTGGCGGGCCGCCGGCACCGCCGCCTCCGGACGCAGGGTGGCGTCCTGCACCACGAAACCGGCCGACGGTACGGTCGCCAACTGGTGCCCTCCCGCCGGGAGGTCCACCACCACCCCCGTGGTGCCACAGATCGTGACCGGCGCCGGCCGGCCGGCCAGCACGTCGGCGAGGGTGGTGGCCACCGCGGTCTCGTAGCGGTAGCCGTCCAGTTCGACGGCCGGTCCGCTGCCGCACCTCTCGGTGATCCGGGTGCCGCCGGACACCGGTCGGAGCAGGTCGTCCAGCGCCGGGATCTCCACCTCGGCGATGCCGGCGGTGGCGGTCCAGCCGTTACCGCGCCGGTCCGCGACCCGCGCGGCGGTCTCCCGGACCACGATCTCGATCTGGTCCGTCCGCACAGCCGGGAAGCGGACCGTCCCGTCCGCGGCGACCGGCAGCACCCGGCTGCGGCCCGGGGTCCGCACCTCGACCTGGGTGGGCAGCGAGCCGACCGGCAGCTCCGCGGGCCGTAGCCGCACCTCGGCGAGGCGTCGCTGCCCGGGCCACCGCAGCCGCAGCGTGGGGCGGAGGTCGCCCGTGTCGGCCAGCCAGGCCGTCCCCGGGTCGCCGTCGACGGCCGCGTAGCCGGCGACGGCCGGATCGCCGGTCAGGTACGAGGAGACGGTGGCCACCACCGGAACCCCGCTCAGGGTGAGCTGACCGGCCGGTCGGGGCACGGCGGTGAGCGCCAGTCGGTAGTTGCCCGGGGTGGTGCTGCGGAACACCCGATCGACGCCGAGCGGTTCCTCGCCGGCACGCGCCAGGAAGCGGTCGCACCGCACGACCGAGCCGGCCGGTCGGGTTCCGGTACCACCCGCCGACCCGGTGCCCGCGTCCGAACCGGCGCCGGGAGCGGCGGCCGGGAAACAGGCGGGCCGGTCGGCCGGGCCTCGACTGAACGACCACGCGACCGGCCCGTCGAAGCCGTTGGGCAGGTCGTTCGGCGCCCGGAGGGCGCGGCGGGCGGTGGTGCCGGGAATGGTGAGTTCCCGGATGCCGACCCCGCCGTCGCGTCGTTCCCCGGCGACGCCCAGCACCGTGACCCGTACGCGGCTGGTGGATCCGGGCAGCGTGTAGTACGAGTGCCCACCGAGCGTGTCGGCCACCTCGTGGTCCACCGAGCCCCGATCGGTGGTGATCCGGAACCGGGTCACCGGCCAGCCCACCCCGAGGTCGTCGACGAACGCCAACGACACGGTGTCCACCGCGCGCGGGGTGTCCAGGTCCACCTGGAGCCACTGGCCGACCGGTCCGGCCAGCGGTGCCGAGTGCCACGCGGTGGCGTACTCGCCGTCCACGGCGGCGAACGGCAGGTGCGACGGGTCGGCGGGGGCGAGGTTGTCCACGAAGCTGGTCGCGGTGCTCGCGCTGACCTCCCGCACCCCCTGGTAGGTGGCGACGGTCTGGTGCCGCTTGCCCGGGAACGGCAGCAGGTCGAGGGCCACCCGACCCTGCCGGCCGGCTTCCGTGGCGGTCAGCGTCTGGCTGACGTTGTCCCGCACCCGGCCGATGTCACGCTCCCGGCGGCGCAGCCCGTCGGTGACGATCCAGCGCTCGTCTCCCACCTCGGCGCGGTCCCCGGCCAGCACCACCGGCCGGTCCCGCTCCACCAGCCCCTGTTCCAGCAGGGGCAGCAGGGACTCCGGACCGCCGCTGACGGTCGGCACGTCGTCGGTGAGCACCGCCGAGGCGGCCGGTACCGGGCGCTGCACCTCGTACACCTCGATGGCGGGCACCGGGCCGGCGTCGTCGTCCACCGGGCTGCCCGGCGTGGAACCGGCAGCGGTCGTGCTCCCGAAGGTCGCCACCCGTGCGATGCCCGGCGACCCGGTCAGCGCACGGCGCAGCACCGCGACCGGCGGAGCGTCCACCTGGCTCCGGTCGATGTCGTTGCGCAGCAGCACGTGCCGGAAGCCGGCACGGGCCAGGAAGTCGGCCAGCCCGGCCGACCCCCGGCCACCGGCCAGGACGGTCTCGACCGTGTCCATCACCCGGGTGTTGCCGGCCGAGCCGAGCGGAATCTGGTTCCGCACCGCCCAGGGTGCGCCGGCCAGCGCCTGGAGCGGCTCGTCGACCGTGCGCCCCCACTCGTACTGGCCGAAGCCGGACCCGGGCACCATCAACGTCCGGGCCAGCGCGTCCCGGTCCGCCAGCCAGGTGGCCGCGGACCGCCAGTGCGGCGGCAGGTCCGACCAGCCCGGCCCGGGTCGCAGCTGACCCAGCCAGGCCGGCGCGGCAGCGCCCAGGACCAGCAGCAGCACCGGTACGAGCACCAACGGTCGCAGCCGGATGCCGGGCCGGCGCCGGGCGGCGGCGTTGTGCAGCCGGGTGACCACCGCGTCCACGCCGTGCGCGAAGCCGAGCATCAGCGGCAGGCGCAGCACCGGGTCGAGTTTGTGCACGTTGCGGAACGGGGCCAGCGGGCCGTCCAGCAGCTCCCGGACCGGCCCCGAGAGCGGGCTGTCCAGGCTGCCGACGTAGCCCATGGTGAGCAGGGTCAGCCCGGCCAGGAAGCCGAGCACCAGGAAACGCCGTTCCGGCAGGAGGTTGCCGGCCAGCCCGGCCAGCCCGATCAACGCGACCAGCGCGGTCAGCGCCATCAGCACCGGGTGGTCGATCAGCAGCCAGCCCGCCGGCCACCACGGATCCCCCTGGACGATGTACGCCACCCACTGGTTGGTGCCCCGGACGGCCTGGAAGAGCGAGGCCACCCCGGTGGTCGTGGTGGACGACTCGATGTAGTCCAGGAACGGCAGGCTGTACTCGCCGAGCAGCAGCAGCGGCACGATCCACCACAGGCACACCGCGACGACACCGAGGCACCACCAGCCGACCAGGCGCAGGTGGGCCCGGTCCCAGCGACGGGTCAGCAGCCAGATCCCGGGCAGCAGCAGGGCCAGCAGGACCACTGCCGCGTTGATCCCACCCATGCCGAGCACGGCCAGCGCGGAGAGCGCCGCGGCCCGACGTGGCGAGCCGATCCGCCGGACCTGCACGAGAGGCAGCAGCACCCACGGCAGCAGCGCCGCGGCGAGCGTCTCCGAGGACAGGGCGCCGATCTCGGTGAGCATCCGGGGTGCGAGCGCGTAGCCGAGCGCCGCCGCGTACCGGGTCGGTTCGGTGCCGATGTTCAACGCCCGGGCCAGCCGGAGCAGCCCGTAGAACGCGACCGCCAGCAGGAGCGCGGTCCAGGCCCGCTGCGTGATCCACGCTGGCACACCCAGCAGCTGCCCGCCCGCGAAGAACGGCCCCATCGGGAAGAGGTAGCCGTACGCCTGGTTCTGCAGCTCGCCGGAGGTCGCCTCCGGGTTCCACAGGTGCAGCGCGCGGGTCAGGAAGTGGATCGGGTTCGCGGCCAGGTCGAGCTTGGTGTCGAAGGTGACCTGGCCGGGCCGCTGCCCGAAGGCGATCGCGACGAGCAGCAGCAGCGACAACGGGGTCCAGGGTGCCCCGCCTACCAGCCGGGGGACGTGCGGTCGGCTCATCGGCGGCAGTCCGGCGGCAGGCAGCTCAGGTCGGCGAGCGCGGAGAAGAAGATCTGCCGGATGCCGCTGGGCTGCTCGGTACGGAACACCCGTCCGCCGGTGACCTCGACGATCGCGGTCAGCTCGTCCGGGTCGACGTCCCGACCCAGCCCGATGAAGATGATCGGCAACGGCCGGCGGGGGTCCTGCAACCGGGTCAGCTCGGCCAGGAACTTCGCCCGGCCGATGCTGTCCTCGTCCTCGTTCCGCCCGTCGGTCATGACCAGCACCAGGTTGATCCGGCCGGGCGTCCAGTGCTGCCGGGCGTCCTGGTACGCGGCCAGCGTCGCGTCGTACAGCCCGGTACCCCCGCCGGCCTTGACCCGGACGGCGGCCAACCGGTCGGCGAGCCGGGCACGCTGGGCGCGCAGCGGGGCGACGGGCAGGATCTCCCGGTAGTCCCGGTCCCCGTCCACCTTCGTGGAGAAGACCCAGATCCCCAGCTCGCTGTTGTCCAACAGCAGACCGGCTCCCTCGCGGGCGGCCTTCACGGTCGCCGCGAGCCGGGTCTCGCCGGTGCCGGGCACCGGGGCGGCCATCGAGCCGGAGACGTCGATGACGGTGAGGATCCGGGCGCTGCGCTGCACGCCGCTCCAGCCGTTCAGCACCTCGGTGACCGTCTCCTCGGCGGGCAACGGCACCGGTCGGCGCTCCTCCGCCCGCAGTCGACCGTCGTCGGGAATGGCCGGAGGGAAGCCGGACGCCGTCCGGAAGCCGAACCCGAGCAGCGCGTCCCGGGACTCGACCGTGAGCAGGTTGGTCAGGAAGCCCGCGGCCGCGTCCCGGACGTGACCACGCGCGGCGGGCAGCACCACGTACGGCAGGTCCAGCGACGGCACGCCGATCTCCGGGTACGCGGCGACCAACCTGTTCGAGCCGGCCAGCGCGTTGTGGTCGAGCACGGCCTGCTCGCTGGCCGCGACCGCCTGGGCCTTGTTGGCCAGCCCGCCCCCGGGCGCCAGGGCGCCCCCGCCCTCGCCGGCGGGGAACGTCTCGCCCGCCAGCCGGCGCAGCACGGCCGCCATCGCGGCGGCCGGTTGCCGCTCACCGGCGACCAGCGCACGCACCCCGAGCAGCGCGGCGACCCCGGACGGGTCGGCGGCCGGGTCCGGCACTCCCACCGGAGTCGGACGGGCCTTCGGTCCGATCAGCGACGCCCAGGTCACCGGCTTCGCCGGCCACCCCAGCCGTCGCGCGGTCGGCTCGGTCACCGCGAGCACCACCGGGGTGCTCGCCACCGAGGTGCCCTCGCCGGGCACCTCGAAGGCCCCGCCGGCCCGGGCCCGGCGCAGCCAGAACGTGGATTCCGGCAGCCAGGCGTCGGCGACGTCCACCGCGTTCGCCAGGTCCCCGGCCACGGTGGCGGACTCCCGGGCCTGCACGTCGATCGACACGCACGGCTGCCGACCGACGCTGGCCCGCACGATCCGGTCCAGGGCCGGGGCGATCACCGGCGCGGCGGCCACCCGCAGCCGGACCCGCTCGGCGCACTCCGGCACGCCCCGGTCCGCCCGCACGTAGGCCACGCCTGCCCAGCCGGCCAACAGCAGCACCAGGGCCGCGCTGAGCAGCACCACCGGGGAGCGACGGAAGAGGGAACGCACCGGCGCGAGTCCGTCGCGCAGCACCGCCGGCCACCTCCTCGTCACGTACCGGCGCGTCCGTGCGCAGGTCTGGATTCATCGCGGCGGCCGGGCGGCGCCACCTGGACGCCAGCCGCCACACGCGGTTGCGCTGCACACCCTGCCAAGGTTTTCCGTCGCCGGCAAACCCCCTATCGACGAGCGGTTATCCGATCTTCGCTGCCGGTGCGACCCATTGCGCCCACCGGCCGGGCCGCCCTAGGGTGGCGCGATCGTGCTCACTTACTCATCGGTAGGAGCAGCGTGGACCCCTCCGTCGCCCCCACACGCCACGTCCTGTTCCTCAACTGGCGCGACACCACCAACCCGGAAGGCGGTGGCTCCGAGGTCTACCTCGAGCGGATCGCCGCCGAACTGGTCGCCATGGGCTACCGGGTGACCCTGCTCTGCGCCGCGCACGGCAACGCCGGTCCGGCGGAGACCACCGCCGAGGGCGTACGCGTGCTGCGCCGCGGTTCCCGGCACACCGTCTACGCCCGCGCCGCGCTGACCTGCCTCGCCGGCCGGTTCGGCCTGGGCCCGCTCGGCCGGCACGGCCGGCCCGACCTGGTGATCGACGTCTGCAACGGGGTGCCGTTCTTCGCGCCGCTGTACGCCGGCCGCCCGGTGATCGCGCTGGTGCACCACGTCCACCGGGAGCAGTGGCCGGTCGTCTTCGGCCCGTGGATGGCCCGGCTGGGCTGGTGGATCGAGTCGTGGCTGGCCGTCCGGCTCTACCGCCGCTGCCGGTACGTCACCGTCTCGGAGGCCAGCCGGGCGGAGCTGGCGGCGCTGGGGGTGGCCGCCGAGCGGATCGACGTGGTGCCCAACGGCACGCCCACGGTGACCGGCCCACCGTTGCCGCGCACCCCACACCCGTCGCTGCTGGTGCTCGGCCGCCTGGTCCCGCACAAGCGGGTGGAGATCGCGTTGCGCGCCGTCGCCGAACTGATCGGCGAGCTGCCCGACCTGGAGCTGGTGGTGGCGGGTCAGGGCTGGTGGGAGCAGCCGCTGCGGGAGCTGTGCGACTCGCTCGGCATCGCCGACCGCGTCCGGTTCACCGGCTTCATCAGCGAGGAGGAGAAGCACGCCGTGCTCTCCTCGGCCTGGGTGGCGCTCACCCCGTCGCTCAAGGAGGGTTGGGGGCTCACCATCGTCGAGGCCGCCGCGCGCAGCACCCCGACGGTGGCCTTCCGCTACGCCGGCGGGGTCGCCGAGGCGATGGTCGACACCGAAACCGGCCTGCTCGTGGACGACGAGGCCGAGTTCACCGCCCAGGTGCGCGAACTGCTCGCCGACGACGTGCGGCGCAAGGCGATGGGGGAGGCGGCGCTGCACCACGCGTCCCGCTTCACCTGGGCCGCGACCGGGGCCCGCTTCGCCGAGCTGGTGACCCATGCGACCGGCCGGGCCGGCTGACTCCGAGCACCACGAAAGGGCGCCCGCGACCAGCGGGCGCCCTTTCGTGGTCTGACTAGCGCGTGCCGTACAGCGGAGGCTCGGCGCCCTGCTCACCATTGACGTTGGTGGTGGCAGCCTCCTTGGCGGACGGGCTGAGCACATTCGCCAGACCGACGCTACCGAGCAGGCCGAGCACGACCCCGAGCACACCGACGGCGACGAACGCGGGCAGGTTCCTCATCCACCTTCTCCTTCCGCGGGACTCGCGTGCCGGGACGCTACCACGCGGTAGCGTGCGCGCGCAGTGCCCGAAAAACCGATGGCCAGCACCACCGTTCCGGCCAGCAGATGGGCGAGCCCGATCGGCCCGGGCCGGGTCGGCGCGGGCGGTGGAGACCAGCGCGGATTCTCGTACAGGGTCAACTCCGGTCCATCGTGGACGATCCGCAGTCCGGCCAGGGACGCCGGCGGCAGCGCCGGCCCCGCCGCCCGCTGGACCAGCACCCAGCGCGAGCCGGCCGCCGACACCGGCGCCCCGGCGGCGAGGAGGTCGCGGACCCGCGCGGCACGCGGGTCCTCGCCCGCCACCGCCAGCCCACCCACGCGCAGCGTGTCGTCGATCAGCACCGGCACGCCGAGGTACCGGGGCGCCGGGTCGATCACCACCTGGCCACGGTTCCACCCGTAGCGCTGGTACTCCTGGAACGGCAGGGAGATCACCTCACCGGGCCGCTGCTCGACCAGCCGGGCCACCGCGGTCCAGTCCGCCGGCCAGGCCACCGGTCGGAGCCGGCCCGCCGCGCCGAACGCCAGGTCGGGCAGGAGCGCCACCGGCAGCAGCGCGGCACCGACCAGCAGCACCCGCCCGGTGACCGGGTCGAACCGGGCGGCCAGCCGGTCCGCGAGGCGTTCCGCGCCGACCGCGCCGGCCACCGCCAGGGCCAACGCGTACGGGATGAGCAGCTTCTGACCGTCCCGGATCAGACCCGCGCCGGGCAGCGTCGCGACCAGCCAGCCGAGCAGATCCGCGCCGCCGGGCAGCGCGCCGAGCGCCGCCACCAGCCACGAACCGGCCGCGAGCAGGCCGAGGCGGCCGGCCACCGGAGCGGGCCAGCGCCGGAACAGCAGCGGTACGCCGTACCCGGCGACGGCCAGCACCAGCACGGTGACCAGTGGCACCAGCAGCGCACCCCGGGAGGCCGGCGTGGTCTGCCCGTTCCAGATGCCACCGGTGCCGGCGAGCGCCACCAGCGGCCCCGCCCAGTTCTCCGCCCGGGCCGCGAACGCCAGCACACCGGCCGGGTCCGACCTGCCGCTGCCGGTACTCGCGAACCCGGCCACCAGCCACGGCGCGTTGAGCAGGACCGTCGCGCCCAACGCGGTCGAAGCCGCACGGGCCGCCCCCGGATACCGTCCGGGCAGCAGCACCGCGATCGCCACCAGCGCGATCACTCCGCCACTCGGGGTGATCGCCGACGCCGCCGCGGCGAGCAGCAGCCGCGGCAGCGCGCCGGGCCGGCCGGTCCGTACCCCGATCGCCGCCCGGACCAGCCACGGCAGCGCGGCGTACGCGACCAGCAGTCCCCACTGGCCGACGAGCAGCCGCTCGGCCAGGTACGGCGTCCAGGCGTACCCGAGGGCGGCCACCGCCCGGACCGCGACCCGGTCGGTCGGCACCAGCCGGGCCGCGCCGAGCGCCGCGAGGTAGATGATCGCCGCCAGCACCAGCCGTTGCAGCAGCCACCCCGGCACCAGTTGGTTGGCCAGCGCCACCACGGCATCCTGCGGAACGGCCCGGGGCAGCGCCGACGCCGGGGCGATCACCTCCCAGCTCAACGCCTGCCGGGGCACGAAGACCATGTCGTAGCGGAGCACGTAACCGGGGAGCAGCAGCGGCGCCAGGACCACCGCCGTGACGGCGGCGGCGACGCCGTGCGGCACCATCCGTTCGCGCATCCTGACGACCCCACCCCGATCCGGCCCGACCACCCGTCGCGCTGGTGGCGGCCACTGTACGCGGACCACCCGTCGGCCCCTGAACCATCCGTTGACCTGATGGGGCGGCCCGTCATCCGTGTGGCAGTCTTCCCGCCATGGCATTGACCGGATCCGAGGTGGGCGCGGCGCGTGGCGAAACCGGCGGGGCCGGTGGACGGGTACGCACCGATCCGATCCGGCCCTTCGCCGTCACGATGATCGTGGTCAGCGTGCTGTGGCGGGCGCAGATCGCCTCCCGCGGTTACCTGGCGGCCGACGACTACGTGCTGGTCACGCAGTCCAGTGAATCGGCCCTCACCCCGGGCTTCCTGCTCACCCTCTACAACAACCACTTCATGCCGGGCGGCCGACTGCTCACCTGGCTGGTGACCGACGCCTTCGGGCTCACCTACTGGCCGTACGTGCTGTTGATGGCGGCTGGTCAGGCGGTGCTCTCCGTCGCGTTCTACCGGCTGCTGCGCGACCTGCTGCGACCGAGCCGGCTGCTGCTCATCCCGCTCGGGATGTTCCTGTTCAGCCCGCTGACGCTGGAGGCGACCTCGTGGTGGGCGGTCGGGGCGAACATGCTGCCGATGCAGCTGAGCATGGTGCTCGCCGTCGGCGCCCAGCTCAGGTACGTCCGCACCCGCCGCAAGCGGCACCTGCTGTCGCTGGCTCTCTCCGTACTGCTGGGTCTGCTCTTCTTCGAGAAGGCACTGCTGGTCGTACCGCTGGTCTTCCTCTTCACCGTCTGCTTCCTCACCGACGGCGGGCCGGTCCGCTCGGTGCTGACGGCGCTGCGTCGCTGGTGGCCGTCCTGGCTGGTGCTGACCGCGCTGGTCGGCGCGTTCGCCGCGGTCTACCTGCAGCGCGCCGAGTCGTCCGTGCGCCGGCCGGAGTCGTTGGGTGAGGTGCTGTCCTTCTGCACCCAACTGTTCGGTTCCACGCTCGTGCCGGGTCTGCTGGGCGGGCCCTGGGGCTGGCTGGGCGCGGGGGACGGGTCGCCGGTGGTCGCGCCGCCCGACCTCGGCCGCTGGATCGCCTGGGCGGTCTTCGCCGCGCTGATCGTGCTGACGGTGAAGCGGGACCGCAGGGCCACCCGGGCCTGGGTCCTGCTCGGCAGCTACCTGATCCTCGCCACGACGCTGCTGGCGGCCACCCGGCTCGGCTCCGTCTTCAGCGGCGTCGCCGGCGGCGTGCCCCGCTACGTCAGCGACGCCGTGGTCGTCGCCGCCATCTGCGTCGGTGTCGCTCTCGTCGGGGTTGCCCGACCGACGCCGACCGACGGCGAACCGACCGACGGCGAGGCGGCCCCGCCCGCCGGGGCTCCCGCACCGTCCGCTGACTCGGAGCCTGCTGCCGCACAGAGCACGGCAGAACCCGACGCGCCGCGCTCGGAGCCGTCGCCGGCCGCACCGCGCTCCGTCGTCGCGGCCTACTCGTCCCGGGCCGGTGTGATCCACGCCGAGGCCCCGGACGACCCGTACCACGGGCAGACCGCCGAGCCGACGACCGAGCCGGATCCCGAGTTCGATCCGGAGCCGGCAGCCGAGGCCCCGCCGACGGCGCGGCCCTCCGCGGCGCGCGAGCCGGACGTCCCGACGTCGTCCGCAGCCGGCGGACGGGAACCCCGGCCTTCGACACCTGTGCCGCCGGACTGGCTGGGGCCGGTGCCCGAGCGGTACCGCGAGGTCGTGACGGCTGGTCTGGCGCTCCTGCTGGTGGCCGCGATGTTCGGCACGGTCTGGACCACGTCGCGCTACGGCGACGAGTGGGCGAAGAAGTACGGGCGGTCCTACCTCGACACGGCCCGGATCGAGCTGGCCAGCGCCCCGCCCGGCACCGTCTTCTTCGACACGCCGCTCCCGAGCGAGGTGCTGTCGAATCTGTCCTGGCCGTACAACTACCAGTCCCGGTTCTTCGCCGCCGCCGGCTCCCGCCCGGAGTTCGTGGAGGACACGGAGAACGCCTCGATACTCGACGGCCTCGGACGGGTCCAGGTGGCCACCATCCAGGGCAGCAACGTCGTGCCCGGCCCGCAGGAGGGCTGCGGCTACCTGGTGCAAGCCGGTCAGACCGTCCGGATACCGCTGGACAAGCCACGGCACCACTGGGACTGGGTCGTCCGCATCGGCTACCTCAGCTCGGCCGATGGCACGGCGGTGCTGCGCTTCGGGCAGGGCAGCCACACGTTCCCGGTCAAGAGGGGCCTGAACCAGCGCTTCTTCGAGATCACCGGCGGTGACGGCGCGGTGGAGCTGACGGTGACCGGCGTGCCGGATCTGACGCTCTGCACGAACGAGATCACCATCGGCGACGTGGTACCGAAGCCCGAGTGACCACCGAGGAACCCCGGCTGGTGGCGGAACCGACCCAGCCCGGTGCGGCGAAGCGCCCCGCCCGCGACACGGGGGTCGTACGGCTCGGTGTCGCCGGAGCGGCCGTCACCGCCGCCACCATGCTGACCAACGGGTTGGCCTACCTGGTCCCGATGCTCGGTGCCCGCCAGCTGACCGCCTCCGACCTGGGTGCGCTGGCCACGGTGCTGGCACTCGGCGCCATCGCGGCGGTGCCCGGGTTCGGCCTGCAGATCGCGGTGGCGGCCCATCGCGCCCGGTCGGGGCCCAGCGGGACGACACGACTGGCGCTGCGCACCGCCGCGTTCACCGCCGGCGTGACCCTCGTCGCGGCACCGGTGCTCACGGTGGCGCTCCGGCTCCCGGTCGCGCTGACCCTGCTGCTCGCCCCGACCACCTTCGCCACGGTGCTGGCCGGTCGGTGGCTCGGCGAGCTCCAGGGTGACCAGCGGTTCCTGCGGCTCTCCGGCGCGATGACCGGGCTCGCCGCCGGCCGTTACGGCGGTCTCATCCTCGGGCTCGCCCTCGGCTGGGGACCGGTCGGCTCCCTGCTGCTCGGCACGCTGGCCGGCTTCGTCGTCCTGCCGCTGCTGGCCCGGCTCGCCGCGCCCGCCGCCCCCGGCGGTCCGGCCCTCGGCGTCCCCGGACCCGGGGTGGCACCAACCCTCGCCAACGACCGCGACCGCGCTCTGAGCGGCCGGCAGGTGCTGACGGCGTGCGGTGCCACCCTCGCGATGCTGGTCATCTCGTACGCCGACCTGCTCCTCGCCCGCCAACTCCTGCCGGCCAGCGGCTCCGGCGGCTACGCGGTCGGCGCGGTCCTCACCAAGGGCGCGCTCTGGGCGCCGCAGGTGGTCACCCTCCTGGTGCTGCCGCGGCTGGCCTCGGGCGACCGGCGGGCCCGGGCGCGCGCGCTGGGGCTGATCGTGGCCTGCGGTGCGGTGCTGGTGGCCGCCGCAGCGGTCGCCGGTGAGCTGGCCTTCCGGCTGGTGGGCGGGGCGGACTACCTGCACCTGGCCGGCGAGGCCCCGCTCTTCGCCGCCACCGGCGCCCTCTACGCGGTGGTGTTCATGCTGGTCAACGAAAGAGTGGCGACCGGTGCCCGCTGGCCGGCCGCGCCGCTCTGGGTGGCCACCGCCGGCCTGGTCGGTGCGGCCCTGCTGGTGGCGCCGCGCACGGTCGAGGGCGTGCTGAGCTGCGCGCTGGTCACCGCGGCGCTGACCGCAGCCGTGATGGTCTGGCTGGCCCGCCCCGCCCGTGGCTGACCCCCGGCGCCGCCCGGGTCAGTCGCCCGCTGCCAGCCAGGTGCTCAGCAACTGGTGATCGATCGAGTCGACCCGGCCGAGTGGACGACCGGCGGCGACCCGTTCGCGCAGCTCCGCCCGGCTGAACCAGCGCGCCTCCAACAGTTCCACGCCGTCCACCCGCACCTCCTCGGACGCGACGCGGGCCCGGAAGCCGACCATCAGCCCGGCCGGGAACGGCCACGCCTGCGAACCCTGATACGCCAGGTCCGTCACGGTGATACCGGCCTCCTCGGCCATCTCCCGCCGGACCGCGTCCTCCAGGCTCTCGCCGACCTCGACGAAGCCGGCCAGCGTCGAGTACGCGTCCGCCGCCGCGCCCGCGTGCCGGGCCAGCAGGCAGCGCTCCGGCACCCCCGGCCGATCGGGCGACACCACCAGCACGATGATCGCCGGTTCGATCCGGGGGAACAGCAGCCGTCCGCACTCCCGGCCGGTGCAGGTCCGGACGTGCCCGCCGCCGCCGGCCACGGCCGGCGCGCCGCACGTGCCGCAGTACCGCTGCTGCCGGTGCCAGTGCAGCAAACCCCGCGCGTACGCCTGGACGGCTGCCTCGTTCGGGTCCAACCGCCCGACCAGTGCGCGCACGTCGACGGCCCGTGCCGCACCGGCCATCTCGACGGCGGACTGCTCGCTGAGCGCGGAGAGGTCCGCGGCGAACAGCGCGACGTCCCCGTCCAGCCCGAGAAAGACGGTCTCACCGGCGGCGGACCGGACGAGGGACGCCCGTTCCGCGGTCAGCCGGACCGGGCCGTCGCCGTCGACGAGGCAGCGGTCCCGCCACAGCGGCAGCACCACGGTGGTCGCGTCGGTGAGCAGTGCGGTCAGCCGGGCCGGATCGGTGCGCAACTCGCCCGCCCGGTCCAACCACCCGCCGCCGTACGCCAACACCCGCTGCGCAGTGTCCACAGCGCCACCGTGCCACGTGTGCGCTCCGACGCGGACGCCGCCCCCCGCCTCGCGCGACACGCCGGGACGACACGCGGGACCGGCAGGGGTGGGCGCAGCCCACGGGTTGGCCCGGGCATTCGTTACCGTAGGTGTCCTCCGGGAGGGGGGACCTCCCGCGGCACCTGGCGATCGAGGTTGCAGTGACGCTGTACGGCGAAATACGTCCACCCGCCGACGACCGGCCCACCGTGCAGGTCACCGCGGTCACCTGGCCCGACGACGGCCCGGGCCCGGTCACGGCACCGCCTTCCGGCGAGCCGGAGGGCAGCCGGCGCCGCCCTCGGCGGGTGCGGATCCTGCTCGCCGCCGGCGTCACCGGCGTCGTGCTCGCCGCCGTGGCGGGCGCTGGCGCCTGGGCGTACGCCGGGGACGTCCCCCGCGGCACCAGCGTGCTCGGCGCCGAGCTGGGCGGCCGGAGCCGTACCGACGCCCACCGGGAGCTGCGTGCGGAACTGGACCGGCGGGCGGCGACCCTCGCCGCACCGCTGCGGGTCACCGTCGGTGGGCGCACCGCCGAGATCAACCCCACCGACGTGGGGCTGGGTGTCGACGTGGCCGCCACCGTGGCGGCCGCGGCCGAGGCCGACGCGCACCCGGTCAGCCGATTGGTCGGCTCCCGCACCGTCGACCCGGTCGTCACGGTCGACGTGGATCGGCTGGACGCGGCACTCCGTAAGGTGCTCGGCGACCAGGCCCGCCCGATGACGGTGCCGGCGATCACCTACAAGGGCACCACGCCGAAGGTGACCCAGCCCAAGCCGGGGTTGGCGTTCGACCCGCAGCGCTCGGCCGACGCCGTTCGCGCCGGCTGGCTGGCCGGCACGCCGGTCACCGTGCCGCTGGTGGAGAGCCAGCCGGCGACCACCGTCGAGGAGTTGGACCGCCTGGTCGCCGAACTGGCCGGGCCGGCGGTCGCCGCGCCGGTCACCCTGCGCACCGACAAGGGTTCGGTGACCATCCCGCCCACCGCCATCGCAAAGGGCCTGCGGTTCACCGCCGACAAGGCCGGCAAACTGACCCCCACGGTGGACGTCAAGCGGCTCCGCTCGGCGCTCGGCGACGACTTGAACGCCATCGAGGTGCCGCCGAAGGACGCGACGATGACCATCGCCGGTGGCCGACCGAAGGTCACCGAGGGGCGACCCGGGCAGCAGCTGGACACCGCCACCCTCGGTCGTGACCTGCTGGCCGTGCTGCCGAAGCCGGACGGCCGCGAGGTGACCGGCGAACTGAAGTCGACGCCTCCCGAGGTGACCGCGGAGAAGCTGGCCGGCCTCGGCATCAAGGAGCGGGTCTCCACCTTCACCACCCGGTTCACCGGCGGCATGGCCTCGTCGCGCAGCCAGAACATCGCCACGATCGCCAGGGAGGTGGACGGCACCATCGTTCTGCCCGGGAAGACGTTCTCGCTGAACGGCCACACCGGCGAGCGCGGCTACGCCCAGGGCTACCGCGACGCGCCGGTGATCCTGGACGGCAAGCTGGTGCCGGGTGTCGGGGGCGGCACCTCGCAGTTCACCACCACGCTGTTCAACGCCACCTACTACGCGGGGATGGAGGACGTCGAGCACAAGCCGCACTCGTACTGGTTCGACCGGTACCCGGCAGTGATCGAGTCGACCATCTTCTGGCCGAACCTCGACTTCAAGTTCCGCAACAACACCCAGTACGGCCTGCTCATCGACACCTCCTACACGTCGAGCACGATCACCGTGTCGATCTGGAGCACGAAGATCTACGACAGCGTGAAGACCGAGTACGGGCCACGTCGCAACATCACCACGCCGAAGCTCATCCACCTCGAACCCGGCCCGACGTGCATCCCGAGCAACGGCATCAACGGCTTCACGCAGGACGCCTTCCGGGTCATCAAGAAGGGCGGCGTGGTGGTCAAGCGGGAGAAGTTCACCTGGCGCTACGACGCGGAGCCCCGCTACGTCTGCGGCCCGAAGCCGTCCTGACGTCTCGCCCCTTCCGCGGTCGCCTCACCGGGGTCACCGCCCTGCCCATTGCGCCTGCCACCCCTGCGCCGGCATCGACGCCACGCGTGCTTCCTGCACCCTGATCTCGGCCCGGAACCGGTGCGCTGCGGGATGCCACATCTCCTCGAACGGGCCCATGACCTCACCACCGACACCACGACGACGCGCCACGAGCGGATCCCCAAGACCGCGGCCACGCAGCTCGCGAACACCAGAAGTATCAGGACGTCGTCCATCCGCCGAGCCTGAACGGCACCGCCAGGGCCGGCTGGCGAGTGAAGCGGCGACAGCCGTATTCCAGGCGGGCCCGGGAGTGGCCCACCGCCGTCAGCCGTCGATCAACCAGTTTCCCGACCCGGGGAACGCAGAAAGGGCCACCCCGTGGGGTGACCCTTTCTGGAAAGATTGTCCGGCGGCGTCCTACTCTCCCACACCCTCACGAGTGCAGTACCATCGGCGCTGGAGGGCTTAGCTTCCGGGTTCGGAATGTGACCGGGCGTTTCCCCTCCGCCATGACCGCCGTAACTCTATCGACATATCAAACAACACCACACATGTGGTCTGTTGTTCGTTCATCGAGAGTTGCACAGTGGACGCGTAGCAGCTTGGTAGTCAAGTCCTCGGCCTATTAGTACCGGTCAACTGAACCCGTTACCGGGCTTACATTTC
>NZ_JBFAQO010000007.1:291704-389604 GCF_040678715.1 Micromonospora sp. NPDC049301 | reverse complement strand
GCAACCGGCGCGCCAAACCGAAATCCGGATTCGCGGCCGGCTCCAAGATCCGCCATCCGGATTACCCGTTCAAGGCTGCATGACGGGGCACTAGCAGCACCGCGCCAATGAAGAAATAGGTGTTGATCCCAATGCCGGCCCAGAACTCAGCCGTGGAGATGTCTTGCGCGCCCACAAAGCCGCCTCGGCGGATGCCTGTAGCCATCAGCAGGTTTTCGACCATCCCGGGAACCCCTCGGACGACGAGTAGCGTGCTGCCAAACCACAGCGGCGTGAGCAGTATCCATCGAGGGGCGCGTCGTCCCCATGGCCGGACGGTGGCTACAACGACAACTGCCCCGACGGCCGACATGAGAATGAGAGCGATGTTGAAGATCACGTATGCCCTGAGGCCCCAAGGTCCGCCGCCGGTCGGATCGTCACCGGGGAGGAACACCGCTACCACGTGGGACGCGACGAAGAAGATCAGCCACGCGAACGTGCCGTGCGCCCAACGAGGGCTGCCCTGAACTCTCACACCACCAACATCGTCGACTCGGGCGCCATGACGCCTCCCATCCTGAGGGGACTCATCTCCCTCACTGGAAGGAGGCACAAATTCTCGGGCACACGCAACTTCGCATGACCGCGACCAGCGGCATGCGCCCGAACTGATGGCCTAGTGCCTCGCGGGCGGCGCGCGAGTCGGATTGCGGTTGGGCGTCAACCACGGTGGACATACTTAATTCGGCACGACAGGATGCCAGTGCCGCCGACCTCCGCTACGCCATGTGACGAGCGGATCGCGGCAGTTGAGGATGCCGGCGCGAGGTCCGCAGCTGTGCGATCAACGCTACTGTTCCGCCTGGTTCAGTCGTTCGGATGCCTCACGGTCGGACGCTGTCAGCGAGGGTGGTTGGTCGCGGGGCGACTCCGTTCCCTCGGGATGGCGACCGAGGGTACCGCCGATGTAGAACGGCAGCTCCTTCAGGGAGCGCCCCATGGACCGACGGATCGCGTTCAGCAGGGCCAGCTGCGCCGCCGCCGCCGGACGCGACGCCTCGGTCAGAACCTCTTCGTCGACCGGATTCGTGACGGGATCCCGGGTCGACACCGCGTCGAGGAAGACGCCGACAGCGCTTCCAAACGCGTCAATCGCCCGCGCCACGCGCAGCGGAGCGACCAGGCTCGCGGAGGTAAGCGAGACGCTCCAGGCACCCCAGTCGACGTCAACTGGCGTTCGGTCCAGGTGCGCTCGCCGCAGCGCCATCATGAACCGGGCATACTGCGAGAAAAGCTCCTCGTATGCGCGCAATTGTTTGTCGCGCAACCAATGCCGCTCCTGGACCCGACGGGTGACCACACCGCCCACAAGAACACCGAGCGTCGCCGAGAGCGCGCCGCCGAACGTCGTAATGATCACTGCCACCGTATCCACGACCCAACAGTCTCGCAGCGATGCATGGAGGAAGCTAGATCGACTTCATTCACTGGGGCGACCGCGTCCGACGGGTTTGGTGGGCCGCGCGAACTCTGGGACGCACTGATCCTCGACGAGAGAGTGACTCGCGAGTCCGCGAGCAACGCCACCCCGGCGGTTCGCCCACTGACCGGCTGGGTGGTCCGTACGCTCGGACGTATGACCGCCGCACTAGAGAGGCTCGGGACATGCCTCGCGGGCTGACGAGTGCCCCAGGTCACCGACCGGGTGGCGACCGGAGCGGTCAACGGGGTGCGTTGTCGCACCAGCCGACCGCGGCAGATCCTCTGGGCGAACCTGCTGACGCGTTACAAGGCCATCATCGCCGTGCTGTGCGCGCGGGTCCTGATCTTCGGCCAGCTGATCGACGCGGTCTCCGGCCTCCTCATCGAGATAAAGAGCGTGGTCGGCGTGGTCCAGGATCGGGAAAAGCCCGGTACCCGACCGTTCACCTTGACCGGACCCTTGGTGCGGGCCGCGGCACTGCTGACCGGCCCATTCTTGGCCGCAACTGCCGTACTAACCCGCGTCCTCGCCAACTGACGGCTAGTAGATGGCGGTCTCGCAGCTGAGGCAGGAGGAGGGGAACGGAATGAACGATCCGCGGGGTGGCCTCGCCCACGCGCTTGGCTGTCTGCTGGTCCTCGCTGCTAAACCGCAGCGCCGTCGGCTGGTGGTGGGGCGCTAGCTCGTGATCGACACGATCGCTCGCCACATCCTCGACCTGCACGGCTTCGCGGCCCTCGCGATTGTGTTCGCGGTGCCACTGCTGGAGTCGTCGGCATTCGTCGGCTTCGTCTTCCCCGGCGAGATCGCGGTGCTGCTCGGCGGGGTACTCGCCTTCCAGCATCGGGTCAGCCTCGCCGCCGTGCTCGCCGCTGCGATAGCCGGCGCGATCATCGGCGACACCATCGGGTACGCGGTTGGTCGCCGTTATGGTCGGCGTCTACTGAGCGCGAGGCTCGGTCGGCTGATCATCAAACGAGAGCACATGGAGCGGGCCGAACGGTACCTGGCTGAACGCGGCGGCAATGCGGTGTTTCTGGGCCGGTTCACCGCCGCCTTGCGGGTAATAATCCCTGGGCTTGCGGGGATGGCCCGGATGCCGTACCGCACCTTTGCCGTCTACAACGTCCTCGGTGGCGCGGTGTGGGCAACCGCCGTGGTGCTTGCCGGTTATCTGGCTGGGGCGAGCTGGCAGCGGGCGGCGCAGTGGGCCAGCCGGATCGGACTGGCGCTGCTCGCCCTGCTCGTACTCGGGTTCGCGCTCCGGTACGCGACGCGGGCCACCCGCCGATATTCTGCCCGGCTGCACACTTTCGGCGACCGGCTGGCCGCGATACCGCCCGCCCGGTGGGCCCGGCGCCGATTCCCAGCCCAGCTGGGGTGGGCGCGCCGGCGTCTGAATCCCGCCACGCCCCACGGGCTGCCGTTGACCGCCGCACTGACCGCCGCCGCGCTCGCCGCGTGGATCTTCGGTGGGCTCACCCAAGACGTGATCAGCGGCGAAGGACTCGCCACGCTTGACGCGCGCGTGCACGCCTTCGCCGTGGCACATCGCTTTGGCTGGCTGACGCCGGTCATGCGCACCGTCACCTGGCTCGGGTCCAGCTGGGTTCTCGTCCCGGTCCTCGTCGCCGCCACGATCGTTCTGCTGCGCCGCAGTGATCGGCGGCGCGCCGGGTGGTTGTGGGCCGCGTATGTCGGCGCCGTGTTGCTTTACGCCTTCGCGAAGCCGCTCGTGGGCCGGACCCGCCCGCCCGCCGTGGACCTGATCGGAGCGGGCGGTGGCACCGCCTACCCGTCCGGGCATGCCACGCAGGCGATTGCCGTCTGGGGCATGCTCGCCGTCGTGGTACTGGCCGGCCGGTCGTCGCAGGCCCGCGCCAGGGTGCTGGCAGCCACAGCTGTGGTCGTGCTGCTCGTCGGCGCCTCCCGTGTCTACCTCGGCGCGCATTGGCTCACCGACGTTCTCGCCGGTTACGCCCTCGGCGCGGCCTGGCTTGCGCTGCTGCTCGCGCTTGGTCTGCGCCGAGGGGATTGGTCCGCCCAGCCAGCCGCCGGGCTAGGGCCCCGGAGTGTTCCGTGATTGTCCGTCTTGATCATGGGATGCGCTCAGAAGAATGATTGAGCGCCATCGCGTCTATTCACCGGTGATCAGGACGAAGTCGTCCTCGGGCACGTCGCCGGGCTTCCCGGGCACCTGTAGGCGGCGTCCGCCCGCCTGGACAGGACCGGGTCGTCTGCTGTGTGCGCACCGCCCGGTCCTGTTACTCCCGGCCCCTGACGTCACTCGGACGACTTCCCTCCTCGACCGGATCCGCTCCGACGGAGAACCGCTACTTCCCGCATCCGCGCCGTTCATGTCAGCGGCTGAGCAAGCTCGCCCAGCCGCGCACCCAAACGACGACCAAGCCGACGAGGCTTCCCACGGCCCTCCGACGTGGTCATCAGCGCCTCCCGCAGTTGCGCCTCGGTGGCCTGGGCATGGCCTCGTGTCGGCGCGGCCTGCGGTGGGGCTGCTGCGCTCAGCCTCGCGGTGGGTGTCGCCGCAGACCTGCGGACGTGGCGGCCGGGCCATCGGCACCGATAAGGCGGCCCGGTGAACGGTGAGGGAACCAGCCGACATCGGTTGGCGAGTCGGTGGTCAAATGAGGCCGAATCCGTTGATCTGGTACTACCCACATGCGAACGAAGGAGTGTGGCATCACCCGAAAGGATGAGCTGATGGATCAGCCGACGGAGGCCGTCTCTCCGCGTCCTTTCGGCCTCGCACTGCCGAGCGGCATGGGAAAAGGCGATTCGCCCGGATAGCGAGTGTTCTACCTGGGGCCGGCTGAGCAGCCCGGAGGCTCCCGTTCTAGACCTGAAAGTGTGAGCAGCGCCACCTGATCACCCTGGGTGATCAAAGCTGCTGCTGCCTAGCCTCGTCGGATGCGTAACGACGGCAACCCCGACGAGCCAAACAGCCTTGGCGGCCCGACTGACCGTTCGGACGATACCCCCTCCATCGGTCGGCCAACCAGCACGCCGCAGCCCCGACTCTCCGGCTCTCTGCTTTCCCGCCTCGGCGGCCTGGGCAACCTCTTCGCCGCCCGAACGGGCCGGGCGCGGGTGACGGTGGCGACCGGAGTGGTGTGTTGCCTGGGACTGGTGGGCGTCACCCTGATCGGCGCCGGCCCTGCCGGAGAGTCACTGACGCCCGATCAGCGCGCCGAGATCGCCCAGCGTGCGGAAGTCGACGCCGCCTCCCGCGGCCTTGCCCGCCAATCCGCCGCCCCGGTCACCGAAACCCCTGCCCCGGAAAGCTCCCCGTCACCGACGACCAAGCCCAAGCCCAAGCCCAAGCCCAAGCCGACGTCAAAGCCGACGTCAAAGCCGACGTCAAAGCCGAAGCCGAAGCGGATCGTCCCGGTGGCCGGGCTGGACCAGGCCCAGATGGACAACGCCAAGCGGATCGTCCGCGCCGGGCAGGAGATGGGCGTGCCCCGCCGGGCACTGGTCATCGCGGTGGCCACCGCGATGCAGGAGAGCAACCTCTACAACTACGCCAGTGGCGTGCTGCCCGAGTCGCAGAACTACCCCCACCAAGCCATCGGCTGGGACCACGACTCCGTCGGGCTTTTCCAGCAGCGGCCCAGCAGTGGCTGGGGCAGCGTGCAAGACCTGATGAAGCCCGAGTTCGCCACCCGGCAGTTCCTCACCGCCCTGCAGGAGATCCCCGGCTGGCAGGACCTTCCGCTGACCGACGCGGCCCAAGCCGTGCAGGTGTCGGCGTTCGGGTGGCTGTACGCCCAGCACGAGTGGCGAGCCATTGAGGTCGTGGACGCAATCCTCGCCTGACCAGGGCCGCTGGCGCCGCGCTTCTCGGGCTACTACCGACCGATGTAGCCGCGGACGTTCCTGACCTACAACGTCCTCGGCGGGGCGCTCTGGGGCATCGGCGTCACCGTGCTGGGCTATTTCCTCGGTCAGATCGCCTTCGTCAAGTCCAACATCGAGTTCATCCTGCTCGGCATCGTGGGTGATCTGCTGGTACCGATCGGCATCCAGCTGCTCCGGTCCCGGCGGCACGCCGCCCAGGCGTCCGACAAGGCGACGATCCGTGACTGAGCGGTCCCGTCAATGGCCCACGTCGGGTTGGTAGGCGGGCACGTCGAGCAGCCCATCGACGGTGACGACATGAAAGTCGCTGGCCAACCTCAGGGTCGAGTTCACCGTGACGTTCCCGGTGGGCGCGGACGGCGACAGGGCGCGCGAGGCGCTGCCGCGGTCGCTGCAGCAGTCGCACGACCGACTTTGCACCGTCTCCCGTACCGTCGAACTTGGCACTCCCGTCTCGATCGTCGAGGCTGCCGGATCCACCGGGGACTGAGGTCTCCGGGCGCCATCTGGGGTGAGGAGCAGTCGGGTGCACTGAACGGCGTTGAACTGCATTCAACGGCACTGAACGGCACCCCAACGGAACACGCCCCAACCTGCGGACGTCAACCGCTCTCTATGTCGCCTGGTGGGGGAGTGTGAGCAGGTCAGGGCGGCAACGATCCGGCGTGGTGGTGGGCCTTGCGTTGGGAGCAGATTGGGTGCGGCCCGGCGAAGTGGTCACCGAGGCCCAGGTGGCGTGGGGTCGGCCGATCGTGATCTGGTATCGATCTGGCTTCCTCCATACGTCGCTGCCAGACTGTCGTGTCGTGGATACGGTGGCAGTAATCATTACGACGTTCGGCGGTGCTCTCTCGGCGACGCTGGGTGTTCTTGTGGGCGGTGCGGTCACCCGTCGGGTGCAGGAGCGGCACTGGTTGCGCGACAAGCAATTGCGCGCGTACGAGGAACTGTTCTCGCAGTACGCCCGGTTCATGATGGCGATGCGGCGAGCACATCTAAGCCGAACGCCGGTCGCCATCGACTGGGGCGCCTGGAGCGTCGCGCTTACTTCCGCGAGCCTGGTGGCCCCGCTAGGCGTGGCGCGGGCGATCGACGCGTTTGGGCGCGCTGTCGGCGTCTACCTCGACGCGGTGTCAACCCGGGATCCGGTGGCGAATCCGGTCGACGAAGAGGTCCTGACCGAGGCGTCGCGCCCGGCGGCCGCGGCGCATCTCGCGCTGCTGAACGCGATCCGTCGGTCCATGGGTCGCTCCCTCGAGGACCTGCCGTTTTACCTCGGCGGCACGCTCGGCCGCCATCCCGAGGGAAGAGGGTCGTCCCCCGACGATCCGCCCTCGCTGGCAACGCCCGACCCTGTGGCGTCGGAACGACTGAACGGGGCGGAGTAGTCGCGTTGTTCGTACAGGCAGCAACCGCAGCGGCTCCGAATTCTCTACTGTTGACTCCGCTGCAACGCAAAGCCACTCGAGCCGAGAGGTCATACACGTCAGAGCCTGGTAAATAAGGGGTTGCAGCGGGGCATCAAGAACCGATCAGGCGCGTGGTGCGTACATGATGACCGTGACGCCGACCAGGCAGATGGCCGCACCGGCAAGGTCGTACCGGTCGGGGCGGAACTTGTCGACGACCACGCCCCAAGCCAACGACCCGGCCACGAAGATGCCACCGTAGGCGGCGAGCACCCGCCCGAAGTTCGGGTCGGGCTGGAACGCTGCGACGAATCCATACCCGGCGAGGGCAACAATCCCCGCGGCGACGAACAGCAGGCCGCGGTGCTCGCGTACGCCCTGCCAAACCAACCAGGCGCCACCGATCTCGGCGAGGGCTGCCAACCCGAACAGCGCCAGGGAACGGAGAACGGTCACGTCCACTTTCCGATCACTTCCTTCGCTGGCCTTGGTCACAGTCTTCCGTGGCTCGCTGCGGCCTCAAGCCTCCACTGCTTGCCTCACAGTCCTTCCGCCAGCGGGCCGAGAGCCAGGGCGGGCAGGAAGGTCAGGCCGGCCAGGATCACCGTGACGCCGATGACCATCCCGATGAACAACGGCGTGTGCGTCGGTACCGTGCCCGCCGTGACCGGCACCTTCCGCTGGCGCGCGAGGGAGCCGGCGAGTGCCAGCACGAAGATGATCGGTAGGAACCGGCCGAGGACGATGATCAGGCCCAACGCGACATCCCACCAGGGCGTGTTCACGGTGATACCGGCGAACGCCGAGCCATTGCCGAAGCTCGCCGAGGTGAACGCGTAGAGCACCTCGGACAGGCCGTGCGGCCCGACGTTGAGCGCGGTGGAGTTGTTGCCGGTCGTGAATGCCACCGCCGTACCAATCAACACCAGTGCCGGGGGCACCAGGGCATACAGCGACACCAGCTTGATTTCTCGAGCGGTGATCTTCTTGCCCAGGAACTCCGGGGTCCGGCCGACCATCAGGCCGGCCAGGAAGACCGTCATCACGGCGATCATCAAATAGCCGAACAGGCCGGTGCCGACGGAGCCGAGGCCGATCCCGCCAAGCATGATGTTCATCAGCAGGAGCCCGCCGCCCAACGCGGTGTACGAGTCGTGGAACGAGATGACCACACCACCGTTCCCCAACGTGTTCAATGTGGCGAAGGTAGCCGAGTCCGAGACACCGAACCGGACATCCTTGCCCTCCAGCGCCGCACCCACCGCCTCCGGCACCGTGCCGTGACCGGTCAACTCGAAGACGTTGACGAGGATGCCGCTGGCGACCACCAGGATCACCATCACGGCCACGATCGCGTACCCCTGCCGGTTCTGCCCGACCATCCGGCCGAACATCCGCGGCAGGCTGGCCGGGATAACCAACACCAGGAAGAGCTCCAGCCAGTTGGTCCAGGTGGTCGGGTTCTCGAACGGGTGGGCGCTGTTGACGTTGTAGAAACCGCCACCGTTCGTACCCAGCAGCTTGATGGACTCCCAGCTGGCCACCGGCCCGCCGGTGATCGTCTGCGACCCGCCGGTCAACGTCGAGACGTCCGTGCCCGCGGAGAGGTTCTGCACCACGCCGCCGACGATCAGGCCGATGGCGGCCAGGACGCTGAAAGGCACCAGAATCCGCAGGGTGATCCGGGTCAGGTCGACCCAGAAATTGCCCAGCTGGTCGGTCCGGCTGCGGGCGAAGCCCCGGACGAGGACGACCGCTACGGCGATGCCGACCGCAGGGGACGCGAAGTGCTGTACGCCGAGCCCGGCCATCTGCACCAGGTGCCCCATGGTCGACTCACCCGCGTACGCCTGCCAGTTGGTGTTGGTGACGAAGCTGACCGCCGTGTTCCAGGCGAGATGATCGGGTACGCCGGGCAGTCCGTTCGAAAGCCACAGCTTGCCCTGCAGCCGCAGGAACGCGTACAGAAGGAGGGTTGAGACCACTGAGAAGGCCAGCAGGCTACCCGCGTACCGGGCCCACGACTGCTCGCCGGCAGGGTTGACACCGACCAGCCGGTAGAACCCACGCTCGACGCGCGAGTGCCGGGTACCGGTGACGACCCGGAACATGTAGTCACCGAGGTAGCGATAAGCCACGGCGAGCGCGGCGAGAAGCGAAAGAAAAAAGATCACGCCAGCGGCGGACGTACTCATCGAAACCCTTAGGGGGAAGGGACAGAAGTGGGAAGCCAGCGTGGCCAAATCGCCCGTGGAACCACGCGTCACCGGAGCGACCGCGGCGGTCAGTCCGGGGCGGCAGCGGGTCCGGCAGTCGATCCAGTCATGGCCGGTTTGATCACGGTCGATTCAGTCACGGTCGACTCGATCACGGCCGGGCGGGCAGGCGGAGGCCGCGACGAGGCGGACACCCGGCCGCGCCGCATCTCGGCGCCGAGGTTCGGGTCCGCTCCATCGTTCCACTCCTTATGGCCATCCGGCGCTCGTCTGCGACCGGGCGTCAGCCATTAGAAGCGTGCGGCGGCCGGCGGGCAAGGGTTCCATACGCGATCTTTACGCCGGCAGCGTCGATCTTGACGCAATTCCTCCAGGCGACTGGTGTTCAGACAACCAGACAGCATCAGCAACACCGCTGCGGCAGTCTGCGCCGGCATCCTCAACAACCCGAGCGGCGGTCCGCTCACGCTGGACCCCTGCCCGGGATATCTGATGGAACGTTTCTCCCTCGGCGATGCGACGAATGAGGCGGTGAACACGTCCCAGCTGTACCGGCTGAACTGCCGCCCGCTCACGCACATCCCCGCCGGCGATACCGCCGTGTTCGAAATGGTCGCCGAGGTACCGGCCTCGATGCGCGCAGGGCGCGAGCTGACGGTCACGTGGAAGCTCTACCTGCCGCACTACGTGCAGCGCGGCAACCGGGTCGACACCTTCCCCCTGAAAGTCACCTGAACACGGGTGAACTCACCGGCAACGAAGCGGCGCGTGCGCCGCAGCGGCGCCGACCGGGCTATGTCACGGTGGCGACGAGCGACTCTATCGGTGAGCGAGCACGGAGGCTCGCCGACTCAGCTCACCGGTCGGTTGCGATTGCCGCGATCGCGGCGTGCGGCCGATGAGTGCCGTCGCTGGGCCGTTGCAGGCGCTCAACTTCCGTGAAGCCGGCGCGCGTCAGTCGCTCGGAGAGCTCGTCAACGGGCCAGCGATAGGCGGTCACGACTTTGTGGTCGAAGGCGTCGACCTCGTCGCCGTCGAAGAGGCCCAGCACCAACGTTCCGGACGGGGCCATGGCTCGCCGGAACTCAGTGAGGACGCCGTCGAGGTTCTGCGGCGGCAGGTGGATCAACGAGTACCAGGCCAGGATGCCGGCGACGGAGTGGTTGGCGACGTCGAGGCTTTCCATCGACCCGAGTTGGAACTCAACGCTCGGGTGGGCCGCCTGCGCATGTGCGATGAACTCGGGGACCATGTCGAGCCCCGTTGCGTCGACGCCCAACGAGCGAAGGTAGCCGGTGATATGGCCAGGCCCGCAGCCCAGATCGAGCACCCTGCCGGATCGGCCCGCCAGATGTCGCCCGATGAAGGCGAGGTCGTCGGCGTGTACCTGCTGGCTTGTGCCGAACAGCCCGATGTAGAGCTCTGCGACGGATGCATACGCCTGCCGGACCTGCTCCAAGTTCACCGCCTGACTCCCCGCACAAGCACCCCGAGGTCCGCGCCTGGTGCGCGACCAACCGCGTCGAACTGGTGTTCCTCCCGACCTACGCGTCCTGGCTGAACTGGATCGAGGCCGAGTTCGCTGCCGTGCGCTACTTCGCCCTCAACGGCACCGACCACCGCAGCCACGCCGAGCAGGACGCCGCCATCGGCGACTACATCCGCTGGCGCAACCGGCGCGCCAAACCGAAATCCGGATTCGCGGCCGGCTCCAAGATCCGCCATCCGGATTACCCGTTCAAGGCTGCATGACGGGGCACTAGCATCGGTTCACGCAACAGGGCTGCGGCGGTTTCAGCGACGTCCAGGAATTCAGGTCGGATCATCGAGTGAAGGTAATTCGGGTGCGGCGTCTGTTGTCAGTCCCGTGCTCGTGTCTGTGAGGAGCCGGTCCTCGGCCGGAGTGAGCGCACATCGACACGAGCGGCCGGCTGACTCGTCGGTCTCGCAGGTGCGGCCCCTGACGCCCCCTCGGCGGCAGTTGCGGACGTTCCACTCGCTCGCATGCAGTCGGGTCGCACTGCTCGACCGGCGCAGAGGCATGCCGATTGCTAGATCAGTGGGCCATCCAGGTGACCAACGGGCTCGCTGTGCGCGGCCTTGAGCACGCCATGCGATGCGGCGGGAGACACTCGGACGATGGCCGGCATGCCCCCGGAGAAGATGTATCACCGATCGCTGGGCTGGCACCCCCTGCTTGCCCTAGGTGGAGGAACATTGTGGCGTTCGCCGTTAACAAGGGCCGTCTGCCGTCACGGGGCTAACAGCACCTTGCCGCGCAGGGTGCCGGCCGCAAGCAAGCGATGGGCCTCCGCGGCCGCGTCTAGTGGCATGCACGCGGCGACCACAGGGCGCAGCCGGCCAGCGGCCAGCGCCGCGACGAGCGCTGCGGTGGCGGTGTTGAGGCGACGCGGATTCCTCCGCGCGGCGACGCTGAGCCGGTAGAAAGCCGCGCGACGGCCGTTGGGTAGCGCGTCCCACAGCCGCAGCCGGGCGAGCCCGCCTAGCGGCGACGCGCCGTCGGCCAGGAAGCCGTAGGCCACCAGCCGCCCGCCGGGCCGCAGCGCCCGGAACGACCGCCGGACGTGGGCGCCGCCAACAGGGTCGAGCACGACGTCGGCACGCATCCGGTCCCACCCGGAGCGGTCCACATGCGACGCACCGAACGTTTGGACGAGCCGCCGGTCCGCGGGCCGCGCGACGCCGTACGTCTCCGCGCCGAGCAGCCGACCGACGTCCAGCAGTGCCGTGCCCACGGCGCCGGCGGCTCCATGTACCAGCACCCGCTCGCCGGGCCGCACCCGCGCGGCGTGATGCAGCATCTCGTAGGCGGTGAGGTAGTTGAGCGGTAGGCATGCCGCCGCGGCCGTATCGACGCCGTCGGGCACCGCTACCAGTCCAGACTCCGGCACGACGACGTGGCTGGCATGGCCGCCGGTGAGGGTCAGCGCGAGGGCGCGCCGACCGGCCCACGACGGCTCCACGCCGGGCCCGCACGCGTCAACTACGCCCGTCGCGTCCCAGCCAGCGACGAACGGAGGCCGGGGCGCCCGGCCGGGATAGCACCCGGCCCGCATGAGCAGGTCGGCGCGCGCCAGCCCGGCCGCGAGCACGCGCAGCCGTACCTGGCCGGGGCCCGGCTCCGGCGCGGCGTCGGTGACGACGCGCAGGACCTCCGGGCCACCGGCGTGTTCGACGACCACGCGGCGGCGCGCGGTGGTCACGGCGAGCCGGCCGGCGACCGGAGGCGGAGGAACGCCGCGCCCATGGCGACGGCCGCGACCGCCCCGACCAGGCTGCCGATGCCGATCCGGCCCTGGACCGCGTACGACGCTACGGCGGTGATGAGCACGCCGGCCGCGAAGCAGAATGCGGCGAGCAGCGCCGTGCGCGCGTGGCGCGCGGGCAGGGCGGCGGCCGCCAGCAGGGTCGCGGAGAGCAGCAGGTCGGGCACGAGGAAGAGGTTGTCGGCGGTCCAGTTCGGAACGAGGAAGGCAAGCGTGCCGGCGCTGATGGCGACGGCGGTGATCCGGCCGAGGCGAAGAAGCGTAGGGCTCATGTCTACATCGTAGACATGAGGTACCGCTGCTGTCTACGGTGTAGACGAGAGCGTTAGGATGAGCGGGTGCAACGCCGCCTAACCCCTGAGCTGATCACCGCCGCGGCGCTTCGAGTCGGCGATGCCGAGGGCCCCAAGGCGATGACCATGCGACGTATCGCCGCCGAACTCGACTGCGACCCGATGGCCCTCTACCGGCACTTTCCCGACCGCACCGCACTGCTCGACTCGGTCGCCGACCTCGCCCTCGCCGACGTCACCGTGCCCCCCGGCGCATGGGACGAGCGGGTACGCGGCATCCTGTCCGCGGTGCGCGAGGCCGCCTTCCGGCACCCCGGCATCGCCGCTCACGTCGCCGCCCGTCCGCCCCTGCAGGACAACGGCCTCCGCCTCGCCGCCGCCCTGACGGCCGCACTCGCCGAGGCCGGGCTCTCGCCCGCCGACGTCGTCCGAGCGACACAGGCCCTGATCGCGTACGTCGTGGCGGCTCTCGCGATGAGCATCGCCGCCGGCGAGCCGGACGCCCGCTGGCGCCAGCTCGGCGAGATGTTCTCGGCGCTGCCAGGCGCCCCGCCGGGTGCCGAACTGCCGGTAACGGGCTCGGCCGAGCAATTCGCATACGGCCTGCGCCTGCTGCTCAACGGCATCCGGGCGGAGGCGGCGGCCTAGGCCCTTGCGCGGCGCCGGCCGAGGCCGGGCAGCACATCGCCGCAACCAACACGAGTGGCACGCTCAATTCGACAGAGTCGCTTGTCGTGGTCGCTACGTTCCGGAGGCCATGTAGGCGGCGAGGATGTAGTTGGGGTGGCGGTCGAGGTTCTTGCGGGCGCGGTCGCAGCGCATGGTGGTGCGGGGGTCGGCGTGGCGGGGGGCGATCTGCACGTCGCGCAGGCTGACCCCGGCGTCGAGCATGGTCGTGACGAAGGTGTGGCGCAGCATGTGCGGGTGCATCCTCGGCATCCGGATCCCGGCGGTGGCGGCCAGGTGCTTGAGCCGGCGGGTTGCCGCATGCCGGTCCATCCGCGCTCCGAGGGTGTTGCGCAGGATCGGACCGTCGAGGCGGCCGTCGACCGCACGGTCCACGGCCCTGGCCACGGCAGGCGGCAGCGGAACGAGGACGACTTTGCCGCCCTTGCCGCGGACCCGCAGGACGCGGTGGCCGTGTTCCTCTCCGAGGTCACCGATGTTGGCGCCGCAGGTTTCGAAGATCCGCAACCCGAGCAGGCCGAGCATGGCGATCAGCGCGAAGTCGTTCGGTTTGGCCGACTGCTGTGCGGTGGTGATCAGGGCCTCGAACTGCAGGTGACCCAGCCCCAGGGTGGGCGATTCCGGTGGCACCACCGGTCTGCGCACGTAGTCGGCCGGCGAGTGCGGCAGGAGGCCGTCGATGACGCAGACACGGTAGAAGCCGACCACCACCGACAGACGGCGAGAGACGGTCGAGGGCTGGAAGCGCGCACGTCCTAGAGCCAGCGTACGTACCGCTCGATGTCCGCGCGTGTGGCCGACAGCGAATCCAGATCATGGCTGGTGCACCAGGTCAGGAAGATCCGCAGGTCGGACTCGGTGTGCAGCCGCGAGTCACCTCGGTACAGACCGAGATAGGCAGAGGCCGCTGCACGCAGAACGACACGATCAGGAGAGACGACACCGGGACCGGAAGCAGGAGAGGTAGTCATACCTCACGGTGCGTCACAACTACAGTCGGTGGGCAACGCCCTCCAGGCGGCAGAAGCGGGCGCCTGGCACGGTCCGGAACTGAAATCACGGCAGGCCCGTGAGGGCAAAGCACCGACTCGGGCTTAGCATGCTCGTCGTGCTCGAACTGTCGGACGACCTGTTGCGGCTGGAGCCCGGTCGGATCGTCTACCTTTCACCGCTGCGGTCAGGCCCAGCTGCCGGTACCTGGGCGATCACCGTACCGCTCGTGCCGTTCTCGGCGGCAGACCGTTTCGATCCCGCGACCTTCCGGCCCGGCACTGATGGACCCGAAATCATCAAGACGGCCATCGTCGGCGAGTTCATTGATCTGCCCGGCAACGACCTGGCCGCACTGACGGACCGCACCTTCGACTTCCCGATCAACCCGCATGCTGGCTACATCGATGCGAGCATCTGCCTGGGTGGAGGGCACAATCCGGTCGACATCACCCGCATGGAGTTCGGTGCGGCCCGTTCGCTGTACATCGACGTCGTACTGCACGTCGCCTTCGATTTCACGCAGGAAGGCGTCGAGATCGCGAACAGGTCAGCGGTCTTTCACGCTAATCTCCATTTCGAGCAGCTCGACTGATCCCCAACCGAGGAACGGCATGCCAGCCGTACTCAATTCGGCTACTTGTTTCATTGACCTGTCTCCTCCCGGCGGTGTCTTGACACAGAGGGGAGCCAGATCCGCGCACTGGCGGCGGCAGCACCAAGAGTCGTAGTCCTTACACGGCGTAACTTGACGATCGGCGAGACCGGCCCGTGGGGGGCCGGTTACGGCAGTCCCAGTGGACCGGTCTCGTCTGTCATAGCCACCCTTCGTGACCACCATGCTCGGCGCCGGCGTTGACACCAGCTCGACGTGCGTCGGCGCCCGCCACGCCGAACCACGCACCACCATGCGCCAGCCGCTAGCGGCTTAGTCGGCGACGGTGGCTATCCTCCAGCGATGCTGACGCAGCGCCTTGCGGCGATCTGGTGACGACGTACCGACGTCGCGGGCATTGGCGAACAACTTCGGGCGGCAAGCGGCACTGGGTGGCCAGCCACAACGTGAGTCGTTCTTTCGCCAGGGCTTCCGCGCCGCCTCGGCGGAGCTATGCGAGATCGTCATCATCTCCAACGCCGTCCAGCACTGCGGTGGGGTGGATCGCCCCGAATGCCCGCTGCCCCCTCTGCGGCGCATCCGTCTACTTCTACGCGAATGAGCATGGCAGCCGCGTCTTCTTTGATGATGTGGGACCGCCGTGGCCCAAGCATCCGTGCACCGACCACCCCGCGCGGCACGTGACCACGGTGGGCGGTCGCCAGGCACCCAGCCTCCGTGACTTCAGCATCGCGCAGCGGCCGAGCGAGTTGCGCGATCGTCGATGGAAGCCTTACGTGGTCAAGGACATCACGATCGAGGACGGCCAGCCGCGAATCACTCTCCAGCCGCTCAGCGGGGCTGGACGAGGGACCTCGTGGACAGTCTCGGAGCTGTTGCCCCTGCGAGCGGGCGACCTTGTCTTCGTGCGGGCACAGCAGATGTCCTACTTCAACAGAGACGCGTGCGAACCCGCAGTCGTCGAGGATGCCAGGCGTGCCGCTGCGATCGCTCAAAGGTTGATCACCGAACGGGATAAGGAGCATGTTCTGGCGATGCTTGCCGCGCAAGTCTCGGCAAGTCAGATGGCGCCGGACGAGATGGCGGATGTGACGGTCGCCGTCCAGGCCGCCCGAACTCGTGGCGAACTCGCCGACGCACTCAAGATCAGAGTCACCGACCTGAAGGTCGCGCCGCCTCGCACCGGCGACCTGTGGCTGCTCGCGATCGCGTTCGTGCTTATGGTCGGGGCGACTAGCGCTGCCGAAGGTGGACGTTCCTTCCTGATGATGCTTCCCGGATTGCTGCTCATGGCGACGGCGGTCTACCGTCTCAACCCGCATCTGGAGCGTGGGCCCAGGGCCCTCCTTGCCGTGTTCACAGCCCTGGTGGCGATCTGTCCCGCCGGCGTGCTCGGCGGTGCGATCCAGGTCGAGATCCTCCATCGCTGACCGCGGTCATAAACCACGTGAGCCTCGAATCGCGATACGACGAATCGCCGCAATCTCGTCGGTCCAGCTGCTCAACCTGGTGATCTTGACGATGTCGCCGGTCTTCGGGGCTTGGATGATGAGTCCTTCGCCGAGGTACATGCCGACGTGGCGTGGGTTGGCCATGGTGCCTTGGCTGCCGGGGATGAAGACGAGGTCGCCGGGTAGCAAGAGTGTCGGGTCGGCGACCGGCTTGCCGGCGTTGACTTGGTCGGTGGTGACGCGGGGGATGGAGATGCCGGCGGCCCGGTATGCCGATTGCATGAGTGAGGAGCAGTCGCATTGTCTGTCGGGGGCGCCGGAGTGCGGGTCGGTGCAGGAGCCGCCGAAGTGGTACGGGGTGCCGAGTTGGTTCACGGCCCAGAAGATGGCGGTCGCTACGGCGGGTGGGGTGTTGGCGGGTAACGCGAACCCGGCGGGGAGCGCGTCGAGGGCGTCGGTGGTGCAGTCGGCGAGGGTGGTGGTCATCTGCTTGACGAGGTGCAGGGCGTCGTCGGTCCAGTTGGCGTAGGCGTCGGGGAAGGCGGACAACTGGACGGCTTGCGCGGCCTGGGTGAGCGGCATCGTCTGCCAGCCGGGCACGGTCTGGAGCTTTTCGAAGAACTTGCCGGCCTGGTAGGCAGGCTCGGACAGTTGCGCGATGGTGCCCCAGCCTTGGCTGGGGCGTTGCTGAAAGACGCCGATGGAGTCGTGGTCGTTGCGGTCGCCGAGGTGAGGCAGGTTGCGTAGGCCGGATTCCTGCATGGCGGTGGCGACGGCGACGGTCCAGCCCCAGCGGGGTACGTCATTGGCGACCCCGACGTCGATGATCGTGGCGGCGATGTCGAGTTGCTCGGTGTCCCATCGGCCGGCGCCGGGCGGCTGCCCCGAGGGGCGTAGGCCGGGTGGGGCGGCGACGGCGCAGCCGCCGGGGCCGCCGCCGGTGACGGAGGACAGCAGCAGGAGGGGCAGGCCGAAACAGGCGATGACGACGACGGTGACGACGCCGATGATGACCTTTGTCATGGTGATGACCTCTCGAAATAGCAGTGAGAAAGGCCGGTCTGCGTGCCGGGTGCGCGGCGGTTGCCGCGACGTGCGTTCTCGAGGCGGTAGAGAAGGGGGAGTAGTGCGGCGTGGGTCTCGCGGAGGAGACCGGTGATCAGGGTGCTGGCCGGGAACAGCGGGTGGCCCACGTCGACGCAGGCGGCGTAGCGCCAGTCCCAGTGGCCGGGCTCCAAGCTGGGCACGTACCAGAAGGCGTTGGTGACATCGAGGAACACGGCGCCGTTGATCTGTGGGGCGAGCAGGGTCATGGGTTGGCTGGCGCAGGTGGCCAGGCAGTGGCAGTCGGGGTTGTTGTAGTTCGAGCGCGGTAGGTCGTGGTGGATCGGGCAGCGGCAGTCGCAGGCGCGCTCGCGGGCGTTGCGGTAGGTGCGGTGCATAGCTGTTCCTTGGTCGTGAAGCACGAAAAGGTCGTGGGCCGCCCTCGTGGGCGGCCCACCTTGAGCGGTCGGGTCAGTCAGTGGACGTGCCGAGGACGTTGGCGGCCTGGCGTAGCAGGTGCTCGATGACGAGGCCGGCGTCGTAGACGTCGGCGCGGGTGTCGACCCTTGTGGCGTTGTCCCAGTCCCAGGTGCCGTTGGCCATGGCGGGGACGTGCCAGAGGTCGCCGCCCTGGTCGAGGAAGAATGCGCAGCCCCGCTGGTGGGCCAGCAGCGTGAGGGGTTGGGTGGCGCAGGTGATGGTGCAGGCACAGCCGGGCTCGTTGTAGGTGGTGCGCGGCAGGCGGTGGTGAATGATGCAGCGGCAGTCGCAGACCCTGCGCCACGGTGGGCGTCATCGGGTCGACGGCGGGGTGGTGGACATTTCGTGTGGTCCGAGGAGCAGGTCGTCCCGGATTTGGCAGGTCTCCTGCACGGTGAGCAGGTGGGCGGGCAGGCGGGGCACGTGTTCGCGCCAGGCGCGGTAGAGACGGTGGGTTCCGCTTTGTGCAGCTCAGATGCTTTCCGATCCGCTTCCACCGCCAACGCGGGAAGACCTACTTCTTCTTGGGGTCGTACACAAAGGCTGCCGTTCGTAGCGTATGCAGAGACGGACGTCGGGTCCGGACGATCAGAGGGAGCGGATATGCCTGAGTACCTCATCTACTTCAATCAGCAGTGGGTGGGTGACCACACCGAGGAGTGGTTCCGCGGGCGCGGTCCACTCGCCAGGGCGGTTGTAGATGAGATCAAGGCCGCCGGGGCATTCGTCTTCGCCGGGGGCCTGGAGGAAGAGGACGGCCCGGTCTTCAGCGCAGACGCCACAAGCGGTGCGATGGTCTTCACCGACGGGCCCTATGTCGAGAGCAAGGAGTTCCTGGGTGGCCTGACCATCGTGGACGTGCCGGATGAGACGACCGCCCGGATGTGGGCTGGCAAAATCGCGGAGGCATGCGGCTGGCCGCAGGAGGTTCGCCGGTTCAAGCCGCGGCGCGTCTTGCAGGGATGAGATCCTCGTCGGCTGAGGCTTGAGCCGAGGCGTGGCCGGCACCGGGGCGACGTCGCTGCTGCGGTATCGGCAAGGATTCGACCAGACACGGGGGCGGCCAGAAAAGTGCCGCCCCCGGAGCCGGCCGACGAAAGCGCTTCGCCGTACTCATCTGCCGCGATCCGCGCGGCCACTTGGGCGCAAGGTAAGTTACACTCAGTAATCACGATCTCGGCCTGGCTCGGACAGTGTTCGTCGCAAAAGCCGATGGCCGGATCGATCGCATGGGTGCCAGACCCGCCGTAGTCAATCGGTGAACGTCGATTCAGACCTGTGCACGTTCGGCCGTACCCGGCTGGGCACGGTGAGCCGTACGCCGACAGCTGGCCTGCCGCGACGCGAGGCAAATGGGGTTCGAGCCGTCGGCGATGCCGGCAGGCAGGAGGACTTCCGGATGGAGTGGCAAGGGCCGTTGGGCTGCCGACCTGCTCTCTCGGGTTGTCGAGGTCGTACCGTGTGCCCTGAGATTCCAATCGGGCCCGCACCTCGGCAGCATGCTGCTCGGCGACGTGCATGTCGGCGCCGGCCGCCTTCAGGAGCTCGACGGTCGGGCTGCTGATCCCGATCGGGTCGGCCATCGCCACGCCCGCTTGGATGCCCAGCAGCGTCGAATCCGTGGTTACGGCGAGCACTGCGGCGAGAGCCTCGGCGCGCGGCTTGTCCCGGTCCGTGCCGTTGCCGTAACGGCCGGCCACCCCGGATAGCTCAGCGAGTGCGATGCGCTGCCCTCGCGGTAGCTTCCCGACCTGAACCACAAGCCTGACGGTAATACCCGTGACCTGGGCGTGCATCAACCGTTACCGCCAGTGGCGGGCCCGCGGAGCGTCCTGGGGTGGGGGCCCTGATGGGCGCGAACTTTGAAGCGGCTTCTTCATACTGCGGGCCCGCCCACCGCGCCCGTCCGCCTGGCACGACCGCCGCCAAAGCGGTCACCGGGCTGCCCTTGCTCCTGCGGCAGTCAGCACCGGTAGTGCTACAGATCATCGCCGTAGCCGTTCTGCATCTCCATCTCGCCGGAGCCCACGTTGCCGGAACAATCCACGTCCACCTCGCTGGCGACCGTTGCGGTGGACGGGATCGCACCTGGCGTTCATCAACTGCCTCACTGTCCGCCGGCCCTCCACCGCCGCTTTGCCGGCCGGACGCCGATGAGCAGCAGTCCGCCGACCAGGACCGCGATGGACGCCATGCCGGCGCCCGTGGGCCAGGAACTTCGTTCGATCGTGGTTGCACCACGCGTTCGATCGTGCGTGGAAGCGTGCCCCGGCCCTGCGCGTCGCCCAGTGGGGAGGCGGTGGGCGGTCATGCCCAGCACGTGCTCGCGATGGTCAATGGAAACCAAATGCTCCGCGCCTGATAGCGGCAGGAACGAGACCACCCTCCGAAGGTTGGGGAGGGGCCGGGTGTCCCGCCCCTGCCGCTGGACGCTCGCCCATGGGCATCCGTCGTATCGGCGTTGGCAGGCAACGCCGCGTTACGTCCACGAACGGGGCTGGCGCCGGGACAGGTTCGTAGCACGGTGAACTGAGGGAGGTTCCCGCTGCGGCGCCAAAGAGGCCACGGCAACCGCGGGCGAGCCGTCGAAGCCTCAGCAGGCCCAACGCGACCACGACCATGGCGACGCACCCGATCAGCACGGTGACATGGCGAACAGCCACCACTCGCCAACGTCGCCGTTCTTCGGACGAGCGGTTGACATCGACTTGTGGCAGGACGCTTGCTGCGATCCGTGCCGGCACCACAGCAACCGGCAAAGCCGAGCCAAGCGCCGCGGTGTTCGACACCCACCGGCAGCGACTGCGAGACGGCTGCGCGTGGGATGGGCCGGAGCCTGCGGACATTCACTACGACCGTTTATGCAAATGGTGCAACGCGAAGGCGTATCGCGAGTACGCGATGACCTGCGTCGGCTACCGAAGGTGGCCGATTTGGTTGGTCGGCGAAAACGCTCCCACGGCCCGGCTCGCGGAGCAGCTCCACGAAACGGGCGTAACGTCCGCCCGGCCTGACCCGCCGTACTAGGTGTGGCCTTTGACGAAGACACCCTTGCCGGGTTCTCCGTAGACGACACCCTTGACGTGCAGCACCATGCCCGCACGCTGGCGGTGGCGATGGAGACGCGGTCGAGCGCGGACAGTTGGCTGTACGGCGGGATCCGGGATTCGGGCGGGTACTCGCCGACCGTGGCTTCTCGCGGTGGTGCCGTCCGCGATCTGGCGGTAGGTCATTGGTCCTAAACCATCGGTCGGGGACGCCGACCCCCCGTTCCCGGCTGATGACGCAGCGGCCCTACCGCCTCCGTCGCCCCCAGCAACGCGGTTGGTGGGGCCGCTGCCCTCCCGGCCGCACGCAACGAAGGCAAGCCCGATGACTGGACTCATCGTCGGGGTTGATGCCCCGGCAACGGCGCGGCGTGTGCAGCACTTTCCTGCGGATCCGGCACGCGGACATGCCGCCCCGCAACCGCCTCCACCCGAACAGCCGCAAAATAGCCCGGCACGGCATGCCCTACGAGGAAGTCACGCGGCTTTCCCGCTGCGCGACCTACCCGACGCGGTGATTCGCCCAGCGTGGCCAGCGACGTTCGCCACCGCCGGTGTGCCGCGACCCGGCATCCTCGTCGAGGAAGTACCCATGACCGTTCCCAGATCCGACTGGTACCTGCAGCACCTTCACGAGCAGGTCATCATCATCACCACCGCCGTCAGCGCTTCACGCGCGAAGCTGTACGAGCGTGGCCACTGGGTCCGCCCGGGGCGGCGCAGAGCCCGACCTGGGGGAGGGCGTGTCGGACCTGCTCGGGCCTGCAGCCGCGGGCGCCGACCGGACCCGCTCTCATCGCGGGAAGGGGTGAATCCTGCGTGCAGGTCTTTCAGGTCAGTCTCATCCTTTTGATCACCGCACCCGAGGACGCCTCGCTGCCGGCATTCATTGACGATCTGCGCGATCAGCTGACGCAGCTTCAGCACCGGTGGGAAGGCGTCATCGCGCCGACCGTTCGCGGCATGAGCGAAACAAACACCTGCGAGGTGACCCTGAGCGTCATGGCCGACGACATCACCACCGCCCCCATAGCCGCAGGCCGGGCAGTCGCTTACGCCGCCGATCGTGCGGCGGCCTCCTGGCGGGTCGCCATCGGGCGCATCACCGTTCAGAGACCACCTCGGCCAACCACCCTCGCGGACCTGCCACCGCTTCCCTGACCCGGCCAGGCCGGGGTGCAGATGCCGCCCACGCTCTTCGCCCGCATCCACGGACCCGGCCCGCCCCAGGCGCAGCAGTTTGGACGTACATGACGCACAGCGCAGCACGGTGACGCCGACGCCGGCGCCCAACCAGGTGACGCTGCGGGTCGCTCTCACCGAGCCGACCGCCACGGGCGCGCCACACCCGTGCTCCTCATCGCGGGCCTCGACGACACAAGGAAGCCAAGAAATACTGCTGCCCGTCGGCCAGGCCCGGACCCCGGCCTACCAGATTCGTCTCCTACCCAACCGACAGAAAGCCGCCACTGATGACACCCGACCCCCACCAGGCGCCGCAGGATGACACCGTGCAGCTACCCATCTACCAGCCCCCGTCAGCAGGTAGGAAGAAGGCGGTGCCATGGGTGATCGCCGCCTGCGTCCTGCTCGGTCTCTGCTGCTGGGGGGGTTTCATCGCCGTCAACGACGACGAACCGGGCCGCCCCTCCGCCGGAAACAGCCCCACCCAGGCCGGCCCCTCCGCCGCTGCACCCTCCGATGGCGGCGCGACCGCCCCCACCGACTCGAACGTCCTCCAGCAACTGCCCACACCGACACGATCTACCCCGACGACGTCCGCGGCGCGGCCGAGCCCGTCATCAGCCCGGCCGAATCCGACCGCCACCCGCAGCACCACGCCACGGCCAGCGCCCACCAGCTCCCGGCCGAAGCCTCCACCCGCGCCCACGACCGACCCGCGATTCGGCACCTGCAAAGAGGCCAACAACGCCGGCTACGGCCCGTACTATCGCGGCGTCGACCCCGAGTACGCCTGGTACATCGACCGGAACAAGGACGGCGTGGTGTGCGACTGATAAGTCCCAGCCCCGGCGGAACGGAGCAAGCGATCATCACTTGTGCCCACCGCTACGCCCTGCCGCTCCTGGCCGTACCGGGCCAAGGTCGCGCACGGTGAGTGCGGCGAAGGTGGCGAAGGGGGCGGCGCCGGACGAGTGTAGATGTAACGCCCCACATTCCCGCGACGCCTGTAAATGATGGACAGGTCGGGTGCGCGGCCTGACGAACGGGCGGGACCCACCACCCCCGCGATCTCGCCCGGTACCTGGTCCGAACAGCGCACCATCAAGCCCGTCGGGAGACATCCCTATGGCCAATTCGACACCTCGTACCCCACCGCCGCGCTGGCCGGGCAGCCGCAACGGCGTCGCCGCACCACCTGCCGTCTGGAACCTGCCAACCCAGCCACTTCCCCAACAGCCGCAACGCTCGGGCGAGTGGTGGCCCTATGCGGTGTTCGGCGCAGTGACCCTACTGCTCGGGTGCTTGGCGATGGTGGTCGTCCTGCTGGCCAGGTAGCCCGCGGGGCGCAGTTTCTTACGGGGCCAGAGGCTGAGGCGTTCTGCCGCTCCGGAGTGTGGGACGGGAGCCGCGGTTCCCGGACGGCTCGCAGCCGGCGTAGCACCCCATCGGATCACCGGCGCCGACGGCATCCCGTCCACGATCGGCCCCGCTGCTGGCGGCTGCGAGGACGGGCGAGGCGGTGGCCGCGGTATACCCCCGGTCACTGGCCCCACGGCGAGGTCAACTCGACACGAATAGCCGACTCGCGCTTGGCGCATGACACAAGCTTCGGCAGATCCGCGCGTCTCGCGCACGTAACGACTTTGGGAGCAATTGAGGTGGGTGTTGGTGGTGGGTTATCGGGCTGCGGCGCGGTCGCTGGCCAGGCGGGTGACAGCGCGGATGATCTCTGGTAGGACATCGCGGCGGCCGGTGAAGCGTTGCAGGGCGCGCCACCATTTTGATCGCGGCGATGGCGTGGTGGGCGGGGATGCGTTGTGAGGACTGGGCTTTGCGTGCCGCCTCGTAGGCGACAACTTCCTCGGGCCGGGCGTCTTTCTTCGGTCTGAGTGGTGGGGCGATGACCTGGTCTGGGTGGTCCTTGGCCAGGCGGCGGTAGCCGGCGTCGACGAGCGTCGGGGGTCGGTGTCGAGGAGGTCGTCGATGCCTTCGGTACGTACGGCGGTCTGGTCGTGTTGTCGGCCTGGGCGGATGGCTACCTACACGGCAGCAGTACCTGGTCCCGTTGATACGTACCTGCCTGGACCCCTGAACCCGTACGCCGACAGTTCGGCCCGCTCGTCGGTGGTCAGCCCGTCGGCGCGGGCGCCGGTGTCGAGTTCGGCCTGCTTGACCCACTCACGCACTGCCGTCTCGGTCAGGTCGAAGTCCTGGCTGACCTGCCGGAGCGTGCGGTCACCACGCTGGCACAACTCGACAATCTCGGCCTTGAACTCCGGCGTGAACGAACGCCGAGGCCGTGGCCGCTTCTTTCCCATGTTCTCCATGATGCTGGACATCCTCCTGGAGACCCCAGGTCCCCTGATCTCGGATGTCCGTCAAAACGGGGCAGGCCCAGGGCGCTTGGGCTGAGGTAAGAGCTGGACATAACGACCCCCGCAGAGCCGGGGTGCTTTCGGGGCAATCTCGCCTTCCACACCAGGGCGCGGAGCGGCTCATCGGAGCGGCCGGAGAACCGGTTCGGCATGCATGGAGGGCTGGTCCAGGGGTAACCGGCCGGGTGCTGGGCCAGCGGGCTTAGGTGGCCCACGACCGCAACGCGAACAGGGGCGGATGACGCGAGATGTGATTGAGCTGCGCGTGCACGGGGTCTCCGGTGTGCGGGCGGAGGCGTTGCTTGATTACCCGGTTCTCGTCCGGGTCGCCGGTGACCAGAACGCCGGTTTCTACCGTCCCCGCCCGGGACTCGACTACTCGTCCACGCCCGCCGACATCACCATTGAGGCCTACCAGTGGCGGAACCTGACCGCGAGCACCGTCGCGCGGACCCTGTCCCTGCTGCTTCTGCTTCCCTTCATGTTCAGCAACCTGGCGGTGTGGATGCGACCCCCGGCCGGTGACGGCGCAGTGGTGAAGGCGCTGTGCCGGTTGCTCGCCGCCACCGTCACCGCCATGTTCGTGTTGTCCGTTGTCGGCATCACCCTGGACCTCGTTGGCTGGCAGTGTGTGCCCTACCATCCCTGCGCGGCGGGGCGGTGGTACCTGTCCTGGCTCGGGGCGCTGCCCGCCGGGGCGCGCCTCGTGGTGCTCGCCGTGCTACCGGCCGCCGCCATCCGCCTCCTGTGGTGGGTGGGTTCGCGATCCGCGCGGGCCTACGAGGGGTTCCGGCAGTCCTACGACACGTCCGCACGGCCCGCTCACGACCGGCTTGACGCCCGTACCTTCTGGAGCGGTGAGACGCTCGTCGGGCGACTCCGGTCGATTCACGTGGCGATCGCGTACGGCACGCTGGACGCCAGCATCCTCATCGCGCTCGCCGCCCGCGAGGACCGGGACCCGATCGGCGGTGCGCTCATCGCGGCGGCGGGCCTGCTCGTGACGGCCTGTCTGATTTTGCTGTGCCTGCCCACGGTGGAGGACCCGTTCGATGACCAGAGCTGGGGCCGACGCGCGACCCGGCCGCTTCGCGCGGCGACCTTCGCGCTCACCGTTCTCACCGTCGGCTATGCCCTCGTGCCGCGTCCCGCCCCACCCGTCGTCGGGCGGTTGCCCGGTTACGACATCACCGTCAGCGGACTGATCCTGGTGCAGGCCGTGCTCCTGACAGCGCTCGCCGTGCTCACGTTCCTGCGGCAGCGGAACGCCCCGCCCCCGGCCAGGGCGTTCTTCCGCGGCTTGGGCGCTCCCGTGTTCGGCTCCATCTCGGTCGGGCTCGCGGCCATCTTCGCCGCAGGGCTCGTCTACCGGGTCGCCGACTTCCTGGACCGGGGCGCCATCCCCACCACGCACCCCCCGAACTTCCGGGGCCCACCGCTGGACCCGCCGACCGCATACCGGTGGGCTGCGATGGGCGCCTTCGTCGCCATCCTGATGGTCACCATGGTGGCGCTCTACGCCGGCCGGCTCACGCGGCATCGGCGCGATCAGGAGGCGGCCCGGATCAGCCAGCAGGACTTTCCGGACGCGCCGCCGGACGCGGCCGGCCGTCTGCGGGCCGTACGCAGGGCAATCAGCAGAGCGCATCTCGCCGAGCAGTTCGCCCCGCTGATCGTCGCCTACTTCACGCTCCTGCTACTCAGCCTCGCGATCACCGCCCTGGACATCGCCAACATCGGCCCGACCCAGCTCGCGGAACAGGCCAGCGGGAACAACAGCAGGTGGGCCCGGATCGCTTCCTACCTCACCGACGTCGGGACCTTCTCCATCGGACTGCTCGCCTTCGGACTGCTGATGGTCGGCGTCCTGACTTATGTCTCCCCGCAAGTCCGGCGCAGCGTCGGCGTGCTGTGGGATTTGGGTACCTTCTTCCCCCGCACCACGCATCCGTTCGCGCCGCCCTCCTACGCCGAGCGCGCCGTACCCGAGCTGACGAAGCGGGTCATCGACCTGAGCCGCGAGCAGAACGTGCTGCTGTCCGGGCACAGCCATGGCTCCGCGCTGGCCGCGGCGGCCATCCTGCAGCTGCCGCCGGAAACCCTGAGCCGAGTCGCCTTGCTCACCTACGGCTCCCCACTTCGACGGCTCTACGGCCACATGATGCCGGCCTACTTCGGCAAAGACACTCTGCGCGAGGTCGGCGACCGCGTGGGATGGCGGTGGCGCAATCTGTGGCGGAGCACCGACGCAATCGCCGGGCCCATCTTTTCCGCCCACCGCCCAGGCAACCCGCCCACCGCCTCGGGCCCAGCCGGCAGCGTCGACATCCGCCTCCGCGATCCCCGTGCGGTCACCGTTCAACCGATGGACACGGTGCCACCGCCGATCCAGGCCCACTGGCCCTACTACACCGACGTCCGCTACTGCGAGGCCGTCCGTGAACTCGCGGACTCCCTCGACCCACCCGACCCCGCAGTGCGCCAGTAGAACCCGTCCCCGTTCTCTCCACCGCCCTCTGGCGAGAGCCGCCCGGTTCGGCCGGGTCTTGACCCGTGAGCCCTGGAAGAACTAGCCGCGTACCGCTGGCATGGGCGGTGGCCGCCATGCCGAGATGCGGGACCGGCCAGCGCGACACCGCGGCGGACGCGCGCAGCGAGGCTTACGCCCTCGGCGGGCTGCTGGCCCGCCGGTTTGCCGGGACTCAACCGCGCCGGCCCGTGGTGGTGCCGTCTAGATCACCCGACGGGTGCCGCAAGCCAGCCGAGCAGGTGCAAGCGGCCGACCAGTAGACGGACGTGGAACCTAGTGAGCTGAAGATAGGTTCGCGGTGTCCGGCTCGGCGGTTGCCCCCGTGGCCGCCGGGCCGGGCCATCTGGCAACGGCCAGCCGCAATCCACCACCTGCTTACTGCCGTAGGGCCCACTCCATGTCTCTGCCCGACCCCGATGACGATCGCCGCCATGGTTCGAGCAGCGCTACCTGTTGGATGGAAGAATCCAGCGACATCTGGCAGGCGTACCACGGCTTCCCGGGCACTGGTGACCGGAGCAGAGGGGAGGGCCGAAACGCTGGCTCGGCTGGGTGCCGCCAGCGGTTCCGTGTCGAACAACGAGCTGGCTGGCCTGCTGCGCCGTTGTTCCCACCTGCACAGTCAGCGGGAGCCCACGGCCTGGCGCGGCGGCCGGTGATGGGGGTATCGGTGCAGCCGCGGACCCTGGTGCTCGGGTGGTGATCGTACGTCGGCGAACTGGAGCGGACACGCCGGTACTTGGTCGGACTTGCCCCCTTCCAGAGAAACTCAAAGCCATCGCTTTCGATGTATGCATTGCCCCGACCTGCTGGTATCTACCGGGACGCAGTTGGGTTGAGCGGGACCGGGGGTGCTGTCTGAACCAACCTCGAAGTGCATAGACAGTCATCTGTCTAGGGATCAGAGGGTTAGGGGTTCGAGTCCCTTCGGGCGCACAAGATTAAGAGGCGTTTGACCTGCCAAAAGGGGGTCAGGCGCCTCTTGTCGTTCCATGCCGACTGGACGCATTGGTGCTCGAATGGTGCTCATACGACGAAGCTGTCCTACGTCCCGGCCTGTCCTTCTCCGTCGGTGTAGCCGCGTCCGCGTCGACTCGATCGTCCGATGTGGGTCGATCATGCGGCCGCGCCCACCGATGCCTGGTGGCGCTTCCACCGTCGTTCTGGCAAGCCGCAACGGCTGATCCGGCTGGCGGTCGTCCGGGCCCGCCAGGGTGGCCAGAAAGCAACATGCTCGCCGCGAGCGCTCGGTGAGGGCATCGGGTCCCTCCCGCGCCCCCGCCCCCCTGCACCGCGCGCTGCCGCTGCACAGGTGCCGGCGGAGGCTACGAGCACAACGCAAATCCTGCCCGAGGCCGTGTCGGGAGGTGGCGCTCGCGTGTCGCGCGTGGCCGCTGATCATAAGGAGGATCGTCCCGGACGAGTGCACGTTGCGTTTCTCGGTGCCGGCGTCAGGTGTTCGCAAGCGGATGGCTCAGTGGGCGAGCGCGGCGCATCAGCGGCGGCGGCCTGGTGGACTACGGTGCTGTTCCCGCTCACTGACGCCGTCCGTGGTCAGTACATCTCGCTCGGCTCGGACCAGAGTAGACAGGTTCCCGTACCCGGCAGGGCCACCGCACCGGCTGGCGTCGACCGGGATTGATCAGCCCGTGGGTCGCGACCGAAGGCGAGCGAGTGGTCAGCGCGGCGGGATCGGCCCTGCCAATTTGGCGTTACGCAGCGTGCGTTCGTCCGGCACCCTGTAGCGGCCGATGTTGAACTGGCAGCCCATCGTGGACTACTCCGGGCCCTGGGATGCCCGTCGTCTCCTGTTCCATGAGCGTTCAGCCAGCTGTCCCTGCCTGCGTTGTGTGCCGTCCCTAAGTTGCTTAAGGCTACGAAAGAAGGGGCTCATGGACGCACTCCTCGCAATCCGGGCTCGCGGGATCACCAAATGTTTCGGCGACGTCGTCGCGCTCGACGGCATCGATCTGGATGTAACCCAGGGGCAGATCCACGGGTTGGTCGGGGCGAACGGCGCCGGCAAGACGACACTGCTCGGCCTCCTGTTGGGCCTGGCCGTCGCCGACAGCGGCCGCCTCGAGATCCTCGGTACGCCGATCGCTCGGGCGCTCGCCGCTCCCGACGGCGTCGCCGGCTTCGTGGATGGGCCCGGCCTCTACCCCTCGCTCACCGCCCGGCAGAACCTCGCCGCCCTGGCGGCTCTCCGCGGTTACGACGCGCGGACCACGGGGATCGACGACGTGCTCGACCAGGTCGGGCTCACCGATGTCGCCGACGACCGCGCAGGCGGTTTCTCCCTGGGCATGCGTCAGCGGCTCGGGCTCGCCGCCGCCCTGCTCACCAAGCCCCGGCTGCTCGTGCTCGACGAACCTTCCAACGGCCTCGACCCGGCCGGCAAAAAACACGTACACAGTGTCCTCACCCGGCTCGCGACCGGCGGAACCAGCGTCGTGCTCTCAAGCCACCGCATGGACGATCTCGAGGCACTGTGCTCCGAGGTCACCATCCTCGCCACCGGACGGGTCGTCTTCTCCGGCCCGCTCAGCAAGCTGGCCGCCGAGAACCGCGAACTCGACTACCGGCTGCGCACCTCGGACCCCCAGGCCGCCCGGCGGCTGGCTGCCAACACGGCCGGGATCCACGTCGACGACGCCGGCGCACGGGACGCCGAGGTGCTCGTCGTGCGCGCGCTGGCACCCGCCCTCGACGAGCTGGTGGTGCGGCTCGTGAACGCCGGCATCGGGGTGCGTGAGCTTGCACCCGTGGTGTCGCCGCTCGAGGCCGCGTTCCTCGCCCTCACCGAACAGCAGGAGGCCATTCAGTGACCGCGACCATCGCCGCCGACCGCGTTGTCGGCGCGCGCCGCGTCTCGGTGGCGCGCGGCTATCGCTTTGAGTTGGTCAAGCTGGTCTCCCAATGGCGGATCCGGCTGTTGGTCCTCGCCTGCTGGATCGCGCCGGCGCTGTTCGTCGCCGCGGTGAGTCAGCAGAGCTCGCTGCCCGTCGACACCCTCTTCGGTCGCTGGATGCACGCCACGGGGTGGGCGGGACCGCTGGTGACGCTCGGTTTCGCGGGCACCTGGGCACTCCCGCTGCTGACCTCGGTGGTGGCCGGCGACGTGTTCGCCTCCGAGGACCGGCTCGGCACCTGGCGCCACCTGCTCGTGGCGGTCCGGTCGCCTCGACGGATCTTCGCCGCGAAGGCACTGTCCAGCCTCACTGTCATCCTGCTGCTCGTGGCCGGGCTGGCCTGTTCCAGCGCGGTCGGTGGGGTCGTGGCGGTCGGCAACCAGCCGCTGGTCGGCCTCGACGGCCACCTGCTGACGCGGGGGGACGCTGCCGGGATGACCATGCTCGCCTGGGTCTGCGTGCTCGCCCCGACCCTGGCGCTCGCCGCTGTCGGACTGCTCGGGTCCGTCGCGCTGGGGCGGTCTCCGATGGGGCTGCTGCTGCCCGCGCTCGTCGCGCTCGCGATGCAGCTTGCCCAGATGCTGCCGCTGCCCGTCGCCGTGCGCCTCGCGCTGCCCGGCTATGCCTTTATCGCCTGGAACGGTCTGTTCACCAGCCCGCCGCAGCTCGGCCGGCTCCTGATCGGGATCGTGGTCAGCCTGGTGTGGGCCGTGACCGCGACAGCGCTGGCGTACATGCTGTTCCTGCGACGCGACTTCACCAACCTGACCGACGACGGTTCGGCGCGCCGCGCGGTCACCGTCGGAGCTCTGCCGCTGGTCGGGCTGCTCGCCGTGACGGTCGGGGTGGTCGCCGTAGCGTCGCCGGCCACGGGCACCGGGGTTGAGCAGGACAAGGTGCAGCGCTCGGTCGCCACGGCATTCGCCCACCTCTACCGCATGCAGACCAGGCAGCTCAACCGCCCCGACGTCACCGAAGCGCAGCTGCGGGCAACGGCGACGTGCAACAAGGGCGGCGGGAAGCTCGCCGCCGAAGGGCCGGGCAACGACTGGCGTTGCGTCGTCTCCTGGCATCTCCCCGACGTCGAGGCCGCGGGGTCGGCCATCTACCAGCTCGACGTCACCCCAGACGGGCGGTTCGTAGCCGATGGCGACGGACCGAAGGAAGTGAACGGCTACTTCCTGGTGCGGACCTCAACCGGGGACGCACCGAACCCGCTCTGGCAGTTCGACGGCAACGTCGAACTGCTCCACACCACGAAGGGATGACTCCATGCAGGTAACGCGCCGCCGTCGGCGTGTGGAGAAGGACCAATCCGGCCCTCTCCGTCGACGCATCGCCCGCCGGCTACCCCTGGCGACGGCAGGCACCACCGCTGTCGTCGTCGCCGCAGGCACCGGCATCGCTTTCGCCCAGACGCACCAGTTCGGCACCGACCAGGTCGGCCAGCTGACCGACAAGGGCCTGGTCGTGTCCGACGACCAGTACATCAACCCGATCGGTGAACGTCTCGTCGTCAACAACGGCAAGATCATGTCGTCCTCGGTCAGCCCGGACGGCACCCACCTGACTGCCTCGGTCACCGACGGTGGGATGGCGCTGGCCATCGTGGACCTGAAGACCTGGAAGGTGCAGCAGCTCGTCGGCAACAACGCTGCGGCGAACCTGCGCATCAGCGGCAACGACGTGGGCCAGGAAGGCCCCACGTACTCGCCCGACGGCTCCCAGCTGTGGCTGGGCCAGGCCGACGGCTACCGCAGGTTCACCGTGAACCCGGACGGCACCCTGGCCAACCCGGCGTTCATCCAGATCCCCCAGGACGGACCCAAGCGCGCGCTGGTGGCCGAGGCGGTCTTCTCGCCCGACGGCACCACCGTGTACTCCGCCGTCAACGGTCAGAACCGGGTGGTCGCCATCGACACGGCGACCGGGGCTGTCACGCAGAGTTGGGCCGTGGGCAACGCCCCCCGCGACGTGATCATGGTCGGCAGCAAGCTCTACGTCAGCAACGAGGGCGGGCGGAAGGCGTTGCCTGGCGAGACCACGATCAACTCGTACAACACCCAGGTGCCGGCCGACCCGTCAACGGCTGCCACCACCACCGGCACGGTCAGCGTCATCGACCTGGCGACCCCGGCTGCGGCCGTCGCCAGCATCGACGTCGGCCTGCACCCGACCGCCCTGTACGCCAAGAACGGGGCGCTGTTCGTCACCGACACCAACAGCGACGACGTGTCGGTCATCGACACCGCGAGCAACAAGGTCGTCCAGACCATCGCCACCCGGCCGTGGCCGGAGGCGACGGTGGGCTACCAGCCCAACGCCGTGACGCTCACCGACGACGGCCACCTGCTGGTAACGCTCGGCCGCGCCAACGCGGTCGCCGTCTACCGCTACACGACCCCACTGGAGCCGGTCAGCTACGTCGGACTGCTCCCGACGGACTACTTCCCCGCGGAGATCGCCACGATCGGAAACGACGTGCTGGTCTCCAACACCCGCGGTATCGACGCCCGTCGACCCACCAACAGCGCCGGGCACGGCACCCACGACACGACGTCGAGCCTGCAGCGGTTCAGGCTGCCGAGCGACAAGGTCATCAAGTCCGAGACCGGCAAGGTCTTCAGCCAGAACGGCTGGACCGGCGGCTCGGTCAAGCTGGCCAAGGGCACCAAGGCGAAGGCGGAGCCGGTGCCGAAGCGGCTCGGCGACCCGTCCACGATCAAGCACGTCTTCATGATCGTCAAGGAGAACCGGACCTACGACCAGCTCTTCGGTGACGACCCGCGCGGCAACGGCGACCCGTCGCTGGCGCAGTTCGGCGAGAACGTGACGCCGAACCAGCACGCGATGGCGAAGCAGTTCGGGCTGTACGACAACACCTACGACATCGGCACGAACTCGGCCGAGGGCCACAACTGGCTGATGCAGGCCGACAACCCGGAGTACACCGAGTCCACGGGCGGTGAGTACATCCGCAGCTACGACACCGAGGACGATGCTCTCGGCCACCAGCGGACCGGATTCATCTGGACCGGTGCGCAGGCAGCCGGAAAGACCGTGCGGGACTTTGGCGAGTTCCACCAGTTCCTGAGCAAGCCGGCCGGGGCGAGCTGGCAGAACCTGTACTGCGACACCAAGAACATGGCTGCGACCGGGCAGGACACCGCCTACAACATGGTCTCGTCCTCGCCGATCCCGTCGCTCAACAGCGTGTCGGTGCCCGGCTTCCCGAAGTACGACACCAGCGTCCCGGACATCTACCGGTACGAGATCTGGAAGCGTGACTTCCAGAAGAACGGGCCGGCGAACCTGAACATGTTCTGGCTCTCCAGCGACCACACTGGTGGCCCGCCGAACGCGGCGGCTCAGGTCGCGGACAACGACCTCGCGGTCGGCAAGATCGTCGACACGATCTCGCACAGCCCGTACTGGAAGGACTCGGCGATCTTCGTGGTCGAAGACGACTCCCAGGCCGGCCTCGACCACGTCGACGGCCACCGCGCCCCGATCCAGATCATCAGCCCCTGGGCCCAGCGCGGCGTCGTCGACAGCCACTACTACACGCAGATCACAATGATCCGGACCATCGAGCAGATCCTCGGGATCCACCCGATGAACCAGAAGGACAGCGCCGCCAGCCCGATGCGTCAGGCGTTCACCCAGAACGCAGACTTCACGCCGTTCACCGCACTGCCCAACCGGACCTCGCTGACCGCGGGTCTGAAGACCCCGCCTGCCTGCAGCCTCGACACGCCCGCGCCGCAGAACCCCCTCGCCGCGGCCGCACCGTCGGCGACTGTGCCGGCGGACAAGCAGCAACTGGCGGCGCAGTGGGACGAGTGGAAGTCGCACCAGCGTCTGACCGGACCCGACGCCAAGCCCGACTACGCGAACCCCGCGCAGATGAACCACTTCACGTGGTACCAGGCGCACGACTGGAAGAAGCCGTACCCCGGCGAGGACAAGATCGTCGCGCCGGAGGACGTGCCCGGCGCCTACATCCCTTCGCCGGAATCCGACGGCTGACGTAGGCCGATCGCGTCAAGGGGCCCCTGACCGGCGTCACCGCTGGCCAGGGGCCCTTCTGTCCCCTGTGTGGCAAATACAGGATTTGACCCATCGATGTCTGCCCGAGCGGATCACTGCCCACCCGAGCGCAAACGCCGCCGCAGCCCGCCGCGAGGTCGAACGCACCAGCCACCCGAACAGGCCCTGAGTTCCCCCCGCTTCCATGGAGCCTCTTGATCATGGTCTGATGGCCATGGGGAGGAAGATCCGTGGCAGCACCGAAGAAGTACCCCGACGAGCTGCGGGCGCGGGCTGTGCGACTGTATCGCGAGTCGGACCCGAAGCCGGTGATCCGGCGTCTGGCTGAGCAGTTGAACGTGCATCACGAGGCGTTGCGTAACTGGATTCGTCAGGCGGAGGCCGACGCCGGCGAGCGCCACGACCGGCCGAGGACGGACCTGCTTGAAGAGAACCGCCGGCTGGCCAAGGAGAACGCTGAGCTGCGCCGGGCGAACGAGATCCTCAAGGCCGCGAGCGCGTATTTCGCGGCGGAGCTCGACCCGACCCGGCGACGGTCATGACGTTCATTTCTGAACACACTGGCCGCTTCGCGGTCGCGCTCCTGCTACGGGTTCTCAACATCGCCGAGTCGACCTACTACGCCTGGACAGTGTGACGGGGTGGCGGTGGTGGGCATTAGAGGGACATGGACATGGACCTGGAGCAGTGGCAGGCGTTGGCAGACCGGCACCGGCAGTGTGATGACGACCCCCGCCGGTGTCGAGACTGCCAGGCCTACTGGCCGTGCTCGTACCGCCTCCGCGCGGACAGCCAGCTGCTCAAGACAGGCCGTGCGGCTGCTATGGGGGCGCAGAGCCCGTTCGTCATGGCGTAGCCCTGCTGGCTGAGGCCTTACCGATGTAACAACCGCCCGGGGTGGTCGCGCCTCTACCGACGTGAAGTCCAGCCCGGGTCAAGGGCACCACCGTGCCTGACCTTTTCGCCATCGCGCGCGAGCGCGCAGCGCTAGCGACTATTGCCGACACGATCATCGCCGCGTCGGTCGACAAAGGCCTAAGAGTGGCCGTGGCCTGCCCAAACTCACACCTCGCCGTGGTCGATCACCTGGCGCAAGCGCTGCACGCCCGCGGCCGCGCCTGCCGATGCCTGCCCGTGAAGCCGAACCCGGTAGGCGCAAGCGGCCCGCCGTCGGATCGGCAGGAGAACAGTTCGACGGTTGTCGTGATTACGTCCGGATCGGCCAGGCAGACCGACCGTGGGGTGCAGCGCGTAAATATCACCGTAGCTTCCGCCGCCCCCACTCCACGCAATGGCGACGTCGGCCACCAGAAGGCAGGGGAGTCGCACCCAACGGCGGTCGGTGTACCGGACATCATTCTCGACTACCACGATCCGGACGGGCCCCTGATCCGTTACATGGCACCCCACCTGTCGACAGGCGACCGGCGGTAGGCCTCCACGGTCCGCAAGATTTACAACGTGGGCACGTGGCTGGCACGCCGCCGCCATCTGATCCGTAGACTCCCGAGGCCACTCCGGAACCGTCCACACCGGTCCGCGTCGCCGTGGTCGGCGCGGGCTCCGCAGCGCCATCGGTCGCGGCCTCGTTCCGCTCCGTTCGGCCCGGTGGCTCCCAACCCCGGCTCCCGACGTGCCCTGGGGAATCCAGCAGTGGGCCCGTGAGGTCGCTCTGTCAGTCTCGATCTTTAATATCGCGGCACAACCAACGAGGGGTAGAAGTCGTGACTGCTGCTCAGGTCGATGCACTTACCCGGATCATGCCGCCAACCCATGGCGCCGACGAAGAGGTGGACTGGGATGCCGCCGAAAAACAGTTGAGCGCCCGTCTGCCGGCCGACTATCGCGCCTTCATGGCGGTCTACGGCGGCGGCAGCATTGGCGGCCAACTAAGCATCCTCCTACCGCTGCCCGTCGACTCGGCGTGGGGCGGCGGGACGATCGCTGGCGAGACGCCAAACTTGCGCCACCACTGGGAAGAGGAGGGTGGGGTAGCAGGCACGGAGCTAGAGGCGGACGCCGTACTGGCCTGGGGGGTCGGCTGCAGCAACCCCGACCTTCTGGGCTGGCTGATGAGCGGCTCAGATCCGGACCAGTGGCCAGTGGTGGTGTACCGACGCCATGTGTCATGGGGCGAAGCCAGCCTGGCGCTTTTTGAATGTGGGATGGCGGAGTTCCTCAGGCGCCTGTTGCTTGGCGAGTTCGACAAGTGCCCGCTCATCGATGTCTCCCTGTGGGGCCGCATCGAGCCTTTCGTCCACTGGCGTGAACAGGACCGTCAGTTCCTAGCCGGCCTCGACCCCATCACGGGCGAGCCCGATCCGTACGCAGACATGTTCCAGAGTTGGAGCCGGCCATAACCGCGCCGTGACCTGCCTCGAAGGTTCCGCCACACGGTTTAAGCGAGAAGGTCGCCCCTCGCAGCGAGTTGGATCGCTAGGAGAGGGACTGGGCCTCCAGGGCGCCGGCCGTTGATCGTTCGTAGTCGATGGGTAATCGCCAGTGGCAGACGGAGTGCCTGCGGCGCAGGTTGTAGAAGTCGGTGATCCAGGTGGCGATCTTCAGGCGCGCCTCGGTGCGGGTGCGGAAGTGGCGGCGGTGGACGTACTCGACCTTGATGGTGGAGAAGGTGGCCTCGGCGACGGGAAGGTCGGTCTGCGATTGCAGCGGGCCAGTCACCGGGATCGATGTGCTGCCGGGCGCGGTCAGCTGATCAGCGCCGACGTTGGTGCGCCAACGACCGGCCGTCAGGGTTACTGGGCGGTGACTGGTTCGATGTGGTGCCGGCGTGCCAGTACGACGATGGCCAGGACCGCCATGGTGACGATGGCCAGGAGTGAGAGGAGGTAGGGCTTGCCCGGGATTACCTGGGCTGAGATGAGGGAGAAGTCCCACATTCCGTGGATGATGGCCGGCACGGTGATGCCGCCGGAGCGGCGTCGGATGAGGTAGAGGAAGTAGCCGGCGACCATGGTGGTCAGTACCTGGGCGAAGGCTACGGCACCTACGGTGAGCAGGTTGGTGGCGTGGGCGAGGGCGAAGATGACCGTGGACCACAGGGCGACCTTTCCTTCGGTGAACCCGGTGGAGCGGAACACGGTCACCCCGAGCCCACGGAATATCAGTTCCTCGCTGGCGCCGATCAGCAGTGCGGAGAGCAGGAGTGTCAGGGTGAAAGTGGCGCCCTTGGTGGCGAGGGCGCCGTAGTCGGTCACGATGAGAGCGCAGGTCCCCATGCCGATGGGCACGACCACGACCCAGCGCTGGACCGGATGGTTATCCCGCAGGACCGGCGGCCACCAGCGAAGCCAGGAGATGGCCGCGATCACCAGCACGACGGAGACCGCCTCCGGAACCGTGATGCTGCGCCACATCTCGTCCAGCGTTCTGGGCGCGGCGTACCTCGTTTCCAGGCCACTGGTCAGGGTCAGTGCCAGCCCGTGGAGCACGACCAGGTAGGCGACGACCATGCCGACGAACGCGACCACGGATAGGCGTCGGCTGTCCGCCGGTAGGAGGTGCCGCGAGTTCGACGGCGGCGTCATGCCACCCTCTGTTCCTTCATACCGAGTCAGGTCCACGCCTCGCCGCCGTATCACGGCGCCGGCTACCCCGCTTCGGCCGAATCATTCCGGCCTGTACCGTGCCAAAACTCTGTTTAAGGCTGTGTGCTGGAGATTTGCCTGGCGGATCAAGCGGCTCGACGATATTCGTTGATGACGCCGCCCAGGACGCGGCGTCGCCGGATCGGCTTGTCGATCGCGACGACCGCGTCGGGGTCGTAGTCGGGTGGATGCTGCTCCAGGCTCTGGTGGGGCCGGTGCCGGACGAAGTGGTCCTCGTAGTCGCGCAGCACGGTGCGGGCGTGCTGTTCGTTGTAGATAAGGACCCGGTCGGTGCACTCGGCCCGGACGCTGCGCACGAAGCGTTCCGCGTACGCGTTCGCCCGAGGCGTGCGTGGCGGTGTCTTCACCACGTCGATGCCTTCGGCGGCGAACACGGCGTCGAACATCGGCGTGAACTTGGCGTCGCGGTCACGAACCAGGTACCGGAAGGCGTTGATCCGGTCGCCGACATCTATCAGCAGGTTGCGGGCCTGCTGGGTAGTCCAGGCGGCGGTCGGGTGGGCGGTGACGCCGACGATGTGCACCCGCCGGGTCGTGATCTCCATGACGAACAGCACGTACAGGCGTCGTAGCGTGATGGTGTCGAGGTGGAAGAAGTCGGTCGCCAGCAGCCCGGAGGCCTGGGCCCGCAGGAACATCCGCCAACTGGCGTCGATCTCACGCGGGGCAGGGCCGACTGAACCGCCCCGAGTCTGGTGGAGTCCTCAGACTGTGACCAGGGCTTGCTGGTCGGGCTGGTGGTGAGCGTAGAACATCGATTCGTATTCGGCTGGCGGCAGGTAGTTCAGGGCGGAGTGCAACCGCCGGTGGTTGTACCAGTCGACCCATTCAGCGGTGGCCAGTTCTACCTGGGCCAGGCTGCGCCACGGCCGCCTGGGTTTGATCAGTTCGGTTTTGTAGAGGCCGATGGTGGATTCCATCAGCGCGTTGTCCAGGGCGTCGCCGACGGTGCCGATGGAGGCGTCGATGCCGGCGTCGACGAGGTGGGTGGTGAACCGGAACGACGTGTATTGCGATCCCGCATCCGAGTGGTGAATGAGGCCCGCCTCGACCGGGCGGCCGTCGCGGTCGCGGCGCCACAGGCCCATGTCGAGGGCGTCCAGGACGAGGGTGGTGTGTTTGGTGGGGGCCGCGGACCAGCCGACGATCGCCCGGGAGTAGACGTCGACGACGAACGCCACGTGGACCACGCCGGCGAAGGTGGCCACGTGGGTGAAATCCGCGACCCAGCAGCGGTTCGGCGCCTGCGCGGTGAAGTCGCGTTGCACCAGGTCCTGCGCCCGCTCACCGGCGGGGTCGGCGATGGTGGTGCGGATCTTGCGGCCCCGCACCACGCCGGCCAGGCCGGCCTGGCGCATCAGCCGCTCGACCGTGCACCGGGCCAGTTGGTGGCCGTCGCGGCGCAGCGCCGCCCAAATCTTGCGGGCCTCGTAGACGCCGTAGTTGGCCTGGTGCACCTGCCGGATCTCCGCGGTGATCTCGGCGTCCCGCACCGCCCGTGCCGACGGCGGCATGGCCTTGCTCTTGTCGTAGGTGCTGGCGGCGATCTTCAGGCCGTGACCGGTCAGGACACGGCAGATCGGCTCGACTCCGCCGAACTGCTCCTTGTGCGCGTCGATGAACGCTACGAGCGATGCTGTGGCCGGTCGAGCTCGGCCGCAAAGAAAGCCGATGCGGCCTTCAAGATCTCATTCGCCCGCCGCAGTTCCGCGTTCTCCCGCTTCAGACGGCGCAACTCCGCCGACTCCTCGCTGCTGACTCCGGCGCGCTGGCCGGCGTCGACCTCGGCCTGGCGGACCCACTTGCGCAGCGTCTCGGCCGACCCGATCTCCAGCTTGGTAGCGATCGATCCGATCGCCTCCCACTCGGTGGCGTAGTCGCCCCGGTGCTCCAGCACCAGACGCACCGCCCGCTCCCGCAGTCTCTCGGGTACTGCTTCGGCATGGTCAGATCCTCTCAAGCAAAGAGGTCTCTACCAGCCTCGGGGCGGTTCACTGGTCCCAGGTGACGGTGCAAACCAGCTCGTCGGGCAGCGTGGCGACGGCTTGCCGCATCGCCTGCTCGACGCGCTCCATCAAAGCGGGGGAAACCCAGTCTGAGCTCGCCCCGGTAAGGTGGCCAGCGTGGCCGGCGAATGCGGCGGTCAGGCGAGGTTCTTCCTCAGGTGAGGGGCTCGGTCAGCTTGTAGGCCAGGGCTTCGCAGAGCGCCGCACGGCTGTGGCGTTGCCAGCCGTCGGCGACACCAGCAGTCAGCTTGCCCGATGCACGTGCTGGCGTGCGAGTTCCTCAGCCTCCTCTTCGTCGCTGGCCAGCGGCGGTGAGCCGATCAGCGGCTTTCGGGCCGTCTCCGGTAGGAAGAGCACGGACACCGTCCCGATCAGTCCTGCCCCGGCCAGTATGAAGCCAGGTACGAGCAGGTTTCCCGTTGCGTGTACCAACGCCTCGGTAACCAGCGGCGTGGTGCCGCCAAAGAGCGACACGGCGAAGTTGAATACCACCGACAGCGACCCGGCCCGGACGTCGGTGGGAAACAGCGCTGGCAGGGTGCCCGGCGCGGTGCTGCTGAAACAGATCAGCATTAGCCCGACCAACATGCTGCCCAACAAGATCGTGGTGAGCGTGCCGTAGCGGATGAGCAGGAATGCGGGCACCGATCCGACGACGAGCAGGCCACTGCCGGCCATCAGCACCGGCCGGCGTCCGGCTCGGTCGGAGATTCGCCCGACGAACGCGATCAGGGCCAAAAGCACGACCATGACGACCAGCACGACCACCAGCGCGCGGGTCTGCGGCAGACCGAGTTCTGTGGAGAGATAGCTGGGCAGGTATGCCGAAAGCATGTAGCTGGTGACATTCCACGCCACGACCAGGCCCGCGCACACCAGCAACGCCCGACGCTCCTCGCTGGCCATACGCCGGAGCTCCTGCCCCAGTCCGGTGGCGCGGACTGGGGCACGCCGGTCCAGTTCCTCGTACGCCGGAGTTTCCTCCAGTTTCACGCGCAGGTACAGCCCGATCAGCCCGAGCGGGCCGGCCAGCAGGAACGGAACCCGCCAGCCCCAGGACAGCATCTCCGGCTCGGACAGCGTCGCGACCAGACCGGTGACCAGCCCCGCGCCGAGGATGTATCCGGACAGGGTGCCGAACTCCAAGAAGCTGGACAAAAACCCGCGGCGCCGATCGGGGGAGTGCTCGGCGATGAAGGTCATCGCCGAGCCGTACTCACCGCCGGTCGAGAAGCCTTGCACGAGCCGGGCGATCAGCAGCAGCGCCGGTGCCCAGAGGCCGATCTTGGCGTAGCTCGGCAGCAGCCCGATGGAGAAGGTCCCGGCCGCCATCAGGATGATGGTCGTTGCCAGCACGCGTTTGCGACCGATGCGGTCGCCCAGCGGGCCGAAATACAACCCGCCCAGCGGCCGAACGAGAAACGCAGCGGCGAACGTGGCGAAGGCGGAGATGAGCTGTACGGGCCGGCTGGCTCCCGGGAAGAAGACCTTGCCCAGGGTCACAGCAACGTAGCTGTAGACCCCGAAGTCGAACCACTCGATCATGTTGCCCATCGCCGTGGCGGCGGTTGTCCGCCGCAGCCTCGACCGGTCGACGACCCGAACCGTGTCTGAAACGCGCCGCCGTCGACCAGGGCGGCGTCGTGCCCGTTCACCCCGGCTGTGGAAACTCTCACTCATCACCGATGTCATCCCCTGATGAGCCCGGCTTACGCCCAGGTACGCCTTCACAATCCCGAGTCGGCTTCTTGCGTCCGAGCTCTTGACTCCGGGCAACCCGTGCCGCCCGAGCGCCTGGCCGGTGATCGTCATCGGGGAGCAGATTGGGAGCAGCGGGGTGCACTGAACAGCCCTCAACTGCACCCAACGGCAGTGAACTGGTGAGCTCTCCGCGGATCCGGAGGTCCCAGCATCCGTGGCTCTCGCGGGCCAGCGCTGGCTCCACCCGTGACCGGAAGCCGGGGACGGGATTCAGGGCGAGCGCCGGGGAGGGAGTCATGGCGGAGGGAATCTCCCAGACGCCCGAGGCATCGGTCACCGCCCCAGCGTTGTTCCGGCTTGGGGTGTTCTGTCCTTGTGTTGAGGATCGGACGAGGTGGGAGTTGTGGGACGAGCGCGGCTCTGATGATCTTTCGGGTGTCGAGACCTAAAGATTATGTTCAGGAGTCGCGTCGTGTCGTCATCTAACCTGCCGCGGTCTACTCGTCGTTAGCATTCACGCCGTCGGTTGGTGCCCGCCGTGGTCTGTTGCGCCGGGGTGTCGTTCGGTTGGCCAAGTGTTGCACCACAGGCATGACCAGCACAGGTTTGCGATGTTGTTAGAACCCGCCGTTGAAGCGGGCGCGCCGGTGGCCGGCAGTGACGTTTCTGGTCGGCGACAACGGCACCGGCAAGTCGACGTTGATCGAGGCGATCGCGGTGGCGGCTGGGTTCAACCCCGAGGGCGGATCAGTCAACTTCCGATTCAGCACCCGAGCCGCAGAGTGGCCTCTGGGCGAGTACCTGCGATCGGTTCGCGGGATCGGTAAGCCACGCACTGGGTTCTTCCTGCGCGCCGAGTCGTTCTACAACGTGGCCACTGAGATCGACCGCCTTGGTGTCGGCAATAACTACGGCGGCGCGATGGAGCGGGAAGCCGACCAGCGCGCCGACCGCGTCGGCGGCGGCAGCGACGGCGTGCTGATCTCGGTGACGGGAGTGGAGCTCCAGGACACCTGGGAGACGGACAAGGGCTGGTCGGTCAACGGCACCGCCAGCATCACCATTACCACCGCGCTGATCGGGCAGACGCCTACGTCGGTCGGCCTCATCTGAGAGGCGGTCGCCACGGACGACGGCGTACGCACCACGGTCAAGAACCGGATCTGACAGCTTCACAAGCGAGGAGACACCGCCTCCACCTGCCTTCGGGCGGGTGGAGGCAGCGGACTCTTTCTGCGTTGCCGGCGTGCCTACCTGCGGCGGTGGTTGACCTGGCCACAGCGGCGGGTTGTCCGGTACTACGCGTTCGTTCCCGACGCGTCCGACCCGCTGAGTGGGCGCGGTGAGGCCGACAGCTTCCTTCACGACGTCAGTCTCGCGCTGGAATGTGTCGGCTTCCGCCGTCGCGGATACGGCAACGACCTGCGGACCCAGCGCGCCGTCCTGCAGGAGCAGCTTGCCGACGCCGGCGAGCGGTGGCGACAGCGAGGAAGCGAATGTGATCGTAGTCGATGGCCTCGACCACATCCCGCGCGAGCAGAACCCGTCGCGCTCGCTCTTGGAGGAGTTGCCCGGACCGGCAGGCATACCGGAGGGGTGTTCGTCGTGCTTGGCACACAGACGACTGGCATCCTGCCGCGGCCGATCCGTGACGCGCTGATCACCGACGACCGGACGGTTGAGCTGCCGCCACTGGCTCCGGGCGAGGTGCTTCGGCTGGCCGATGCCGCTGGACCAGGGGAGTGGCTGCTTCCCGGCCAGCGCGAACGCCTAGTCGCGGCCAGCGAGGGTCACCCGCTTGCGTTGACTCGGACCCAAGCCATCGGCCGGGTCGACCACTGCACCCGGCTTGTGGCAATGCACACTTGAGTCATGTTGACATTCGTGGCGGCCATTGCAGCGTTCATCGGCGGCGCGATCGCCGGCGTCGTCGCTGACGCCATGGCGGACAAAACCCATCGCATGAGACGGTATGTGGCCGCGTTGATCGTGGCTCTCGTTGTCTTCGGCGGTATCCAGGCGGTAGCGGAGCTCCGGTCACAACCGGATGCCGGAACTTCCCCCCAGGACGCGGGTCCGACGACCCCACGGGGATCGCCAACCCCACCGGCCAACGCGACATCGACGCAGGCAAGGCCATCTACGCCGACGACCACGGAACCACCTGCGGTGATGGCGACCTCCTTGCTCGACTTGCCCGCCGTCGATGAAGAGACCAACAGCAGCATCGACCTCGACGAGCCCGGCACGGTGGAAATCAACGGCACGACGTACGGCCGAGCACTGGTCTACGAATGCTCGCTCTACTGCGACGGATCTTCTCCACAAGTACGCGAGGTGACTCTGGGCAAGAAGTTCAGCCGGTTCAAGGCCACGGCGGCCGTCTTGGATACCAGCACCGGCAAGTACCGAATCGACATCACGCTGGACCGCCACACGCCCAAGACATATACCGCCACGCCCGGGAACCCGGCATCGATTAACATCAGCGTGGCCGGCATCTCCCGATTGCGGATCCAGTTGTACGCCCCGGGAAAACTAAAAAGCCCGTTACAGGCGGGCGTAGACGTCGCTGGCGGCAATAACGGCGGCGGCCTGCCCGGCATCGGTCTGGGTGACCCGATTCTGCTCCCCTGAGCGCACCTACCGGGTAGCCGGCGGCAGACGTTCCGGCCGGCGAAGTCCGGCCGGCGGGGGTGAGCAGACCTGGTAGGGGTCGGCGTGTTGCTGCTCGGTGTGGGCGCCCCCTCCGTCCACGCTTGTGACCGACTAGACGCGCTTGATCATGACCAAGCTTGGCGCAGGAGGCAGCGCAGCGAACGTCACGGAGGGCGCTGTGTCACCTGTGACCAGGGACTCGGGCTGCTTGGTCTGCTGCCCTAACGGGCCGAGCGCCGGGCCGGCCGGGGTCAGCGGGCTTGGCCGGGTCCGTAGCAGCTGACGGGTGTCGAGGTCGAAGACGCTCAGCATCGCTGCTTCGATGCGGATCCCGACCCGACGCCCGCCGAGGATTTCCGCGGCCAGGACCAGGTGCTGACCCAGCGACACGCTGCCGGCCCGATTCACGGTCCGGTCCACCTCGACCGCTTCACCCTGCTCGGCCGGCGGCAGCGGTGGCGGACCGGCCGGGCGGCCGCCCTGACGCATCAGAGCAGAGAGGTCGGCGACCGACAGGTGCGAACGCACTGACTTGATCCGGGCGCCGGCGATTAGCAGGTGGATGACGTCGGTGTCGGCCCAGAGCGCCACCGTGACTCCGGACCTGGCCGGGCCGAGCCAGAACTGTTTCCCGGCCACCTGCAGATTGCCAGACGGTGGGACGACCCGGTCGAACTCCGCGACGAGTTCACGGTGCCAACGAAGCAGCGTCGCCGGGGTCACGAAGAACACCGACCAGCGCGGACGGGGCAGCAGCCGCGACAGCACCACCCGGTCGGCGGGTTCGAGGTCGGGGCGGGTCACCTGGCGGCGCAGCACACCCTATGGCGGAGCACCAGGATTTCCAGGTCTTTTGGCCTATCGTCGCGGGCGAGCTGGGACAACATCTGCAGTAATTGGCGAAGCAGCAGGTACACCAACGACGTGCTCATGGCCACGAGCATGACGGCTGCACCGGGCTCAAGCCCGCACTTCAGACGGCCGAACCGGGTACTCGAGCCCCACAGGTGCGCAAGGCAGCGCCGGCCGCAGGCCACCAGCCTTCGATAAGGCGATCTGCCGCAAGCGCAACGTCGTGGAATGCTGCTTCAACCGACTCAAGCAATGCCGTGACGTGGCCATCCGGTACGCCAAGCGCGCATCCCTCTACCGCCCCAGCCTGGTCCTCATCGCCGCCATCATCTGGCTTCCATGATCAGCGGGGCTGCGGAGCGACACCCTCCGCGGCCCGTCAGGACGGCAGTTCGATTAGGGCGAGTTTCCGATCTACCGCCGTCCATGCCTTGCGAGCCCCGAGGACAGGCTCGATCCGAGGAACCGTGTACCAGTTGGTGCCGATGCCGGTGTGCAGCCGCACCGCCGACTCCAGCCCGGGGCCAAGCTCGTAGATGTTGTCGCCGAAGTTCGCCCCGGCGTAGATGCGGCCGCGGTGGGCGACAATCTCTCCGTAGCCGCTGAGCTTGCCGGACCGCAGAACGGTGCGGGTGGCGAGGTCGTACGCGAGCCAACTGCCGCTCGTGCGCTTATAGAGCGCGTAGAGCACGCCGTTGAGGACCTCGACGTGTTGCATGCTGGGCTGGTTGGGCAGCGGCGCGAACCGGTCGACCACCTCGCGACGGCTGATGTCGAATATCGCCACCTGGGCGGTCGGCTCGGTGGGTGGGATACCGTTGCCGCCCCAGGTGTCCCCGGCGATGTAGGCGAGGTCCCCGTCTAGCGCGATGGCGTTCAGCGCCTGGTTCGGCAGGATGTCGAGGCGTACCTCCATCTTCCCGGTCGCTGGGTCCAGGAGCGTGAGGGCGCCCTGTAGGCTGCCGTAACGCGGGGCCGACGCGATCAGGACGAGGCCCGACGGCTTGTGGTGCACCACGTCCCAGGGCCGCTGCTGATTGTTGTCGATCCTGCCGAAGCTGCGCACCCGACCGGTCCGTGGGTCCAGGTCGATGACCTCCCCGCTCGGGTACAGGGCACTGATCATCCGGTTCCGCCACGCGGCGATGTCCTTGGCCTCACCGGCGACGGGATACCGGCGGCTGATGCCACGAGCGGGTTCGTGCACGGTGATTGCGAAGTGCCCGCCCACATACACCGAGCCGTCGGGCGCCGCGCACATCGACTGGAGAAGTTCGGGTCCGGCGGCCCGCGTGTCGTTGGTCAGATCGTCCTGCTCCACCGTGTTCCGGCCGGGCGCGAGGATGGACACCCGACCGCTGCCGTTGGCGGCGAAGACGGTGCCGTCGGAGAGCAGCGCCACGCCGCGTCCCTCGTCGCCTTCCGGGCCCTGGGCGATTCTGGCCAACCGGTCGCCCTCCCGGCGGAGAATCGATCCGGTCAGCCGTCCGAGGGCGAGCAGCCCACCGTCGCCCGTGACGGTCAGGGAGTCGACCAGGTACTCCTCGTCGGCAGGCACCTCGACGTAGCCGGAGCCGTCGCGGGCGATGTCGTGGACCCCGAAGGAGGATGCGGCGTAGACGCGGTCGCTACCCGCGGCCAGTGCGCCTAGACCCGAATCGAGCGGAGTGCCGACGGGCATGATGTCGACCTTCGCCCCGGTGCTGCGGTCGATCCGGACGATGTGGGCGGGGATCGTGCCCGCGTAGACGTAGGTCTCGTCCGCGGCGAGCAGGCGGGCGTACTGGGATCCGGGGAAGGCGCGCCCGAGGTTGGTCAGCGTTCCGGTCGCCGGCTGCAGGGACCACACTTCACCACGGGGATAGGTGCCGAAGTAGACGACGCCGTCCGGCGCGGTGGTGGCGGCGAACACGATCGTGCCCGACGGGCCGATGGTGCCGAGTCGCCGGGCCACCCTGGTCGCCGGGTCGTACTCGACAATGTCGCCGAACGAGTACGTTCCGATGTAGACCTTGCCGCCGGAGACGGTGCAGGCCCACCCGCCGTCGCCCCGCTCGAGCGAGACCACGTCGGTCACGGTGCGGGACACGATGTCGTATGTGACCACCTTCGGCGGCGTCTGCCCCCGGGTGACGAAGTACCCGGTGGTGCCGTCCACGGCCATGCCGACGATGGCCGCGCTCAGCGACGCCGGGCCGAACTGCCCCGGCCGACGTAGTCCGTCGGCTGCGGCCGGCAGTTCGCCGAGCACGCTGCCGCCCAGCGCGGACAGTGCCGTTAGTTGAATCACGTTACGTCGGTTGAGATGCGTCATGCGCCTGCTCCTCTTCCATAAGAGATCTCTCGAAGTCGGGCCCCTATCCGCAGCCCGTGGGAGTCCGGCTGGCACTGGCGGGTTGCGGGCGGTCGCCCGTTGTCAGTGGCCGGCGATCGTGATGCGGACCAGGTTGCGTTCCTTGAGGCCGAACAGGGCGCGCCGGGACGGGTCCAGGGCGAGTTTGGGTTCGCCGCCGAACCACTCTCCGGCCAGTCCGTCGGTGATGGTGGTGACCGTGAACGTCACCAGGTCGATCTTGTAAACGGCGTTGCCGTCGGTGGTGTAGGCGACCCGCCGGACGATGTGCAGGTCCGCACCGCGCGCGCCGACCTTCGTGGTTCGGGTGACCTTGCGTCGTAGCAGGTCGTACTCGAAGAGCACCCCGCTGTCGGTGATGCCGTAGACGGCGAGTGCGGTGTGCGCGAGGCCGGGGATGACCTTTGCCCCGGGCACCGGTTCGACCTGCCAGCACAACCGGCGGCTGCGCAGGTCGAAGGCGGCGAGCCGGGCGGTGGTGGTGACCGGCGGCAGGCCGAGCCCTTCCTGGATGTTCGTGCCGAGGTAGGCGACGCCGGCGCGGCAGGTTACGGCGTAGAGGCTCTGCCGCTCGACGACGGGCCGGTAGGTGTCGAACCGGCCGGTCCGCGGCGCGTAGAGCGCCAGCGTCCCGTTGAGGTGTCCTGGCTCCGGCTGCGTGGTCATGGCGATCAGCCCGGTCGCCTCGTCGTACGCCAGGTCCCGCGGGCGGTCCTGCTGGTTGCCGGTCCTGGCCAGCAGGGTGGCCTCGGGCTCGCCCGCGCGGTGGCGGTAGAGCAGGGCCTGGGTGTACACGCCGAGGTACGTGGCGTCGCGGACGGTCAGCGCCGTCTTGGGTTCGCCTGGTATGCCCAGGCGGGTACGCGTGCCGGTGGCGAGGTCGTGGATGTCCGCGCCGCCCTTACCGCCGACGTAGACGCGCCTCCCGTCGCTGTGCACCGACATGGGCTCCTCGGGCGCGGCCCGGAAGCCACGCTGCACGAGGTTGACGTAGCGCAGCGAACGGTCGGCGGGGTCGACGACGACGATCGCGCCGTCCTGCACGCCGTAGACGAGGCCGTCGCGGACGAGGAGCCGGTGGGTGGCGGCTTCGGGCTGGGCCACGCCCAGGGCCTCGACGGTCCCGCCGTCGATCGCGCAGCGGTAGAGCATCCCTGACGGCCGTCCGGCGAAGTAGACGTAGCCGCCGTGGATGAGCACCGAGGTCACGTACTTCTCGCCAGTGGCCAGCACCCGGTGATCGGTCGGGTCGGCCTTGTTGAGCACGAGCACCTCGCCGTTGGAGGAGATGCCACCGGCCAGGTGGGTGTCGGACAGCGTCAGGCTCGCCACGAAGTCCCGGCCCGCGAGCGCGGCGGGAAGGATGTCGCGCTTGGCTCCGGTCGCCCGGTCGATCGCGATGAGGTGGGCGTGCGCGCCGACGCCCGCGTAGACGGTGGTCTCGTCCGCGGCGATGCTGCGCACGTACGCCTCACCGTCGACCGTCACGCCCAGGTCGCGGCTCTCTCCTGTCGCCGGGTCGTACTCGACGACCCGGCCGGGCTCGGAGATCGCGAGGTAGACCTTGCCGTCCGGTGCGGAGGCGAGGTTCCAGATGAAGTGGTACGGGTAGGCGCCCACCCTGTCGAGGACACCCGTCACCGTGTCGAGCCGATAGAGGTCGGAGCGGCTGTGGGTGCCGACGTAGACGTCGGTGCCCACCCGGCACATCGCCCACACGCCGATTCCGCTGGGGATGTCGGTGTGGGAGGTGACGGCGTCGGCGGCGAGGTCGTAGCCGCCCACGAGGTTGGGCGAGAGGCCGCGGGTACCGGCGTAGAGCACCGAACCGACGAACTCGCCGTTCCCCAGCGGGGTGGTGACGCTGGCCGGGCCGAGATCGGTGACGGTGCCCTCGGGTTCGGCGGCGGCCTGGGCGTGGGCAGGGGCTGACGGGAGCAGTGCCGCTCCGCCGGTGAGCGCGGCGGCCTGCAGGAGATGACGACGGGCGACCATGGGCACTGCCTTTCGGCCGGGACCGGAATTGCGAAGAGTCTAGTACGACTGCCTGCCGCCGGGACATGGTCGAAGAGAAATTCGTTGATGAAGGGAGGGGGACACCTACCGGGAATGCAGCTGCCGGCAGGTGACCGCGAGGCGTTGACGCCGACGAAGAACGCGGCCTAGGGTCATTGCGGCCCTGTCCGATATGGGTCGCGAGGGGTAGCACCAGCAACAGCTCACCGACGCCCGGGATGGATCGCTTATCCCAGGCCTCATCGAGATTCCGGTATCTGACCGTCACGGCTCGGCCGCCGGCTCCCCGGTGGCCGCTGGAAGAGAGGCAGGCGTCCCATGACGAACCGCCGTACCTTGCTCCGCTCCGCCGTCGCCCTCACCGCGGTGCCGGCCCTGCCCGTCGCCTGGACCGCGGGCCCCGCGACCGCCGGCGTCACGACCGGGGAGTCCGCCGCCGGGGTGACCGTGGACCCCTTCGGCATCCCCCTGCGCGACGTACTGCTGATCGGTGGCACCGTCGCCCCCGGCCCGACCGGGACGCCGGTGCTCTGGTCCGCGGTGTCCGGGGAGCCCGCCCGGCTGGTCGCGATCGACCCGCCGACCGGGCGGACCGTCTCCGCCCAGGACCTCACCGGCGCCCCCGGCTCGTACGCGGTGGCCGCCGCACCCGACGGCACCGTCTACGTCGGCGCGTACAACACCGGCGACCTGTATCGCCGCCAGCCCGGCCCGGACAGCCCAATCGAGAACCTCGGCCGTCCACTGCCGTCCGAGACGTACATCTGGCGGATCGCCGTGGACGACGCTGGCATCGTCTATGGCGGCACCTTCCCCGGCGCGCGGGTCTTCGCCCACGACCCGGCCACCGGGACGACCCGCGACTACGGCCAGGTGCTGCCCGGCGCCCAGTACGTCCGCAGCCTCGCGGTCACCGCCGACACGATCTACGCCGGCACCCAGCCGGACGCCCACCTGTTCGAGATCGACAAGCTGACCGGCGAGCAGCGCGAACTCCCGCTGCCCGACGGCCTCGGCGACGGCACCGGCCAGACGGTGTACGACCTCAACGCCCACGACGGCCGCGTGTACGCGCGGTTCGGCTCCGCCACCACCGGCCGGCTCGGCGTGTACGACATCGCCCGGCGGCGGTGGACCGACCTGATCGACGACGTCGCCGGCCTGGACGTCTCCGCACCCGGGCCCGGCGGCCTGGTCTACCTGACCCGCGCCGGGCGGCTCACCGGCTACCACCCCGGCAAGCGGACGTTCACCGACACCCCGCTGGTCTTCCCGGGCCGGGTGGTCAACAACCGGGGCATCGGCTGGGTGAACCTCCACGACCGGGACTGGCCGGGTCGCACGCTGGTCGGGCTGCTCTGGCGCGGCGACATGTTCCGCTGGAACCCGCTCACCGGGCGGGCCGACGTGGTGCCGACCGACGTGCCCGGCGCACCGATCCCCATCGCGGCGCTGCACGTCGGCCCGACCGGCACAGTCTGGCTTGGTGGCTACCTCAACGGCGGCCTGGCCCGGGTGGACCCGGACACGGGCGTGTCGACCTTCCAGCGGTTCGCCCAGGTGGAGAGCGTGCTGGAGACCGGCGACCGGATCTGGCTCGGGGCGTACCCGGACTCCCGGCTGTACCGGTACGACCCGGCCGCGCCGTGGCACAGCCCCGAGTACTCGCCCGGCCTGCCCGGCAGCGCCGACAACCCTGCGAAGCTGCTCGACCTGAAGGCCGCCGACCAGGTGCGGGCGCGGGCGCTGACCGACGCCGGCGACAAGGTCGCGTACGGCACCATGCCCAACACCACCCTCGGTGGCGTGCTGGCCATCGTGGACAAGGCCAGCGGCGCGTCGCGCGTGCACCGGCCGGTGGTCACCGACCAGTCGATCGTCAGCCTCAGCCACGTCAACGGCCTGCTCGTAGGCGGCACCTCCATCTCCGGTGGGTACAGCGTGCCCCCGCCCACCCAGAACGAGGCGATGCTGTTCGGCTGGGACGTCGCCGGCGACGCCAAGACGTTCGAGTTCGTGCCGGTACCGGGCGCGACGGCGATCCCCGCGCTGGCGGTGGACCGCACCGGGCTGCTCTGGGGCCTGGCCGGCGGCCAGCTCTTCGCCGTCGACCTGGCCACCCGCTCGGTCGTCCAGCGCCTCCAGATCGCCCCGGGTGTCGCCGACAGCCGCGGCAAGCTCGGCTACGACGCCCCGCGTCACCTGCTGTACGCGCTGGTCCGCAGCGAGCAGGTGGTGCAGGTTGACCTGGCCACCGGTGCCACGCGGCAGCTGCTGAAGCAGCCGGCGGAGTTCCTCGCCGTGCATCCGGACGGCCGGCTCTTCCTCGGCGCCGGCGAGCACCTGTACCGGGTCACCGTGACCGGCTGACCGCCGCCCGTTCGGCCGCGCACAGCGCAGAGACGGAGACGGGCCGGCGATCCCCCCTCGGGATCGCCGGCCCGCGTCCTGCGCACCGGAATGCGGGGTCTACAGCTGGATGCGGACCAGGTTGCGACCGCGCAGGGCGTACAGCGCCGAGCCGTCCGGGGCGGCGGTGAGCAGCGCCCCGCCGCCGTACCACTCGGCGTTCAGGCCGGTGACGAACGGGGTGACCGTCATCGTCGCCGGGTCCAGCTTCCAGACGTCCCTCCCGTTGGTGCCGTAGATCGCCGATCCGACCTGCACCAGAGTGTTCTGCCCGGACGCGACAGTGGTGGCGGCCACCATTTGGCGGGTCCGCTGGTCGACGGCGAAGAGCACGCCGGTCTCGGTGAGGCCGAGGATCCGGTCGCCGGTGGCGACCAGTTCGACGATCTGCTTCGCGCCGGGTACCGGGCTGATCTCCCAGGTCTTCGTCCGGGTGGCCAGGTCGAAGCCGGCGAGCCGGGCCTCGGTGGCCCGGGGCGTGGTGCCCAATCCACCGTTGATGCTGCTGCCGAGGAACGCGGTGCCGTGCTTGACCGCCACCGAACGGATCGACTGGTCCGGGATGACGTCGCGGTGCACGTCCAGCGCGCCGGCCCGGGGGTCGTAGAACGAGACCGCGCCACCGTGGCGGCCGTACTCCGGTTCGGTGCCGACGACGAGCAGCTTGTCGGCGGGGGACCAGATCGCGTCGAGCGGCCGAGTCTGCTCGTGGCCGATCGTGGTCACCCGGCGCGGGTCGCCGTCGGGTGCCATCCGGAACAGGTACGCCAGCGTGTAGACCGACATCCAGATCTCACCGGCGACCGGGGTCATCGCCTTGGCCTCGCCGGGCAGGAACCGGCGGGTGGAGGTGCCGGCGACCAGGTCGTGCACCTGCACACCGGCCTTGCCGGAGACGTACACCCGGGGGCCGTCGGTGGCGATCGCCATGGCCAGTTCCGGTGCCGGCGGCATGCCGGCCTCGGTGAGGTCGACGCCGGTCAACTCGCCGGTGGTCACGTCGTAGGTGACGACGGTGTTGGTGACCACGCCGCGCAGCTGGTCGCCCGTGACGAAGAGTCGGCCGAAGGAGGCGCCGTCGTAGGGCACGGCCAGGGTGCTGAGCTGCCGGGTGTCCCGGTCGTACCGGCGCAGCGTGCCCGAGGGCCGGGTGCCCACGTAGACGTCGTCGCGGCCGGGGTCGATGGCGATCGCGGTGATGTAGCTGTCCGGAGTCTGCACGACCTCGTAGCGCGACGGGTCCGCGGTGTCGATCAGCAGCATGGTGCCGGTGGGGGAGAGGGCGGCGGCGAGGAGACCGTCCTCCAGGGCGAGGGTGCCGACGAAGGTACGGTCGGCGAACTCCGGTGGCAGGATCTCCCGCTTCGCGCCGGTGGCCCGGTCGATGGCGATCAAGTGGGCGTGCGCGCCGCCCCCGGCGTAGATGGTGGTCGCGTCGACGGCGATGCTGCGCACGTACTGCTCGCCGGGGACGGCGACGCCGTAGTCGCGGGTGGCGCCGGTGACCGGGTCGTAGGAGAAGACCCGGCCGTTGGGATAGGTGCCGCCGTAGAGGACGCCGTCGGGCGCGGCGGCCAGGGCCCAGATGAATTGGTCGGGGGAGACGTCGGCGACCTTGGTGACGGCGGTGCCGGCGGTGTCCACCCGGTACAGGTCCCCCGGGTCATAGGTGCCGACGTACAGGTCGGTGCCGACCGCCGCGGTGGCCCAGGCGCCAGCGCCGGTGGGCAGTTCGTAGCGCCGGTTCACCCGCTGCTCGGCCAGGTCGTAGCCGCCCACCACGATCGGCGTCACACCACCGGTGGCCGTGTAGATCGTGCCGTCGATCAGCTCGGCGCCGTTGACGGAGGTGACCTCGGACGCGGGTCCGAGGTCGGTGACGGTGCCGGGCGGTGCTCCGGCGTGGACGGTTGCCGCCGCGGCCGGCGGCTCGGCGTGGGCGGTTGCCGCCGGGACCGCCAGCGCGGCGGCGGCGAGGGCAAGGGCCGCGGTCAGCGCGGTAAGTCGCAACACGACCTCCAGGGACTCAGGGTTTCGGTCAGGACTGTAACTGCTACAGCCCACCATGTCGGGCGCATCGTGTCGAGGTTCCACCCGTAAGTTCACCACCGATCGTATGCATCGATTGGCGGCTCTGGAATTCCGGACGCCACCGTAATAGGGTGCCGGCATCGTCGAACGTGGAGGTCGCCCGTGTCGTCGTTCCGCCGTACCCTCGTGCCCGTCGCCGTCCTGGCGCTCGCCGCCGCCCTGTTCCCGGCCGCCGCTGCCGCCTCGGCGGTTCCGGCCGGCGCGACGCCCGGCACCGTCACCGACTTCGGTGTCCAGCAGACCGCCCTCACCGTCTTCGAGGCCCACTACGGCACCGGCGCCGAGAACCGGCCGGTCGTCTACGGGGTCCAGATGGGATCACCGGGGGTGCTCAGCGTGACCGACCCGGTGACCCGCGAGCTGCTGGACACCGCCTACCTGCCCGACTCCTCCGGTGCCTGGGGAATCACCCAGACGGCCGACGGCACCGTGTACGCCGGCAGCTACCCCAACGCCCATCTCTATTCGTACGACCCGCAGACCCGGACCACCGTGGACCTCGGCGCCCCGGTCGCCGGGCAGACCGTCCTCTACGGCCTGCGGCCCGGCGCGGACGGCCGGGTTTACGGCGGCACCTACCCCGGCGCGCACGTCTTCTCCTACGTCCCGGGCGAGGGCTTCCGCGATCACGGCCGGATGTACGCCGGCGAGCAGTACGTCGTCGATGTCGCGGTGGACCCCGCGCGCGATGTGCTCTGGGCGGCGGTCGGCACCGCCGGCCACCTGGTCCGCCTCGACCTGGGCACCGGGGAAAAGCGCGACATCTGGCCGGAGGCGCTGCGCGGCGACGCGAACTACCCGTACGACATCAACCTGGTCGGCGGGAAGCTCTTCGTCAAACGCAACAAGCTCCAAGGGCTGGTGCTCGACCCGGACACCGGCGCGGTCCTGGCCGACGGGTTCACCATGGGCTCGCGCGGCACCTCGCCGCTCGCCCCCGACGGCCGGTCGGTCTACTTCACCTCCGGCACCGAACTCTGGCGCTACGACCTGCCGACCGACACCGTCGGACCGGTGCGCGACACCACCGGGGCGCCGGTGCGCAGCGACGGCGCGGGCATCGGGTTCGGCTTCCTCGACGGCCGGCTGTACGCGGTGATCGGCAACTACGCCGGGCAGGCGCTGCGCTACGACCCGGCGACCGGCGCCAGCGAGCGGTACCAGCTGCCGTTCCCGCCGCAGGCCCTGGACATCAACACCATCACCGCCGGCCCGGACGGCCGGATCTGGACCAACCTCTACATCAACGGGAACCTCGCCGTCCTCGACCCGGCCACCAGCACGGCGACCAACGTGGGCCGGCTCGGGCAGGCCGACGGCTTCGGCTGGCACGAGGGCAGGATGTACCAGGGCGTGTACCCGTACGGTGGGGTGCTGGTCTACGACCCGGCCCGGCCGTACCAGCTCGGCACCAACCCGCGCGAGCTGTTCCGCCTCCAGCCCGACGGGCAGAACCGGCCGATCGCCTTCGCCTCGTCCGGAAGCCGGATCTACATCGGCAGCACCCCCGACTACGGCCTGTGGGGCGGTGCGCTGACGGTCTACGACACGGCGACCGGCGCACGTACCACCCGCCGGAACATCGTCGCTGACCAGGGCGTCATCAGCCTTGCCGTGGTCGGCGACCAGCTGTGGGCGGGCACCACGATCAGTGGCGGCGGGGGCACCGTGCCGCGCGCCGCCGAGGCCAAGGTGTTCACGGCCGACCTGGCGACCGGCGAGAAGACCGCCGAGTACACCCCGGTGCCCGGCGCCGACTCGATCACCTCGCTGGTCGCCGCCCCGGATGGGATGATCTGGGGCCTCGCCGACGGCGACGTGTTCGTCCTCGACCCGGCGACCGGCACGGTGACGCACCGCCTCGACGTGCCAGGCCGCTCCTCCGGGGTGGCCGACGAACTCGTCGTCAGCGCCGCCGATGAGCACGTCTACGCCGCGCTCGACGGGTACCTGCACAGAATCGATCCACTGTCGAAGGCTGTGCGGACCATCCGGGACACGCAGACCTACCGGGTGACCCAGGACGGCGAGGGCAACCTCTGGTTCCGCAACGGGGTCAAGGCGGCCAACGGGGCGGTCCAGTACGGCTCGCACCTGCTGCGGTACGTGCCGGAGCCGGACGACTGCCCCCGCTCCGACCTGCGGTCCCAGGTGCACGCGGGCGGCGGGTCCGGCGTGCCGAACAGGTACGCCGAGCGTGGGTGCACGGTCAACGACCTGATTCGCGACGAGGCGCACTGGGACAGCCACGGCGCGTTCGTCGCACACGTCGCCTCAGTCACCGGCGATCTGGTCGAGGCCGGCCTGCTCAGCCGCGGCGAGAAGGACGCGATCGTGGCGGCGGCCGCGAGGTCCGGCATCGGCCGGTAGCCGCCGCGCCGGCAGTTGCTCTCCTGAGCAGGTCATCCCCGGCGTGCCGAGCCACCGCCGGGCGGCGATCAGACGGACCAGCCCCGCTCTCCTCTCGCGGGGAGAGCGGGGGCTGGTCGACGTCGGGGCTCAGCGCGTGAGCTGGTAGAGCTGGCCCCCTCGGGCGTAGTACATAGTGCCGGTGGCGTCCATGGTCCAGACGTCGTCGATCCCCGTCGCCAGCCTCTGGACGGCGAGGGTGGCCGGGTCCACGCACGCCACGGTGGTGCGGAAGTTGCCGCACAGGTCGCCGTTCGGCGCGAAGGCCAGGTGGTCGCTGCGCCACACGTGGTCGACGTTCCAGTCGAACGGCTCCACCTCGACGGTCCTGAGCACCGTCCTGGCCACCGGGTCGAACTCGAACAGCGTCCCGGCGGTGGCGCCCCACACGTGACCGTCCGCGCCGACGATCAACCGGGTGATCGCCTTCGCGCCGGGAATGGGTACGCCCTCCCAGACCTTCGTCGAGGTCGCCGCATCCCACAGGAAGAGCTTCGCCTCGGTCTGCGTCGGTACCGCGCCGAGCCCACCCCAGACGCCGGAGCCGCCCAGCACCAACTCTCCGACCGTGGCCAGGGCGGTGACGCTCTGCTCGGGTACGACGTCGCGGTGCACCTGCTGCGCGCCGGTGGCCGGGTCGACGATCGCGAGCGCGCCACCGAGCTGTCCGTACTCCGGGATCGTCCCGAACGCGATTCGGTCACCGACGCCGGTGATGGCGAAGGGACGGTCCTGGTGGGCCGAGCTGAGCGACCCGAACTGGCGCGGGTTGCTGCCCCGGACGACGGGCCTGGCCGGGTCGAGCTCGAACAGGTTCGCGCCCGGGTAGACACCGGCGTAGATCAGGCCGCGGTACGAGTGCAGCCCTTCGGCCTGGCCCAGTGCGGTGGGATTCTCGGTGAAGGTGCCGGTGGCGGGATCGTACGAGGTGATCCCGCCGCTGGGGTAGGCGCTTGACCAGATCTTGCCGTCGGGGCCGGCTACCACGGTCTGCAACTGGGCGGGCAGGCCCTGCACGCCGGAGGAGACGACCTTGTGCGCCCCGGTCTGCGGGTTGAAGTAGGAGAGCATCCCGCCCAGGCTGATCGTCACCAGCGTCCGGCCGGGCCAACCGTCGGCGTCGAGGTGGGTCCAGCCGAAGCCGCGAGCGGTGCCGAATCCGGTGAAGCCGGTCGGGGTGACGGTGCGGGTGTTCAGGTTGTAGGCCATGAGGCGGCCACCGGTCGATCCGAAGTAGACGTTCTTCTTGGCGTCCGGTGGCGAGACGTTCAACCCGGGGCTGGTGCCCAGGTCGGCGACCCACTCGCCGGTCCTGAGATCGTGGACCAGCAGCCGGTTGCTGTTGGTCAGCCGCGCGAAGAGGGTCTGCTGGTGGACGTCGAGGTCGTAGACGAACTGCTCGGCCCGGTACTGCTCCGGCAGCGGGATCTCGCGGCGGTCGCCGGATTCGACGTCCACCTCCACGATCCGGGCGACGGTGCCCAGGCCCGCGTAGACCTTTCCGTTCGCCACGCCGAGGCTGCGCACGTACTGTTCGCCGGGCCAGACCTGGCCGTAGTCGCGTACTGCCCCGCTGCGGTGGTCGACCGAGTAAACCTTTCCGTTGGGGAAGGTGCCGACGAACACCCGCCGGCCGTCGTTCGCCAGGCGCCACGTGGCGGTCTCGCCCGGTACGGGCGAGCCCAGGTCCTCCACCTGGTCGGCCCCGGGCCGGTAGCGGAAGAGCTTGCTGTCGGCACCGATGTAGGCGGTGCCGTCGGGCATGACCGTGCCGCCCCAGGATCCTCCAGCGCCGGGTAACGGCATTGTCCGGATCACCTCCGCCGTGCGGGTGTCCACCACGCTCAACTCGCCGGTGGTGCCGCGGGCGACGGCGTACGCGTAGTCGCCGGCGGCGGTCGACCCGAACGTCGCGCCGTAGATCGCGAGGTTGTGGTGAGGGGTTCCCACCAGTACTTCTGTCACCGGTGCAGCGCGCGCGGGGACGCCGACGGCGGTGGCGGCGAGCAGTGTCACGAGGGCGGCGAGCGGCGCGGCGCGCCGTGGTCGATCGAGGGCCATGAAACATCCCTTCGTCTATTTTGGCCCTCACCGTAATCATCAATTCGTCGAAGAATCAACATCGGCCCGGAGCGCCGGCGGGGTCGTTGCCGGGCTCGGTCGGCCCCTGTCGGGCGCGGCGAGCGCGACGGGGATCCCGCCCGCGAGCCGGCTGCGTTCCGCCGCGAACGCCATCCGGTGACTGTCCAGGGACTCCTGTGGCCCCGACCGCACCGCGGACCGATCACCGGTCGACACGGCCTCGACGAAGGCCGCCATCAACCGCATGTCCCCTCCGCCGTGGCCGGTTCCGGCGTCCGCCCCGCCGCCCCGCGTGTCGGTGGTGACGGTGGCGCCGGTAACGAAGTCGGTGACGGTGACCTGCTCGCCGTCGCCCTCCAGGTAGCCGTGCGTGCCCATGATGCGGGTGCGCCGGTGACCGCCGGGGGTGAAGGCGCTCATGGTCAGGGTGGCGGTCGCCCCGCCGGCGAAGGAGATCGTCACGCTCTGGTGGTCGGCGACGTCGTTGCCGCCGGTGAAGACACACCGCCCGTACGGGCCGTTCCGCAGCGCCTCGGTCACTCCGGCAGGGGTCAGGTCGCGGGTCACCACCGACAGGGGCCACACCCGACGGTCGGGATCGGCGAGGCAGTCGCGGTAGAAGCGGACGGCCGAGTACGGGCAGTGCGGCTCGACGCGACAGTCGAGGCAGGTGTCGGCGGCGCCGACCGGCCGGTTGCCGGGGTGGAAGTGGTGCAGCCCGCCGACGCTGCTGACCCGTACCGGGGTGTCGTTCACGACGTGGCGGAGCCAGTCGAGGTCGTGGCAGCACTTGGTGAGCAGGCTGCTGGACGAGGTGTCGGCGCGGCGCCAATTGCCGCGCACGTAGGAGTGGGCGAAGTGCCACCAGCCGACCGGCTCCAGGTGTTCCACGCCGACGATGCGGCCGAGCGTGCCCGCCTCGACGTACCGCTTCACCGCCTCGGTGTAGCGGGTGTAGCGCAGGACGTGGCAGACGGCGAGCAGGACGCCGGCGCGTTCCGCCGCCGCGGTGACCGCCTCGCACTCGGCCTCGATCGGTGCGATGGGCTTCTCCAGCAGGACGTGGTAGCCGAGTGCGGCGAAGCGGGCGGCCGGTTCGGCGTGCTCGCGGTCGGGGGTGGCCAGCACGACCGCGTCGGCCAGCCGGGGCCGGGCGGCCAGGGCCTGCCACGAGTCGAACCGGGCGGACGGCGGCAGCCGGTGTGCGTCGGCGAGCGTGGTGCGGTGCGCGTCCCGGGGTTCCGCGACGGCGACGACCCGCGCCTCGTCGGGGGAACGCAGAGTGTAGCCGGCGTAGGTGGTACCGCGGTCGCCCGCGCCGACGATGGCCAGGGAGACGGTCATCGGGTTCCTTCACTATTACGGGGCTGGATCGATCCGGCGCGACGCTCGTACGAACAGTAACGGTGCGACCTCGATACTCTTCGGCTCTAGTATCGGCCCGGACCGTAAGTTAATGTACGGCGAACCTGACTCCCCCGGAAGGATGCGAGATGCGTGTTCGCAAGAGGCTGTCGGCCGTCGCGGTGGCGCTCGTCGCCGCACTCGTGGCCACGGGCTGTGGCGGTTCCGGCTCCGGTGGCTCCGGCAAGACCACCGTGACGATGTGGATATATCCGGTGATCGTCGACGAGGCGAAGCACCGCGCGCACTGGGACGAGACCGTCAAGGCGTTCCAGTCCGCCAACTCGAACATCGAGGTCAAGACCGAAGTCTTCCCCTGGGCCAACCGGGACCAGGCGCTGGCCACCGCCATCGCCGGCAACAAGGGGCCCGACGTCGTCTACCTGATCCCCGACCAGCTGCCCAAGTACGCCCGCAACATCGAGCCGGTCGACAAGTACCTCGACGACGCGGCCAAGAGCGACTACCACGAGAACCTGACGAAGTCGGTGAGCATCGACGGCAAGATGATGGGCGCGCCGATCCTCACCAGCGCCGCCACCCCGATCTGCAACAAGAAGGTCTTCGCCGCCGTCGGCGAGACGACCTACCCCACCAGCTGGAACGACCTGCTCACCCTGGCGCCGAAGTTCAAGGCCAAGGGCTACGACATCGCGGCGTACCCCGGTGACTCCAAGCAGACCCTGAACCAGACTTTCTACCCGCTGCTGTGGTCGGCCGGCGGTGACGTGTTCAGCCCGGACGGCACGTCGGTCGCCTTCAACAGCGACGCCGGAAAGAAGGCGCTGACCTTTGTGAAGCAACTCGTCGACGGCGGCTACGTCGACAAGAGCCTGATCACCAACGTCCCGTCGATCGAGCAGACCCGCATCGGCCAGAACAAGGTCGGCTGCGTCTGGCACGTGCCGGTGGCGGAGGTCGAGAAGCTGTGGGGCAAGGAGAACATCCAGGCCGTCCCGCACCTCACCGACGTCAAGCAGATCGGCTACGGCACCGTTGGCTCCCTGTCGATGCTGAAGGGCGCCAAGAACAAGGAGGCGGCCGGCAAGTGGATCGCCTTCGCGACCAACGCCGAGAACACGAAGAAGTACGACCTGGCCTCCAACTTCTTCTCCCCGCGGAAGTCCACCGGCACGCTCTACGCCGGTGACCCTGTCCTCAGTGTGCAGGAGCAGCAGGTAGCCACCAGCACCGTCGGCCCGCTGCACGAGAAGGCCCGGGACGTCCAGGGCGTCCTCTTCCCGGAGATCCAGGCCGCCCTGCTCGGCAAGAAGTCAGTGGAGCAGGCGCTCGACGACGCGGCGAAGGCCGCCGCACCGCTGCTCCGCTGATCCTGGCGCGGCTCGCGGTGGGCGTACCCTGCCCACCGCGAGCCGCCGAGAAAGGTTGTCAGATGGTTGCACTACCGGAGAGCCAGGTCCGGCGGCCACGCCGGCCGGGGAGCGAGGTCCGGCGCCTCCGCCGGCCGTCCGCCCGTGAGGCCGGCACGGCCCTGCTGTTCGTCCTGCCGTTCCTGCTGCTCTTCGCCATCTTCCGGTTCACCCCCGCGATCGCCGGAGTGATCCTCGGCTTCACCGACTACACCATCGGCGGTGACACGAGCTGGGCCGGCCTGGAGAACTTCCGCCGACTCATCGACGACCCGACCTTCTGGTCGGCGCTGCGCGTCACGGTCCTCTTCACCGCGCTGTCCGTACCCCTGTCGATGCTGGCCTCCCTCGGCATGGCACTGCTGACCCGCCGCGCCTTTCGCGGCGCGAAGCTCTTCCGGTCCATCTTCTTCCTGCCCGTGGTGACCAGCCTGGTCCTCGCCGGGGTGGTCTTCACCTGGGTCTTCGCCGACGGTGGGCCGTGGTCGCGGGCGATGGGCGCGCTGGGCCTGCCGGCCGGCTCCTGGCTCGCCGACAGCGCGCTGGTGGTGCCGGCCCTGGTGCTGGTATCGGTCTGGTCCCGCTTCGGCTACGGCATGCTCATCCTGCTCGCCCGGCTCCAGGACATCCCGGCGGAACTGGAGGAGGCGGCGCTGACCGACGGCGCCTCGGCCTGGCAGCGCTTCCGGTACGTCACGCTGCCGCAGCTGCGGCCCGCGCTGTTCTTCGTCGCCATCATCGAGACCACCGTGTCGTTCCAGGTCTTCGACATGATCTACGTGATGACCGGCGGCGGGCCGGTCCGCTCCAGCTACAGCCTCGTCTACCTGCTCTACGACCAGGGGTTCAAGTACTTCGACCTGGGCTACGCCAGCGCGGTCGGGGTCGCCCTGTTCGTGATGACGATCGTCGTGGCGCTGATCCAGCGGCTGACCCTGGGGAGGGAAGAATGACCGACACCATCACGCCCCCGGCCGCCGCCGCCCCGGCCACCGAACGGCCCCGGCGGGCCTGGCGTCCCTACCGCGCGGACCGGGCCGGCCGGGGCTGGGTGATCGGGCGCACCGCGCTGCTGCTGGCTGGTGCCGTGCTCACCCTCTTCCCCTTCTACGCGATGGTCGTGCTGTCGCTCAAGCCGACCGGGCCGGTCACCTTCCCGGACAGTCTGCTGCCCTGGCCGTTCTCCACGGAGGCGTACGACCAGGTCATCGGTGCCAAGAGCGTGCTGCGCTGGATGGGGAACACGCTCGTCTACTCGGTGGTGTCCGTCGTCGGCGTGCTGCTGTTCGCCTCGATGGCCGGCTACGCCTTCGCCAAGAAGCGATTCCCGGGCAAGGAGACGATGTTCTGGTCGTTCCTGGCGATGCTGATGGTGCCGTACCACGTCACGATGATCCCGACCTTCATCATCATCTCCGAGCTGAACGGCGTGGACACCTACTGGGGCATGATCGTGCCGACGCTGGCCAACGCCCAGGCGGTCTTCCTCATGCGCCAGTTCATCGCGTCGCTGCCCGACTCGCTGTTCGAGGCGGCCCGCTTGGACGGCTGCTCCGAGTGGCGGGTGTACGTCTCGATCGTGCTGCCGCTGATCAAGCCGATCCTGGCCACACTGGGCGTCTTCGTCTTCCTCTGGCACTGGAACGACTTCCTGTGGCCGCTCATCGTCGGGCAGAGCCTCGACATGCGGACCCTCACCACCGGCATCGCCTCGCTGCAACAGGAGAACGTGCCGTTGAACATGCTGCTCGCCGGCTCGGTGGTGGCGTTCGTGCCCATCTTCATGGCCTACCTGATTGGCCAGCGGTACTTCCAGGAGGGCGTCTCCACCACGGGCATCAAGGGGTGACCGTCATCGCCGTGGCGGCGACGCCGTACGTCCGCGAGCTGTTCCTCGACCCCGACACCTGGGCCGCGCTGCAGCGCCTCGGCGAGGTGCGGCTGCCCGCCGACCGCGCCGACGTGGGCGACGAGGCCGTGCTCGCGGGACTGCTCGCCGACGCCGACGTCGTCGTCACCGGCTGGGGAACCGCACCGCTGACGGCCGCGGCGCTCGCCGCCGCGCCACGGCTGCGGCTGCTCGCGCACACCGGGGCCAGCGTGAAACCGTTCGTCACCCCGGAGAGCTTCGCCCGCGGGGTACGCGTCACCCAGGCCGGCGACGCGATGGCGTACGCAGTGGGGGAGCAGGCCCTCGCGTTGACCCTCGCGCTGCTGCACCGGCTGCACCGGTTCGACCACGCGCTGCGCACCGGGGCCGACTGGGCGAGCGCGAAGGGCGCCCCGCCCCGCCGGGAGCTGCGCGGCGCGACGGTCGGGGTGGTCGGCGCGTCCCGGACCGGCCGGGCGTACCTCGGCCTGGTGCGGGCGCTCGGAGCGCGGGTGCTCGTGGCCGACCCCTACCTGTCCGGCGCGGAGGCCGTGACGCTGGGCGTCGAACGGGTCGGCCTCGACGAGTTGCTTGCCCGCAGCCTGGTGGTCTCCCTGCATGCTCCGGTGCTGCCGGAGACCGCCGGGATGATCGGGGCACGCGAGCTCGCCCTGCTGCCGGACGGGGCGCTGCTGGTCAACACCGCCCGCTCGGCGCTGGTGGACGAGACCGCGCTGCTCGCCGCGCTGCGCACCGGCCGGATCGACGCCGCGCTGGACGTCTTCGACGCCGAGCCGCTGCCGGTCGACCATCCGCTCCGCGGGCTGCCGAACGTGCTGCTGACGCCGCACGAGGCGGCCGGGACGGTGGAGTCGCGGCGGCGGGCCGGCGCGATCGTGGTGGCCGAGATCGACCGGTTCCTCCGCGGGCGGCCGCTGGCCCACGAGGTGCGGCCGGAGCAGCTCGCCCGGACGGGCTGACCCGGGCTGACCTGCTCTGGCGCGGCCGGAGACCGGAGAAGTAGCCTCTGCGCTCATGCGCATCGCTCTGGCCGGACTCGCCACCAGTCACCCCTACACCGACGCCCGCGCGCTGCGTGACCACGCTGAGCTGGTGGTGTGGGAGCCCGATCCGCAGCGGCTGGCCCGGTTCCGGGCCGAGCAGCCGGACGTCGCCGTGGCGCCGGACCTGGCCGCGCTGCTGGCGACCGGCCCGGACGGAGTGGTGCTCACCGTCCCGACCCCGGACGTGCCGGACGCGCTGGCCCAGGTGCTGGCCCGCGAGCTGCCCTGCTTCGTCAACAAGCCGGCCGCCGCGACCCTCGGGCAGCTCGACCGGTTGGAACGCGTCGTGCAGCGGGCGCCCGAGCTCGTGCTCACCTCCTCGGTGCTGCGCTTCGCGCCGGACTTCGTGGCGTTCGACGTGCCGCGCGACGAGGTGCTGTCGGTCCGGGCCACGGTGCGCCACGATGTCGGCCTCTGGGCCACCGGCTACAACCCGTGGCAGGACGACCCGGCCGTCGGTGGCGGCACACTGGTGATGATGGGACTGCACGGCGTGGAGCTGCTGGTCGCGCTGCTCGGGCCGGCGGTACGGCTGGTCGGGGCCGCGGGCACCGTACGCCGGCACCGGGGACTGCACTCCGAGGACACCGGGCTGCTGGCGCTGCAGTGGGAGGACGGGGTGCCCGGCGCGGTCGAGGTGCTCGGGGTCAGCGAGGGCGAGGCGTACGAGGTGACCGTCCACACCGGCGGTGGGGAGCAGCGGGTGGTGCTGCGCGGCGGCCCGGACCAGCTCGGCTACCGGGCCACCATCGACGCGTTCCGGGGCATGGTCCGAGGTGGGCCGAGCCCGGTGCCGTGGGCGCAGACCCGGGCGGTGCTGGGCCTTCTCGCCGCAGCGCGCGCCACGGCCTGACGCCGCGCAGCCCGCCCGGCCGGACGCCGCGCAGCCCGCCCGGCCTGACACCGGGCAGCCGGCCGATTGCCCCTGACGTGCGAACCGGACGGCCGGTTCGCCGTGCCCGTCGAGCCCGCGCCGGTCGACCCACCTCCCCGGACACCTTGACGCTCCCGTGGCCGGAAGTTACGGTCATGACCGTTACTTCGGAAGGGGTGTGGTGGCATGCGTACGGTGACGGACCTGGAGGAGCGGCTCTCCCGCCCGCGGGACGTCCTGGTGGACGACCTGCGCAAGCTCGACGGCGACATCCTGGTCCTCGGCGCGGGCGGCAAGCTGGGGCCCAGCCTGGTGCGGCTGGCGCTGCGGGGGGTCGCGGCGGCGGGCACCGGCGCGCGGGTCGTCGCCGTGTCACGCTTCTCCGAGGCAGGCCTGGCCGACGCGCTGCGCGATGAGGGCGCCGAGGTGGTCGAGGCGGACGTCGCCGACGACGCCGCGCTGGCCGCGCTGCCCGACGCGGCGAACGTCGTCTTCCTGGTCGGTGCCAAGTTCGGCACCTCCGGCCGGGAGCACGCCACCTGGGCCACCAACACCTACCTGCCGGGCCGGGTCGCGCAGCGCTTCGCCGGGTCACGCCTGGTGGCGCTGAGCACCGGCAACGTCTACCCGCTCGTGCCGGTGACCGCCGGCGGCTGCGTCGAGCAGACCCCGCTCCAGCCGGTCGGCGAGTACGCGATGTCCTGCCTGGGCCGCGAGCGCATCCTCACCAACTTCGCGCTGCGCGACGACACCCCGCTGGCCCTGATCCGCCTCAACTACGCCGTCGAGATGCGCTACGGCGTGCTCGTGGACATCGCCCGCGCCGTGCACGCCGGCCAGGCGGTGGACCTCACCATGGGACACGCCAACGTCGTCTGGCAGGGCTACGCCAACGAGGTCGTCCTGCGCTCCCTGCACCACACCGCCACACCGCCGTTCGTGCTGAACCTGACCGGGCCGGAGCTGGTCTCGGTCCGCCAGATAGCCGCCGCGGTCGCCGCGCGGCTGGGCCGCGAGCCGATCCTCACCGGCACCGAGGCGCCGACCGCGCTGCTGTCCAACGCCCAGCTCTGCCACGGCCTGTTCGGCTACCCCGACGTACCCCTCGCCGAGCTGATCGAACTGACGGCGGACTGGGTCGCCGACGGCCAGCCCCTGCTCGACAAGCCGACCGGCTTCCAGCGCCGCGACGGCAAGTTCTAGGAGAGACCGTGTTGACCGCATCGAGCACCCGACAGGCCGCCGCGCTGGCCCGGTTCCGGCACGGGTGCGTCATCCCCGCCCACCCGCTCGCCCTGGACGCCGACCGCACGCTCGACGAGCGCCGGCAGCGGGCGTTGACCCGCTACTACCTCGCCTCCGGCGCCGGCGGCATCGCCGTCGGCGTGCACACCACCCAGTTCGCCATCCACGACCCGCAGGTGGGCCTGCTCGCCCCGGTGCTGGAACTGGCCGCCGAGACCGCGGCCGGCTCGGACGCGATCCTGGTCGCCGGGGCCTGCGGGGACACCGCGCAGGCCGTCGCCGAGGCGGAACTGGCGGCCTCGCTCGGCTACCACATGGTGCTGCTGTCGCCGTACGGGCCGCTGGACGAGGACGCTCTCGTCGAACGGGCCCGGGCGGTCGGCGAGGTCCTGCCGGTGATCGGCTTCTACCTGCAGCCGGCCGTCGGCGGCCGGGTGCTGTCCCGGCACTTCTGGGCCCGGCTGGCCGCCCTCGATTCGGTGGTCGGGATCAAGGTGGCGCCGTTCGACCGCTACCGCACGCTCGACGTGCTGCACGGCGTCTGCGCGGCCGGCCGCAACGGCGACCTCGCCCTCTACACCGGCAACGACGACCACATCCTGGCCGACCTGGTGGCGCCGCACCGGGTCGTCGTCGACGGGCGGGCGGTGGAGGTCGAGTTCGTCGGCGGCCTGCTCGGCCAGTGGGCGGTCTGGGCGCGCACCGCGGTGACCCTGCTCGACGAGGCCCGGCGGGCCCGGGCCGGTGACGACACCGCGCTGCGTCGGCTGCTCACCCTGGACGGTCACCTGACCGACGCCAACGCGGCCATCTTCGACGCCGCCAACGGCTACCACGGCTGCATTCCCGGCATCCACGAGGTGCTGCGCCGGCAGGGCCTGCTGGCCGGCCGGTGGTGCCTGGACCCGGACGAGGAGCTCTCGCCGGGACAGCTCGCCGAACTCGACCGGGTGCACCGGGCCTACCAGCACCTGCGCGACGACGACTTCGTCGCCGAACACCTGGACGAGTGGCTGTCCTGACGCGTGCCGAGAGGATCCGGTCCACGCCGACGGGGGCGTGGGCCGGATCGTCTCAGAGGGTCAGCCGGTAGAGCGTCAGCGGGCGGCCGCTGGTGCCGGAGGCGAGGTTGCCGGTCCGCTCGGCCAGGCCGGCCAGCTCCAGCCGGTACAGCATCCGTCGGGCGGTGCGTTGTTGCACGCGCAGCTGGTCGGCCACCTCCCGGCTGGTCAGCGGCTCGTCGCCGACCGTCGTGCGCACCTCCCGCAGCCGCAGCAGGGTGGGCACCGACAGGCCGACCCGCTGGGCGATGACGGCCAGGTTCACCTCCGACGGTGGCGGGGCCGGCGTGGTCGACTCGAGCACGATGTCGGTCTCGCCGCGCAGCGACAGCACCGCCGTGGTCGGGCCGACCCGGCGTGCCCGGCTCAGCGCCCGCCGCGCCAGGTTCTCCGCCTCTGCGGCGCTGCGTCCCAGGCCGAAGCCGATCTGTACGGTCTCGTGCCGGTCGGCGAGGCGGCGCAGCATCGGCAGCGCGGTGAACCCGCCGGTCGCGTCGTGCAGCGGGCCACGGGTGGTGACGATGAGGTACGTGTCCGGGGCGAACCGCGCGAGCGTGCCCCCGAGCCCGGCGACCTCCTTGAGCAGCCCGTCGTCGCCGTCGGAGAGGTTGGCCAGGCCGAGCGCGATCTGGGCGTCCTCCTGGGCCTGGCTGCCCACCTGCAGCAGGAGCTGGCGCAGCGCCGTGCGGACCGAGTGGTTCGACGGGGCCAGGCGGAACGCGGGCATCTCGTGGCGCAGCACCTCGTACACCGAGCTGATGCAGGTGACCGCGACGTCCGCGCCGGCCTTGCGCTGCCGCTGGTGGAATGCCACCACGTCCTCCGAGCTGAGGCCGCTGCGGTACGGCAGCGACCGGACCCGGTCCATCGGCAGGACCGCCTCGCCGAAGGTGGTCGCGACGTCGGCGCCGGTGACGGTGTCGATCGACATCCGGGTGACGTCGTGCCCGGCGCGCAACAACCGCACGGCGGCCTGGAGCAGCGTCGCTCCGGTGTAGTCGACGAAGACCGCCGGACGGTTGAGGGAGTTCGCATCCCGGGCGAGGGTGTAGGGCACCACGCCGGTGAACAGCCACGCGTCCACCTGGCCGGCGTGCGCCTCGACGATCGCGGGGGCCTGCGACTCGTGGTCGTAGTGCAGCCGGCGGGCGGTGACGCCGGGCTGCTCCTCGCAGGTCGCGGCCACGTCGTCGACCAGGTCGTGCGGACCGATGACCCCGATCTCGATGGTCACCGCTGCCTCCTGTCGGGGGTTGCATTGTTCGCAGCACAAGATTACGGTCAGGCCCGGTATTACTGTAGCCCGGGAGGGTACGTGTCGTCGTTTCCCAGCATGGCCGACGCCAGCGGCCGGACGATCGGCGCGGAGGAGTTGGCCGCGGTCAGCCGGGTGCTCGAGTCAGGCATGCTCAGCTCGGTCTGGGGCACGGAGGTCCGCGCCCTGGAACGCGAGATGGCCGACCGCCATGGAGTGTCGCACGCCGTCGCCGCCAGTTCGGGAACCGCGGCCCTGCACCTGGCCGTCGCCGCCGTCGCGCCGGATCCGGGCGACGAGATCATCACCTCTCCGATCAGCGACTTCGGCACGGTCGCGCCCATTCTCGCGCAGAACGCGGTGCCGGTGTTCGCCGACGTCGATCCGTACACCGGCAACCTGGATCCGGCGGCGGTCGCCGCCGCGATCGGGCCGCGCACGCGGGCGATCCTCGCGGTGCACCTGTTCGGCGCTGCCGCCGACCTGCGCGCGGTCGCCGATGCCGCCGGCGTGCCGCTGATCGAGGACTGCGCCCAGGCGTGGCTCACCCGCTACCCGGACGGCACCCTCGCCGGCGCGGCCGGCGCGATCGGGTGCTTCAGCCTCCAGCAGTGGAAGCACATCACCTGTGGCGACGGCGGTCTGGCCGTCACCGACGACGCGGTGCTGGCCCGCCGGATGCGGCTCTTCGCCGACAAGGGCTGGCCGCGCGACGAGTCCCGCCGGCACGTCGGCCTCGGCCTGAACTACCGGATGACCGAGCTCGCCGGAGCCGTCGCCCGGGCCCAGTTGGCGAAGCTGCCGGGGGTGCTCGCCGACCGGCGACGCACCGCCCGGCGGCTGGTCGACGCGCTGGCCGACCTGCCCGGCGTGCACCTGCCGGCGGACGTGGACGCGCACGCCTGGTGGCTGTTCCCGATCGTGCTGGACCCGCCGCTGACCAACCACGGGGTGGCCGGGAAACTAGCCGCCGCCGGGATCCCCGCCCGCGCCGGCTACCTGGAACAGCCGCTGCACTGCGCCCCGGCGCTGACCGAGGCCCCCGTCTACGGCGACTCCCGCTTCCCGCTGACCGTGCCACCGGCGGACCGGTTGCCGGCCTACGGACCCGGGTCGTTCCCGATCGCCGAGCGGATGATCGAGCGGACCCTACTGGTGGTCGACTGGAACGAGCGGTACACCGACGCCCACGTCGACGAGATCGCCCGGGCCGTCCGCGCCGCGGTGACCTCGTGATCGCTCCGATCGCCGCCGCGCTGCGCGACCGGCTGCGCTGGCGGCTGATCGCCGCGACCGCCACCCCGGTGGACGCGACCGGCGCCGTCGACCCGGACGTGCTCGGCCGCTATCTGCGAGGGCTGGTCACCGACGGGGCGGACGCCCTGGCGGTGCTTGCGCACACCGGACGCGGCCCGTACCACGACGAGTCCACCCGCGCTCTGGTCATCCGCCGCGCCGTCGACACTGGGGCGCCGGTGATCGTCGGCGTCGGCGGCCAGCCGGGGGAGCGGACCGACGAGGTGGTTGCGCAGGCGGCGCGGGCGGCCGCCCTCGGTGCGGCCGGCCTGCTGGTCTTCCCGGTGCACAACGATCCCGTTGCCCACCACGACGCGCTCTGGCACGCCGCCGGCCTGCCGATGCTCGCCTTCGACCTCTACCTGCGGCCGTACGCCGAGCCCACGCTGGCCGAGCTGCTGCGACACCCCGGTGTCGCCGGGGTGAAGGTGGCCCGGCTGCACGACGCCCTCGCCTGCCAGGCAGCCCTGGCCGCCGCGCACCGCGCCGACCGGCTGGCGGTCACCGGCGAGGACCGGATGTTCGGCCCGTCGCTCATGTGGGGCGCCGAGGCAGCCCTGGTCGGCTTGGCCGCCGCCGCGGTCCCGGTCACCGCCCGGGTGCTGCGGGCCTACGCCGACAAGCGCTACGACGAGTTCGTCACCGCCTCCGCCGACCTCGACCGGCAGGCCGAGGTCACGTTCACCGAACCGATGGAAGGGTACGTGCAGCGCATGCTCTGGATCGCCGCCGAGGAAGGGCGGATCCCGGTGGGCCACGCGGGCGACCCGCACGCACCGGCGCTGCCCGACGGCGACCGGGACCGGGTGCTGCGGGTGGCGGGGCGCGGGTGACCGGCAACCCATTCGTGGCCGGCGACCTGCCGCCGATCACCCTCGACATCGACGTGCTCGTCGGCCGGTACGCCGATCGGCCCGGGCCTGGCGGCGAGCCGGCGGCGGTCGCCGACACGCTGGCCGCCAACGGCATCGAGCGGGCAGCCGTGGCGAGCCTGCGCGCCGCCCTGTTCGACGTGCGCAGCGGCAACGACGAGGTGGCCGCCCTCGCCGGCCCCGGCGTACTGCCGGTCGGCGGGCTGGACCTGCGCGACCCGCTCGGCGCCGAGCGGGAGGTCGTCCGGCTCGCCGAGCGCGGCTTCCGGGCCGTTCGGCTGTTCCCCGACGAGCAGCGCGTCGAGGCGGACTTCCCGTCTGTGCGGCATGTCGCCCGCCGGGCCGCCGAGGCCGGCCTGGTCGTCCTCACCGGCGGAGACGTCCGCCGGTTCTGGCGGCCGCTGCGCGGCGCGACCGTAGTCTTCCTCGACACGCACTTCTACCACCTGGGCGACTTCGTGGTGGTGGCCCGCGACGAGCCGGGCTTCCACACCTCCACCCGGCTGCTCAACTCGCCGGATGCGCTGGAGACCGTCGCCGCGCACCTCGGCGTCGAGCGCCTGCTCTACGGCTCCCGCACCCCGTTCTACGAGCCCGTCGTGCCGCGGCTGCGGCTGGCCCGGACCGGGATCGGTCCGTCCGCGGTCGCGGCGGTGACCGGGGGAAACGCCCGCCGGATCCTGGGGCTGGCCCGATGATCATCGACGTGCACGCCCACTGGGGGCCGTGGTTCTTCAGCATGGAGGTCGGCGCGGTCGCGACCAATCTCGCGGTGATGGACCGGTACGGCATCGACTTGGCCGTGGTCTCCGCCACCGAGGCGGTGATCTACGACGCGGCCGCCGGCAACCGGGCGATGGCCCGCGTGCTGGAGGGCAACGACCGGCTGCTCGGCTACCTGACGATCAACCCGCGCCGGCTGGACGACGCCGAACGGGACCTGCGCGAGCTGCTGCCCACCGGCCGGTTCGTCGGCGTGAAGATCCACACCGACTACACCGGCTCGCCGGCGAACTCCGCGCAGACCCGGGCGGCCCTGGAACTGGCCGCCGCGCACGGCCTGCCCGCCCTCGTGCACACCTGGGACACGACGCCGCTCGACCTGGCCCAGGCGGTGGCGGACGTCCCCGGGGCGCGGGCCATCGCCGGGCACATGGGCGCGAACGGGTGGCGGCACGCCATCGAGGCGGCCAACGGGGTGGATCGGCTCTGGCTGGAGCCCTGCTTCTCGCACACGGAGGCGGGTCGCTTCGCCGCGGTGGCGGCGGCCGTGAACCCACGGCGGTTGCTCTTCGGCACCGACGCCACGCTGATCGATCCGGCCGCCGCGTACGGGGCGGTGCTCGCCGCCAACTTGGCGCCCGAACTGGCCGAGCGGGTCGCCTGGCGCAACGCCGCCGAACTGTTCCGGCTCGACCTGTCCGCCCACACGGTCTCCCGAGCCAGCGGATGAGGCAGCGGGCCGCCGCCCGGCAGCGCCCGCGAGGCGTCACACCGGCGGCCCTTCCCCAACTTCGATCTCAACGAGATCGAAGTTGGGAAGGGCCCACCGGCCCGACGCGATCAACAACGTAGTGATCCCGCACTTGCCCGATCCGGTTGGTGCTCCGATGGTGCTCGGAGGTCGGGATACTGCGACGGACGCAACCGGATCCACCCCGATGGCCGCGACCTGCGTGCAGCAACGACAGGACCCTTCGAAGCTCTTGGTTGGGTGAGCGAGTTGATGGCAGGGACACCAGCCCGGCAGTTCGACGCCCCGCCCCTTAGTGAGGACTTCGTTGTCCGTAGCCTTCTCGAGCATCTCCTCGGCACCGAGCATCGTCGGCCTTGCCCCGGCACGAGGCGCCTCGCACGAGACATCCCACATGATCTCTTGATGTAGCCGACCCTTATGGACGCACAGGCAACTGCGTCCGTTCCTGAGCTGGGGGGCCTCCGGGTGCCTCGTGTTGAGCGCAAGCCGCACTTCACCGGCTAGCGCCACCAACGTTCAGTAGGGACGCCATCGTCTTCAGCCGGAAGCGAAACCGAACTTCAGTGGTCGATTGCCCTCGGCCCGTAGGGCGTGCCGTGCTGTAAACGGATGGAACATCAGGTGCTTGAAGAGGTGGGCGATGCCTGTTCGTGTGCGGGCATGCGGGGGCCGCGACGGCCACCGCCCGCTCCGTCGAGGCGGCCTTTGAGGGGCGCTCGCGGCCGATTGGCGGTGGCCGCCGCAGGTCACGCGACACGGCGTGCGCGGCAAGCCGCCGGCCGTGCCGGTGGCGGCCGGTGGTCAGTCGGTCGGGTAGTCCGCCAATGCCTCGACGACCGCCGCTCGGGCGTCGAGCAGCGCCTGGTAGGCGGCCGGCCCGGGGGTGGCCGCGGGTTCGACACCGGCCAGCGCGGCCACCCGCACCGGGTGGTCCTGGCCACCGCGTTCGGCTAGCTGGTCGAGCAGGGCGAAGTCATCCTGACCGTCGCGGAACAGCTCCCACCGGATGCTCGACACCGGTCCGTCCTTGCCCGGGTAGACGAGGTACTCGTCGCCCTGGCGGTAGCGGTAGGACCCGTCGGTGTACGGGTCCTGCGGCCACGAGTTGTACGCCCAACGCAGGTAGCCGTCGAGGTTGCGTTGTGCGCCGAGCCAGGACAGCACGCGTGCGCCGAGGGGTGCGGCCGGGGTCACCGTGTTCGGGTAGGCCGGGTTTGACCAGGTGTAGAAGGTGGTCTTCTTGCCCTCCGCCCTGCGCCGGTCGATCATCTCCTGCGACCAGTCGTCAACGTCGGAGTAGTTGAGCGACAGGTCCTGCGCGAACGCGTCGGTGCTCGCGGATCCGGCGATCGCGATCTGGTCGACGAAGACCGGTGCGACCTCCCGAACCAGGTCGATGGCCACCTGCATCTCGCTCGCGGGCCGCTCGTCGAAGGCGAGGTAGGTCCGGTCCAGCCAGCCCCGGTCCCGTACGTGGTCCTCGAACGCGACGAGGAACGCCGACCAGGCGTCCTTCCACTCCGCGCCACCCAGTGAGACCTCCTGGTCCACCCGCTGACCGGTCCGGGTGTCGGTGTAGACGACGTGCTGGTAGCCGCGGAACATCAGCAGCCCGAAGGCGTGGATGTACGGGCCGACGCCGGCCCGCATACCCTCCTCGACCAGACGGTCCCAGTTGGCGAAGTCGAACGACCACTGCTCGCCGTCGTGGAACCAGTCGACGGTCGAGTGGTACGGCACGTAGGTCTGCGACCGCCACTGGCCGTCCGGCCACAGCACCGGCCACGGGTCCTCGGCGATCGCCGAGTTGATGACGCGCTGGCCGCGCGAGGCCAGGTCCTCCAGGTACGGCCGGATGGCCTTGAAGTGCTGGTCGGACCACAGTTCGAGGCCGGCCTGGTCGGCGACGGTGTCCGGCTGGAACCAAAGATTCAGGTGGAAGTCCCGCTCGGCGACCGGCGGCAGGGTCACGTCGGCGATTTCCACCGTCAGGTCGTACTCGACCGCCTTGACCTTGTGGGCGGTCACGGTGATCCGGCTGTGATAGGTGCCGGGGCGGGCGTCCGGTGGTACGGCGAGGGTGAACCAGACCGGCTGCGCCTGGCCGGCGGGCACGTCCACCCGGTCGACCTCGCGCAGCGGGTCGGCGATCATCCCGCCCCGGTCGTCGGGGATGTAGGCGGGATAGCGGACCTGGATCGCCTTCGAGATCGCGCCGCCCTTGCCGGTCGGCTTCAACGGACCAACCTGCACCCGGAGTTTCTCGAGGTCCTGGGTGCTGGCCACGGCGATTTGGGCGGACGCTTGTCCGCCCCGGACGGTCGTCAAGGACAGTTGTCGGTCGGTACCGGTGGGCACCGACTCCGGGGTGACCTGCGGGACGCGCTCGAACGACGAGGACGCGAAGTCGCCGGTCGGCACCCAGATCTTGAGGGCGTCCGTGGGCTGCCGCGCGCTGGCCGGAGTGGGTGCGGCGACGGATCCGACCAGAAGCGCGACGGCCGCGAGCCCGACGCTGAGGCGGCGTGATCGGACCGCTGTGGTTCGTGGACGGGTGATGTTCGACGGTGCGGAAGGAGGCACGTGATCAACTCCTGTGAGCGATATTGCCGGGATCCGACTGATAGCGATCAGTATTGATCAGCGCACGCCGCGAGGCAAGAAGCCACTTTGGACGCCGGGCTCAGCTGGGCGGGGGTCGACCCGAGCCGAACCGGTCGAGGGGGTGCGCGATAGCGACAACTTTTTGGTAATATCGAGCATGAAACTCCATGCTGAGCAGCCGGCACCAAACCCTGACGAGGAGTCACGATGACCGAGCGGGAAACGTGATTCTCGCCGTTGCGCCGAACCCGGCGCTCGACGTGACCTATGGGCTGGGGGAACTGCACCGGGGCCGGGTGCAGCGGGTGCGGACCGTCAGCGAACGCCCCGGTGGCAAGGCCGTCAACGTCGGCCGGGTACTGCACGAACTGGGGGAGCGGGTCCTCGTCACCGGCATGTGCGGCGGTCCGGGGGGCGTGGCCCTGCAGGCCGCTCTCGACCGGGCCGGCGTGCCGGCCGACCTGCTCGACGTACTGCCGGACGTCCGGCGCACGCTGGTCGTACAGGAGACCGACGGAGTGACGACGTCGTTGTGGGAGCCTGGCTATGCACCGGTGGATCCGCCGGCCGCCGCCGACGCCCTGACCCGGCACGTGAGTGAACTCCTGGCCGGTGCCGACGCGCTGGTCGTCTCCGGCAGCCTGCCGCCCGGCGTGGACCCGGGGCTTCCGGCCCGCTTGGTCGACGCGGCGATCGCCGCCGGAGTACCGGCCGTCGTGGACGTCAGCGGCCCGGCTCTGCAGGCGGTGGCGGCTGCTGGCGGGGCCGTGCTGATGCCGAACGCGGACGAGATGGCCGAGTTGGTCGGCCACCGGCCCTCGACGCCGGCCGAGGCCGTGCGGGCGGCCCGCCGGCTGCTGCCCCCCGCCGGCCAGGTCCCCGCCGTCGTGCTGACCCTGGGCGCCGAGGGGATGGCTGTGGTGCGACCGAATCGGGCCATGCTCGCTGCGCCGCCGGAGCGGATCCAGGGGAACGCGACCGGCGCCGGGGACGCGGCCTGCGCGGCCGTCGCCCGGCAGCTCGCGGCCGCCGGGTCGCTGGACGCCGTCGACTGGCGCGGCCTGCTCGTCGACGCGGTGGCGCTGTCGGCGGCAGCGGTGCTCCGTCCGGTCGCCGGTGAGGTAGACGTCCGTGCCTACCGGCGCTGGCGTGATCAGGTGAAAGTGGAGGAAGCATGACGCTGGCTTCGATGGCGGAACTCGTCATCCCGGCGGCGCGGGACCGCCGGGCCGTCGGGGCGTTCAACGTCATCCAGCTTGAGCATGCCGAGGGCATCGTGGCCGGCGCCGAACGTGCGGTACGCCCTGTTGTGCTGCAGCTATCGGAGAATACGGCCCGCTACCACGGCAGCCTGGCGCCGCTGGCGCTCGCCTGCCTCCGGATCGCGGCGGAAGCGTCCGTGCCAGTCTGCGTACACCTGGATCACGCCACCCGGCGTGAGCTCGTCGAGCAGGCGGTCGAACTCGGCGTGCCCTCGGTGATGGTCGACGCGTCCGGGTACTCGTACGAGAAGAACGTCGCCCTGACCGCGGAACTCGCCGCCTGGTGTCATTCGCGCGGGGTCTGGGTCGAAGCCGAACTAGGTGAGATCGGCGGCAAGGACGGCGCGCACAAACCCGGCGTACGGACCGATCCGGACGATGCGGCCGCCTTCGTCGCCGCCACCGGCGTCGACGCGCTCGCGGTCGCGGTCGGCTCCTCGCACGCGATGCTGATCCGTGACGCGGTCCTCGACGACGAACTGATCGCCGCGATCGCGGCGAAGGTGCCGGTGCCGCTGGTCCTGCATGGCTCGTCCGGGGTCTCCGAGGCGGGCCTGCGGTCGGCAGTCGCGCAAGGGATGTCGAAGATCAACATCGCGACCCATCTCAACGCGACCCTTACGGGTGCGGTCCGGCGTGCGCTCGCCGCCGACGAGGACCTGGTCGACCCGCGCAAGTACTTCGGTCCGGGCAGGGATGCGGTGGCCAGGCAGGTCGCCCATCTGGTCACCCTGCTCGCCCCGTGACGGCGCGGGGCGGGCCTCAGGCCAGCAGCACGTTGACCCCGGCGGCGCGCAGGTCGGCGACGACCTTCGCGTCCGCGCCGTCGTCGGTCACCAGGGTGTCCACCGCGTTGACGTCGCAGATCCGGGCAAAGGAGTGCCGGCCCAGCTTCTCCGAGCCGGCCACGACGACGACCCGACGGGACCGCCGGACCATCGTCGCGTTGATGCCGGCCTCGCCTTCGTCGTGACAGGACGTGCCGCCGTCGGGGGAAAACGCGTCGACCCCGAGAATCAGCACGTCGAGCCACAGCTCGTTCAGCACCATCGTGGCCAGCGGCCCGGTCACCTCGTACGACTGGGGCAGTGCCACACCGCCGAGGATGACGGTACGGACGTGGCGTCGCAGCACCATCTCCGTGGCGATGTTGAGTGCGTTCGTCACCACCGTCACGGCCGGCCGCTGATCGGCCTGGGCGAGGTCGACCCGCGCGGCGAGTCGTCGGGCCGTCGCGGACGTGGTGGTGCCACCGTTGAACGCGACCACGTCGCCCAGTTCGACGAGATCGCAGGCGATCGCGGCGATGCGCTCCTTGGCGCCGTTGTCGCCCCGGCCCCGGTAGCGGACCGGCAGGTCGTACGAGACGGACGTGGCCACGACGCCGCCGTGCGTCCGAGCCGCCAACTGTTGCTCCGCCAGGGTGGTGAAGTCCCGGCGGACCGTCGCCTCGGAGACCTGCAGGGCGCTGGCCGCCTCGGCGACGGATAGCCGGCCGCGCGCGCCCAGGATGTCGAGCAGCGCCTGCAGGCGCTGGGGGCGGTCGCGGCCGTCCGCCCGGTCGGCGGCGGCCTCGACCGTGCTCACTTGATGGCCCCCGCCGTGAGACCTGCCACCAGGCGCTTTTCAACCAACGCGAAGAGAATGATCACGGGCACGATGCCGACGATAGAGACTCCGAAGACGTATTGCCACGCCGAATCGTACTGACCGACGAATTTTGTGATGGCGACGGTCAGCGGCTGGTTCTCCGCCGTGGTCAAGATGACGAGGCTGGCCGCGAACTCGTTCCAGCACGCGACGAACGTGAAGATGATCGCGGTGACGATGCCCGGCCAGACCACCGGCAGGGTTACCCGCCGCAGCGTCTGCAGTTTGCTGGCACCGTCGATCATTGCCGCCTCGTCTATCTCCTTGGGCACCCCGGCGAAGAAGCTGTGCATGATCCACACCGCGAAGCTGAGGTTGAACGCGCCGTTGACGAGGATCATAGCGAGCCAGGTGTCGTCGATGCCGATCGCGAGGAACTGCCGGAACAGCCCCGCCGCGAGTACGGTCGGCTGGAGCATCTGGGTCACCAGCACCAGCAGCAGGAACGCCAGCCGTCCGGGAAAGCGGTGCTTGGCCGTGTAATAGGCGGCCGGCATGGCCACCACCAGGACCAGCAGTGTCCCGCAGGCCGAGATGATTATGGTGGAGACGAGGTTGTAGGCGAGCGGCGTCTCCGGCGTGGACCACATCGACGCGTAGTTCGAGGGCACCCATTCGGTCGGCACGTATGTGGCCGGAATGCGCAGGATCTCCGAGTGCCGCTTGAACGAGCCGATCAACATCACCAGGTAGGGTGCCAGGAAGAACAACGCCACCACCGCGCCGGCCGATGCCATCAACCATCGGCGGCCGCCGTGGCGCTGCCCGCCACGGCTTCGGGTGCGACCGTTGTCTCCGCTGGCGCGCACCGACTTCTTGGCGCGCTCATCGCCTTGAGATTTGGTTGCCGTCGTCGCCAAGGCTCACTCGTCCCTCATCGGCCGGACAACCCGGAGGTAGATACCGATGACCGCGAGGACGATGACGAAGTTCACGACACCCAGTGCGCTCGCCGTCTCGACCTGGCGGTCCTGCTGGATGTATTTGAAGATCAATGTGGTGGTGGTGTCCGCGTCGTGCCCGGGAATGCTGCCGGTCAGCGTGCGGAGGATGGGCAGCGAGTTGAAGACGTTGATGATGTTGATCAGCACGGCGACGGCGATCGCCGGCCGCAGGACCGGGAAGATCACGCTCCAGTAGGTCCGCACCGATCCGGCGCCGTCCACCGAGGCGGCTTCCACCACCTCGCGCGGCACCATCTGCAGCCCGGCGAGGATCGTGTACGTGGTGAACGGCAGCGAGACGAACACCGCCACTCCCATGGCCACCAGGAAGGCCGGCACCGGCTGTCGGGTGAAGCCGAACCCGGTATCCAGGATCCCAAGGTCGACCAGGAACTGGTTCATGACGCCGTAGAAGGGATCGAGTCCGTAGTAGAAGACGGTGGCCGTCATCACGACACTGGCCGCCCACGGGACGATGACCGCGAGTCGAACCAGTCGGCGTCCAGGGAAGGCCTTGTCAAGGAATTGCGCGAGCGCCATAGAGACGAGCAGCGTCACCACGACGACGCCGACCACCCAGATCGCGGTGTTGAGCAGCACCCTGCCCAATGCGGGGGAGTCGAACAGCGTCACATAATTGTCGAACCCGGCCGAGCCGCGGTCCACCCCGACCGGCGACACGTCCCGGGTCGAGGTCCAGACCAGATAGCCGGCCGGAAACAGGACGATAGTGACAATCAGCGTCAGCGCCGGCAACAGCCATGGAAGTGCCGCCACCAGGTCCCGGCGTGCCTGACGACGCGCCGAGATCGCGGGTGCCGGCACTTCCATGAGTTGGTTGGTCATCATTTGTGAACCGCGCAGGCTCTAGCCGTTGGCCTTGGCCTGGATTTCATCCAGCACCGTCCCGGGCTCCTTGCCCTGCCCGATCTGTCCCATCAGGCTCTGCATCGCGCCCTGGGTCGTCGCCCATTGCGGGTTCGTGCTGGGGTAGAACCGGGCGTTGGGCAGGACCTCGAGGAAGCTCGCGATCTTCGTCTTGCCGGCCAGCGCCGCTGCACCGGACTTGGTGGTGGGCAGGAATCCCTCGGTGTCGACGAACGTCGTGTAGACCGGTGCGCTGAACACGTAGTCGAGGAAGGTCTTGACCGCTTCCTGCTTGTCACCCTTGTTCTTGAACGCCATCAGGTGGTCGGCGACCCCGAGGGTCATCGGCTGACCGTCCTTGGTGGGGATCGGCGCGCTCGCGTACTTGAGGCTCGGGTTCTTCTCCGCGATCTGCCCGACGGTGGGCGGGAGCGCCACCACCATGCCAATCTTGCCCTGGATGAACACGTCCAGCATGGGGGTCCGGTCGGAAGCCCCGGGGTCGGGCTGGGTGGCCTTTTCGTCGATCATCCGTTTCATGAACGTGACGGCTTCGAGGTTCGCGGGGGTGTTGACCGCGATGGTCGACCCGTTGGTCCATGATCCGCCGTTGCCGAAGGTCCAGATTGAAGTCTCCGCCTGGGCCTCCTCGCTGCCCAGCGGCATGCCGTAGCCGTAGACGCCGTTGCCGAGACCGGCCACCTTCTTCGCCGCGTCGAGCAACTGATCCCACGTTTTCGGCGGTGCGGCGACGCCGGCGCGCTCGAACAGTTCGGTGTTGTAGAACATGGTGCGGGCCGAGGCGATCAGCGGCAGGCCGTACATGGTGCCGTCGATCGAGGCGTTGTCCGCGAAGGACTGCTGGAAGTCCGCCGCAGTGTTCGCCGACACCACTTCGTCGGCGGAGTACAACAGGTCGTCCGCCGCGAAACCCGAGAAGGCGTCGATGTTGAGGATGTCCGGTGCCGCGTTCGACTGGACCTTGGTACGGACAACATCGTTGATGTTGTCCCAGGATTGGATCTCCAGCTCCACATTGATGTCCGAGTGGGCCGCCTCAAAGTCGGCGATGATGCCCTCCCAGAGCGCCTTAGTGCCGTCGCTGTAGCTGGGCACCAGGAACGACAGCGTGCTGCCGCCCTCACTCTGCCCGTCGTCGGCGCCGAAGCCGCAACCTGTCAGCGTCAGGCCGGCAACCGCTACGGCTGCCCACGAACGCACGAATCTCTTCATATCCGCCTCCACTGACGCAGGGACATCGCCAAGGTCGTGATCGGAATCCTGGCTGGCCGTGATCGTTCCTGACCGGTTCTCTTTGGAATCGTGCACGATCATGCCGTTGCCTGGAGGGATTCTGCGGTGCCGCCCCGAGCAACGTCAAGGCCTTTCGCTGTAACTCCTGCTCAGGCCGTGGGTGGTCCCTTCCGGACCTGATGCATGTTCTTGACCGGTTCCGCAGCCTTCTTGACAGGTTCGATCAGAGCGCTCCATTCTGGAGACCCTTCCAAACCCGCTCGCATGAACCATGAGGACGAGGCACCCGATGAGTGAAGGAACTTTCCTGACGGCCGAGATCAAGACCCAGCCGGATGACTGGCTCCGTGTCTTGGACGTGCTGCCCTCCGTGGCGATGGACCTTCCGCAGCCTGGCGAGCGAGTCGCGGTACTCGGATGTGGAACATCGCTATTCGTCGCCCAGGCCTACGCGGCCCTGCGCGAAAGCGCCGGCGAGGGCATCACCGACGCGTGGCCGGCCAGTGAACACCAACTCGGCCGTGGCTACGACCGGGTGCTCTGCATTACCCGCTCGGGCACCACGACCGAGGTGCTCGACGTCCTTAAGCAGCGCCGCGACGGTGCGCCGACCACCGTCATCACCGCCGACGCAACGTCCCCGGCGGTGAGCCTGGCCCGTCCGATCGTGCTCAGCGACGTCGACGAGCGTTCGGTCGTACAGACCCGCTTCGCGACGACCACCCTCGCGCTGTTGCGGGCGGCCCTCGGTCACGACCTACGTCCGGTCGCCGAACAGGCACGGCAGATTCTCGACCGTGGCGCCGACGCGACGAGCCCGGCCGCGACGGCCGACCAGATCACCTTCCTCGGACGCGGCTGGACGGTCGGGCTCGCGCACGAGGCGGCCCTGAAGCTACGCGAGACGACCCAACTGTGGACCGAGTCCTACCCCGCCATGGAGTACCGGCACGGGCCGCTAAGCATCACCGCGCCCGGCCGGGTCGTCTGGGCGTTCGGAGAGGTTCCCGTCGGCCTGGCGGACCAGGTCCGATCCACCGGCGGACACTTCGAGTGGTCCGAGGTGGATCCGCTCGCCGATCTGGTCCGCGTGCAACAGTTGTGCCTGCTGAGAGCCGGGGCAGCAGGGCTCAACCCCGACCAGCCGCGCAACCTGTCCCGGTCGGTCATCCTCGACGGCTGACCGCTCCACACCCGGGTCAGGGTGCCGAAGGTAGCCGGGCCAGGTGGTCCGGCGCTGACTGACCCCCCGCGTCCGCCAGCATGGTTAAGCAATTGCGCCAGGATCGTGCGTCAATCGATCACCTTCAAGCAGAAGATCTCCGATCGGCCATTGCGCTCGCAAGTGGAGTGATCGATACTGCTTGAAATTTCGCGTGACGCGTCACATTCCCGCAGAGGAGCTGATCCACGTGAGTCCCAACGAAGCCATCCCGAACGAGCCCACCGCGGCGGCCGGGTCCCACCCGTCGCGTCGTAACGTCCTGAAGGGCGTGGGCGCGCTGGGCGCCGCGGCCGGACTGGGCGGCGCCCTACTTCCGGGCGCGGCGGCCAGTGCGGCACCCGCGGACGAACCTGCCCGGATCAAGGGCAAAGAGAAGTCCATGGTCAACGTGCCCTTTGAGGGCTTCGACGAGGTGCGCGTCGGCATCATCGGCCTTGGCAACCGCGGCGGAGACCAGGCCATGCGGTGGGCCGCCGTCTCCACGATCACCGCGGTCTGCGACATCCGGCCCGACCACGTCGCGGAGACCATCAGCCGAGTCATGGCCCAGGGCTTCCAGGACAAGGAGCCGGTCGGCTACTCCAACGGCGAGGAGGACTTCGAGCGGCTCGTCCGTCGTGACGATATCGACCTGATCTATGTCGCCACGCCGTGGGAGTGGCACCACCCGATGGCCAAGGCTGCCATGGAGCACGGCAAGCACGTTGCCATCGAGCTGCCGATCGCGCCGCACCTGGACGACATCTGGGACCTGGTCCGTACCTCCGAGCGCACCGGCAAGCACTGCATGCTGCTGGAGAACGTGAACTACTTCCGCCCCGAGATGCAGATGTTCAACATGGCCAAGGCGGGGCTTTTCGGCGAGTTGCAGCACGCCTCCGGTGGCTACGTCCACGACCTGCGCTGGCCGTACACCTTCGGGGGTGCCTACTACCCGGAGCACTGGCGGCGGCGCTGGCAAACCCGGATGAACGCCGCCCACTACCCGATGCACGGGCTCGGGCCGGTCTCGGCCTGCCTGGACATCAACCGCGGCGACCGCTTTGACGAACTCGTCGCGGTAGCCTCGCGGCCCAAGGCGCTGGCCCTGTTCCGCGAGGAGGACCCGCGCGTCGGCGCGGACCACCCGTCCTGGGACGACGATCCCTACATCTCCGGGGACCGCAAGCAGGTCTTCATCAAGACCGTCAACGACCGGTTCATCCGGGTCGAGCACGACGTGAACTCGCCCCACCCGTACAGCCGGGAGACCACGCTCACCGGGACCCGGGGTTCCTTGGAACTGGACAACGCCCGGATCTACCTGGAGTCGCTCGGTCACACGAACCACGCGTGGCGGACCGGCAGTGCCTTCAGCGCGATCATGAACCAGCACGACCACTGGATCTGGCCGGCCCTGCAGAACCTGGCCAGCCAGTACGGTGGGCACGGCGGCGGCGACTTCATCTCCATCTTCCGGATGGTCCAGTTGATGCGCCTGGGCATGACCCCGGACATCGACGTCTACGACTCGGCGGCGTGGTGCTCGGTGATCCCGCTCAGCCACGAGTCGCTGAAGGGCAAGGGTTTCAAGTCGGTCAAGGTGCCCGACTTCACCCGCGGCCACTGGACGCAGGCACGCCCCACATTCGACCGGCCGCGGCCGGAGGACCCGTGGCTGGACGGCAACGGCCGGCCGCGCCGGTAGGCATAGGCGCGGGCTGAGCTGACGCTCCCGGGGTCGGGCACGAACGGTATTGTCCGTGCCCGACCCCGGTGCCCTGGGTCGCCCGAAGCGCAGTGGACCGCCGCAAGCGTCGTCAGAGCACACCAACGACCACCGAGTCGGTGAACCTACGGATCCGCCGGCCGCATGTCCACCACCCAATCGCACCCCCGTTGTCTCACACCAGCCGGTGGTGGAGGCGTTCGGCGACAAGGTCCATCAGACGATGATCACCAAGACGGTCTGTACGGCCCGTGAACGTGGGTCGGCCCGGACGGTGGCCACCATCCGCGCCGACGTCTGTGAGGCGCTTAGTGGCCGTCGACCCGCACGGCCGGCTGCCAGCAGCCAGCGTCGCGCGAGCGTGATGTGCCTTTGCTCAACCCAGTTTGCGGGGTGAGGCGGCGACGACGATGACCCGCTCGCCGCCGATCAGCGGCGCCAGCCCACCGCTCGAATGGCGCAGGATCTGCCGCGGCGCGCAGACGCCGACGAAGAGGGGGAACCGATGACCCAATTCCTTCGCAGCCACGCCCGGACGGCTTGGGCCTACCACAGCTACATGGACCGGGCGCCCCTGAAAACAAGCTGCGCCGAGCGCGGCGACGGGACGGCGTGAGCGAGCGCAGTGAGCGGACCAGCAGGATCAGGTGCGAGTGTGGCGAGGGGAAACGGTGAACGAAGGCGCGGTGGTCGTCGCGTTGGATGTGGGCGGTACTGGCATCAAGGCCGCGCTGGTCCGGGCGGATGGAACTAGCCATTACACCGAACGGCACGCCACCGGCGCTGATCGAGGTCCGGCGGCGGTCATGGAGACCGTCCTGTCCGTCGCCGGGGGGCTGGCCGGCAAGGCCCGCGCCGATGGCTTGACTCCGGTGGCGGTGGGCATCGCGGTACCCGGGGTGATCGACGAGGTGGCCGGCGTGGCGGTCTGGTCGGCGAACGTCGGCTTCCGGAACGTACCGTTGCGGGACCTGGCGGTCGCGCGGCTCGGGCTGCCTGTGGCGCTCGGGCACGACGTGCGGGTGGGCGGCGTGGCGGAAGCCCGGCTCGGCGCCGGGCGGGGAAGCCGGGACGTGCTCTTCGTCGCGATCGGCACCGGCATCGCCGCCGCTCACGTGGTCGGCGGGTCGGCCTACGCGGGCGCGCACGGCGCCGCTGGCGAACTGGGTCACATCGTGGTACGTCCCGGCGGGCCGCGCTGCGGCTGCGGCCAGCTCGGCTGTCTGGAGGCGGTCGCTTCGGCGGCCGCGGTCAGCCGACGTTACGGGGAACTGGCCCGTACGCCCGCTACCGCGGCTGACGTCGCCGCGCGGGCCGCCGCCGGGGAGGAACTCGCTGGGCAGGTGTGGCGCGACACGGTCGACGCGCTCGCCGACGGGCTCCTCACCGGACAGGCGCTCTACGATGCGGAGGTGATGGTGATCGGCGGCGGGCTCGCCGAGGCTGGAGCCGTTTTGATCGATCCGCTCCGGGCGGCGCTGCGCGCGCGGCTTACGTTTCACCGGGAGCCGCGGCTGGCGCGGGCCGCACTCGGCGACGGGGCCGGCAGCCTCGGCGCCGCCCTACTCGCGCTCGACTACCTGCAGGCGTCGTGACCGAGCGGATCAGCGGCAAGGTGTTCACCCCGACCTGGGTCATCCAGCTGGGCTGCGTGGAACTCGACGGGGACCGGATCACCGCCGTCGCCGAGTATCCATCCGGGACGGCCACCGGATCGTGCCCGGCTCTGTGGACATCCACACCCACGGCGGGGCGGGCGCCGGATTGACGCCGACCCGGGGCAGAATCTTCCAGACCGTGCTGGCCGCGCTCCGGTAACCCAGACCAGCCAGCTCACCCTGCACGCGACGATGCCCCCATGTCGGGTTCTCCGCGGCCAGACGCAGCACCAGCTCGCGGAGCTCGGCGGGCCGCGGTCCCATGCGGCTGCGCTGCATCGCGGCCAGGCCCTGAGGCGCGGTGGGCGGCCGCACGAGGCCGACGCGGCGTACCGGGTCGCGCTCGCCGGTCCGGACCAGGAGACGACCCTGGCCGCCGCGGACCGCCTGGGGCGGCTGTTCGAGCGTGCCGGACGGCACGACGAGGCGGTGTCGGCGTACGCGGTCGCGGCCGAGTCGGCCAGCGCCGAGTCGTCGCCGGCCGCGGCGGTCCGGCGGACCGGGGCACCGTCGGTGTTGGCGTACGCGAGGCTGATGTGCGGTCGCCATCTGGACGTCGAGGCCGCCGGGTTGGAACACGAGATGGTCGTCTTCCCCGGTGTGAACCACGTGTTCTTCAACGACATCGGCCCGAACCACAACGCCAACGCCGCGGCGCAGGCCTACGACCGGGTTCTGGACTGGTTCGGCAGGTTTATCGACCATGGCGGTCAGGGCGGCTGAACCTGGGCGAAGGCCTGGCCAGCCAGGCTCAGGCAAAACCTGAGCCTGGCTGGCCAGGCCACGTGCGGCTAGACGCCGCCGGACCCTGCCCTGGGCAGCGTCCGCACGACGGTCAGCGTCACATCGCCGTCCTGGTAGGACACCCTGAACATGTGGTGGCCCGCGTTCAGGATCCGCCGTTCCGGCAGGGAATGGAAGTTGCCCTTGATCGAGTCGCCTCTCATGATCGTCAGTACCGTGCCCGGAGTGAGAGGCGCGCGAATGTCTAGGGCGAGTTCGCCGTCCAGCACCAGGTCACCCGCAGCCCGCACGCTCGTGTAGTCGTGGTCGCCGGAGATGGTGATGGCGAGGCGACCCGCTCGGCTGACGGTCACGTCGCCGCCGACGTTCAGGACGTTGCCGGGCGCGACGTCGGTGAGGGTGAGGGACGCCGCGGACGCCGCTTCCCCGGACGACAGACCGGGCTGCAGCACGCCGCTGTCGACGTCGATGCTGCCTGCCACGAAACCGCTGCCGCCGAGCGTGCCGCCCTTGACGTCGATCGAGCTTGCGTGCGAGCCGGTGATCGAAAGCTTACCGCCTTCAACCGTCGTGCCGTCCTCGTAGGTGTCGTCGCCCGTCATGATCAGCGTCCCGGGGCCTTGCTTGGTCAGAGAAGCCGTGTAGAGGTTGTTGTCGATGTTGTTCTGAATGTAGGCCGCGCGCTCGTCCATCCATTCCTTGCGCCACTTGACGGCGTCCTCATAGGTGATCTTGTCGTACAACTCGGGATGGCCGTTGGTGATAGCTTGGATGTAAGGATCAGCCAAAATGCCCTGAAGCATGAATGCCTGTTCGTTAAGCGTGCCGTCCGGGTTCAGTACGTTGGGGCTGAATTCACCGGCGTAGGCAATGCCTTGCTCCTTGTAGCGCGCCAGCCACTCCAGATCTTCCCGTTCCCTTTCCTTGATCGCGATCTGGCTGATGTCGTTCGACCAGACGTCCAGGGGCGCTTTATCCATTTTGTAGGTCATGGGGCTCAGGAGCTGGCCGGGGCCGTACATGCCTTTGGCCAGATCGGGAATCCCCCAGCCCCAGCGTTCGTCCGGAAGACCGTCGGGAGCGGTCCAGGCGATGGATGCCCCGGAGGGGGAGGTTTGCCCAGTGCCGAGGAATCTCACACCGTCAGACATCTTGTTGTTCGCCGTAGTGAACATCAGCTCACGCACCTGCTTGGCGTCCATGTTCGGATAGCGGGAGAGCAGAACCCCCATCACCGCTGTCGCAACGGGCGTTGCCGGAGACGTGCCGCTCGAGTTTGAATAGTTAGTGTCACCACCGCTGTTCGTGGTCCGAACGCTGTTTGAAGGGGTAGACACGGTCCACCATTTGGCGAGCCCCGCCTCGTTGTACCCGAACTGCTTTGTGTATTCGGGATTGGCTGCAGTGGGCGGTTGCACCCCGCCGACGGAGACCCACTGCTTTTCCGCCAAGGGATTGAAGAAGGGATACGCCGGGCGAAAATACGGGTTGCTCCAGTCGTTGTTGCCGGCCGACCTTACGTTGACGGTACCGCTGACCTTGATGGCGTCCCAGATGGCATCCATGAAGGAGCGTCCGGGGTAGTTCGGATTGTATTGAATGCCGCCTTCCGAATAGCTCTTCTTGAAGAGGAAATACTGGTACTCCAGATCCTTCAGGTACTCGTTGGGGATAATGGTCGCCATCGCCGTGGCGCTGGCGCCGTCTTTGCCACGCAGTTGGTAAGCGTTGGCGAGATTGCCGTTGACTCCAAGGTCGTTTCCTAAGCCGTCAAAGCGGGTTCTGTCAGTAGTCTGGACATAGGAGCCCCAACTGCTGTTGATGACCTGGGCGCCTGCGCCGACCAGGGCCTTATTGGCTGTATGCCAGTACACGTAATCGTGGAAGGGGCCGTGGGACTGGGTATCGGAACCGCCGGTCCTGGCGACATACATCTTCGACCCAAAGGCGATGCCGTGCTGGTCTTTACCATCGCGCATGCCGGAGGTAACCCCAAGCATGCCGGTCCCGTGCCCGTAGTCACTTGTTCTCGCCTGGTCGCCGGCCACAGTGAACGGCTCGCCCGCAGTAAACGGGTTCGCCGGGGTTGCTGCGTTACGATACCCGAAGCCGGACGTGCCGTAGACACCCTCCGCTCTCACCGAAGCGATCAGCCCGGTCTGGAATGCTTCGTGTGTAGCCCTATAGCCCGAATCCATCATGCCCAGCGTGACGCCCTGCCCGCAGTACCCTAGGGCGTAGGCGGTGGACGCGTTTACCGCGACGAGCTGCCATGGAGAATTGACCGCTGTGCCAGGAGTAGAAGGATTATGGCCGGTATAATAACCATATTCCGGCGTTTCCCAACTGGCTTTAGCGGCATCTAGTTCCCCTGGACTCGTGGCGACAAAGCCGGGGTCTCCCGGGTACGCCGGCCCGCCGCCCGTATGGCCAGGGGTCGATGTCGGACCGGTCTTGGACGATGCCGAGGCGAACCCGGCCGGGAAAAACGCAATGCCTGCTCCGGCAGCAAGGGCGCCTCCCAGTCGCCGTAGGAACTGCCGCCGACTCGTAGACCTCATGCTCATTTCCGGCTCCTTCCCGATAGGGCGATATCTCTAACGGACGGGGGCGGCCTGTTGCGTCCGAGCCCCATGATCTACACGCGCTGGTCGAGACAAAATAAGGAAACCCCGCCACGTCAGAACGGCGAGCCGGAACCCTCCCACGCGCGGCCCCCCGGATATGATCATCAATTAGACTGCGACAGAAGGGCCTCGTCAAGAGGGCAAATCGATCCACCAGAAGCGGCTTGAGTGACCGTCTAAATCGATGCATGTAACTGTTATAGATCGGGCCATGGTCTCCTCGCGGGGCCGGATGAGTGACGGTCCTGGTCGAGACTCCGTGTCGGACGTGCACAATCCCAAGGCCGCCGCCGTCTACCTCACCCTCGCCCCGCAGTTCCTCCACCCGTCCGGGCCGGTGCTGGTCCCCATGTTGGTGCTCGCCACCGCACACGCCCTGCTGCACACCTTCTGGCTGGCCGGCTGGACCGCGGTCACCGGCGCAGCCGCACGGCTGCTGCGCACCCCATGCGTGCGCCGTACCCTCGACCGGCTCACCGGCGCGTCCTCATCGGCCTCGGCGTCCGCTCCGCGGTGACCTGACCCGAGACAGCAGGCGGTCCGTCGACGCCTTCTGGGCTCAGGAAGGCTTGGCGCGGGACCTGCCCCACCTACCCACCTCTTCGGCGTGTTCGGTGAGGACTACCGCCCGAGAGTCAACGGGCCCCGCATAGGATTGACAGTTCACGCTGTGACAGCTGAGGATTGCCTCAGTCCACCAACTGTCACCAGAGAGCCTCCGTCACCATCGTTCGACGCCCCGCAATTCGGCGATGCGGGTCCTGTCGAGGCGACGGAGCCGGACGACGTCACCTTCCCTTTGTCAGCGTGTCGCGCGCTCGGTTGCCGCAACGACCGCACGCGACCCAACGGATGGAGCCGCGTACCCCGGGCGTGCCCCTCGGCCATCTCCTACGGCCATCAGGCCGAGTAGCCAGAAGGGCAGACATCACCATGCCGAAATCCCTACCCGCGCGGTGGCGACGCCGCCTCCCGGTCCCGGCGGCGCTGGCCGCCGCCACGGCCGTCGTGCTGCTGGTCAGTCCGGCCTCGGCGACCGCGCCGGACGCCGCCGCACCGGCCGATTCCGGCCCGGTCGCCGGAGAGCCGGCGAACGTCGTGGAGGTGCTGCTCGCCGGCACCGCGGAACTGGACGCGCTGGTCGCCACCGGAGTAGACCTCGACCACCATGTCGAACGCTCGGAGAACGGCGTGGTCGCGCACGCGGTGCTCACGCCGAGCGAAGCCGCCCGGCTGACCGCGGCCGGCTTCACCCTCGGCGACGTGCTGCATCGCCCCGAGGACGCCCGGGCCCGCGTCGAGGAGCGCGAGTCGACCATCGCCGCGCACCTTGCCGAGAACCGGGAGTTCGCCGCCGCCGCGGCCGACCCGACCGCTCCGGACGTCTCCGACATCAAGATCATCCGCGCGGACTACTACACCTCCGGTGCCAGCCAGGTCCTCTCCGTCGAGGCGAAGTGGGCGCAGGGCCAGACGGCCAGCAACACGCTCACCGTCGAGCGGGACAGTGGGACGGGAACCGCGATCGGCTCCGGCGGCACGCAGACCATTTCCCGCTTTGTCGACGCCGGCGTCTACCTCTACCACCGTGGCGCCTCGTCGGTGACCAGCCGGCCGGACCGTATCCGGATCACCAGCCCTACCGGGGACGTGGCCGAGGTCAAGGTGCAGGAGTGGCTGCCCACCCCCGAGACCAGCCCGGAGGGACCGGGCTACCAGAAGGACTTCGTCACCAGCTACCTCACCCCGACCGAGCTGTACGCGCGGATTCACCAGCTCGCCGCCGAGTTCCCCAACCTGGCCGAGATCGTCGAGCTGCCGTACAAGACCAACGGCTACCGGCGGCACGCCCAGGCCGTCCTCGGCAGCGCCAACGCCAGCCGGGTCGCGGTGGACTCCCTGGCCTGGGGGCACCAGGGTGGCAACGACATCTCGGTGGAACTGGTGAACCCGGGCGTCGGCAACGCGGCGCTGGCGGTGACCGTGAGCGGTAAGACCATCCGGGTGGCCCTCGGTACCGACGGCGCGGGCGCGGTGACCAGCACGGCGGCCGAGGTCGTCGCGGCGCTCAACGCCGTGGCCGGGTCGCTGGTCAAGGCGTACACCTATCGCGGCAGCCCGGGCGGCGGCGTGGTCGCGCCGGCGGCGCGGACCCTGCTCACCGACGACCTGAGTGCGCCGGCCTCCGTCTCCCGCGATCCGCAGCCGGTGTACGCGATCCGGATCGGCAAGGTTCGGGACGGTTCGAGGCCGGGGGTGCTCGCCTACGCGCAGGAGCACGCCCGGGAGTGGGTGCCGCCGCTGGTCACCGTCGAGACCGCCGAGCGGTTGCTGCGCAACTACGCGCACGACGGGCAGACCAAGCAGCTGCTGAACAACCTGGACATCTGGATCGCTCCGTCGGTCAACCCGGACGGTGGTCACTACTCCTTCTACGACTTCAACTCCCAGCGCAAGAACATGACCAACCACTGCCCGTCGACCGGGGCCGCAGACTTCCTCGGCCGCGACTCGTGGGGCGTCGACAACAACCGCAACTACACCGAGTACAGCCTCTTCGACGGATACTCGGGCGCGTCGTCGAGCTGCACCAGCGGCACCTACGCCGGGCCGAGCGAGCTCTCCGAGCCGGAGAACCGCAACCTCGACTGGCTGGCCGCCCGACCCAACATCAAGTTCTCGATGAACCTGCACTCCTCCGGGAACTACTTCATGTGGTCGCCGGGCGCGTACGCCCTGCCGGACCGGATCTCGGCGCCGCGGCCGACGCTGGCCGAGGAGTCGGCCTTCTGGGGCGCGTCCTCGCGCATCCTGACCGCCATCAAGCAGCACCGGAACATGGCGGTCACCCCGGCACGCACCGGCCCGATCTCCGACGTGCTCTACTCGGCGGCGGGCAACTCCGGCGACATGCTCTGGTACAAGTACGGCATCTACGCCTGGAACTTCGAGGTCGGCACGTCCTTCCAACCGGACTGGGAGGAGGCGCACTCCGAGGCGATGGAGTTCTCCAATGGCCTGGTCGAGCTGATGCGGGTGGCCCGGGACTTCGCCAAGGACCACACCCGGCCGAAGAGCACCCTCACCGTCGCCCCCAGCTCCACGCCGGACATGGTGAACGTGACCTTCGGCGTCTCCGAGCCCGCCTCGGTCTTCTACACCCTCGACGGCGCTACGCCAACGTACTCGTCGACGCTCTACGGCTCGGCGGGCATCCGCGAGGGCGGGGAGACCCTGACGATCCCGGCCGGCACCCGGATCAACTGGTTCTCGGTCGACTCGGCCGGCAACGTCGAGAACAACTACACCCCGGACGGCAGCGGCAAGAACTACCGCAAGGGCCAGGCGGTCCTGCCGACCAGCTGACGAATCACGGCAGGTAGGGACGGCCGCGGCGCTCCTGGGCGCCGCGGCCGTCACCGCTCAACGCAGGAAACCGGCCATCGTCTCCACGAACCACTCCGGATCGTCGAGCCACGGATAGTGCCCGGCGCCCGGCTGCACCGCCAACTCGGCCCGCGGGAACAGGCCGGCGTACTCGGCGGCGCGCTTCGGTCCAGCCCGACGTCGTACTCGCCGGCGAGCAGCAAGACCGGCGCCTGAAGGTGACCGGGTGCCGTTGCATTATCTGATCGGGAGGCGCGTTACGCCCGGGTCGGGTCTGCGGTCAGATCACCCAGGCGAGCTCACTGAAAGCCGAAGCGACTCGAAGCTTGGGCTGACTGTCGAGCCCGAGTTCGTAGTGCCCGCGGCGGAGGTTCTGGATGAACGCGTGTCCGGCGATGATCACGTGTGCGGTTGGGTCGGTCCGGAGCCCACGCATGGGTCGTAATCGGTGCTTGAGCTGGCTGTGATCGGCCTCGATCGGATTGTTCGCGTGCTGCTCGACGTGGTGCCAAGCCGAGGGGATCAGGTCGTCGAGCACCGCGGGGTAGACCGGTGCGGCGTCGGTGACGACCTCGCTGGGCGTCACCTTCAGCATCCGCAGCGCACGCCGGAAGAACCGCCGGGCCGCGGCGGCATCGCGGCGGGCCGAGACGAGCACGTCAATGACCTGCCCGTGCTGGTCGACCGCGCGGTAGACGTAGCGCCAGACGCCGTTGACCCTGACGTAGGTCTCGTCGACGAACCACCGGTCACCTGGTGAGTGGCGAGCGAACCGGGCGGCGTCGGCCAGCAGCGGGGTGAACCGTTGCACCCAGCGGAACACGGTGACGTGGTCAACCTCGGCACCGCGCTCAGCCAGGAGTTCCTCCACGTCCCGGTAGGACAGGTTGTAGCGCAGGTACCAGCGGACCGCGAGGACGATCACCTCCGCGGGAAACCGGAACCCGGCGAACGCCGACTTCGGCCGCGACCAGGGACGACGACGACTCGACCGCTTCACCCGTCAAGCCTGTCTCGGTCCCCGGACACGGCAACGCAACGGACCCTCTGAAGAACATCTGCGGCCCGCTCACCAACCTGGGCCTACCGCTCCCGCTCCCCAACGACTCGTGCTTCCTCGACCTGACCGCGGCCAACGACACCGACACGCTGTCGGCCGGCGGGCACGGCACGCACGTCGCGGGGATCGTCGCCGGGCGGGACACGACGCTCACCGACGGCACCCGGCTGCACGGCGCTGCCCCTGACGCCACGCTGATCAGCCTGTCGGTCGGCGCGGGACTGAGCATCTTCGGTGCGGACAGCGCGCTGAACTGGGTGCTCGACCATCACCTGAACCCGTGCGCGGGCTGCCCACCGATCAAGGTGAGCAACAACTCGTACGGCCCCAGTGGCGGTGGGGCGTTCGATCCGAACTCGGCGACCACCAAGTTGCAACGGGCGCTGGCCGCCGAGGGTGTCATCACCGTCTGGGCGGCCGGCAACGACGGCCCGGACAACAGCGCCACCAACCCTCCGGGTCAGGACCCCACTCCGGGCATCCTCATGGTCGCCTCCTACGACGATCACGGCACCGGCACCCGCGACGGTAGCGTGTCGACGTTCTCCAGCCGCGGGGCGGCGGGACACCCGGAGACCTACCCGGACGTCTCGGCACCCGGATCGAACATCACCTCGGCCTGCCGGCCATACCTGCTGATCTGCTCGACCGGTCTGGACCCGCACAACGGCCCCGGGCCCCTGGACCTCGGCACGTTCAACACGATCAGCGGTACCTCGATGGCAACCCCGCATGTCGTGGGCATCGTCACCCAGCTGTTCCAGGTCGCACCGAACGCGACCCCGGCCCAGGTCGAGGACGCGCTCAAGGCCACGGCGTACAAGTTCACGGACGGCGCGGCCTACCAGACCGTCGGGCCCTACACCACCGCAGTCGACAAGGGAACCGGCCTCGTCGACGCGTACGCCTCGTCGGTACGGCTGAGGGCAACACCTGCCTGACGGCCGATCAGCTGATGGCGTTCGAGGACAGGCAACACTTCGAGCGCTGGGCTGCTCCCCTGAATACCGGGAGCTTTCGGGGGACCGGGCGTCCGCGACGGACAGCCCGGTCCTCCGGGTCAGGGCGTCCCGGCTGCCCTCTGCACCGAGAAGCGACGCGTCAGCACCTGCCCACCATCGGCGGGGTGCACGCTTCATCGCCGCCGTGGTCCTGGTGTCGGGGTGCGCCGAGGGGCATTGCCTTGGTTCAGCCGGGTGAACCGCCTCCGTTACCACCATCCAAACAGCAGCGGAACTCGGATTGGCAAGCCCGGACGGCATGACCGCCCCCGCTCATCGGCTACGTCCGAAAGGCCACCGGGCCAGCTCGGCGTGACGCTGCGTAGCGCGCGGATCGCGGCCAGATGAGTGTGCCCGAATGAGGAATCGGGGCCTGTCATACGTCGCTGTGGCAAGGTCGGCGCATGAGCATCGATGAGGAGGGGTCTATTGCGTTGCCCGTCGAGGGATCGAGGCAGGCTTGACCGGTGCCGCGGTCGAGTCGTCGTCGTCCCTGGTCGCCGCCGAAGTCTGCGTTCACCGGGTTCCGGTTCCCCGCAGAGGTGATCGTCGTCGCGGTCCGCTGGTAATTGCGCTACAACCTCTCCTACCGGGACGTGGAGGAACTCCTGGCTGAGCGCGGTGCCGAGGTCGACCACGTCACCGTCTTCCGGTGGTGCAACGGTTCACCCGCTGCTGGCCGACGCCGCCCGGTTCGCTCGCCACGCCCCGGATGATCGGTGCAACGGCGCCGTCCGAAGGTCGCGACGTACCAGGGTCAGCAGGGAGGGCATCACCACGCTCGGTGTTGCCCTGCGCCGACTTGCCTGGACCGTTGACGCGGGCTTCCCGGTCAGCTCGGGTAGCCCGTCCCCCGCGGCGGGGACTGCCAGCGCGTCGCGTCCGACTGCCAGGGCTCGTTCGTGGAATGGCTGCGCGGCGAATCGGTCCAGCGTGAACCGCCGACCATCGCCGGCTCCGGTTCGTCGGACTTACCCGGCTTCGTCGGATCCTCACCCTGCTTCGTCGAGCCGAGCTCGTCCGCGCCGAGTGGGCGGTCCCGTTCCGATACCGGCGGAATGATCGTGTCCGGGACAACGATCGTCGGCTCATCGGCGTCCGACTGCGGCCAGCGCCGCCACCGCTGGACACTGGCGACCCCGACCAGGAGCAGCGAGCCCAGCAGCAGCGTCGTCCCGGTCCGTACGGGGGTGAGCAAGTCAATCTGGTAACCCGCCATGCTCAGCTTGTGACTGAGTAGGTCCAGCAGCCGTGCCGGGCTGAACAACAGGCCTGCGTAGCTGACCGTGTACGCAAGTCCGGTCAGCACCGAGCCGATCGGGGAGATCCGGACGGTGGCGATGAGCCCGAGGAGAAGGCCAGCAGCCGCCAATACCAGCAACGGCTTCAGCAGAGCGTTGGGGTCGAGCGCATCACCATTGTCCTGCGCATCCGCGAACACCCGCAGGGACCGGCCTTGTCCAGCGGCGAGCAGGACCCAGGCCAGCGGACCCACGATGAGCGCGGCGATTACGGTCTTGATGTGTCGCATTCGGGCAAGGTACCGAGCTTCCCTCGTTGATCGACAACTCGATAAGCAAAACTTAAACTTGCTGTCAGGCAACGTCGTCCGGCTAGCTGACGGTGTCGAAGGTGGGCTGTCAGCGTGCGTAGCGCTCGGTGAGTTCCGCGCCGATCCGGGCGAGTTCCCGGCGACTGCTGGCGGGTAGCCGCTGGGCGTGCGCGACGAGTGCCACCACGATCCCCTCCACGCCCAGGGTCCGCGGCCGGGTTGCCAGCGCGTCCAGGAATTCGGCGAGTGCCGCGCGATGTCGACTGGTGGTCACGGCTGCCCTATCCGGCGGTTGCGTGGTGGTAACGGGCGGGATCGAAGCCCGCGCCGAGCGTCGCAACAGCGTCGTCGCGGTCTGGGCTGGCCGGGTCGGCCAGAGCGGCGAGCAGGTGTTGATACCAGGCAGCGGCGCCCCCGGCGCGTGTCTGGTAGCGGTGGAGGCTCAACCGGTCCTGGCCACGCCGCCGGGTATCCCGTCCAAGGCGACCGCACAGTCACAGCTCAACGCGCTGACGGTACGGGCGCAGGGCTCGACCAGCGGTTACTCCCGCGATCTCTTCCCGCACTGGATCACCATCAGCGGCGCCTGCGACACTTGCGAGCAGGTCCTCAAGCGCGACGGCACCTCCGTCGTGGTCAACAGCTCCTGCGCGGCCACCTCCGGCCGCTGGTACAGCCCGTACGACGGCTGGAGCCTCACCCTGCAGTCCTCGGAAAAGTCGGCCCTGCAGAGCATGCTCAACACCTGCAGATCCTTAGGCCGGTCCAGGTGTCCACCTCGACATTGCCCCAGGCTGCCGACATGGCGTCACGCACGCGTACGGCCCTGGCCGTGCCCGCGGCGGTTGGTCGCTTGTCGGCGTTCACCGCCAACAACACGATGATCTGGTCGAACATCACCCGGGCACGGGCCACCACGTCGCGGTGCCCCGGGGTGAACGGATCGAACGTACCGGGATAGACCGCCAACGAACCGAGTACCGGCGCCATTGCACGATCCGACGTAGCCGTCACCGCGACTCCCACCACATGGCCACGATCATCCCAGCCGTACATGTGCCGACCCGACTTTGGGCCTTGTCGTCACCGCCGACCTCCTGATCTGCCGCTAACCAGGCGCGGTGACCTTAAGAGCGCCAGTAGGACCGACGGGCTGTGAAACTAGATCAGGGAGCCCGGTGCCTGCTGTCGCTGGGCTCGCTGTCTGGCGGCGGCCGAGCGGCTCGGCTCGGCTCGGAACCCAGGGAGGGGGAGCAGATTGGGAGCAGCCAGGCCGCGAACCGAGGAAAGAAGGTCTCGAAGTGCCGGCTGGCCACCGACCTTCGACCCGACCATCTACCAGCAGCGCCACGGAGTCGAGTGCGGCCGGTGAGGGCTGCCAGGGCGAGGGTGGTGAGGTGCCGGCATGCGCGTGCCACGCCCCGAGTTGATCAAAAGTGCATGGTCGGGTCGGTGAGCCGGGCGGCGGCGATGATCTGGCCTATGTGCGACAGCGCCTGTGCCTATTGCCCAGGTGTTCACCCGTCACCAGGTCGATCTGCTCGGCGAAGATGCCGAGGTCGTTGGCTTTGGTGCAGGTGCGCTCGAAGAGCTCCGTCGCTCGTTGGTTGTCGCCGGCGAGCACCAGGCACCCCACCAGCCAGAACGAGCACCACACGAAGCCGGCGGGTTCGTTCGCCGAGCGCCTCACGGCGCGATGACATAGTGCAACAGCGCCCAACGGAGCCCAGCTGACGCCGGCGCGGTCGTCCAGCGCGGCGCGGGTTTCGCTGGTTCGACCGGCCTCGGCCTGGACATCGCCCGCCGCGCAGTCCAGGACAGCGGCGGCCGACTCGAGCTGTCGACGGGGCACGGGTGGTCCTCGAACTGGGACCACCGCCCAGGCCCGCCTAGCGCTCGCGCGGCTTTACCTCGGCTTAGCGTCCGCACAGCGCGCCGCTATCCCCCATCGGGCGAACCTCGATTCCACAGGTAGCAACAATTAGGAGGTTCGCCATGACCCGCAAGAGCCTGATCCTGTTGGCCGGCGGCGCGCTCGTCACCGCAGTGGTGGGTACCGCCATCGGGGCCGGGGCCGCAGAGGTGGTCCCGAACCGGGATGGTTCGTCGCCAGCCGCCGTCACCACGCCAACCGATGATTCGTCCCGCCGAGGGGCCGACGATCCGACCGGCGGGCCGACTGAGGACCGGACCGGCCAGCCGACGCCGGACCGGACAGCCGGGCCGAGCGGTGCGCCGACGGCTGCCACGTCGGTCGGTCAACAGCGGGCCGTCGAGATCGCGCTCGCGCGTACCGGAGGCGGCCAGGTCGTCAAGGTAGAGAAGGAGCAGGAACACGGCCGTCTGGTGTGGAGCGTACGGATCGCGAAGGACGGCACCCGCATTCGGGTGGACGTGGACGCGGCGACCGGCCAGGTCGTACGGGACGAGCGGGACTCCGTGGCTGACGT
>NZ_JBFAQO010000007.1:26591-291611 GCF_040678715.1 Micromonospora sp. NPDC049301 | reverse complement strand
CGTACGACCGGGGCAGCGACGACCGGGGCAGCGACGACCGGGGCAGCGACGACCGGGGCAGCGACGACCGGGGCAGCGACGACCGGGGCAGCGACGACCGGGGCAGCGACGACACCGGATATGACGACCACGGTGGCGACCGCTGAGTAACGCCGGTTGGTGGCCTGGTCGGGGATCATCACTCGGGACGGAGCGGGATCCGCCACCGGTCATACCCCCACCGCGTCGCCCTCACCCGGCACACCCCTCACCAGCCGGGACGAATTCATCGCCGCCGGCCGACGATAACAGCCAATTCTGATGCCCTCATCAGAGGTGGACGGCGGGGCCGGGGCCCTGTCAGAACTCGCCGCCGCCGCGCTACCGCAGGCAACGGCGTGGCCGGGGATCCCTTGTTGCTCGGATGGTGCTCGGACGTCGGCGAACTGACGCGGACACGCCGGTACCTGACAGGACTTGCGTCCCGTCCAGGGCAACTCGTTGCCATCGTTCTCGATAAATGATCTGCCCGACCTGCTGGTACCCGTCGCGACGCACTTGGAAAGTGCGGGAACGGCGTGGACTGCCGTGATCAACCTTGCTACGGATCAGAAGGTTAGGGGTTCGAGTCCCTTCGGGCGCACAAGGTCAAAAGGCGTCTGACCTGCTATAAAAGAGGTCAGGCGCCTTTGCCGTTCGTCACCGGTGAACGCATTGGTGCTCCCAATGGTGCTCGTACGGCGAGCGGTCGGTGAAGACCATCCCCAACCACTTGCGGGAAATAGGAGCGTCGGGGATAGCCGGTCAGGCAGAGGCTTTCCTGGTCGGCCCATCTGCCGTTGTCGGGTAGTCGGCGTCAGCGGATGGTCTTGGCTGTACGGCCGGCCGACGGGTGGCCACGGAAAGCCCTAGGCTGACGCCATGTCGGCCGAGCACAACGTGATTGACCTAGACGAGCACGATCCCCAGCCGGCGCTGTCGGACGGAACCGTTTCTGTCCGCCTCGTGACTAAACGGAAGTGGAATGTACGGCTCGTAGCTGCCTTCGTGGTCGGCGTTGTGCTCGGCGGTATCGGTGTTGGCGAGCTGCGAGACTCGCGGGAGGAGCGAGAGCGGAACGCCTCGGTTTCACTCGTGGCCTTCCCTGCATCCGCCGCTGGCGGGGGTTCGGACGCCATGGGCATCCTCTGGATGGACGGGCAACTGGCAGTAATCAACGCTGGCCCCGCGCCGATCACGGTGAGTGCGGCTAGCGGTCAACGACCCGGCGTCCAGGTCCATGACACCGGCCAGTCTCGGCTGCTGCGCCCGGGCGGTACCGGCTGGATCAATGTCAAGCTGCGCATCGAATGCGCTCTCGCCTTTGGGAGCGAGCCGTTGTCGATACGGTTCTCCGTCGAGACCGCCGACCGACAGGTCAGTGAGGTCAGCTACCCAGTCGCCGTAGCGGGAAGCGTCTGGCACTACGGGGCTGAGCGGCCATGCGCGCCTCGCTGATTTCGGAGGGCGTCGCGGCTAGCGCTGAAGCGAATCTCCTCGTCGGGCAGTCGCCAGACCGTCCAGCCTCCCCCGACGGGGATAAGGTGGAGAGCCGTCCTGCCCGTGCCGCTGTTGCAACCCTAGGCCACCAGAACCGGCTACGGTTCGGCCGCCGGCGAAGGAGCCGCGCCGCCGGAGGCGCAGCGGGCATTGCTCCGGATCCTAGCCGCAGGATCTGGCGAAACGAGGCTTCCGGAGCAAGTGTTTTAGCCAGTTCCTCTTGGCGTCGTCCGAGCAGTGGCAACTCGCCCAACCTCATCGACGTCTGTCTCCTCTGCCGGGACCTGGGTGGCCAGAATCAACTTCCGGGCCCCCCAAGGCCGCACGCCGGCAGGCACGCGCCAGATCCGGCCGGGGTCGAGCGCCGCAGTCATCGGTGTTGCCAGGTTTTTGATGATCTCGGCTTTCCGCGCTTGCGATCGCTCAGACAGAACTACGTCTGAATGCAGGCCAGATAGTCGGTCAGCAACTCTGTCCAGCGGGGCAATTGCCGCTCGGCTACTCGTTGTCGCAGGCGCGCCGGCGGCGTCGCGGTCTCGTTGGGCCGGTGCGCAAGGAGCCCACTCCCGAAAGATCGGGGGTGGGCTCCCGTGTGGCGCCGTGGTTCAGTTGACGTTGCCGATGGATACCGCGCCGCGGCCGACGACCGCGCCCTCGGTGGTCACGACGGCCAGCTCACCGAACAGCTCACGCCCGGCGCCCGGAGCGGAGTGGGCGGTCACCGTACCGGTGAGGGTGGCGGTGGCGCCGTTGGGCAGGGCGAGCGGCGTGGTCGGGGTGGCCAGAGCGCCCAGCGACGGGGCCGAGAACGAGTCCCGGTAGTCGTAGGCCGTGCTGGTTCCCGGCCCATCCACGGCATACCCGTCGACGACGACCCGGTAGGTGCCGGCCGGCGGGTTCGCGACGGTGACGGCTTCTTCGGAGTCGCCGTCGGCCGCCTGGCCGACCTGCACAGCGCCGCGGAACACCGTCAGGTCCAGGTCCGCGCCCAGGTTGGCGGTGTTGCCGATCCGGGCCGTGAAGCTGGTGGCACCCTCCGGAACGTCCACCAGGTACTCCTGCTGGGCGCCCTCGGCGATGGTCGGCCGCTCGGCGTGCACGCTGGACAGCGGACCGCCCTGACCGGTCACCGCGACCGGGCCGAAGGTGTTGGTCAGCGTCCAGGTCGCCGAGGTCGGCTCACCGGCGGTGACCGACGGCAGCTCGATCACGGACGGCTCGACCTGCACGCCCTGCACCCGTGCCTGAAGCTGGAACGGGTTGTTCAGCGCCGGTGACGTCCGCCGCGCCTCGACCTCGATCTCCCAGACCCCAGCGATCGGGTTCTGGTAGTCCCGCTCCTGCGGCTTGCAGGCGGCGGCGTCGGAGAAGTTGGTGTAGCAGGCGGTGCTCGCCGTGCTCTCCACCGGCACGCCGTACGGGTTGATGGCGATGAACCGGGTCTGCGACCCGGTGGCGATGCCCGACAGGTTCACCTGCAGCGCCCCCGCCCCGGCCGGCACCGTGACGAAGTACGACGTGAAGCCGTTGCGCGCCACCGATCCCTCAGCGGAGAACGAGTAGCCGGGCTTCGTGACGTTGTTGGCAGCCACCACGACGGCGGAGACCTCGAAGTCGATCACGGAGGTCTTCGGATCGTCCACGGTCAGGATCGTGCCGTGCGCGCCGGTGGACTTCGGCTTGGCCGTCACCGGGATCGTGACGGCCTTGTTGAGCGGAAGTCCGACCGTCTTAGGTGCGGTGAAGGTGCCGTCGTTACCGCGCAGGGCCAGCTTGTGGCTGACCGTGCCGGCTGGGCCGCTGGTCCGGGTGACCTTGACCTGGTACGTCCGGCTCTGGCCGACCTTCTGCCCGCCCTCGGCAGAGGTGCAGCGGTTGTAGACGCCAGCGCCGCGGTTCGGGTTCGGAACGAACCTGCTCAGCTCGCGGTCGTAGCGGGTGAGATTCGGCGACAGCTCGGTGCAGACCGGGGCATCCGATACGTACGACCGGGCCTCGACGTTCTTGCTGAGCAGATTCCACGCCCCCGGCACATTGAACATGCCGTAGCCCTGCGCGTACGTGGCGACGCCGGCGATGGGCTTGGCGGAGGTGTAGATGGCCCGACGCAGCGCGGCCGGGGTCACACCCTTGTCGGTTGCCTTCGCGGCTGAAAGCAGCAGTGCGGCCGCGCCAGTGGCCTGCGGGGAGGCCATCGAGGTGCCGTTGAGCATCTGGTAACCCGGCGGCAGCGGGTAACCGGCCTCAGGAACCGCGTTGCCCGGCTGCCAGGTCGGCGCGGTGGAGATCGCCGATCCCGGAGCGGCGATGTTCGGCTTGAAACCACCGTCTTCCCGGGGGCCGCGGGAGGAGAAGTTGAACAGCGCATTCTTGGTACGCACCACCGAGCCGTAGTTGCCCAGCCAGGTGTCGCTGCTGATGTTCGCCGCCACGCTGACGACGTCCTCGGCGACCGACGGGTCGCCGACGGTGTTCAGGCCCGGACCGGAGTTGCCGGCCGAGATGAACAACTGCACGCCGTAGGTGGTGATCAGGTCGTTGTAGAGCTGCGCGCGCGCGTTCGCGCCGTCGTTCAGCGACGGCAGGCCACCGATCGACATGTTGACCACGTCGACGTGCCGGTTGATGACCAGGTCGGCCATGCCGGTGGTCAGCGCGGCGGCGGTGCAGCCGCCACCCCACGAGCAGGCCCGCGCGGAGACGAGCTTGGCCCCCGGGGCGGCGCCGTCGAATGCGCGGTTGCCGAGCATGTCGTTGGCCGCAGTGATGCCGGCGACGTGGGTGCCGTGGGTGGACTCGATGATGCCGATGTTGACGTAGTCGGCGTACGGGCCGGGCTTACCGTCGGCCGGGTCGATGTCGACGTCCTCGCGGTACTCGACCACGAAGGGCATCTGGTCCCGCACGGCGGTGGCGGGGTTGTCGGCGCCGAAGTGCCCGACGTCGAACTTCTCCCGGTACGGGCGCATCAGCGCCTCGTCGGTGAAGCTGCTGTCCTGGTCGACGTCCACCCAGATGTCGTGGGTCGCGGGGTCGTAGAGGACGCCCCACGCATCGGTGGTGTCCCCGTCCCGGTTGACGTCGCCGCCCGGGTCGCTGGCAGCGGTGATCGACTCGCGGAACAGGTTGAACCGGTACGTCCCGGCGGGAGCGGTCCAGGTCGCGCCGCCGGCGGTGAACGACGGGCCGTTCACCTCGGTGGCCATCCGCCGCCACGTGCCGTCGTTCTCGGTCACCGGGTCCGTCGCGGTCACCCAGTCGACGATCTTCCGCTCACCGGTCGTGGCCTTCTGTAGTGCCGGCTGGTCCAGGTCGACACCGGAGTCCATGATGCCGATGGTGACGCCGCGGCCGTCCCACTGCGGGTGGGCCGCCTTGAACGTCTCCGCGCCGGTCTCGTTGGTCGGCATGTACGGATTGACCGCGCCGGTGCCCGCGCCGGGACCCGCCAGCGTGGCGGCCTGCTTGGCGGCCTTGGCGCCGTTCGGAGCGGCCTCGGGGGCGGGGTCCGGGAGTTGGATCGTCTCGTCGAGGTCGACCGCGGCGACGCCCGGCAGCGTGGCCGCCTTGAGTACCTTTGCGGTCGGCACCGTGGCCAGGACGTAGCCGATCTGGTCGAAGCGCCGGTTGACGGCGCCGCCCAGGGCCTGGACGCCGTCGGCGACGTCTTGAGTCTCACCCTTCTCGGTGGCGACGATCAGGGTCACCGTTGGCGCGTGCTTCGCCTCGGCCTGGGCGAGGAGCTTGGCGTCGTGCGAGCCCAACGTCTCAGCGGGGGTGGCCTGCGGAGTGTCGGGTGCGGAGGGGGTGGCGCTCGCGGTGGCGGCACCACCCGTCACGGTCATGGCGCCGGCGGCCAGGACCGATGCGAAGAGCGCGGCGGAGGTACGCCTGCTCAAGTTGCGGGGTCTACTCACGTTCTCTTTCCTCCAGAGAACAGGGCCCTATCGGTGCAGGGCACGCTGAGCGAATCCTTCGCGGTGTTGGTAGTCGATGTCGATACATGTACTGACGTTGTGATCTCTCCGTGACGTCGCGAGCGCGGGCTGCTTGCCGGGACGGGAATCGGCGGCCGATCTCTTAGGACGGTTCCTTTGACCAGCATTCGGCCCGTCACCGTCGTCGTTGCGCAGTGGCCGGGGCATGGTGACGCCACCCGGTCAGACCTGTCGGCGATGCCGACCTCCGCCGGCGGACCGCAGTCGGAGGCCGCAACGGCGGCTAAACGATTGCTGAACTTGGGCAGCCGACTACTCCGCCCACGCCGCTCCGTAGCGAGTGTTGCCCGTTGGCCACCGACGTGGATGCTGCGATCCCGCTCAGCTCCCGGATGATTGCCCCATGGGGCGGGGTGCCGCCCACCAGCCCAGCAGCTCGACGCCCCGCCCCTTAGTGAGGACTTCGTTGTCCGTAGCCGCCCGCTGCCCGGCACCGGAGACGCCAGCACACTGCATCGGCTCACCTCCACGCCCGGATGGCACCTGCTGCTGTGCGGACCATCCGCTGCCTGGCCGGCCTCGACCCCGAACCTGCGTAGCGCCCGGTGGAAGAACTCCGCCTGTGATACCGGAACGTTCGTGTCGTTCCCGCCGTGCAGGATCAGCACCGGCGTGCGGACCTTGGAGGCGTACGAGATCGGGCTGAGCTTGTCGTGGCGGTGTGGACCCGTTCCTTCCCAGCCGCTGCTACCGCCTAGGGCGGCCTCGAACGCCCCCATCCGGGATCGCCGCCGTGGGATCCGGCGACCGGCCCGCAGCCTTGCCGGTCTTGCCGCGCTGCGCATCGTGGGTCGACTCGGTGATTCCCTCCTTCCCCCAGAGGGTGAAGTACCTGTGCACGGTCTTGTACGGCTGGAAGTCGTGCGGCAGGTACTCCCACGGGATCCCGGTCCGGTTCACGTACAAGATCACGTTCACGATCTCGCGTAGGTCGCGTCGTGTCGGTGAGATCCCCAACCCGACCCGGCCCACGCGCCAGGCCGTGAGCATCGGTTCGATCAGCAGGGAGCGGGCGTCGGACAGGTCGGTGCGGTAGGGGCGTCGTGGAGGTTCCACTGGCTCTTTCAGGTTGGGATCCACGGTGGTGGGATGCCGCACGTAGACCCGATGCGCCCCGCAGGTCGGGGCGCACGGAGTGGCGCTGAGAACGGCCGGGACGGCTTCGGGCAATAGCAGCCGACAGGAATCGGCGACACAAGGAGCGAGATGATCAGACGCAAGGGTCTGGCAAAGGCGTTGGCATTGGCGGTCACGAGTGCGTCGGCCATGGTGCCGATCCAGGCGACCCCGGCGACCGCGTCGCCGCCATCGGCTGCCTCGGCTACGGCTTCGGGCCAGGGGCGTTGGGTCACCCTGATAACCGGTGACCGGGTGTTGGTGCGGACCTCGGTCGGGCGGACCGACCTGGTGGTGGACCCGGCACGGAGGTCGGGGCCGGTGAGTTTCCGGGAGCTGACGAGACGCGGTGATCGATACCTGCTGCCCGCGGACGCGGCCCCGCTGGTGCAGGCCGGCGTGCTGGATTGGGAGTTGTTCAACCTCACCGGTCTGGTCCGGCAGGGGTACGACGACCGGCGTACGTCGAACCTTCCGCTGCTGGTGCGGTACGCGGACGCCGCAGTGGCGGCCCGCTCGGCCCCGGCGGCGGGGGCGAACGTGCGCCGGGCGCTGCCCCGACTGGGCATGACGGCGCTCGATGAGAAGAAGTCCCGCGCGGTCGAGTTCTGGCGCGGGCTGCGGCTAGGCACCGAGCAGCCGAGCGTCAGGACGCGGTTGGCTGGCGGCATCGAGAAGGTGTGGTTGAACGGCCGGGTCCGGGCGAGTCTGGAGCAGAGCGTGTCGCAGATCGGCGCGCCGGCCGCCTGGGCGAAGGGACTGACCGGCAAGGGCGAGACGGTGGCCGTGTTGGATACCGGCGTCGACACCGACCATCCGGACCTCGCCGGAAAGGTGACCCAGTCGAAGGACTTCTCCGGCAAGGGCAGCGTCGACGACGGCCACGGGCACGGTACCCATGTCGCCTCGACCATTGCCGGTTCGGGCGCCGCCTCGGATGGCCGGTACCGGGGCGTGGCCCCGGGCGCCACCCTCGCGGTCGGCAAGGTGCTTGATGACACCGGCTACGGGTCCTTCGACGCGATCATCGACGGGATGCGGTGGGCGGCGGCGGACGCCAAGGCCACCGTGGTGAACATGAGCCTGGGTGGCTATGCCACGGACGGCAACGATCCGGTGTCCGCGGCGGTCAACGAGTTGACCCGCGCCTACGGCACGCTCTTTGTCGCCGCCGCGGGTAACGACGGTGCCGAGGAGGCGGTGACCACGCCGGCGGCGGCGGATGCGGCGCTGGCCGTCGGCAGCGTGAACAAGAGCGACCAGCTCAGCGCGTTCTCCAACCGCGGTCCTCGCTCGGGTGACGGGACGGTGAAGCCTGAGCTCGCCGCCCCGGGTGAGGGGATCGTGGCAGCCCGACCGGGCGGTGTGCCACCGATCGGCGCGCCGGTCGGCGAGGCCTACCAACAGCTGGACGGGACGTCGATGGCGACCCCGCACGTGGCCGGGGCGGCGGCGCTGCTCGCACAACAGCATCCGGACTGGACGGCGGAACAGATCAAGTCCGCCCTGACGAGTACGGCAGTCGAGGTCGCCGGCGCCGGACCGTACGCGGTCGGCACCGGCCGGGTCGACGTCGGTCGGGCCACCGGTCAGCCGGTTACCGCGACGGGCAGCGTATCGGCGTTCCTGAAGTGGCCCACCGCGGGCCAGCAGCAGAAGCGGTCGGTTACCTGGCACAACACTGGCTCTGCCCCGGTGACGCTCGCCCTTGCGGTGGCGCTCGCCCGACGTGACGGGCAGCCGGCTCCGGCCGGGTTGCTCGGGTTGTCGGCCGAGTCGGTGACCGTACCGCCGGGCGGGAGCGCGCCGGTGGAGCTGACGGTGACCGGCCGGGCCGGCGCCGCCGGCACGTACGGTGGGGTGCTCGTGGCCCGGAGCGCGGACGGCGCGACCAGCACGCGTACCGCGCTGTCGGTGGTCCAGGAAGCGGAGGCGTACGACCTGACGGTCAACCTGATCAACCGGGCGGGAACCGCCCCGCCGTCGGGCGACTTTCCCAGCGTGTCGATCATTGATCTGGACCGCAGCGACTTCTTCTTCTGGGGGACGCCGGGCAAGGTGCGGCTGCCGGTCGGTCGGTATGCCGTGCATGCCACGATCCAGACCCCGCGGGCCGGGCAGGAGCCCACGTACAGCTTCATCTCCCACCCCGAGCTGAAGCTCGATCGGGACCGGGTGCAGACCCTCGATGCCCGGGACGGCAAGCGGGTGTCGGTCAACCCGGACAACCCCGAGGCCCGGGGCGGCGGCTACGCCATCTCATTGCACACCAGGGTCGGCGACTGCGCCTGTTCCTCCGGCGTCCTCGCTCTGCTGGACCCCCGTTTTCAGGAGGCGTACGCGGCAACCGTGCCGGGCACCAGTTCGCCGAGCTTTGCCTTCGGGCAGGCGCGGCGGGCGACCGAGCCGGCGTTGGAGCTGTTCACCGGCGCCAAGAACCCGTTCGAGGTAGCAGTCGGCTGGCTGTCCGGCTCACCCACGCCGGCCGAGCACGCCACTCTGCCGGCCGTGTACGGCGGGCAGGGCGCCCCGGATGACCTGGCGAGGATCGACGCCACAGGCAAACTGGTGCTGATCGAGGTGGCCGGCGACACCCCCTACGAGGAGGTGCTCCAGCGGACCGTCGCCATCAAGGAAGCCGGCGGGCGGATGGCGATGGTCAGCATGCTGGCCGACGCCGCTGGTCTGGTCCGCGCCGGCGGGCAGGAACCGGGCGAGCCCGCGCCGGCGCTGCCCACCCTGGCCGGTTACGGTCAGACCGCGCAGCGGTTCGCCACCCTGGTCAAGGCGGGGGAAACCACGGCGTCGTACACCAGCCGACCGGAGACCGCATCTCGATACGAACTGGCGTACGGCGTGCAGCGACAGGTCACTTCGCCGCAGGTCCACCGGCCGCGCACCCGGGAACTCGCCGCGGTGCGGACCACCTATCACGACAACGGACCGGATTCCGTGCGGTACTTCGGGGCGGTGACCCCGTTCTTCGGCACGTCCCTGTCAGCCGGTTGGACGCTGCCGGTGCGGGTCCCGCAGGAACGCACCGAGTACTTCACCCCCGGTACATGGGAGCTGGACCTCGGCTGGCGGGGCGGCGACATGCTGCGCGACACCCTGCACCTGGCGGCCGGGCGCGACCACCGGCTCGCCTGGAACAAGGCCGTCGCCGGCCCGACCTTCCGCGGCACGACTTGGACCCAGGACGGCGAGCGGCGGTGGGCCTGGCGCAAGGACGGCGCGATTGACGTGATCCTGCCGATGTACGGTGACGCGGCCGGGCGGCCACGGCAGCCCTTCCCCTACGACGGCACCGACACCGGCTCCATCAGCCTCTATCGGAACGGGGCGCTTGTGCGGACCGAGCCGGTGCCCGACGCGGCCCGGTTCGACGTACCGGACGAGCCGGCGACGTACCGGCTGGTTGCCGAGACCAGCCGGGCGGGCGAATGGTGGCCACTGTGGGCGAAGGTGTCCGCGGCATGGAACTTCCGCTCGTCGGTCGCCGACGAGGCGGCCGCACTGCCGCTACTGACGGCCCGGTTCGACCCGGCGGTCAACGTACGCAACCAGGCCTCCGGCGGGAAGTTCACCTTCCCGGCCTATGTCGAGCGGCAGGGCGCGGACGGCGTGACGGTCGCCTCCTTCACCGTGGACGTGTCGTACGACGACGGCGGCACCTGGCAGCCGGCCACCGTCACCCGGGCCGGTGACCACTGGGCAGTAAGTGTCACGAATCCCGGCACGGGCTACGCCTCGCTCCGGGCCCGGGCCGCCGACACCGACGGCAACACGGTTGAGCAGACCTCGCTGCGCGCGTACCAGATCGGTGGGTAGTCCCGGCCGGTGCTGGCCGCACGTCTGCCCGCGAACACTTCCTGGCGCATCGGCGAAGAAAAAGTGCGAGCCCGGCGACAGTGGGCTGACCTGACGTGAAGGAGCTGGACATGGCTGTGTTGACCCGGGCGGCGGCGGCCGCTACGGACGACACCGACGCCGTCGTCATCGGACAGGCCCGGCAGGAGCCCGAACGGTTCGCGACCGTGTTCGACCGGTACTACCTGGAGGTTCACAGATACGCGACCCGGCGGCTGGGCGGCAGCCTGGCCGACGACATCGCGGCGGAGACATTCCTGATCGCGTTCGACCAACGCGAGCGGTACGACACGGCGCGCCCGGACGCCCGCCCGTGGCTGTACGGGATCGCCTCCAACCTCATCGCCCGTCATCAGCGCACGGAGGTGCGTCAGTTCCGGGCGTTGGGCCGCGTCGACCGGTTCGAGGTGGCCGAGGGGCACGCCGACCGGGTCGCCGTACGGCTCGACGTCGAGGCCGTCCGTGGGCAGTTGGCGGCGGCGTTGGCCAAGGTCGCGGCGCGCGATCGGGACGTACTGCTGCTGGTGGCGTGGGCGGGGTTCAGCTGCGAGGAGGCGGCCCAGGCGCTGGAGATTCCGTCCGGTACCGCCCGGTCGCGGTTGCACCGGGCACGAAAGAAGGTACGGGCGGCACTGGGTGGCGTCGACCCGACCGTCAACGGAGAGGACAACGACTGATGGATGACCTGACGATATTGCGCGAATCCTGGCACGAGGTGAGGGCCCCGTCGCCGGCGGCTCATGCGCAGGCGCGTGCGGCGCTGCTGGCCCGCGCCGCGAACGCCGACACCGTGGTCCCGCAACGGGTGCCGCCGCGTGCGGCGAGGGTGTTCGTCGGGTGGCGCCTGCCCCGGCTCGGCCGGCGGGTGGGCGTCGTCACGGTGGCGGCAGCCGCGGTGGTCGGCGGTCTGGTCCTGGTAGAGAGCGTCAACGGACCGGTCGACCGGGGACCGGCGGTGTCGGCGGGGTCACCGGTCCCTGGCGTTCCGGCGTTCCCCGGCCTGCCAGCCGCGCGCCCGGCCAGTGCCGCGGAAGCCCTGGAACGGGCCGCCGCCGCCGCGCAGGCCCAGTCGTTCACCGCGCCGCGCCCGGATCAGTGGATCCACGTCGAGGAGCGGATGACCAGTGGGACCGGGCCCGGTGGCCTGGTCACCGGGGGGCCGTACCGGACCCGGGTGCTGCAACACTGGATGCGGGCGGACGGCCGGCAGATCGCCTGGTTCCGGGACGGCAAGTTCCAGTTCCAGGACCAGCCGGCCCAGACGACGCCACCGTCGGACTATCAGACGTTGGCCGCCCTGCCCACCGACCCGGACGCCCTGCTGCAGCGGATGCACCAGGCAGCGGGCGGGCTGGGCGAAGCCACCGACGAAGACCGCAACGCATACACGTTCGGACAACTGAACGTCACCCTCCGCAACAACGTGCTCCCACCCGAGGTGGAAGCCGCGATCTACCGGGCGATGGCGAAGATTCCAGGCGTGACGTTGGTGCCGGACGCCGTCAACGTCGATGGACGGCCCGCCGTCGCGCTCGGCCGGGTCCAGAGCGGGTGGCTGCGCGAAGAGGTCCTGCTGGACCCGGACACCCATCGGCTGATCGGCGAGCGGGCCGTGGCGATCAAGAACTACACCGCCGAGGGACTAGACGGCACCGTACGAGTGAAGAGCGGCACGGTCCAGCGACTCGTGGTGACCGAAGTCAGGATCGTCGATCGGCCGGGCCAGAGCGGCTGACCGGACAGCTGCTGGCCCCGGGCGATCGGTGCTCGGGGCCAGCCCCTACCGCACCGCACGGGCCCGCACCAGCGCCTCAATGCCGTCGAGCACGCGTTCCAGGCCGAAGTGGAACCCGGCGTCCAGATCGTCGTCGGCCTACCCGCGTTGAGAGATCGTGGAACTTCTCCGCCCCGGCCCAGATGAGTACGTGGGCGAGCCGTGCTGCTCGGCGCGGCCGCGGGGACGAGTGGCATGCAGAGCGTGGCCTCCGTCAGTGCCGAAGTCCGGCTGCTCGGCGGCGCCCTGCGGCGGCGCTGGTGGTCGGCGTCCTGCTGGCCGCCGTCGTGGCGGGCCGGGATGGCCGGAGATGACCGACCGGAGAAGGCGCGTGGACGGCGTGGGTGCCCGGCTGGAAGCCCGGCGAGATCGGGGAGGTCCGGATCGACTCGACGCGGCCACGATCGCCGTTGGACTGGGCTGCTACGCGATCTGGTCGTCTCCGCCAGGCCCGCCCCGGGGTCTTCGTCAGCCGCTACGCCCCCTCGCGAACGCGTACGGGCGCAAGACACCCGGCAGGTACGGGCACCTACGCGCCACCAGCTGACCGCGCGGACGCAGCCGCTCACTGAATCGGGAAAAAACGGCAACGCAGTCCGTAAGGTATCTCCTCAGCGGCATGGCATAGCTGAGAACGGAAGGCCCGGCGATGGCAGAGAGCGGACGACGACGGTCAGGGTCGGAGCTACAGGCGACGTCACCGAAACGGGTGACGATCTTGGGGCAGTTCATCACCGCTCCGGACCGGGTCGGCGTCGTCCGGGACGCGCTCCTGCAGTTGATGCCTCCGACCCGTGCGGAAGCCGGGATCGTCAGCTACGACGTGCACCAGCTGCGAGGAAGTTCATGAAGGATGTCGCGCTGACTGATGGCGACCGGCGGGTCGTGGTGGTTGCGGTAGACAAGGGCGAGGACGCCGTGGCGGCCATCAACGAGGTGGCAGAGCGGTACCGCATTCGCGGTGCCCGGGTCACCGCCGTCGGTGCCTTTGAATCGGCCGAACTGGGCTACTTCGACCGTGAGAAGCGCGACTACCTGCGCATACCGGTTACGGAACAGGCCGAGGTGCTGTCTCTGGTCGGAGATGTCGCGGACCATGAGGGTAAGGCGGTGCTGCATGTGCACGCGGTGCTCGGCCGACGCGACGGCACGACCGTAGGGGGCCACCTTCTGTACGGGAAGGTGTGGCCAACTCTTGAGGTCATCATCACCGAGGTCGGAGCGAGCCTCATCAAGCGGGTCGACCAGGAATCCGGACTCCCACTCATGACGGGCGCAATCCAGCGTTAGTGACGTTGGGGATCCTGGTTGGAAATCATCGAAGATACTCTTCACCAGGTCGCCGTGGCGGCAGGTCGTTCCCACTTGCGCTTTCCCGAATGCCGGCCCGGTAGCTGGCGGCAATCGGATAATGGTCCGTGACGTCTGATTTGCCGATTACGAGGGGAAAGACTGTGAGCCGCCTACCCTACGTGAACCCTGCCGACGCCCCAGCGGCGGTCCGCGAGGCGCTGCAGGCCGCGCTTCCCCTGAAGTTCTTCGGCGTGATGGCCAACGCCGAGACGGCGTTTCCGGACTGGATGCGCTGGGGAGGCACCCTGCTCAAGGACCTAGCCCTCGACCCGCTGCTCCGCGAGATCGCGATCCTGCGAGTTGCCCGGCTGAGCGACGTCAGGTACGAGTGGGTTCAGCACGAGCCGATCGCCCGCTCCGTCGGCGCCACAGACGAGATGATCCACGCGCTTGGGCGCGACGAGATCGAAGCCGAATGCTTCTCGGCAAACCAGCGGCTCGTCCTGCATTTCACGACCGAAATCGTCCGCGACGTCCGTCCCTCCGACGAAACCGTCACCGCACTGACAGGGCGACTCTCCCCGCGCGAGGTGGTCGAACTCCTGATGGTGATCGGGCAATACATGATGATCGCCCGGGTCGCCGCAGCAACCGACCTGGAACTCGACCAGCCGATGGGCGCCGCCGTTTACGGCGCCACCGGTTGATGGCAAACGCTCTCGTACGTCCCTGACGCTCACACGGTCACGAGCCTCCGCGTCGGCGCCAGGCCCCGAAGGTTCCCACCCTCGGCCCGCGTTCAACGCTGGCAGGGTGGGCGACCCTGCCGGCAGCTTTGACGCAAGCACCCCTGTCTGCCTGACTCATCCGGGGCTGGGTGGTGCCCGCGTTCCTGCCGAGATCCGCTTCCGCGCGGGTGCATTCGGCCTGTGTCTGGGCGATCCAGCCGGTGACTACCGCGGAGTCGGCGCCAGCGTCGAGGGCGGCGCGGTAGCGCTCCAGATTGGCGTCCCACTCGGTGATGATCGTCTGGGCTGCTGTGCCGGTTGCGGGCGGATGATCAATGGCGACGTGGCGTCGGTACCGCCGACCTAAGCCTCTGCTGAAGGGCCGGGACCCGCTGGCATGTCTGGGAGACAGCGGGTCTGCAGGCGGCAGCGCCGTGGGTCCATTCCGCTCGGTGGTGGACATGGTGCTGTGACCTTCTACATGCGCGCGGGCCCGATGGTGACGTCGGTGTTGATCATGTCGCGGCCGTACCAGCAGCGACGGGCCTACGCCACCTGCAAGCGGATCTGGCCGGAGGTGGATGTGGTGTGCGCGTCGAATCCTCTGGACCTTGACGACTACGTGCGCAGCATCGGTGACCCGCGGCGGGTGGTGAACATGCTGGTCGGTGACACGCAGCGGATCGAGGTGTACGCGGAGTGCGGATTCGCGATTCCGCAGGAGATGCCGGACAAGGTACAGGTGGCCTTTGGTCGCCTGGTGGCGGCCGGCTATACGCCCCGGCTGATCTGAGCCCCCGCTACCAGCGAGGTCCTCCCGTCCGGACGCCCATCCGTTCGCTGAGTTCGACAGCCAGTCGGGGTGGCCGGGGGCGGGTGAGGATGTCCCGGACGAGGTCGCGGGAGAGCTGGTGGTAGCGCACCTGGTCGGGCCCTATGAACTCCGGGTTCAGAAGGCGGCGAGTGCGTGGTCGATGCGGTTCCAGCTGGGACCTTCCACCCTTTGGTGCTGTCGCCCACCAATCGGTGCGGAATACGCGATATGCGATGGCTGGTGGGCGGTGCCCAGGCAGGATGTACCGAGAGCATGCGAGGTTGTCAGCTGGAGGTGCGTGATCGACAGGGTAGCCCTCGAGAGGTTGGATGATGCCCGGCTCGCGGCGTGGGACACCCACCGTCTCGATGCCTTCGTTGGCCTGCTCGCCGATGATTTCGTGCTTCGCGACACCACGATCGGCGCGCCAATCGCTACCAAGGAGGGCGCGCGTGAATACGTGCAGGCATGGCTGACCGCGTTGCCGGACATGCGGATTCGCCGTACCAGCCGCCTCGTGGACGATGATGATGGTGCGGTCGCCGCCGAGGTGGAGTTCACCGGAACCCACACCGGGCCCATGGCGGTGGGTTCGACGCAGGTGCCGCCCACCGGCAAGTCGGTGGTCGGTCGGGGGGCGTATTTCGCTCGGGTGAAGGATGGGCGGTTCGTGGAACTCAGTATCCACCCCGACTTGGCGGGCATCATGGCGCAGCTCGGCCTGATGTCCTGACACTGGTGTGAAGGCGGCGCTGCAGGCGCTGACATCCGCGGTTGACATCAACGGAGCTGGCGGTGACGAACGCTTCGACCATCGCCGGATGCGCCTTCACGAGAGGGTTCGTTGGTGGGTCGCTACGGCCCGACCCGAACGCGGTCGGCGGCTTACAGCTCGCGTGAGCCGTGGGCGCGGAAGATCACGATGACCGGGATGCCCTCGCCGATCTCCAGCTCGCATCGTTCGGCTGGGGTGGGCATGCGCGCGGTGGCGGTGCCGCCCATGATGAGCGCCACAGACCTCCTGGCTTGCAGCCATTTTCGGAGTCATACGGACGCCACGCACAGAGCTGGTACGGGAGGCGTCAGGCAGCAAGGCAGCAGGAAGGCAGCGCGAGCCTCGACACTGGCCGGTCCTGAGCGCCGAGCGACGAGGGCCGACACCTGCTCGCCGATGAGGGCCGAGGCGGCCATGGCACTGGCGGTGAGCCTCGGTGAGCCGCTTGCCGCATGGGCCTCCACTCCCCGCGTCCGCTCGTTCGACTCCTGGCAAGAGCAGAATGCATGGATCAGCGCCGGAAGCGGTTCGGCAAGTACCGCTGCGCAGAGCTGGAACTGGAGGCCGACCCGGATCCAAGGTTCAGGTTCACGGAGCAACTGGTCATGGCGCCAATCCCGCGGTTTTTCACTCCTTGGTTCCCTGGGCGAGGCGACGCGCCACCGGAAACTCTCTCTCGCCACGTCGTAGTCCACCAGCCCACCGCTCAGCACTTCACGGCCGAGAATTCCCTTGTGGCCATGATGCTCATGGCCTCGCTGCTGCGCCAGCAGAAGGCATGGTGTGAGGAGGTCGGACCAAGCGACCCAGGCGAGGCAGCCAGAGGACGGGCCTGAGCCTCGGCCGGCTGCCGGCTCCTGCCCGACGTCTCGCTTACCAGTTCTGTGCATGTAGTCCGCCAGCACCCGTCCGAGTCCGTTACCGCGGGCGACTGTCCGGGTGCTGCAGTCGGCCACTGCCCCTCGTCCAGCCCGTTGCTGTCGTCGTTGCTGTCGCTGAAAACCCGCGCAGCCTGTCGGCGCCTTGCGCCTGCCCTGGCCAGAGGTCAGCGGACTTCGGGGGTACCCGGCTCCCGGTCGAGGGCTACCCGCATATATCTGCCTCAACGGGGGGGTGAAAAGTACGGATCGGCGTATCTGCGCACCAGTCCTGGACCGTGCAGCATCGCCGCACTGGTCGGCGCGATGCTGATTGCGATGGGCCTGTTGCGAACCCCCGGCGACACGTCGCTGCTTCACAGAGGGGTAGGCGGCATCGCCCCGGCCGGTGTTTGGTGACCGTGAACAGGGGGCAGGTTGGGCGCGTTCGGCCTGGGTCGGTGGTGGCCGGTCACCGGAAACGCGTCTACGAGAACGTTCTTGCCGTCTCGGTGAGTGTCAATACGTGCTGGTTGACGACGTCGGGTGGCCCGCCCCCGAGGGCTTGTTGATTGACATCCGTCGTTTGATTGGTGAGGATTGGTGCTGAGAGCGCTCTCACGACCTAGTCAATCCAGCTGGAGGGTGCACCATGATCCGCGAACTGGGTGTTGTCCTGGGGGTCGCGACGCTCGTCACCGCGCTGGCCTCGGCGCCCGCCGTCAGCGCGTCAGCCGCCCCGCCGCCCGGCCCGGTGCCACCGGCCGCAGACCACCCCTCACCCGACCTGCCGGCGGGCCAACGAGCCGCCCTGCGCCGTGACCTCGGCCTGACCGACGACCAGATCCGGCAACGGTCGACCGTCGAGGCGGGCGCGCCGTCGATCGAACGACGACTACGCGCCGAGTTGGGAACAACCTACGGCGGGTCCTGGATCGCGGCGGACGGCACCACCCTGGTGGTCGGGGTGACCACCGCCGCCCGCGCCGGCCGGGTCCGCAGCGCCGGCGCCCAGCCAAAGGTGGTCCGCTGGAGCATGGCCGACCTGGACCGGACCAAGGCGGCCCTCGACCGCCGGGCCGGCCGCGCCGGCGCGGCCGTGCACTCCTGGTACGTGGATCCGGCGAGCAACAGCGTGGTGGTCCGGGCCGCGGACACCGCGACGGCCCACGAGTTCGTCCGCACCACCGGTGCCACCGCCGACACGCTGCGCACTGTGCCGAGCGCGCAGCCGTACCGCCCCGTGTACGACGTCCGGGGCGGCGACCAGTATGTCATCAACAACAGTGTGCTGTGCTCGGTCGGGTTCGCGGTCGCCGGTGGCTTCGTCACCGCCGGACACTGCGGCGGCGTGGGCAGCACCACCAGCGGTAGCGGCGTCGCGCAGGGCATTTTCCGAGGCTCGTCCTTCCCGGGCAACGACTACGCCTGGGTGCAGGTCAACTCGTCCTGGACGGCCACGCCGACGGTGAACACCTACAACGGCGGCACGACCAGCGTGGTCGGCTCCGCGGAGGCGGCGATCGGCAGCTCGGTCTGCCGTTCCGGCCGGACCACCGGCTGGCGCTGCGGCACGATCACCGCCCGGGACGTCACGGTCAACTACTCCGGCTCCCTGGTCTACGGGCTGGTCGCCAGCAGCGCGTGCGCGCAGCCCGGTGACTCCGGCGGCTCGTTCATCTCCGGCAACCAGGCCCAGGGCGTCACCTCCGGTGCCGGCGGCGACTGCAACTCCGGTGGCACCACCGTCTACCAGCCGGTGAACGAGATCCTCGGCGCGTACGGACTCGCCCTCACCACCACCGGGGGCGGCGGCGCGAGCCAGATCATCGGATACGCCGGCAAGTGCATCGACGTCCCCAACTCCAACGCCGCCGACGGCCAGTACCTGCAACTGTGGACCTGCAACGGCACCAACGCCCAGCGGTGGACCTTCGCCGGCGACGGCACCGTCCGGGCGCTCGGGCTGTGCATGGACGTGGCCTGGGGGTCGACCGCGAACGGCGCGGTGATCCAGCTCGCCAACTGCAGCGGCAACCCGGCCCAGCAGTTCGTGCTCAGCGGGGCCGGAGACCTGGTCAACCCGCAGGCTAACAAGTGCGTCGACGTGCAGGACTGGAACAGCGCGGACGGCGCGCGGCTGCTGCTCTGGGAGTGCCACGGCGGCGCCAACCAGAAGTGGCGGCGCGGCTGAGGACAACTCCGGTCGGGTCGGTGGGCCTCGTCGCCGGCCGACCCGTTCCCGGCCCGGCGGTCGTCGTCGCCCCTGGTGGTCGCCGCTTGGGCGACGCGGCGACGACTGACGCGCACCGCGATCGGTCGGCGGGGGTGGAGGTGGCCATTGCATTGACGTGCATGGCTGCCTTCTTCTTGGTGTATGGGTACTGCCCGCTCCGGCCGACACGCCGGGTCGCCGGAGCGGGCGAACCTGTGGGAGTTGTCAGTAGCGCAGGGCGCGGAGGTTTGCGTAGCTGTCGCAGGCGGACGAGACGCCGTCCGGGCGGGGGCTGTCGTTCTCAGTCAGGTAGAGGCCGACTCCGCTCATCTGGCTGTAGGCGAAGATGCGGGCGAAGTCGATGGTGCCCTCGCCCACGTCGGCGAAGGAGCCGTCGGTGGCCATGTCCTTGACGTGGAACAGCGAGAACCGGCCCGGGTACTGCTTGATCAGCTCCACCGGATCGACGCCGACGCTGGCCGCCCAGTAGAGGTCGAGCTCCATCGCCACCAGGTTCGGGTCGGTCTCGCGGACCAGCACGTCGTAGCCGCGTACACCGTTCTGGGCGGTGAACTCGAAGCCGTGGTTGTGGTACGCGACGGTGATGCCGGCCTGCTTGAGCGTGGCGCCGACGGTGTTGAGGGTCACGGCCACCCTGGAGTAGTCGGCGAGGGTCCAGGAGCCCGATCCGGAGATGCGGACGTACTTCGCGCCGAACGCCTTGGCGTTGGCGATGACGCCGTCGAGGTTGTTCTGGAGGTCGCCGAGGCCGATCCCGATGGAGGGAACGGACAGTCCGGCGTCGGCCACCAGGGGCGCGAGCGCGGTGGCCGTCCTGCCGTAGAAGTTGTTGACCGCGCCCGAGGGTTCCGCGTTGCGGTAGCCGCAGGCGGCGAGCGCGCCGAGGGTGGCTTCGGGTGCGCTCGACATCGTGGCCCGGACCGTGTAGAGGACGAGGCCGATGCGGTCGTCGGGTAGCGCGCGGGTCCCCGATGCCGGCTGCGGTGTGCCGATCTCGGAGCGGGCCGCCGCTCGTACGATGCTCGCGCGCTCCCTCGGTGTGATGACGTCGTCCTGCCGGAGGGTGTTGGTCAGGCCGCTGACGGTGCTCACGAAGCTGCCGTGGTCGGCGAACGGGGCCTTCGCCCAGACGGCGTCCAGGATGGTGCACCCGTTGCCGAGGTCGCGGTTGGGTACGCCTGAGTCGGCGCCGGCACGGCCGAAGAAGACCGTGGACGAGGTGGTGTAGCCCCACGGGCAGAGGTCGGCGGCGACCTGTTCCGCGGCGGACGTGTCAGGTTCGGCGGCCGACGCCGGAGCCGCGGTGAGCGGCAGGAGTGTCACTGCGAGCAACACGGCGAGGTGACGGGCTCGCGGTCGATGGTGGAACGGGCGGGCGGAGCTGGAGTTCATCGTTTGTCTCCCGGAAGTCGGAGGGGCAGGTGGTCAGGCGACCGAGGGCGGCGCCACGGATGGCGGTTGTCGGAGGCTGTCGGGGCCGCGCCGGTCGGTGGTGGCGGGGCGGCGTTCCGCCCCGCCACCCGTGACGCTCAGCTCACCGTCATGACCACGATCGAGGACGTCGTCGCCCCGACGCTGTCGGTGACGGTCAGTCGTGCCGTGTACGTGCCTCGGCGGGCGTACGTGTGACTGGCCGACGCCCCGTGCACGACGGCCGAGTTGTCGCCGAAGTCCCACGCGTGATCCGTGATGGTGCGCCCGGCCGCCGGCGAGGCTGTCCCGGCGAAGGCGACCGCCAGCGGCGCGGTGCCGGTGGTGGGCGTGGCCGAGGCCGAAACGGTGGCGTCGGTCTGTTCGCGTACCCCGGCGCCGTTGAAGCGCAGCCAGTCCAGCGCCATCAGGTCGGGGGTGCCACCGGTCTGGTTCGGGTTGAGGAAGACGAGGTAGAGGGTGGTCGTGCGGCCCGGATCGCTCAGCTCGACGGTGGGCGAGACGACGTTGTCCCAGCCGCCGGTGCCGCCGATGGTGGCCCGGCCGAGGAGCTGGCCGGTGGGGGAGTCGGCCCTGATCTCGATGTCGCCGCCGCTGCTGCCCGAGGCGACTCCGAAGGTGACCGAGTCGATGTTGCGGAGGTTGACCGGGCCGAAGTTGATCCACTCGCCGTTGTCGATGTCGCCGACGCGCTTGCCGGCGCTCGCTGTCGCGCGGTCGAGGACCTGGATGCCGCTCTGGCCGTCGAAGTGCTCGGCCTCCTTGCTTTTGGTCTGCAGCTCGGCCCGGGTCGAGCCGACCAGGTTCGGTGCCCCGTTCGCCCCGCCGTCGGTGTACTGCGCGGAGAGCAGCGTGTAGAGGTTCTGTCCCGGGCCGTGCCCGTCGCCGCCGTTGCTCTCGGTCACTGCCACCCCGGCGCACCCGACGTAGTTGTCCAGCGGGTGGGCGTGTGAGTCATGGCCGAGCTGGGTCTGCACGACCACCTTGGAGCAGTCGATGGTGCTCTCCTCCGGGTCGGTGACCGTCACCGTGTACGGGATGCGGTCACCGAAATCGAAGAAGGCCCCGTCGGGGACGCTGAGGGTCACCGTCGGGCGGGTGTTGCCGGCCGTGATCTCCTGTACGGCGACGGCGGTCTGCCCGTTGGTGGCGGTGACGGTGAGCCGGGCGGTGAAGCGCCCCGATGTGCTGTAGGTGTGGCTGGGGTTCGCGGCGGTGGAGTCGACGCTGCCGTTGCCGTCGAAGTCCCAGGCGTACTGGATCGCGGTGCCGTCCGGCCCGCTGGAGCCGGCGCTGGAGAAGGCGACGGTCAGTGGCGCCGGGCCGCTGTCCTTGTCGACGGCCAGCTTGGCCACCGGCGGCCGGCTGTTGGCGACGTAGTCGATGCGGTAGATGCCGGCGCCCTCGTTGCTGCCGCCCCGACCGCTGCCGCTGCCCTCGCCGAAGTCGATGACGTAGAGCGAGCCGTCCGGCCCGAACTCCGCCTCGAACGGCTGGATCCACGACATGTTGCCGAGGATCCCATTGATGGACTGCAGGTCACCGGCATTGGTGGGGCCGAAGCGGGGATCGCTGAACGTCTGGGCGGTGTCGTGGATCGACAGCGTCTTGAACCACCTGCGGGTCAGCTCGTAGACGATCCACTTGCCCTCGTAGTACTGGGGGAACTTGGTCAGCCGCTTGTTGGACGGGTCGTAGTCGTAGACGGGCCCGCTCATGGGGCCGCCGCCGCCCGTGCCCAGCTCCGGGAACTGCGGGGAGGCCGAGTAGGCGTACGAGACCAGGGCCGGCCGGGTTGCCGGGAGGGTGGTCAGGCCGGTGTTGTTGGGGGAGTCGTTGACCGGCGCGGCGCAGTCGAACTTCGGCCCCGAGGTGGCGGTGGCGAAGTCGTAGTCGTTGAACGGGATGTTGTTGCCGATGCAGTAGGGCCAGCCGTAGTTGCCGGCGCTGGTGATCCGGTTGAACTCGACCGTGCCCTCCGGCCCGCGGGCCGGGTTGGCGGACCGGGCGTCGGGGCCGTAATCGGCGACGAGCAGCGCGTTCGCCTTGGAGTCGACGGTGATGCGGAACGGGTTCCGCATACCCATCGCATAGATCTCGGGCTTGGTGCGGGCCGTGCCCGGGGCGAACAGGTTGCCGTCGGGAATGGCGTACTTGCCGTTGGGCAGGGGCTTGATCCGCAGGATCTTGCCCCGCAGGTCGTTGGTGTTGCCGGCGGTGCCCTGGGCGTCGTACGCGCGACGGCCGGTCCGCTCGTCGATCGGGGTGAAGCCGCTGGACTCGAAGGGGTCGGTGTTGTCACCGATCGCGGCGTACAGGTTGCCCTGCCGGTCCATCGTCACCGAGCCGCCCATGTGCGAGTTGGCGCGAGCCTCACCCCGCCAGGTCGGGATCGTGAGCAGGCGCTTCTCCGAGGCGAGACTGACGCTGTCGCCGTCAACGGTGAAGCGGGACAGGTTCAGCTGCTTCTCCACCCGGTCGGACCAGAGCAGATAGAGCCAGTTGTTGTTGGCGAAGTGTCGGTCCAGAGTCATGCCGAGCAGCCCGTCGGACTGACTGGTCTGCGCCGGGGTGTAGGCGAAGTCCAGCAGCGTGGTGACCGCGAGGGTGTCCTGGTTGACGACCTTCAGCGCGCCGGTGCGCTCGATGTAGAAGACCCGGCGGTCCGGCGCCACCGCCAGTTCGAACGGGTCGGAGAGGTCCTGGTTGACCAGCGGGATCCGCTCGAAGTTGGTGGTCCTGGTGGCGCCGCAGTCACCGGTGGCGGCGCCGGCGGCCCACTTGATGCCGCCCAGCAGGTGCGCGAGGAAGGCCGGCTCCTGGAACGACGAGGAGCCGTGCCCGCCGGCGGTGAACCAGGAGCGCCCGCCGTCGTAGTTCTGGCACCACGAGTAGGCATGGTCGGTGCCCTCGTCGAGCCCGGGAATGCCGTCGCGCACCTTGATCTGGGCGAGCGTGTGGACCTTGCCGGTGGGGTTGGTCCGCCAGTTGTACCACTCCTCGCTGCGCTCCCAGAGCTCCGGCAGGTCCTTGGTGGACGGGTGGGCCTGGTCGAGGACCTTGATCCGGCCCGGGAAGGTGCCGCCCGTGGCGGAGAAGTCCGGGTGCTGGTCGAAGATGGTCCCGACCAGTCCCTCGTACCAGGTCCAGTTCCGCTCGCTCGCCGACGCGGCGTGCAGGCCGACCCAGCCTCCGCCGTTACGGATGAATTTCTGCAGCGCGGCCCGCTGGTCGGCGTCGAGGAGGTCGCCGGACGCCGGGGTGGAGTTGGTGTTGTTGAACACGAGAGCGTCGAAGCGGGCGAGGTTGGCGTCGGTGAACGCGCCCGCGTCGGTGGTCGCCTCGACGGCGAATCCCTGTTGGTCGCCGAGCTGCCGGATGGCGGCGACACCGGCCGGGATGGAGTCGTGGTAGAAGTTCGTGACCTTGGAGAAGACCAGCACCCGGAAATTGGCGGCGGTCGCGGATTCGGCGGCGGTCGCTGCGGTGCTCGGCAACAGAAGTGTGACGGCCACGAGCAGGGCGAACAGTAGCGTGCGTTGGCGTCTCATACACGCGCTCCTTGGCGAGGGTCGGTGGTAAGAAAGCGCTTTCCACGTGCCCTGAACCCTACGAGATCAATTTTGACAGGTCAATATTCCGACGGCGCCCGCATTCGGCGTTGGCGCATTTCTTGCTGTCGTTTCATGGCATGCCGATAACCACTCTCCTCGCGAAGAGGGAGTGGTTATCGCGGTCAGTTTGATATCGACAATAAATGCTGGTCGGGCACCAGAGCCGAGATTTCCGGCCGCCGGCCCTGGTGCCCGTCAGCACTCCCCTCGGCGGTTCCTCAGAACCGCAGCTTGCGCAGGTAGCGGTAGCCGATCTCGGCCGTCTGCTGCGGTGTCACGTCGGGCGTGTCGTTCTCGACGATGTACTCCAGGACCGAGTGCTCGCGGAAGATCCGGGCGAAGTCGACGGTCCCGGTACCCAAGTCGGCCATGTCGCCGGTGGTCTCGTCCCGGTCCTTGACGTGGTACTGCAGGACGCGCTGCGGCGCGGAGCGGATGACGTCGAGGGTGAAGCCCTCGGGGTCCGCGACGCCGTCGCCGGAGTTGATGCCGCCGGTGACCGCCCAGTAGAGGTCGACCTCCAGGTGCACGAGTTTCGGGTCGAGTTCGGCGGTCAGCACGTCCCACGGCCGCCTGCCGCCGCCGAGGTCGATGGTGAACTCGTGGGCGTGGTTGTGGTAGCCGTAGCGCAGGCCGGCTGCCCGCGCCGCGGCGGCCTCGACGTTCATCTGCTCCGCCCAGCGTTTCCAGTCGTCCATGCTCTCGGAGTACAGGTAAGGCACCACCATGAACTGCTGGCCCAGCGTGACCGCGTTCTGGACCTTCTGCTCCAGCTCCGCGGCAGTACCGCTGATCCCGTCGTGGCTGGAGCTGGCCCTGATGCCGATGCCGTCCAGGAACTGGCGCAGCTGGGCGGCGGTCCGACCGAAGTAGCCGAGCGCCAGCTCCACGCGCGGATATCCGATCCGGGCCAGGTGGGTGAGGGTGGCGTCGTAGCCGGGCGCACCCCACAGCGCGTCGCGCACGGTCCACAGCTGGATGCTGATCAGACCCGGGGGTACGTGGTGCCGTCCGGTCCGGTGGGCGGTGGCCGACGCGGCCGTCGCGCCGAGGCCGGACGAGGCGAGCCCGAAGCCGACGGCGGCCAGCGTGCCGCGCAGCAGGCTGCGCCGGTCGACGGAGCGCCGCAGCGCAGCCATCCCGTCATGTCCGTAACACATGGTCTCTCCTTCTCGAACGTTATGCGCTGGGGACGAGGACGACCTCATCGGTGCCGGTCAGGGACGGCAGGCCGTCACCGCCGGGGTCGGTGTAGGACGCGACGAACACCCCGGTCAGGTGGTCGGTCGCCGGGTCGTGACCGGACGGCACCGTCGTCTGGATCGAGCCGGTGCAGCCGTTCGCGGTGGTCTGCGGGTGCCCGTGGGTGTCGTGGCCCAGGATGTACGTGACGCTGACCCGGGAGCAGTCCACCGGCTGGTCGTCGGTCACCCGCACCTCGAACTGCACGGTGTCACCGAAGGCGAAGGGCTGGCCCGCGACCGGCTTGACGAGCTCCACCACCGGCGGGGCGTTACCGACCACCACCGACACCGACGCGGCGGCCGAGAGCCCACCGCGGTCGGTCACCCGCAGGGTGGCGTTGTAAAGCCCGTTGTCCCGGTACGTGAACGACGGGTTCGCCGCGCGCGAGTCGACCTTGCCGTCGTTGTCGAAGTCCCACGCATACTTCAGCCGGTCGCCGTCGTAGTCCGTGGTGCCGTCGCTGGAGAACGTGACGGTCAGCGGCGCGAGCCCGGCGGTGGGCGTGGCCGAGACCTGCGGCGCCGGAGTGTGGTTGCCCGTCCAGCCCGTGTAGTCGATCCGGGCCAGCTGCGCGTCCGGGTTCTCACTGAAGTAGCCGTCGCCGTACTCCAGCACGTAGAGCGCCCCGTCCGGACCGAACTCCAGGTCCATCGGGTTGTCGAACGTGAACGACGGCAGCACCGGCTCGATTCCGGTCAGGTCGCCGCCGGCGTCCAGCCGCAGACCCTTCACGTAGTCGCGGGTCCACTCGGCCAGGAGCGGGACGCCGTCGTAGTAGGCCGGCCACGCCACCGGCGCGTGTCCCTGCGTCCCTGGATTGCTGAACTGGTACGCCGGCCCGGCCATCGGGCCGATGCCGCCGGTGCCCAGCTCGGGGAACCGCGCCGACTGGCCGTAGGTGTACCACACCTGCGGCTGCGCCACCGGCGGCAGTTCCCGCAGGCCGGTGTTGTGCGGCGACTCGTTGACCGGCGCGGAGCAGTTGAACGGCGCCCCGGACACGCCCGTCGCGAAGTCGTAGTCGGTGTACGGCAGCGCCGCGGTAGCGCAGTAGGGCCACCCGTAGTTGCCGGCCTCGCGGGCGGCGAGCCACTTGCCCTGCCCGGCCGGCCCACGCAGCGGGTCCGCCTGGCGCGCGTCCGGCGAGTAGTCGGCGACGTACAGGTCGCCGGTCTCGCGGTTCAGCTCGATCCGGAACGGGTTGCGCAGGCCCATCAGGTAGATCTCCGGACGGGTGCCGGCCGTGCCCTGCGGGAACAGGTTTCCGTCCGGGATGCTGTACCCGCCGTTGGCGCCGACCTTGATGCGCAGGATCTTACCGCGCAGGTCGTTGGTGTTGGCCGAGGTGCGCTGCGCGTCGTATGCCGGGTTTCGGCCCAGGCGCTCGTCCAGCGGCGCGTAGCCACCGGACTCGAAGGGGTTGGTGTCGTCGCCGGTGGACAGGTACAGATAGCCCTCGGCGTCGAAGCCGATGTCGCCACCGACGTGGCAGCAGATGCCGCGGTCGACCGGTACGTCAAGGATCTGCTGCTCGGTGGTGAGGTCCAGCTTGTCCTTTACCAGCCGGAACCGGGATAGCCGCAGGGCGCCCTTGAACTTCGCGAAGTCCGCGGCGGTGCCCCAGCCCGGTGCGTCGCCCTCGTTGACGTTCGGCGTCGACGGGTCGTCGACCGGGGTGTTCATGGGCGGGGAGTAGTACAGGTAGACCCAGTTGTTGCCGGCCTTGCCGAAGTTCGGGTCGATCGCGACGTTCTGCAGGCCCTCCTCGTCGTGCCGGTAGACGTCCAGGGTCGCGGCGATCGTGTTGCGGCCGGTGTCCGGGTCATGCAGCCGGACCTCACCGGCGCGGGTCACGTGCAGCACCCGGCGGTCGGGCAGCACCGCGAGGTCCATCGGCTCGCCCGGGTTGTCGTTGAGGGTCACCTTCTGGAAGTCGCTCTCGGGCGGCGGGCTGGTCGGCGCGGCCGTCGCGACGGTGGGGGTAGCGACGAGCGCGATGGTCGTCAGACCCGCTACTGCGAGCGCGAGTCGTCTATTCATCTGCCTCTCCTTGCTCGGGACTGGTCGGGGCAGGTCGAGGAAGCCAACAACTCCTTGATGGACCTGTGCGGGCATGGCTGAGTCGCCCGTCGCGACGCACGCCGCCACCGCGGCGTCGAGCAGGTTGCCAACGGCCTCGCGGCTGCGTGGTCGGGAACAGGCGAAGGACAGGGGTAGGGGGACAGGTGCGGTCAGATATCGGCCGGCAGCCAGGGCCGCCAACCTCGCGGTTAACCGCGACGAAACACCATCGACCTGGCCGACGCTACAAAAGACATGTAGGCGTGTCTATAACTTTCCTTCAACTCAACCGAACTTTCGTCCGAGACGGACGAAAGTAGCTCTTCGTGCGCGCTTGCCAATGGAGTCGGTAGGCTCGCGCGCTGGTCAACCCCGAGCCGCGGGTACGGCGGAGCCGGTTCGGAGGGCGGATGCACCTGGCCCCGGTGCACCTCAACAAGCAGCCAAGCTCAGTGACCGGTTCGGATAGTCGTCCGGGGCTGTCATGTCACGCGCGGTCGGCGGCAGGTCCGTGCACGCGAGCGTGGACTCTACGAGGCGACCCGTGAACCAAGGATCAGCGCTCAAGCGATGTTTCACCTTCAGCTATCGTCGTCAGATGCCCGGTGCCCGCACCGCCGTGACCGCCCTTGTCGCCCTCACGGTCGTTGACGTCTTCCACACCATCGTCGCCCTCGCGGCGTACGAGCACCGGATCGGCGTAGTGACCCACGACGGGTCCGGCACGGTGGACATGCTCGACAGCATCGTGCCGCTTCGCGAGCTGTCCGCAGCGATGTTCTGTCTGCTGCTTCTCACGCTGCTCGCCGCTTGGGCCGGCGTCGCCAACTGGGTCATCCGGGCCCGGCGCACCGGGCCACCGGTCGCACCCACAGCGCCAGTGGCGTGGTGGCGGATGAGCGCGATCGTCGCCGTACCCCTCAACCTGATCGCAGCCGTGCAGTACCTGTCCGCCACCGCAAACGGGGGCGAGTACATGCGCACCGTCCTGGCCGAGACCACCCTGCTGCTGGTCGCCGCATCCGTAGCAATCGTGACCACCACGACCGCCGGTATCCAGGTCGTCCGGCGCACCGCAGCAAACCAGCAGCACAACGCCGTTGCCGGAGCCACAACGGCGTAGTCGTCCACGTGACGCACGGTCGGCGGCAGATCCGGGCACGTGACTTTGGTTGGGTCGGGCTCGGGAGTGTTCCGCGGAGCCGGTCGATGTGCAGCGCCAACTGCACCGGAAGTGCCGGCGGCTCGATTGGGTGTACGACGAACTGTGCCTATCCTTCTCCCGTGGCACTGCGGTTCGAGACACGCGCGTCCGACTCGCCGTGGGTCGACACCGTATGGACCTGTACGAGCGAGCAGGTCGTGGAGATGACCTCTGTTGCGGCGGTGTGCTGGGGCCTAGTGTTCTGGGAGCTCGAGGGCACGGCGTACGCAAGCATTACCGGCCCTGAGACCAGGACCGGCACCGCGCCGGTGCCGGAGGGCGCGACCTTCGTCGGCATCGAGTTTGCCGTGGGCACATGGCTCCGGGCCGTGCCCACGCCAGCCCTGGTCGACCATGGCGTCGAACTCCCCGACGCCACGCGCAGGAGCTTTCGGCTGGGCGGCGTCCGGTGGGAGACGCCTGGCCCCGACGACGCTGAGGCCCTGGTCGACCGTCTCGTCCGTTCCGGAGCCGTGGTCCGTGACCCGCTCGTCACCGAGGTCCGCCGAGGGCACCGTCCAGCGGTCTCGGGACGCACCGTCGAACGGCGGTTCCGAGCGGCGACCGGGCTCACCCAGGGCGCTGTACGGCAGATTGAACGCGCATGCAAGGCTTCGGCGCTCCTGGCCGCCGGCGTCCCGGTCGCCGATGTTGTCTCCAGGATCGAGTACTTCGACGAGCCACACCTGGCCCGTGCGCTGCGCCGGTACGTCGGGCGTACGGCGCGACAACTCCGCGAGGGCACCGGCGGTGCGATCGCCCTGGATCTGTATCAGCCGACCACGTCGTAGATCAGCTTGACGACACCGTTCGGGTAGGCCGCGGACGCCCGAAGCCTCAGTACCTGCTTGTCCTTGTCCGCGCTGCTGAACAGGCTCTTCCCGGCTCCGAGCAGCACTGGGAAGACGAGCAGGTTGTACCGGTCGATCAGGCCCGCGTCTGACAGGCGTCGAGCGAGCTCCGCACTCCCATGGATGAAGATCGCGCCACCCTCGCTCTTCTTAAGCTCGACGACGTCCTCGGTCGAGCGCAGGATTGTCGTCGGACCCCACCCCTCGACGAGGGCGTCGTCGGGCAGCGTGGTCGAGACTACGTACTTGGGCAGTTCCTTGTAGGCGGCGTGGTCGGCCGAGTCGCGCCAGAGCGGCGCGAACACCTCATAGCTGCGGCGGCCGAACATCAGCGCCGTCGTATCCTCGAGCTCCTCGCCCTTGAGCGAGAATGCCTCGGGCAGGAATTCGATGTCCTTGACCACCCAGCCACCGCTGCGGTGATCCTCGCCCGGTCCACCCCCCGGGGAGTCCACAACGCCGTCGAGCGAAACGAACCCGGTGTAGACCAGATCACGCATGTGCTGTTCTCCTCATTGCCAGGCGACGAGGCCGCCAGGTAGATCGACAAGCGGGCAGCAGCGCCACGCCGACGCACCGCGGCAGAGTGCCCACGCCCATGCTAGGAAGCGCCACTGCGGCCGTCTTGTACGAAAACGACGGCACGAGGAGGCAGTGAAACTGCCACAACCGGGCGGCGGCCGACGCGGGACAGCGCCCGCATCAGCTGCCCGTGCATCCGCTCGTCCAGTAGCCGCTCGCGGCTCATCCACTCCAGTTCCAGGCAGCACGGCCGCAAGATCAGACGCACTCAATTCGGCAGTTCCGGACGTAGGCCCATATGGAAGGTCGGTCACTGGGCGTGACGGCTTTCATCTCGGTGGATGCATGGTCGGCGGTAGATCCGCGGACCGTGCTGGCCGAGGCACGGCACGACGCCCATGTCGAGGTCGAGGCCACCTGGGGCATCTACCAGCGAATGATCGCCGCCTACCGCGAGGAGGACCGGCGTCGTGGCCGCGAGCTGATGACCAACCTGATCGAGTCGATCAGCCACGGCGTTCCGAAGGCACTCAGCGAGGTCATCACGCTGGTACGCACGCTGAAGAAGCCCGCCGTCGACGTCCTGGCCTACTTCGACCGGCCCGGCACATCCAACGGGCCGACCGAGGCCATCAACGGCCGGCTCGAGCACCTCCGCGGATCTGCGCTCGGGTTCCGCAACCTGACCAACTACATCGCCAGGTCACTGCTCGAGACCGGCGGCTTCAGACCGGCCCTACACCCTCGATCGTGAAGAGCCTCTAACGGACGTGCTGGCCGACTACATTCGGGTGCTGGTGAAGCGCACCCATACACGGCGAGCGCCCGGTCGAGTCTGGAGCGGCTGCCATCACTGCACGGGTTCCCGCCCTGGTGGCGACCAAGGGCGACGACGGCTCGATAGCCTCACCCGCGGAGCCTGCTCGGCCCCTGGCCACCGGCAACGCAACAGCGCCCCGCCGCGTTCACCGAACTCGCCCAAGCGATCTGACCGCGGACCCGACCCGGGTTAACACGTCCGCCGATCCGATAACGCAACGGCGCCGTTTGGACGGAAGGGCCGGGGTCGTTGCCCTCGGCGGTTCACTGCCTGGGGCGGCCGGGTGCAGAAGTCCTTCGGACCCCGACCTTCCGCGTGGTGAAGAGTATCGGCCCCCACTGACACTCGGGCGCCGGTTATGGCCGATTTAATCCGCCAATAAGCCGCCGATTAGACATAGCGGCTATGTTGCGTTGAACGTCGGCAAGATCGAGGCAGGCTTGAGCAGTGAAGTCATCGGCCCCGACCTGGACCGTGGCTGCCTCCGACGTCCGCGTTCGCCGGGTTCCGGTTCCCACCGGAGGTGATCGTGGTCGCGGTCCGCTGGTATCTACGCTTCAACCTCTCGTATCGCGACGTTGAGGACCTGCTGGTCGAACGTGGCGTGGAGGTCAATCACCAGGTGACCGCTGGTTCATCGATGAGACGTACGTGGCGGTCAACGGGCGTGTGGCGGTACGTGTACCGGGCGGTCGACCAGGTCGGGCATGTCATCGACGTGCTGGTCTCGGCCCGCCGGAACGCCGAAGCGGCCGGCAGGTTCTTTCGCCGAGCGCTGTCGACATTGAAGGTGACACCCAGCGAGGTCGTCACCGACGCCGCGCCGGTCGACCCCGCCGTGCTCGACGAGCTGATCCCGTCCGCCTGGCACCACGTCGAACGCAACCGCGCCGCCGGGCCTACGTGCCAATCCGGCGGGGTTCGAGCCGGGTGGCTGCCGGCCCCGTCAGCTGCCAGAACTCCTTCGGCAACTGGGCGATGGAGTCCTCGTACTCCTTCGCGCTGACCGCGTCCCGCAGCGTGTCCAGCACGGCGCGCACCCCGTCGCTCGCCGTCTGGAACTCCACCGCGGCGCGTTGCTGCACCCGCTCGAAGAACTCGGGAAGCTCGAACGGTTCGGCCTCCTCGTCGGGCTTGCGTAGGTCTCCCCGCAGTCCCTCGGGGAGCTGCACGGCGAGATCCCGTGCCTGGCCGCCGCTGAGCCGCTCGGCCAACGTCGCGAGCGTGGCACGGGTGATCGGCTCGGCCAGCGCCGGTGACATCTTCGGTCGCGTCGACACCGACTGGATGAACTCCTCGTACTTCACCTCGAACCCCCTCCTGCCGCGAATGCTGCGTCTACCCGCGCCTCCAACGGTGAAACGGCGCCCGCCGCGTCATTGGCCGGGGGCCTGCGCGGCGCGTGCCGCCGCGACGATGGCGCTCACCCCGACCCCGGCCTGGTCCATCAGCTGCGTCGGGGTACCGGAGGTGGGGAGGCCCCGTACCGCCAGGTGCTTCACCCGCACCGGCTCGGCGAGGTCGGCCAGGGACTCGAGGACCGCCGACCCCAGGCCACCCTCCGGGTAGTGATCCTCGACCACCAGCAGCCGGCCGCCGGTGGCCCGGACGGCGTCGAGCAACCGGTCCCGGTCCAGCGGCTTGACCGAATACAGGTCGATGACCCGGGCCTTGATCCCCTCGCGCGCCAGTTCGTCGGCGGCGGCGAGGCAGTTGTGCACCGTCACCCCGGCGCCGATCAGCGCGATGTCGTCTTCGTCGCCGCCGCGGAGCAGTTTGCTGCCGCCGACCGGGAAGGCGTCCTCGTTGTCGTAGAGGACCGGGTACTTGCCTCGGGTGGTGCGCAGGTAGTTGACGCCCTTGCGGTCGACCATCTGCGCGACGAGGGCCGCGCAGGACACGGCGTCGCTGGGATACAGCACCGTCGACCCCTGCACGGCGCGCATGGCTGCCAGGTCCTCCAGCCCCATCTGCGAGGGACCGTCCGCCCCGATCTCCACCCCGGAGTGTGACCCGGACAGGGCGATGTCGGCCCGGGAGATGCCGGCCATCCGTACGAAGTCGTAGGCGCGGGAGAAGAACGCCGCGAAGGTCGCGGCGAAGGGCCGATAGCCGCGTACCTGCAGCCCGACCGCGGCGGCGACCAGTTGCTGTTCGGAGATGAACATCTCGAAGAACCGGTCGGGATACGCCTCGCCGAACTTGTCGGCGCGGGTGGAGTCGCTGACCTCACCGTCCAGGGCGACCACGTCCGGCCGCGAGCCCAGCGCGCGCAGGGCGTCACCGTACGCGTTCCGGGTGGCCACCTTCGCCCCCTTGTCGTACCGCGGCAGCGTGGGCGGCTCGCCGACGGGGGCATCAGCGGACGGGGCGGACTCGGGTTGCGGCCCGGTGACGCGGATCTGGCGTATCCCGCCGAGAGCCTCCACGGCCTGCTCGGCCATGTCGGGTTTCAGCGGCTTGCCGTGCCACCCGGGCTGGTTCTCGACCTCCGGCACCCCCTTGCCCTTGACCGTCCGGGCGAGCACCACGGTCGGACCCGTCGCCTGCCGCGCCCGGCCGAACGCCTCGTCGATCGCGGCCAGGTCGTGGCCGTCGATGACGAGCGCCTGGCAGCCGAACGCCTCGACCCGGCGGCGGTAGGTGTCCAGGTCCCATTCCAACTCGGTCGGGCCCCGCTGCCCGAACCGGTTGATGTCGACGATCGCGGTGAGGTTGCGCAGCCCGTAGTGGCCGGCCTTGTCCAGCGCCTCCCAGATGGAGCCCTCGGCCATCTCGCTGTCGCCGCACAGCGCCCACACGTGGAACGGCAGGTGGTCGAGGTACCGGCCGGCGAGCGCGATCCCGACCCCGACGGGCAGTCCCTGACCGAGCGACCCGGTGGCCACGTCGACCCAGGGCAGGGCCGGCGTCGGGTGTCCCTGCAGGCGCGACCCGAACTGACGGTAGGTATCGACCAACTCCTGATCGGTGATCGCGCCCACCGCCTTGAAGACCGCATACAACAGCGGCGAGGCGTGACCCTTGGAGAAGATCAGGTGGTCGTTGGTCCGACCGCGCGGGTCCGTCCACTGGTAACGCAGGTGCCGGGAGATCAGCACCGCGAGCAGGTCCGCGGCGGACAGACTCGAGGTCGGATGCCCCGATCCCGCCCTGGTGCTGCACCGGATCGCGTCCACTCGGAGTTGGGCGGCGAGCTCACCCAGTCGGGTGAGCTCCTCCGCGCGCAGGGTGCGCTCTGCTTCCATCGTCACCGGCATCGCCTCCGCAGATACCGTAGTCAGGAAAGACCCGCATTACCCCGGTAACCGCCTATTTGCCATGGGCAGAGCAGGCCGGCCACGACCGGGAGCCGACCAGCCAGCCCGCCGGCGTACGTCACCAAGCTGACGAAGCTCACTGACCGACACGGGTAGCCGTTTGGCCGGGATGGCACGCACTTGACGCGGTGGAAGCTGAGTTGAACGACGTATTGCCTTGTCGTGCTGCTCGCGCGTCTTCGCAGCGCCCAAGATCTCGCTGGCCCCGGAACTCAGCGGCAAGGCCAGCGGTCAAACGGTCAACCACAAACCCTAACTACAAGACGCCCTCAATGCCTGCGGCGGTCCAGGTGGTCAACCACTCGGCGGCCTGATCGAGGTCGGTCCTCCATCCTTCAGCTGATCGATGGGACGTGGCGTTGCCCCTCCGAGTTACTGTTCAGTCGTCATCGACCCCGCGTTCCTGTCGGTGGCATGGGATCGGGTGCGGAGCAACGGCGATCAGGCCGCCCCGCCCGATCGTCGCCAGGTGCCGACCCGATGGGTCGAATCCCGCCTGTCCGGTCGTGCGGATTGCGACGATGGGAACGGCCAGCAGAGCAGTCGCCATCATGCACGCACATCACCGGGGGGCGCAGCCGATGGGACGGATGCGGGGTATCCACGAGCGACCCGCTGGTCTGACCTACCAGCCGGACGTGGTCAGCAGCGACGAGGAACGGTCGTTGCTGGCCACCGTGGCGGCGCTCGACTTCCGCGAGATCCGGATGCACGGCCAGACCGCCCGCCGCACGGTGCGGTCCTTCGGCGTCGACTACGACTTCGGATCGTTCCAGCTCACCGAGGCCGAACCGATGCCGGTCGCACTGCAGGAGGTGCGGCGGCGGTGCGCCGACCTTGCCGGGGTGGCGGAGACGAGCCTGGCCGAGGCCCTGGTCACCCGCTATCCACCCGGCTCGGTCATCGGTTGGCACCGGGACGCGCCGGTTTTCGGGCCGACCGTGGTCGGCCTGTCGCTGGGCTCCGCCTGTTTGATGCGCTTTCAACGCGGCACGGCCGAGAAACGCCGGGTGTACGAGGTGGGGCTGGCGCCACGGTCGGCGTACGTGCTGTCCGGGGCCGCCCGCTCCAGCTGGCAGCACAGTATCCCGCCGGTGCCGGAGCTGCGGTACTCGGTCACCTTCCGGCAAGTTCGCCGGGGGCAGGCAGAGGCAGTGGTGCCGAGGCCGGCGGCCTTCCCAACTCCGGCGGAACCAGCCCGGGGTGACGGACAGCACCGCTAGCGTCGGGACCATGCCCGCCCGTCCGTCCCGCTGGTCGAGGCCGCTCCGGGTGCTGGAGGCGCCGTCGTACCTGCAGGCGTTCGTCCTCTCCGGCGTGGTCACGGTGCTGGTCACCCGCGCCTTTCTCCAGGCGGCCGGCTATCCGCAACTCGGCGGCGGTGGGCTGCACATCGCGCACGTGCTCTGGGGTGGTGTCCTGATGACCGCCGGCCTGGGGGCCGCGCTGGTCTTCCTCGGTAGCGCGGCGCGGAGCCTCGGCGCGGTTCTGGGCGGGATCGGGTTCGGGCTGTTCATCGACGAGGTGGGCAAGTTCGTCACCGCCGGGACCGACTACTTCTACGCCCCGGCCGCCGGCATCATCTACGGCGCCTTCGCCCTGCTGGTGGTGATCACCCAGGCCCTCCGGGGGCGGGCCCGGCTCTCCGGCCCCGAGCGTACGGCGAACGCCCTGTACGGGGTGATTGGTGGGCTCCGCACCGGCCTCACCGATGATCGTCGCGCGGCGGTCGCCCGGCTGGTCCGTGGGTGCGGTCCGGACGTCGAGGAGGGGGTGGCCCGGCTGCTCGACGCGGTGCCTCGACGCGAGCCACCCGGCTCCCGGTTCTGGCAGCCGTGGCTCAGGTGGGCCCGCCGGGCCGTGGTCTGGGTGACCACCCACCGGTGGGTGGTGGCGCTGGTGGTGCTCTATCTGGTCGGCGAGCCGTTCGTGGTCGTGGGGAACGTCTTTCTGGACGTGGTCACCGGCCAGCTCGACGACCAGCGGGAATGGCGCTCGGTGCTCGGGGTCTCGGCCTCGGCGCTGATCACCGTGGTGCTCAGCATCCGTGGGGCGTCGCTGCTGCCTCGCGACCGGGTGCGGGCCTTCCGGCTGTTCAAGCTCGCGCTCCTGGTGGACCTGCTGTTCGGGCAGATCTTCAGTTTCACCGTCAACCAGTTCGGGGCGCTCTCCGCGCTCGCGGTGGACCTCTTCCTGCTCGCCGTGGTGACCGCCGAGTACCGCCGGCTCTGCCGGCAGGCTCCGTCGCCCGGCCGATGACGTCCGCGTTGTGCCTGGTGAGAAGGGTGCCGTGATGACCGCGACACTGAACAAGCAGACCGGAGGCAAGAGGCCCGAGCCGTCGGCGGAGGCGAAGGCCGCCGCCGCAACGGCAGCCGGTCGAAAACGGTACTGACCGACGCGTCGGGGCCGGTGCAGATCGACGTGCCGCGAGATGGCGTACTGGGCGGCCGACGCGGTCCGGCACGGTCGCGCCGACGGGCAGACCGGAATGGCCAAGGTGTTCTGCTCGGAGGTCGCCCCCGAGACCGCGATCGACGCGATGAAGGTGCACGGCGGCTACGGCTACTCCACCGAGTTCGAGGTCGAGCGCCTCTACGGGACTCAATCCTGATTGAGCATCGGCGAGGGCACGAACGACATCCTGCGAACCGTTGTCGCGAAGGCGCTCGTACGCGGCGAACTGACCGTCTGATGCTCCCACGGTCCTACCGGAGCATCAGACGGTCACCTGTCAGGACAGTCGCAGCCGAGGTTCGAGGACCACCTCGAAGAGCCGGTCCCACGGCAGCTCGACGCGCGCCGACTCGAAGCGAGCCAGGGTGGCCGTGAACGTCTTCGCGCCGCGCTGGCCCAGCACGATGCGGTGCCCGGCGAAGTGGTCGGCGAAGTACCGCTCGGTCAGCGGCACCAGCCGGTCGCTCACCCAGCCGTCGAAGTAGCTCCTCTGCTCGGGGGTGAGCGCGAGCGGGTCCCAGCCCTGCGCCCGCGCGTGCGCGTACGCCTCGACCTGCACGATGTTCTTCCACGGGTCGTCCTTGACGAACCGGTAGAGCAGGTACTCGGCGTGCGCCTGGCCGGGCCCGCGCAGGTCGGGCACACCGAACCCGCTACCGGAGGAGCGGAGGTACGCCCACCGGGCGGTGCCGTGGCTGAGCGCCAGACCGAGTGCGTTGCCGCCGGTGTTCCACCCCGAGTACGACAGCAGCGCCGCGAGATCGAGGCGATTCTCCATCCGCTCGACCAGTTCGTGGTCCGCCTTGTTCACGATGAGCGGGTCCACCACGATGACCGGGGTGCCGGCAGCCAGCAGCCTGCCGATCCGCCCGACGAAGGCGTCCAGGTCGGCGGCCCGCTGCCCGGGTGCCGATGAGGGGGTGTTCACGGCGAGCACGATGTCCGCGTCGTCGCTGACGACCCGGCCCCCCACGGCGGCCACGTGCCGGCGGATGTTCTCCGCGAACGGGATGCCCTCCAGTTGAGCGGTCCAGTCCTCGCCGGAGACGCCGGCGTACTCCACGCGGTAGGTGGGCGCCGTACGGGCCGCGATCACCCGCGCGACCAGCAACGCGTCGACCTCGTCGGCGCCGGGGAAGATTTCCACCCGGTCGCCGACGCCGAGTTGGGCGACCAGCGCCTCCAACTCCACCCGCTCGGCTCGGGCCAGGCCGACCGGCGCGGTGTCGTCCTCGGAGAGCACAAGGTGGCTGATGGTGCCGTCGGCGACCCACTCCACCATCAGCCGGTTGACCTGGTGGTTGCGGGCCCGCGCGGCGAGATAGTTCTCGACGACCTGGTCGGGGATCCGCGCCCGGATGGCGTCGAGCTGGGCCCGCAGCTCCTCCTGCCCGAGGTTCACCACCTGGTCGTAGAGCTTCGCCCAGGTGACCAGCAGGTCGCGGTACGTGTCCAGTTCGGTGCCCGTGCTGGTGATGGCGAGGCGCTGGATGGTGTCGTGCACCTCGATCACCGCACCCGGCCGGGTCGAGCGCAGGTTTCGGATCGCCGCCAGGTTCTCCAGGGCGGCCGCCAGGGTCGGGGCGGCGGTGCGGGAGGCGATCAGGCCGCCGTAGGCGAGCATGCTGACTGAGATCACGTACCCGTCGACCCCGTCGGTGGAGCCGAGCCAGCGGGCGATGGCGGCTCCGTCGCCGGGGGTGAAGAAGCGGCCCAGCAGATCCCGCGGCGGCAGTTGCACCTGGGCGCCGGCGCTCGCCGCGGTCATTTGCGGGGCGTAGGTGTTGACCGGCCGGTCGTCCAACGGGACCAGTGCCACGGTCAGCCGCCGGTTCGCGGGCCCGGCGAATGCGGGTCGGCCGACGGCCACGGTGGTCAGCCCGACCATGCCGGTGGCCAGGAGGGTTCGTCTTCTCATGTTCACTCCCTCTGTGTCGGGGCGCTCGCCGCGCGGGGGGTGGCCGGTACGAGCCGGCGGGTGATCCACAGTGGTGAGGTGACGGCGTTGCCCATCACCACCGCGTGCGCACCCGCCTCAAAGGCCCGGCCGATCTGTTCCGTGGTGCGGTACCGCCCTTCGGCGATCACCGGCACGGGCAGCAGTGCGACGAGTCGCTCCACGAGCCCGAGGTCGGGCCCGTCAGTCGGTGGACTGGCCGGGGTGTAGCCGGACAGTGTGGTGGCGACGGCGTCCGCGCCGGCCTCGACGGCGGCGACGCCCTCGGCCGTGGTGGAGACGTCGGCCAGGATCAGTGCGTCGGTCCGTTGGCGGAGCAGGCGGACCGTTTCGGCGAAGGGGCGTCCGTCCGGTCGGGGGCGGTCGGTGGCGTCGATCGCGACGATGTCCGCCCCGGCCAGCGCCACCTCGAGCGCGTGGGCTGCGGTCGGGGTGATGAACACGTCCTCGGTGCCGTGCTTGTACAGCCCGATCACCGGAACGTCGACGACGGGGCGCACCGCTCGGACGTCGTCCGGGCCGTTGATCCGGACCCCCACCGCGCCGCCGCGTACCACCGCGGCCGCCACCCGGGCCTGGACGTACGGATCGCGCATCGGGTCGTCAGAGTCGTCGGGCAGCGGTTGGCAGGACACCACCAGCCCGCCGGCCAGATCGTCGAGCACGTTCACCCGTTGGTCCTTCCGATGTCGGGTCTGTCGATGGCCAGTCGGGCGGCGCCGACCACGACGGCGTCCACGCCCAGCGTGGCGGGCAGCAGCGGAACGTCGGCCCAGCCCGCGGGCACCTCGGCCGAGTAGGCGACCGACGCGGCGGGCAGCAGGGCGCCGGCCGCCCCGCCGGTCACCAGGACAGCTTCCGGATCGAGCAGGGCCACCAACCCCGCCAGGGCCGCGCCGAAAGCCGTTCCGGCCCGCTCCACCACCCGTTGGGCGACCCCGTCCCCGGCCGCGGCGCGGTCCGCCACGCTCCGCCCGGTGACGCGGGTACCGGTCTCGATGGAGTACGCGGCGGCCAGCCCGCTGCCGGATGCGATCGCCTCCAGGTGCCCGTACCGGCCGCACCCGCACCGCAGCCGCTCGGCACCCGGGGCCGGCAGATGCCCGACCTCGCCGGCGGCGCCGCGGGCACCGGCCTCGACGCGGCCGTTGCGGACGACCGCCCCGCCCAGCCCGGTGCCGACGGCCACCAGCAGCACATGGGCTCGGTCCCGTCCGGCGCCGGCCCAGCATTCGCCCAGCGCGGCGGCGTTCACGTCGTTGGTGACCCGCACGGGTCGACCCAGCCGGGCGGCCAACGCGTCGGCGACCGGAGTGCCAGCCCAGCCGGGCAGGCTGTCGGTGGCGTACCGGATGCCGCCGGTTGCGGGGTCGACCGTGCCGGCCGTGCCCACCCCCACCGGCTCGGCGGCCGCGCCGAGCAGGTCGGTGGCCAGCCGGGCGGCGGCGTCCAGCACGGCCCCGGGCCCGGACCGGGCAGGCGTGGGCACCTCGCGGCGCTCCAGCACCTGCCCGACCCGGTCGACCAGCGCGGCCGCCGTCTTGGTGCCGCCGATGTCGATGCCGACAACCGGTGCCGTCATCCCTTGAGACCGGTGTGCGCGAGCCCCTCGACGAACTGCTTCTGCGCGATGACGAAGACCACCAGGACCGGCAGCGCGGTCATCGACGCCGCGGCCATCTGGACGTCCCACATGGGACCGCCGTAGGCGTCGACGAACTGGGTGAGCGCCTGGGGCAGGGTGAACTTCTCCGGAGAGGAGAGGAACACGATCGGTTCCAGGTAGAGGTTCCAGCTGTGCAGGAAGGTGAAGATCGCCACCGCGCCCAGTGCCGGCCGCGACAGCGGCAGGGCGATCCGCCAGAAGGTGGCGAAGCGTCCCAACCCGTCGACCCGGGCCGCCTCCTCCAGCTCATCGGGGAGGCTGATGAAGAACTGCCGCATGATGAACGTCGCCAGGACGCTCGGCGCACCGAAGATCGGCACCAGGATCAGCGGCCAGTGGGTGTTGACCAGGCCGAGTTTGAAGAACATCTGGAACAGCGGCACGATCGTCACCTCGCTGGGAATGAGCAGGCCCGCGAGGACGACCAGGAACAACACGTTCTGGCCCCGGAACCGGATGCGCGCGAAGGCGTACCCGGCCAGCGCCGCCACGGCCATGGTGCCGACCGTGACGACCAGCGCGATGTAGAGGCTGTTCAGGTACTGCTGCCCGAACGGCTGCAACTCGAACACCCGCTGGTAGGCGTCGATCTGCGGGTTGGTCGGCAGCAGCTTGGGCGGGAAGGCGAAGATGTCCGACACCGGCTTCAGCGACGAGGTGACCATCCACCAGGTCGGGAAGACGAACGGGATCGCCAGGACCAGCAGCACCCCGTAGAGCACCAGCTTGGTCCGCCGGGACAGGTCACGATTCATGGAAGACCCACCTCTTGCGCATCTGCCACTGCAGCACGGTGAGGGCGAGCACGATGACGAACAGCAGGATCGACAGCGTGGCGCCGTAGCCGAAGTGATGGAATTGGAAGGCCTGCTGGTACAGGTAGTAGACGAGCACCGTCGTCGAGGTGCCTGGTCCACCCTGGGTGAGCACCGCGATCTGCGCGAAGACCTGCAGCGACCCGACCACGGTGATGATCGAGGTCAGCAGGATCGTCGGGCTGATCAGCGGTACGGTGATCCGCCAGAACTGGCGCATCCGGCTCGCCCCGTCCACCTCCGCGGCCTCGTACAGATCGGCCGGCACGCCCTGCAGGGCGGCCAGGAACAGCACCATGTTCAGGCCGACGTTCTTGAACACCTGCACGACGATCACGGACACCATCGCGGTGCCCTCGCCGCGCAGCCAGTTCGGCCCGTCCACGCCAATGGTGTCGAGCAATCCGTTGATCCCGCCGTTGTCCTGAAGCAGGAAGCCCCAGACGATGGTCCAGGCCACCAGCGAGACCACCACGGGGGAGAAGAACAGTGTGCGGAACACGATCGTGCCCCGCAGCCTCTGGTTGAGCAGGACGGCCAGCAGCAGGGCCAGGCCGAGGTTGAACACCACCAGGCCGATCGAGAACAGCCCGGTGGCGCGCAGCACCGCGCCGAGATTGGGGTCGTCGGCGAGGCCCTGGTAGTTCTCGGTGCCGACGAAGTCGAAGGTCCCGGCGAGGACGTTCCACTCGTGCAGGCTGTACCAGAACACGAGGATCAGCGGCAGGATCACGAAGACGACGCTGCCGAGCAGTTGCGGGGCGATGAACACAAAACCGGTGAGCTGGTCCCGGCGTCGGCTGGTCCAGAACGGCCGGGCCGGGCCCGGGGCGGGCCCGGCCGAAGCCGAGCCCACCCTGGTGTCCGTCTGGGTCATGATCGTTGCCCTACTTCGCCAGCAGAGGCTGGATCTTGGCGCAGACGCCGTCGAGCACGACCTTGACGTCCGCGTTCGGCTGCCACAGCGGGTCGAGGCCGGCACGGACCTGTTGGCTCAGCTCGGCCTGCCCGGAGTGGTTGGGCTTGACCACACCATTGGTGATGCCGTCGATGACGACCTTCTGCAGCTGCTCCGGCTTGAGCTTCGGGTTCGTCTTGGCGAGCGTCTCGGCGGTCAGCTGCGACTGTCGGGGCGCCGGGAAGAACTGGGCGAGCTTGGCCGAGTTCGTGGGGTTGGTGAAGAAGGCCAGGAAGTCTGCCGCCTGCTTGGCGTGCGGGCTCTTCTTCAGCACCCCGAGGCCAGCCTGGCCGACCACCGCGTAGTCCCCCTTCGGCCCGGCCGGTAGCGGCACCAGGTCCCACCCGAAGCCGCCGTCCTTCAGCAGCGAGGCGCGGGAGATCTGGGTGATCGTCATGGCCGAGTCACCGGCGAAGAAGTCGGCGGTCGTGCCCGGGCCGGGCAGCGCCTTCTGGGTGAAGGTGGCCTTGTGCAGGGTGGTCATCGCGTCGACCATCTCCGGACTGTTGAAGCCACAGGTCTTGCCGTCCTCGCTCCATGCCTGGGCTCCCCACCCGGTCCAGAAGGTGGACAGGTTGTCCCAGCCCTTGTAGTCGAAATCCCGAATGACCAGGCCGGCCTTGCCGGAGTTCGCCGCCGTCGCCGCGGCCGTGGTCAGGGCGTTGTCCCAGGTCCACTGACCGGCCGCGATCAGTTCGGCCGGGGTCTTCTGCCCGGCCTTCTTGAGCATGTCGGTGTTGACGAAGACCCCGAACGGCGAGGTGGAGAAGGGGTACGCGTACAGCTTCCCGTCGTTCTGCCAGAGCTTGAGGGTGGCGGGGGAGATGTCCTCGTACTGGTAACCCTCGGCCTTCTTGAGCGTGTCGTCGAGGGGCAGCAGCGCGCCCGAGGCGACGAAGTCCGGGGCGGAGTTCTCGAACACCCACGCGAGGTCGGGCGCGTTCCCGCCCGCGATCTGGGTGGTCAGGGTCGTGGTGTAGGTGTCGAACGGCAGCGGGTCGAACTTGATCTCAGCCACGTCAGGGTGGCTCTTGCGGTACTCGTCGGCGATCTCGTTGAACAGCTTGAGGTGCGCCTCGTTGGCCGACCAGACGGTCATCCGCAGCTTCGCCGGGCCGCTGTCGGCGGCCTCGCCACCGCCGCCGCAGGCGGTCAGGGCGAGCGCGCCGGTCAATGCCACGGCGACGCCGCGCAGAGCCTTTCCTGCTCTCACAATTTTCTCCTCACCGGGGGTGTGTGTTCAGTAGCCCGCGATCCGCGGCCAGCGCTGTTCCACGCCGGCCGCGGTGAGGCGGTCCTGGAAGTCGGCCAGCAGACGGGGGGTGTTGCGGACCGCACGCGGGGACTCGCCCCGCGCCAGACAGAAGTCGGCGAGCAGACCGGCGACCTCGCCGACGTTCCACTCGACCGGGTGCAGCCGGTAGCTGCCGTTGGTGACGTGGGTGGTGCCGATGTTCTTGCCGGCCGGCAGCAGGTTCTCCATCCGCCGTGGGATCAGCGCGCCGAGGGGGATCTCGAACGGGCAGGAGCCGACGTCGATGTAGTTGTCGCCGCCGGTCGACGGGTGCAGGTCGATCCGGTACATGCCCACGCCCACCGCGTCCGGGTAGCTGACCGCGCCGTGGTCGCCCCGGACCGCCAGGGACAGGTCCTGCTCGGCCACGGTGTACTCGGCCTGGATCCGGCGGGACTCGCGGATGTACGGAGCCTGGGCCAGGCCGTCCGAGCTGCCGGTCACGTCGCCGCGCAGTCGTAGGCCGGGGAAGCCGGTGCCGCCGTCCGGCCGGGGCGCCTCGGTCTGCAGCCAGTAGAGCACCGAGTACGACAGCTCGCGGGCCTTGGACAGGTGCCACGACGCGTTCGGTACGTCGATGACCGGACCCTCGAAGTAGTCGATCATTGGCCAGTTGACCAGCGTGATGTCGCTGCCGTACGCGCCGTCGGTGAAGTTGCGCCGCGCGGCGATCCGCCGGAACGTCCACAGGTTGCCGTCACCGGGATTGACGCGTTGATCGGCGTTGACGCTCAGCGGATCGTCGTCCGGGTTGGGGGTGAAGCTGCGCTCGACGATCTCCAGCGTGCGCGGGTGCGGTGACTTCCAGGACAGCAGCCGGTCACCCCAGAAGTCGGGCTTGTAGTCGCGCCAGAAGTCGTACCCCGCGGGACGGTCGATGGTGTGGTCGCCGTCGACGTGGTCGAGGGCGAAGCAGACGGACACCGCCTGCATGTTCATCGGCTGGGCCTCGGCCGGGGCGCTCGGCTCACCGGTCTGCGCCTGCGACTCGAACCCGGTGACGTACTCGGTGCCCGTCAGTGGCAGCAACTCGCCGGTCTCGGTGGCGTCCAGGACGTACGGCGCGACCACGTCGATCCGCTCGTCCCGGTCGCGGTGCGCCAGCGTCACGCCGGTCACCCGGTCCCCGTCGGTCTCCGCAGCGACCGGCCGGTACGGCTGCAGCACCCGCAGCCGGCCGGAACCGAGGTACGGGGCGAGCATCTGTTCCAGGACGGCAACGGCCACCCGCGGCTCGTGGCAGAGCCGGCTCACCCAACCCGCACCGGGGTTGAGGTCGGCCCAGGCCCGGGACCGTTCGGTCAACGGGTAGTGGCGACGGTAGTAGTCGCGGATGCCGTTGCGCAGCGCCCGGTAGCTGGCGGTGGCGCCGAACTGCTCGATCCAGGAGTGTTCGTCCGGCGGGACGGCCTGGCTGGTGAGTTGCCCGCCGAGCCAGTCGAACTCCTCGGTCAGGATGACGGACCGGCCGGACCGGGCCGCGGCGAGCGCCGCGGCGACGCCGCCCAGTCCGCCCCCGACGACGAGGACGTCCGTACGCATGAGTAACACGTGCTTCCTTCCAGTTGCGCGGCCGACAGCTCAGCGCCGGTCGACCGCTGGATCAGGGGTGCCGAGGGTGATGCCCTCGACGAGTTCGCAGGCGAGAAGTCGCTGCTGGAGGCCGGCAGCGCTGCCGTCGATGACGCCCGTCAACACCTCGACCGACTGGCGGCCCATCTCCTCGCGAGGGATGCGGAACCCGGTGAACGCGATGTCGGTGGGGACCGGGACCGTCGGATCGCCGAGGGTCACGATCGACAGGTCGCCGGGCACGGTCAGGCCGCGCCGACGGGCGGCCGACTCCAGCGCGACCGCCGTGGCGAAGTCCTCCACGAAGACGACGGTGGTCCCGTCGGCCAGCAGGGTGTCGATGGTCGTGTCGGCGTCCCCGGCCAGCGCCGACATCTGTCCGGCGCTCTCCGCGGTCGTCGCGGCGGCGCGGAACCCATGGAGCCGGTCTTCGGAGGATTCCGCGGTGGTGCCCATGCTCACGTACGTCAGGCGGCGGTGACCGCGCCGTAGCGCCCCCTCGACGAGCCGGGCCACCGCCGAGGCGTAGTCGGCGCCGACGTAGGGGACCGGCCCGCCGGCGTCGTCGCGGCGCCCGACGGCGACGTACGGATATCCGTCACGGTTGAGCCGGTGCAGCTCCGCGCCGTCGATCTCGCGCCCGAGCAGGATGCACCCGTCGGCCAGACGCAGCCGGTTGTCCTGGTGGAAGATGCGTCGCCGGCCGTCCACCACCGGCGCGCTGGTGAGCAGCAGCAGGTCGCAGCCGAACCGCTCGGCGTACTCCTCGATACCGAGCAGGAATGGGTGGAAGAAGTCCCGGCTGCCGCTGGGGAAGGCGGGCTCGTAGGTGAAGACGCCGATGATCCGGTTGAACCGCGAGGCGAGGCGGCGGGCCACGGGGTCGGCGGCGTACCCGGTCTCGGCGATGACCCGCAACACCCGGTCCCGGGTCTCCGGGGCGATGCGGACCTCGGCGTCGGTCCGGTTGTTGAGCACCAGCGACACCGTCGCCTGACTGACACCGGCCATCCGCGCGATGTCACGTTGGGTGACACGTCTGGGGGGAGTGCTCACGTCGGGTCCTTCCGGTGCGGCTAATGCGTATTAGCCCTCGTGTTGGGAAGGAGCTTGGCGGGCCGACCGGTGCATGTCAAGGGGCGGCCGCAAGATTTCGGCGCGATGAACTCCCTGGAGTAATGCGCATTAGCGGTCGGGTCCCCAGCGGTCTGGTCCGCGCCCGGGTGGATCGGCGGGTCGTCGAACCGCCTCTTGACAGAAGCGCCGCCGAACGCGCAACATTCGAGAAACATAGATGCTAATACGTATTAGCTCGGCGGCGCCCAGGGGCAACCGCCGATCGGTGTCCCCTGTGCTCTTACTGAGCGTTACTCCGCGCTGCTCCTGCCGCGAACCGACCGACCGAAGAGGTAGCCGCATGACGAGACCATCCGCCCCGTCCCGACGCGCTGTCCTGGCGGCCGCCAGTGCCGGCCTGCTCGTTGCCGCCGTGGCCGGCGCCGGGCCAGCAGCCGCCGAACCCGAGCTCGACTTCCCCCAGTTCACCTACCAGGGCACCGCGTTCGACAAGGGCATGCTCGCCTTCAACCCGACGAACGAGTTCATCTTCCCCAGCGTCATCCGGGCCGCCGACTACTTCCCCAACCCGCTCGGCACCTACTACCTGTACTACGCGCCGCACGAGCGTCCCGGCGGGATCGCCCTCGCGTACTCCGACTCGATCAACGGCCCGTGGACCGAATACGTCGCCAACCCCCTGATCAGCAACACCTGGCTGCCGCACTACTCCACGGTCAGCCACGTCTCCTCGCCGCACGCGGTGTGGATCGAAGGCGAGGGCAAGCTCTTCCTCTACTTCCACGGCGAGAACTCCATCACCCGGTACGCGACCTCCGACGACGGCATCCACTTCAGCTACGGCGGGACCGCGGTCAGCCGGAACGACACGACCGGTGGCGAGACCTCCTACGCCCGGGTGTTCGAGCAGTCCGTGCCCCGCCTGGGCACCCGGTACCTGATGCTCTTCATGGACAATCCGACCGCGGCGCTGCCCGGACCGACCGGTCCGGTGTCGCGACGGATCCGCTGGGCGGTCTCCAACGACGCGCGGACCTGGGCCATACAGCCCGAACCGATCGTGACCCCGCAGGGCATCGAAGGCCCGAACGCCTCGGGACCGTTCTACCTGCGCTGGAACGACCGCAACCTGGTGATCTTCCACGCCGCCGACGGCAACATGCACGCGGTGGACGTCGGGCAGGACTTCGACCAGGAGATCCACCTCGGCATCGTGCACGACTCGATGTCCGCCGCGCCCGACCTCGGCCGCTCGGCCGCGCCGACGTTCTACTTCGACGGACGTACCGCGCACATGTACTACGAAGCCGGCAGCCGGCTCACCGCGACCATCGGACACGCCACCGCCACCTTGGCAAACCCGCTGCCCGTACGGCAGCTCGATTGTGTGCCGGACCGACCGGTCCTGTGGCCGCCGAACCACAAGCTGGTCGACGTCAACGTCACCGTGGACCTGCACGACGGGGTGCTCGGCCCGAACGCGTTCACCCTGACCAGCGTGACCGGCGGTGACGCCGCGGACGTCAGCGGATTCGCCATCGGCACGCCGGACACGAGTGGCAAGCTACGGGCCGAACGAGCCGGCAACGCGGGGGACCGGGTGTACCACCTCACGTACACCGGCCACGACGAGATCGGACGGCCGGTCGGCTGCACCGTCACCGTCACCGTCCCACACGACCAGGGCGGCAACCGGTAGATCGTCGCCGGCAGTGCGCCCTACCACCTGTGGGCGCACTGCCGGGCGTGCAACAGCTGGTCGAGCGTCCGGGTCGGGCTCAGGCGGGAAAACCGCCCGCCGGCCTGCCCCCGTTTACCCCCCGAAAACCCCCAGCTGTGGTTGACAACCAGTGACAAGAAGCGATTATCGCGTAGGCGTGTCTGTGCAGCTCAGCGCCTACTCCTGGCAGTCAATGACAAGGTCGGGATGGCTACGTTCGGTAACAAGGGGTCGTCGGTTCGAATCCGGCCGTCCCGACGCAGGTCAGAGGCCATTCGGGAATCTCCGGATGGCCTCTTCTGATCTTGTACAGCAGCGAAGTACAGCAACGGCTCATTGATCGAGGCTCTCGCCGAGCCTCCGTAGGGCTTCGCGGGTCGTCTTGGACAAGACCTGGCTGTAGATCTCCATCGTGATCGAGAAGTCTGCGTGTCTCAGGATCGCCATCGCGACCCGAGGGTGCACGTCCAGGTCGACCAGCAGTGAACCGCAGGTGCGTCGTGCGTCGTGAACCGTGATCTTCGGGACGCCGGCGTTCGCGATGCGAGCGTCGTAGGAGCGATCGAAGTTCCGCGGCTCGACCGGTAGCCCGTAGCGGGTCGTGAAAACCATGCCGGTTTCGTGCCACGCCTCGCCGGCCCTCTCCTGTTGATGGACCTCGGCGACAGAGTCGCTCAGTTCAGGTTCTTGATCCGGGATCGTGACAGCAAGTACATCGCGCCCTTCGACGAGGTCTTCAGCGCCGAAGGCATCGAGGTCCTACGAACTCCGCCTCGGTCACCGCGGGCGAACGCGTACACGGAGCGGTGGGTCCGCACGGTCCGCCGTGAGTGCCTCGACCGGATGCTGATCTACAACAGACGACACCTCCTGGCCACTCTCGGAGGGTACGTGGCTCACTACGACGACCACCGGCCGCACCAAGCCCGGGGCCAACAACCGCCCAACGCCACCGACATTCCGCCACGACCGGTCGCCGACCTGATGTCCGCACGAGTGCGCCGTAGAAAGATCCTCAACGGGCTGATCAACGAATACTCCCAGGTGGCGTAGCTCTGACCGACTTTTCGAGCGGTACACGCTCCGACGGCGGATCTCTCCAACCCGACATCCAATATGTGCGTTAGGTCACGGTCAATACCCAAAGGTCATTCGTTGGCGGCCCGGGCCTCGGGCTTGATCCAGCCGAAGGTGCGCTCCACCGCGCGCTGCCAGTTCTCCCGTTCCTCGGCGCGCACGGCGTCGTCCATCTTGGGCACCCAGCGGGCGGCGAGGTGCCAGTTGCTGCGCAGCCCCTCCAGGTCGGGCCAGTAGCCGACCGCCAGCCCGGCGGCGTACGCCGCGCCGAGGGAGACCGTCTCGGCGACCATCGGGCGCACCACCGGCACCGCGACCACGTCGGCGACGAACTGCATCAACAGGTTGTTGGCGGTCATCCCGCCGTCCACCCGCAGCGCCGTCAACTCCAGGCCGGAGTCGGCGTTCATCGCGTCGACCACCTCGCGGGTCTGCCAGCCGGTGGCCTCCAGCACCGCGCGGGCCAAGTGCCCCTTGGTGATGTACGAGGTGAGCCCGACGATCACGCCGCGCGCCTCGCTGCGCCAGTGCGGCGCGAACAGCCCGGAGAAGGCCGGCACGATGTAGCAGCCGCCGTTGTCGTCCACCGTGCGGGCGAGGGTCTCGATCTCCGGCGCCGAACTGATCAGCTCCAGCCGGTCGCGGAACCACTGCACCAGGGACCCGGTGATCGCGATGGAGCCTTCGAGGGCGTAGACGGCTGGCTGGCCGCCGATCTGGTAGCCGACGGTGGTGAGCAGCCCGTGGCTGGAGTGCACCGGCTCCGTGCCGGTGTTGAGCAGCAGAAAGCTGCCCGTGCCGTAGGTGCACTTGGCGTCGCCCGGCGCGAAGCAGGTCTGGCCGAACAGGGCGGCCTGCTGGTCGCCGAGCGCCGCTGCGATCCGCACGCCGGGCAGGACGGCGGTCGCAGTGCCGTACACCTCTGACGAGGAGCGGATCTCGGGCAGCATGGCGGCCGGGATGCCGAAGAAGTCCAGCGAGTCCGGGTGCCAGCCGAGCGCGCGCAGGTCCATCAGCATGGTCCGGCTGGCGTTGGTGACGTCGGTCAGGTGCAGACCGCCGTCCGGGCCGCCGGTGAGGTTCCAGATCAGCCAGCTCTCCATCGTCCCGAAGAGCACCTCGCCGCGCTCGGCCCGCTCGTACAGCCCGGGCGTGTGGTCGAGCAGCCAGCGCAGCTTGGGGCCGGAGAAGTAGGTGGCCAGCGGCAGCCCACAGCGTTGCCGGAGGTCCTCGGCGCCGGGCGCCCGGGCCAGCGTCTCCACCAGTGTGTCGGTGCGGGTGTCCTGCCAGATGATCGCCGGCGCCACCGGGACGCCGGTTCGCCGGTCCCACACCACGGTGCTCTCCCGCTGGTTGGCGATGCCGATCGCGGCGACCTGGCCCGCGACGATGCCGGCCTGGGCGAGGGCCCTCGGCACCACCTTGCCGACGTTGCGCCAGATCTCCAGCGCGTCGTGTTCCACCCAGCCGGGCCGGGGGAAGTGCTGCTGGTGCTCCCGCTGCGCCACGGAGACGAGGTTGCCCCGGCGGTCGAACACGATGCATCGGGTCGAGGTGGTGCCCTGGTCGATGGAGACGACGTAGCTGTCAGTCATTCCTCGTCCTCTCTGGCGCAAAAAGTGGCGGGGCAGGGTGGACGGATCACCAGCGCGCCGCGCCGAGATCCCGGGACACCGCGCGTGCGGCGTCGCGGACGTACGCGACGAGCGTCGGGCGGGGGTGGCGCTGCGCGTCGCAGACGCGGTCGACCGGGCCGGAGAGCCCGATCGCGCCCACGACGAGGCCGCCGTAGCCGCGGATGGGCGCGGCGACACCGGCCTCGCCGAGGGTCATCTCCTCGATCTCGGCGCCCCAGCCGTTGTCCCGGATCTTGGTCAGGGCCCGGCTGAGGGCCCGGGCGGTGACCAGGGTGCGCCGGGTGTACGGCTCGGGTTCGCCCTGCATGACCGCGTTGGCGGCGCCGACGTCATAGGCGAGCAGGACCTTGCCGAGCGCGGTGGCGTGCGGGGGCAGCAGGGACCCGACGTCGAGGGTCTGCAGGGTGTCGTCGGGCCGGAAGACGTGGTGGACCACCAGCACCTTGCCGTCCAACAGGGTGCCGATGCGGACGGCCTCGCCGCTGCGCGCGGCCAGCGGGTCGGCCCAGTTGATGGAGCGTGAGCGCAGTTCGTTGACGTCGAGGTAGCTGGTGCCCAGGTGCAGCAGGGCCGCCCCGAGCTGGTACTTGCCGGAGGTCTTGTCCTGCTCCACGAAGCCGACGTCCTGCAGCGTGCGGACGATGCCGTGCGCGGTGCCTTTGGCCAGGTCGAGGGAGCGGGCGATCTCCCCGATGCCGAGGCGGCCGGAGCTGCTGGCCAGCAGGCGGAGGATCGCCGCGGCCCGCGCGATGGACTGCACCTGACCCGGCATGGGGCGGAATGCTAAACGCGTTTCGGCGGCCGCAACAGTGTTCGGCATTGTCGACCGGGGTTCGTTGACCCGGCCCCGAGGGTTTCCTACGGTTCACCGCACGGTGACGTTACTGCACCGCGGCGTCACCGACCGGCCCTCCACTTCCCCCGACGGGAGGGCTGCCACCCCCACCGTTTCTGGAGGCAAGATGGCGCAACGGTTGAAAGCGCCGGGGCTCGTTGGCGAGTTGGCCGCCGAGTTCGCCGGCACCGCGATTCTCATCCTGTTCGGCGTGGGCGTGGTCGCCCAGGTGGCCGCGGCGGGAACCGGCGAGTTCGACAGCATCGCCTGGGCCTGGGGCCTCGGCGTCACGCTCGGCGTGTACGTGGCGGGCCGCATCAGCGGCGCGCACCTCAACTCCGCGGTCACCGTCGCCCTGGCGGTCTTCAAGGGCTTCTCCTGGCGCAAGGTGCTGCCGTACTCGCTGGCCCAGACCGCCGGCGCGTTCGTCGCGGCCCTGATCATCCGCTGGAACTACAGCGAGGTGCTGTCCCGGTTCGACCCGGGCCTCACCAGCAAGAGCCAGGGCGTCTTCTCCACCATGCCCGGCGCCGGCGTGAGCGAGTGGGGTGGCCTGCGCGATCAGATCATCGGAACGGCCATCCTGCTGTTCCTCGTCCTGGCGGTCACCGACGCCCGCAACTCGCTGCCCGCCGGCAACCTCGCCCCGCTGATCATCGGCCTGATCGTGGTGGCGATCGGCATGGCCTTCGCCGCCAACGCCGGCTACGCCATCAACCCCGCCCGCGACTTCGGCCCCCGCCTCGCCTCGTTCCTGACCGGTTACGAAACGGCCTTCCAGGACACCAGCGGCTATCCGTACTTCTGGGTGCCCATCGTCGGGCCGCTCGTCGGTGGCGTCATCGGCGCCGGCCTCTACGAGCTGATCATCGGCCGCTTCCTGCCCAGCGAGGACGAGCCGGAGCCGGGCACCCTGGCCACCGAGACCGTCGCGGCCCGGGCCGAGCCCGCCCGCGTCTGACATCCGCCGACCCGCATCCTCGCGACCATCACAGAAGGAGGCACCCGCATGGCTGGCTTCGTCGGCGCGGTAGACCAGGGCACCACCAGCACCCGTTTCATGATCTTCGACCACGGCGGCAACGAGGTCGGCCGCCACCAGCTCGAACACCAGCAGATCCTGCCGCAGGCCGGCTGGGTGGAGCACAACCCACTCGAGATCTGGGAGCGGACCCAGACGGTCATCCAGACCGCGATGAACGCCCGTGGCCTGACCGCCTCCGATCTGGCCGCGCTCGGCATCACCAACCAGCGCGAGACCACCGTGGTGTGGAACCGCCGGACCGGCCGGCCCTACTACAACGCCATCGTCTGGCAGGACACCCGTACCGACCGCATCGCCTCGGCCCTGGAACGCGAAGGCAAGGGCGACGTCATCCGACGCAAGGCCGGCCTGCCTCCGGCGACGTACTTCTCCGGCGGGAAGATCCAGTGGATCCTCGAGAACGTCGACGGGGTCCGGGAGGCCGCCGAGCGCGGCGAGGCCGTCTTCGGCAACACCGACACCTGGCTGCTATGGAACCTCACCGGCGGCGTCGAGGGCGGGGTGCACGTCACCGACCCGACCAACGCCAGTCGCACGATGCTGATGAACCTGGAGACGCTGGACTGGGACGACGAGCTGCTGTCCTTCTTCGACATCCCCCGCGCCATGCTGCCGGAGATCCGGCCGTCGTCCGACCCCCGCTCGTACGGCAGCACCCGGCAGCACGGCCCGTTCGCCGGCCGGGTCCCGATCACCGGCGACCTGGGCGACCAGCAGGCCGCCACTGTCGGGCAGGTCTGCTTCGCCCCGGGCGAGGCGAAGAACACCTACGGCACGGGCAACTTCATGCTCCTCAACACCGGCACGGAGATCGTGCGGTCGAAGGCCGGGCTGCTCACCACGGTGTGCTATCAGTTCGGCGACGACGCCCCGGTGTACGCGCTCGAAGGCTCGATCGCGGTCACCGGCTCGGCCGTGCAGTGGCTGCGCGACCAGCTCAAGATCATCAGTACCGCCGCGCAGAGCGAGATCCTGGCCCGCCAGGTGGAGGACAACGGCGGGGTGTACTTCGTGCCCGCGTTCTCCGGCCTTTTCGCACCGTACTGGCGCTCCGACGCCCGTGGCGCGATCGTCGGCCTCTCCCGGTTCAACACCGACGCCCACATCGCCCGGGCCACTCTCGAGTCCATCTGCTACCAGAGCCGGGACGTGGCCGACGCCATGGAGCAGGATTCCGGGGTGCACCTGGAGTGCCTCAAGGTCGACGGCGGCGTCACCGTCAACGACCTGTGCATGCAGATGCAGGCGGACATCCTCGGCGTGCCGGTCAGCCGGCCGGTGGTCGCCGAGACCACCGCCCTCGGTGCGGCGTACGCCGCCGGCCTCGCCGTCGGCTTCTGGAAGAACACCGACGAGCTGCGCGAGAACTGGAACGAGAGCCGGCGCTGGCAGCCGGGCTGGTCGCCGGAGCAGCGCGAGGACGGCTACGGCCGGTGGAAGAAGGCGGTCCAGCGCACCCTCGACTGGGTCGACGTCGACTGACGCCCCACCCCCTCAAGGATCCGGGCGGCCGGCGCCCTTCGCTGGCCGCCCCCACCCTCCTCAGGAGAGAGAAGACGGATGCTTTCCGCGACACTGTCACCGGCCGCCCGCGAGCGGTCCCTGGCCGCCCTCGGCAGCGGCCAGGAACTGGACGTCCTGGTGATCGGCGGCGGCGTCACCGGCGCCGGCTGCGCTCTCGACGCCGTCACCCGGGGTCTGTCGGTCGGGCTCATCGAGGCCGGCGACTGGGCCAGCGGTACGTCGAGCCGGTCCAGCAAGCTCATCCACGGTGGCCTGCGCTATCTGGAGATGCTCGACTTCGGGCTGGTCCGCGAGGCCCTGCGCGAGCGGGGCCTGCTTTTGCAGCGGCTCGCCCCGCACCTGGTCCGCCCGGTGCCGTTCCTCTACCCGCTGCGCCACCGGGGCTGGGAACGGTTGTACGCCGGCGCCGGCGTGCTGCTCTACGACACGTTGAGCCTGTCCGGCCGCCACGCGCGCGGCCTGCCGGCCCACCGGCACCTGAGCCGCCGCGGGGCGCTGCGCGCCTGCCCGTCGCTGCGGCCCGAGTCGCTGGTCGGCGCTCTGCAGTACTACGACGCCCAGGTCGACGATGCCCGGCTGGTGACCTTCCTCGTCCGCACCGCCGCCGCGCACGGGGCGCACCCGCTGGCGCGGGCCCGCGTCGTGGGTTTCCTGCGCGAGGGCGCCCGGGTCACCGGCGCGCGGGTGCACGACCTGGAGACCGACCGGGTGTTCGAGGTGCGCGCCCGGCAGATCATCAACGCCACGGGGGTGTGGACCGACGACACCCAGGCCCTCGTCGGCGAGCGGGGCCAGTTCCAGGTGCGCGCCTCCAAGGGCATCCACCTCGTGGTGCCGCGCGACCGGATCCGGTCCAGCACCGGCCTGATCCTGCGCACCGAGTCCAGCGTGCTGTTCGTGATCCCGTGGGGCCGGCACTGGCTGGTCGGCACCACCGACACCGACTGGGACCTGGACAAGGCGCATCCGGCGGCGACCAGCCGGGACATCGACTACCTGCTGAAGCGCGTCAACGCGGTGCTGGCCACCCCGCTGACCCGCGACGACGTCGAGGGCGTGTACGCCGGCCTGCGCCCGCTGCTGTCCGGAGAGTCCGACGCGACCGCCAAGCTGTCGCGGGAGCACACCGTGGTCAGTCCGGCGCCCGGACTCGTGGTGGTGGCCGGCGGCAAGTACACGACGTACCGGGTGATGGCGCGCGACGCGGTCGATGAGGCGGTGCGCGGCCTCGGCGGCGCGGTGGCCGCCTCGTGCACCGACCGGGTGCCCCTGCTGGGGGCGGAGGGCTACGTCGCCCGGTGGAACCAGCGCCGCCGGCTGGCGCAGCAGTCCGGCCTGCACGTGGAGCGCGTGGAGCACCTGCTGCGGCGCTACGGCGCCGCCGTCGACGAGGTGCTGGCGCTGCTGCGGGAGGACCCCACGCTCGGCGAGCCGCTCGACGGCGCGGAGGACTACCTGCGGGTGGAGGTCGTCTACGCGGCGTCCGCCGAGGGGGCGCTGCACCTGGAGGACGTGCTGACCCGGCGCACCCACATCTCGATCGAGAGCTTCGACCGGGGCCTGATGGCCGCCCGGCCGGCGGCGACGCTGATGGCGCCGGTCCTTGGCTGGGGCGACGAGCGGGTCGACCGGGAGGTGGCGCACTACGTCGCGCGGGTCCGGGCCGAGCGGGCCGCGCACGAGCAGCCCGACGACGCGGCGGCCGACGCCTTCCGGCTGGACGCGCCCGACGTGGTGCCGGCGGTTGCCGTGGCGGCCTGAGCGGGCTCCGGCGGTGTGCCCGGCATGCCGCCGGAGCCGGTGGCCGGGGGTGACAGCCGCCCGGCGGCGTGCCACCATACCGACCAGTCGGTATCCCACCGGAAGGGGCCCGCGACGCCGGGAACGACCGCGACGCGCACGGCGTATCGCACCTGTCCGCTCTGCGAGGCCACCTGCGGCCTGACGCCGACCATCGCCGACGATCGGGTGACCCACGCCCGCGGCGACCGCGAGCACGTCTTCAGCCACGGCTTCATCTGCCCGAAGGGGCCGCGTTCCCGCAGCTCCTCGCCGACCCGGACCGCCTGCGCCGGCCGCTGCTGCGCGTCGACGGCACGCTGCGCGAGGTCGGCTGGGACGAGGCGTTCGCCGCCGTCGAGGCCGGGCTGGCCGCCGCCCGGCCGGCGGCCCCGACGCGGTCGCCGCCTACCTCGGCAATCCCAACGTGCACACGATGGCCGGCGGGCTCCACGTGGGCCCGCTCGTCCGCACGATCGGCACCCGCAACGTCTTCTCCGCCAGCACCGTCGACCAGATGCCCACGACGCTGGACGCTGGGGATCGGCAAACTCAAATGTTGCGCAACTTGTGCCCGCAGCGGGCTGTCGCGAATGGCGCCCGGCCTACGGTCAGTTCACCTCGACCGGATCACGCGACATCCCTGGGAGTGTCATGGCACCTACTCCGCCGACGGACGCTGAACTGAACGTTCTGATTCGCGCCCGGCTCGCCGCGCTCGGCATCGACCTCGACCAACTTCCGCCCGGGACCACCCCCGACCCCGAAACCGGCTCGCCCGGCCGCGACTCCGTGCTCGCCTCCCTGCGCTCCTTCGTGCGGGGCACCGTGGCGACGCTCGCCGCATACCAGCTACCCGCACCCGTTGGCACCGATCCCGAGGTCGCGAACGCGCTGTCGCAGCAGCACGTGCCGGTCCTATACCCCTCCAACAGCACGGAATGGCGGAAGGCATGACGTCCGAACCGTTCGATCGTACGGTCGACCGCCGGGCATTTCTGGCCCGCGCTGCCGCGTTGGCCACCGCCTCAGCCGTGGGCGCCACCGTCGGACTGCCCTCGGTGGCGCTGGCGAGCAGCAGCCTGTCCACCAGCACCGGGCCGGGAACGAGGAGACGGCCGCTGGACCAGCCCGACGCCTACACCGAGCCCCGGCCGGCGGCACTGGCCGAGCCGACCGAGCTGACCATCGCCGAGGCAGGCTGGCTCATCCGCGCCGGCAGACTCACCCCGGAGCAGTTGGTCGAGGCGTACCTGGCCCGCATCGCCCGGTACGACGGCAGCTACCAGGCGTTCAACCTGGTGCTCGCCGACGCCGCCATCGCGGCGGCGAGAGCTGCCGCGCGCCGGCCCCGAGACGGCGTGCTGCACGGCATCCCGTTGGCCATCAAGGACAACTACTACACCGAAGGAGTCCCCACCACCGCCAACTCCTTCCTGTTCCAGGACTTCGTGCCGCCGTACGACGCGACGGCGGTGGCCCGGCTGAAGGCAAGCGGTGCGATCGTGCTCGGCAAGACCCAGATGGGCCCGCTGGCGACCACCCGCGCCACCACGCCAGCCGGTGTGATCACCACGGTGAACGCCTGGGCGCCCACCAACGGCGGCATCGACCCGGGCGGGTCGTCCACCGGCAGCGCCACCGCGGTCGCCGGCCGGATGGCCACCTCCGGCATCGGCACGCAGACCGGCGGCTCGATCACCGCCCCGTCCAACGCGCAGAACCTGACCGGCCTCAAGCCGACCATGGGCCGGGTCTCGGCGGCCGGCATCATCCCGCTCACCTACACTCGCGACCACCCGGGACCGCTGGCTCGGGACGCCAAGGACGCCGCGATCATGCTGACCGCGATGGCTGGCGAGGACGCCATGGACCCGCGCAGCCAGGGCCTGCCCCAGGTGCCCGACCTGATCGGCGCGGCCAGCCCGGTCTATCACCGCCGCCGCGTCAAACTGCGCTGGAACACCCGGATCGGGGTGCTGCCGGGCTTCGCCAACGGCACCTCGCCCACCGCACTGGCCCGTGCGGCGTACCTGGCGCAGCTCGCCGCGATCCCTGGTGCCACCCTGGTGGACGTGCCGCTGCCGGACGAGTGGAGCCTGTTGACCGGCAGCAACTTCAACAACGCCCGGCTGCCCGAGCGCACCGAGCCGTTCATGCCCTACCTGCGCACCGACCTGCGCGGCTTCGGGGTGTCGGTGACCAGCTGGCTGCAGGGAGCGCTGCTGGGTGGCAACGAGTTCATCACCACTCAGCGGGCCAAGCTGCTGCTGCTGGACCGGGTGCTCAACGAGCTCTTCGACGGCTGCGACGTGGTGGTGCAGACCGACCCGGTGCCCTTCGACATCCTGGGCCTGCCCGAGATCGCCTTCCCGATCGGGGCCACCGCCGCCGGGCTGCCGATCGGCACCATCCTGGGCGGCCTCCCGTACGCCGAGGACCGGCTGTTGTCGGTGGTGGCTGCCTACCAGGCGGTGACGGACTGGCATCTGCGGCGGCCGGCCGACCCGCCGACCGACGCCGGCGCCCGTGGTGCGGCTCCGGCCCAAGTGCTCCGCCTGACGGCTGAGGAGGTCGCCGAGCTCAGCCAGTAACGTGCGGACGGCGGGCAGTTGATGCCCGCCGTTCGTTTTCCTCATTGCGGGTGGCGAGGCCCAAGATTTCCTCAATTGCCACCCTGACCGCTCCAGACATCGATCGAAGCCTGTTGAATCAAGCCATCCGAGTTGGCGCGGCCGCCCCTGCCGGACCCTTTTCCGTCCTGTACTGCGAAGGGGTGTCAGGTAAAACGAAGACTGTCTCGGACCGCGCTGCCGGTCGTATGCGCGCTGGCTCTGGTCGGTACCCCGGCGTTGACGTCGGCGACCACCGCTACCGCCTCGAACCGGGTACCGAAGCCGGAGTCGGTGATCGGCTGGACGCCGTGTATCGACTACAAGTTGGCCACCTACGAGCAGATCGCCGACTACTACCGCAAGCTCGACAAGGCCAGCGACCGGATGAAGCTGGTGGAGATCGGCAAGACCAGCGAGGGACGGCCGCAGCTGATGGCCATCGTCTCCTCGAAGAAGAACCTCAAGGACGCGAACCTCAAGCGCTACCGGGAAACCTCGGTACGCCTCTCGCAGGGCGACTCGCTCTCCGAGTCGGAGCGCGGGCGCTGGCGAAGGGCGGCAAGGGCATCGCCTGGGTCGACTTCGGCATCCACTCCACCGAGGTGGCCGGGCACCAGACCGCCCCGCAGTTCGCGTACGACCTGGTGACCAGCGAGACGTCCGAGGCGCGAGAGATCCGGGACAACCTCATCACCCTGCTGGTGCCGAACGTGAACCCGGACGGCGGAACGAAGGTCGCCGAGTGGTACCGGCAGAACCTGGGCGGGCCCTACCAGGACGCCGGCTATCCCGAGCTGTACCAGAAGTATGCCGGACACGACAACAACCGTGACTGGTACATGTTCAACCTGCAGGAGACGCAGAACGTCGGGCGCCAACTGTTCCACGAGTGGATCCCGCAGGTCATGCACAACGTCCACCAGACCGCGGTCTTCCCTGCCCGGATCAGCATCCCGCCGTACGAGGACCCGCTGAACCCGAACATCCACCCCCAGGTGGTTCGGGGCGTCAACATCGTCGGTGACGCGATGGGCCAGCGGCTGGAACGCGAGGGCAAGGGCGGCGCGCTGGCCCGCCAGTCGTACGACATCTGGTGGAACGGCGGCGCCACGGACCGCGCCGTACTACCACAATCAGATCGGCATTCTGACCGAGACCGCGCACGCCTCGGCGACGCCGCGGGTCTACGACCCGGCGACCTTCCCGAAGACCTTCGCGGACGGCACCTCCACGAGCGAGCCCTCGGTCTTCTACCCGAGCCCCTGGAAGGGCGGCGAGTGGCACCTGTCGCAGAGCTGCGACTACATCAAGACCGCCTCGTGGGCGATGCTGCGCGTGGCCAGTGACGACCGCGAGGCTCTGCTCTACGGTGCGGCGCAGATGGCCCGGGACGAGGGGCGCAACGGCGCCTCGACCACCTACGTGATCCCCGCGGATCAGGCGGACTTCCCGACCGTCACGAAGCTGGTGGACAAGCTGCGCTGGAACAACATCCGGGTCGAGCGCGCGGTGAAGCCGTTCACCGTGGGCGACCGCAGGTACCCGGCCGGCAGCTACCTCGTCCGGGAGGCGCAGCCGTACCGGGCGGCGGTGCTGGACCTGCTCAACCCGCAGGTCTACCCGGATCGCCGGCTCTACCCCGGCGGCCCGCTCGAGCCGCCGTACGACATCACCGGATACACGCTCTCGTTCCAGATGGGCGTCACCGTCAACAAGCTCAATCAGGCCGTGCGGGCCGAGACCGTCGCGGTCGACTGGCCGACGGTGCCGACGGGCGCGGTGGCCGGTGCGCCGAAGTACGCGTACGGCCTCGACCCCCGGGTCAACGAGGGCGCCGAGGGTGTCACGGTGGCCACCTGGCCGAAGACCAAGCTGCTCAAGAGCGGCTTCCTCCTCGGCGAGGACGTCATCGGCGGCAAGGCGGCCGTGGTGACCGCGAAGGTGGGCGACGGCCAGGTGGTGATGATCGGCTTCAAGCCGCAGCACCGGGCCCAGTCGCACGGCACCTACAAGCTGCTGTTCAACGCGATGTACCTGGGGGGTCACCGCTGACCTGACGTGGGTCGTGGTGGCCGAGCGCACTTCTGCGCTCGGCCACCGCACGCGCGTAGGACGATCGTGCGATCAGTTCAGCCGCGCCGACGCGGAGTCCAGGCCTCCCCGGACGCTGACAGCCTTCACCGTGATGGTGTCGGTGGCGGCCTTGACGACCCGCAGGCGGACCTTCTGCCGGTCACCTCCGTCCAGATAGAACTGGGGTGCGGTTCCGACGGCGCGCGCGCCCTCCACCTGCACGGTGTCCGGAGCGACGATCTTGATTTCCTTGGCCTGTTCGAGAGCGGTCGGGATGCGGCCGGTGTTCCGGACCGAAGCCGTGATCTCGTGCGTGGCTCCGTCACCCTGAGCGCCCTTGAGCTTCTTGACCTTCACGTCACTGAGGTCGACCTGCGGCAGGGACTCGGTCAGATACAGGTTGAACCGTGCCTGGTTGGTGGCCCACCCGCCGATCAGATCGGCCGATGGGTTCTGCGACCAGAACTTCGGGTTGATGCCGCCGATCTCGACCGCCCCCAGCTTCGGGTGCTCCACCTTCGTCCACGGCAGGAAGCAGTTCGTCCGCCCGTTCTCGGCGCACCACCGCGACCGCTCCCAGTCGGCGTACCTGCCGTCCTTGTCGTAGTCGGTGAAGTCACCACCGTTCCAGATCTCGTCGCCGTACCAGATGGCGCCGTACTGGAAGTAGCCGAAGTCGGGGCCGTGCCCGAACAGCGGCGTCGGCTGGCCACCGTTGCGGGTGGCGTAGTCGATGTAGACGCTCCCGGCATGCCGATAGCCGGTGAACGAGACCCCCGCCTTGTCGAAGTGCTCGTAGAGCTTGCGGTCGGTCGAGTACATGCACTCGACGGGGTCGCAGGTCGAGGGCCCTCGCAGATGCATGGGCACCCGGGTGTCCATGCTGTTGACGGCGCCGATGTTGGTGTGCGACATCAGCCAGGTGTAGACGTGGCGGGTCTCCGGCTCGGACAACGGGTACTCGCCGGCGCCGCCCTGGGTCAGGTTCCGGTCGGTGGCGTCGTCCTCCGGCATGACGTGCCAGTTGTACGGGTAGTTGCGGTGCAGGTCCAGGCCGCCGACACCGTCCTCGTCGTAGCGACCGTCGCCGTCGTTGTCCGTACCCTCGGAGAACATCAGGTAGTCGCCCTTGCCCGCGCCGACGTTGAGCATGGCGTTCCTGGCCGGGTCCCGCTCGTCGACGACGTGCGTCCCCTTGCCGGCGCCGACGTACTGGCGCATCTGGCTCAGGTACCCGTCACCGTTGAGGTCCTCACCCGGATCCTCGTCGCGCTTGCCGTCCCCGTCGTTGTCGTACGGCCGCACCGTCGACCGGTTGGTCTGGGCGGTGTACAGGTACATGTCGTGCCCGTCCGGGTTGTTGACCGGACGGATGTACACGGTCTTCTCGTCGAGCAGCTTGTCGACCTTCTGGTCGCGCCCGGCCTGCGTGATGAGGTGGTGCGCCAGCCACAGCGAGCTTTCGGCCGACGAGACCTCGCCGGAGTGCCGGTTTCCCTCGAAGTAGGCCGCCGGCTTGTCGGTGTCCGCGCCGGTGGACTTGTCCGTGATGGTCACCTGGTAGATCGGCTGGCCGCTGAAGCTCTCCCCGACGATGTGCAGGTCGACGATGTCGGGACGTTCGTGTGCCCACTTCCGCAGCCACCATTGGATCTCGATGCCGCTGTGGTAGTGGTCGAAGTCCATCTGGCCGGGGTTCTTCGGCTGCACCTGGTCGTACTTGACGACCTTGAACGTGCTTTCGCCGTCTCGTTGGCCGGCGATGGTGATGGTGGGGGACGTGGGGGTCACGCTGCCGGGGAACGGCCCCGGATCCTGCGGCGGCTGCAGGCCGACGGTGTAGGTGGGGGTCGAGGAGAGGGCCGCGCCGTCGAGGAGGTCCGCGCGGTCCGACCCCCAGAGGGGCGTGGCACCGAGGACGAGGGCCCCCGCTGCCAGGGCCGCCACCATGAAGAGCGGGCGCGGGCGTCGGCGGAGGTGCCCTCTCCCGAGCGACCGCTGAACGGCGGCAGAGTGAGAGGAGGCTGGTGACTGACCGGATGAGGGCTGTCGAACGTCGGAACCCAAGGCAAATCTCCCGTGTCACGTGGTGCTTGCCCGCGCGTAGGCAGGGGCAGCTACGTTCTGTGAGGGTTGCAACCCACTGGGTACTCGAGTTGGGATCACCGTAATCGGTCGGCACATAGATGTAAATGCCTGCATGCCGTTGGCTCCTTACCTCCGGCGGCATCGGAGCAGCGTGACGGATCCTTCGGAGAACGCGAACCGTCGGAGCCGTGGAGCTGGTACGGGCCGCGCCGCGCGGTCACCGGCACCACCTGGGGCGGCTGCCTGGAAGTCATCCAGTGGATCCTGACGGCGGGACGCTTCCCATTTCCCCCGGAGATTCTGCACGGCGGGGTGCTGATCATCCTGAGCCCGGCGGCCGAGTTTCCCGCCCGGCCCGTCCGCGCCAGGGCTGCCCGCTGTTCGAGCGTGTTCGGTGGTGGCCGAATCAGCTCAGCCTTGTCGATATCTATTGACATCGCTGCGGGGACAACGTTGGAATGTGTTCAGCCGTGACCTGCGCGTGGTGGGATCTGGCAGCGGGCACGTCCCGCCCCGGGAACATCGACCAGTGACCGACCGCCCACCCTCGGAGCGCACCACGGGCCGCCGCCCCCGTCCGCACTCCCGAAGGGCCGACCGCATGACCCGACGCGCCTCAAGCCGACGCTGGCCATTCCTCGCCTTCGCCACCGCGGCCGTCCTGGTCGCGACCACAGCGCCGACCGCCGCGACCGCCGCGCCCCAACCCGACGCCGACACCGGTTGGACGAAGGGAACACCGCCGCTCTCCACGCCGTGGACGGATGACGTCTCACCCACCAACGCGCTGCCCGAATATCCGCGGCCGCAGCTGACCCGGTCCCGCTGGCAGAACCTCAACGGCGTGTGGGAGTTCGCCGGTGGGGCCGCCGGCGAGGCTCCGCCGGTCGGCGAGCAGCTGGCCGAGCGGGTGTTGGTGCCCTACCCCATCGAATCGGCCCTCTCCGGCGTCCAACGGCACGAGGACCGGATGTGGTACCGCCGGACCTTCACCGTGCCCAAGCAGTGGCAGGTCGGCCGGGGCCAGCGCCTGGTGCTGCACTTCGGCGCGGTCGACTACGACTCGAAGGTATGGGTCAACGGCCGCCAGGTGGCGACGCACCGGGGCGGCTACGACGGCTTCGACGCCGACGTCACCGACGCACTGCGGCCCGGCGGGCAGCAGGAGCTGATCGTCTGGGCCGAGGACCTGACCGACGCGACGTTCCAGCCGATCGGCAAGCAGCGCCGGGTCGGCGACCGGGGCATCTTCTACCAGGGCAGTTCCGGCATCTGGCAGACGGTCTGGATGGAGCCCGTCTCGGCCACGGGCGCCATCGACTCGCTGAACCTGACGCCCGACCCGGGCGACAAGTCCCTGCGGTTACGCGCGAACCCCACATCCGGGGCCGAGGGCCTCACCGTCGAGGCCGTGGCGTACGACGGACGCAAGGCCGTCGCGCGCGTCTCCGGTCCGGCCGGGACCGACCTGACGATACCCATCGCCGAGCCCAAGCTGTGGTCACCCGACTCGCCCTTCCTCTACGACCTCCGGGTACGCCTGTTCGACGGCCGCAAGCGGGTCGACGAGGTCGGCTCCTACTTCGGGATGCGGGAGATCGGCAAGGCGAAGGGCGCCGACGGCAAGCTCCGCATGACGTTGAACGGCAAGATCCTGTTCCACATGTCCACCCTCGACCAGGGCTTCTGGCCCGACGGGCTGAACACCGCACCGACGGACGAGGCGTTGCGCTTCGACCTGGAGCAGCACAAAGTGCTTGGCTTCAACACCGTCCGCAAGCACATCAAGGTCGAGCCCGGCCGCTGGTACTACTGGGCGGACCGGCTGGGGCTGATGGTGTGGCAGGACATGCCCGCGACGAAGCCCGGCCGCCCGACGGTCGAGTGGCAGCGGCAGTGGGAATCCGAGCTCGGCGAGATGATCCGGGAACACGCCGCCCATCCGTCGATCGTGGTGTGGGTGCCGTTCAACGAGGGCTGGGGTGAGTGGGACCGGGGCGCCACCGGCCGCATCGCCGACTCGGTGAAGCAGCAGGACCCGACGCGGCTCGTCAACGCGCACAGCGGCGTGAACTGCTGCGACTCCCTCGGTGACTCCGGACGCGGGGACATCATCGACCACCACCAGTACCTCGGTCCGGCGTCGCCACTGCCCACCGCCGACCGGGTGGCCGTCGACGGAGAGCACGGCGGAATGGGCCTCGAGGTCGACGGTCACATGTGGTTCGGCGAGGGCGGCGCGTACTGGATGGCGCCGGACTCCGAAACGCTGACCCGACGGTACGTGGAGAACCAGCGCGACCTGCTGCGCATAGCGAACACCTGCGGGGTCTCGGCCGGCGTCTACACCCAGATCACCGACGTCGAGCACGAGGTCAACGGCTTCTTCACCTACGACCGCCGTGTCGAGAAGATGGATTTCGACCAGGTGCGCGCGGTGAACGAGGCGGTCATCCGCTCGGCCGACGGTACCGGCGCGAACGTTCCTCCGCCGCCGCCCGGCACGCCCGGCCTCACCGGAGTCGGCTACTGGCCGCTGGACGAGAATGCCGGCGACACGGCCAACGACGAGGCGGGCAACAATGACGGCCGGCTGGTCGCCGGGCCCACCTGGACGGCCGGTAAGACGGGTTCGGGCCTGCTGTTCAACGGCAGCAACCAGTACGTCGACACCGGCAGGACCATCCTCGACACCACCGCCAGCTACTCGGCCTCGGCGTGGGTGCGGCTCGACAGCGCGGGTGGCGCCTTCCAGACGGTGGTGAGCCAGGACGGCACCTCGAACAGCGCCTTCTACCTGCAGTACTCGGGCGCTGACCGGCGGTTCGCGATGAGCTTCGCCGGGGTGCGGGCCCTCGCGCCGACCACCCCGGTCGCCGGGCAGTGGTACCACCTCGTCGGTGTCCGGGACGCGGCGACGGGCCAGCTGCGCCTCTACGTCGACGGGCAACTCGCCGGGCAGGCGAGCGCCTGCCTCGGCGACGGTTCCACCGGGCCCCTGGTCATCGGCCGCGGCAAGTTCGGCGGCAACCCCGTCGACTACTTCGACGGCACGATCGACCAGGTGCACGTCTACGACCGCGCGCTGAGCGCCGCCGAGGTGACGACGCTCTACGAGTCCGGAAAGTAGCACCGCGGGTTTCCCGGGAGGGGGCGACGACGCCCCCTCCCGGCCCGTGCCGGCGAACGGGCGGAAAGGACCATCCCGACGAGGACGCCGCCGACGGCGATCTGCGGATCGGGTACGCCTCGAACCGATCACCCGGTGAGGCACCCACTCTGAGCACCGCTTTTGGATGCCCACCGATGCTATTAGGTATTCGGCAGGGGAAGGGTGCAGACCTGCCGGCGTGAGTTGCTGGACCGCGCGTTGATCGGGAACCAGCGCCACCTTTGCCAAGCCCTGCGGGAGTTCGAGCGGTTCTACAACTCCCATCGGCCGCATCAGGGCATCGCGAACGCCCGACCGCTGCACGCCTGGCCTCGGGCGATCACCGATCCGGGCCAGATCGCCCGCCTCGACATACGTAGGCGTGAACGCCTGGGCGAAATCCTTCACGAGTACGAATATGCCGCGTGACCTGGGCGGACGATGTTTCCGGCAAGGGCAGGGTCAGGCGGGCCGGGCGCGGGCGTAGACGTCGCCCGAGTTGGCCTCATGGGGCAGCGCCCGCAGGTACGCCGCCACCTCGCCCGCCGGCCGCCAGCCATCGAGGGCGAACGCCATCTCGTCGCCGAGCGCCACGGTGAACCTGGTGAAGCCCAGCCGGGTGAGCCGGTCCAGGCAGTGCGCGGCCAGGTCCCGTTCGATGGTGGTGAACTCGAAGGACAGCGCCGGCAGGGGGCGGCTCAACCCGGCCAGCACGGCGTCCTCGAATCCCTCCACGTCGATCTTTACGAAGCCCGGCACGCCGTGCGCCGCGACCAGGGTGTCGAGTGTCGTTCCGGCCACCTCGATCTCGACGTCCCAGATCTCGTCCTCCCAGCCGCCGGCCCCCTCGGCGGCCTGCAGGAAATCCGCCGACGCCGTGGAGATCGTCGGGTTCGCCGAGTTGACGTGCAGCCGCACCGGCCCGGTACACGCCCCGCACGCCGCCTCCACCACGGTCACCCGGTCGTCGTCCGCGTAGAGGGCGCGCAGGGCCCGGGTGCAGAGCGGTTGCGGCTCGACGGCCACCACGCGGGCGCCCAGCCGCCGGAAGCTGCCGAGCCGGTCGCCCACGTGGGCGCCGACGTCGAAGACCAGGTCTCCCGGGCGGACCAGGGGCGCGTAGAACGCGTCCATCGCCGCCTCGCGGGCCGGGTCGCCGTAGTACGCCTCCAGGGAGCGGCGCAACCCGGACAGGGTCGGGTCCGCCTTGAGTGCCTCCACCGTGCTGAGGTCATCGACCACTGGTCTGACCGTAGTCGCGTCCGGAGCAACGCGAGGGCGATTCGCGTCCATTTGCCGGGCACCCCTGGATACATGGCCAAGCTGGCCCGCGGGGAGGTGGGGACCGAACGCTTCATCGAGTCCCTCTCCGACGCCGTGCGCTCGGCGACCGTGCACAACGTGTCTGCCGTACCGCTGCGGCTCGCGCTCGCGTGCGATCTGTACAGCTCGACAGGGACCGTCCCCGCTGATCTGACGTGGGCACCAGCATTACCCGCGTGATGGCCAAAGGCCCTGCGGAACGTGTTGAGCAACGACCCCACGTTCGGAGCGTGGCTGGCGGAGCGGCTGTGGCCGGATGCCGGCGCGGGCACCAAGCTTGCAATCGCGGAAGCGATCGCCGGGAATGAACGGGTGGTGCCGGGACACCCGGCGCTGACGCTGGCGCGTCGGCCCGAATGCCCGCCAGTCGTGGCGCAGCAATTGTCAAGGGTTGGCATGGGCGGCTTCCGCGTGTGTGCTCACCGAATCGATCTAATGACCCCAGAACAGCGGGTAACGTTGCCGCTGTGAGCGCGGAGTCGAGCGCGCCGGTCGGCAACCTCGGCCGATCCGGCGCGGATCCCGCTGACAGCATCTCGGACTTCTTCGGCGAGGCGGGTGTCCTGATCGGAGGCATGTGTGGGCAACCTTTATGACAACTACGCCCAGTTGGCTGCCGCCGAGGAAGAGGGAGCTACCTACACCCGGACCGCGCTTTACCGACCCAACACGTCGTGGGCTTCCATCGCGATCCACGGGGGCGGCATAGAAGCCGGTAGTGGTGAGTTGGCGCTCGCCGTAGGCGACGGACTCATGGACACGTATGTGTTCGCCGGCATCAAAGCCAGCCACAACTCCGATCTGCACATCACCTCTTCGCATTTCGATGAGCCGCAATGTCTAGCCCTGGTTGGGGCGGCGGACAGATGTATATCATTCCATGGCTACGCCGGCACCGCCGACCGGGCAGAAACGGCCCTTGGAGGGCTGGACGCCGACCTGCAGCCAAGCGTTTCGGCCGCGCTGATCGACAAAGGCTTCCGGGTCATATCGGCCTCGAGCGAGGTGGCCGGCACCTACCCCGGCAACATCTGCAACAAGGACCGGCGAGGAGCGGGGGTACAGCTAGAACTCTCTCACGCTCTGCGCAAGTCGTTCTTTCCCACCGGGGACTTGTCCCGATCAATGAGAGACTCGGGGCAACGGACGGCGCGTTTCTACGACTACGTCGAAGCCATCAAGTCGGTGGTCACCACTTTTCAGCCGGCGTCGTGAGGCGCTGAGTCCGGGCGTGACCATCCTCGGGTCCCCAGAGATCGGACCAGCTCTCCCTGCTGAGGCAGCCCGGGTGCCACGACGCCACCGGGCGTGGGCGCGTTCCCGGATGGCCGCGGTGACGGTCAGCGCCGACACCACCAAGGCGGCGCGGGTCAACGGCGGCGGTCAGCAACGGCACGGTCACCAGCCCGTACCCGAAGCCGCTGACCGCCTGGGCGAAGGCGCCGAGCAGCACGATGCCGAACGCGCTGAGCAGGATCACCAACCGCTGAGACTGACGCACCGGACGGCGGGCGGACAACCGGGCCGGCCCGGAGATGCCCGACACACGACCAGCGGCCGGCAATGCTCATGAGGGTGCCGTTCAGGCCGGACGGCGGCATCGCGGGGTTCCTACTACGCGGGGGAACACCGCAGAACTCGATGAACCCGAATCCGTGGTGAAACACGGAGGGTCGCCCAACGGCGCCCGGAGCGGCCGGGTCTGTCGGTGAACTTTGGGGAAGACATACGTGTGAACCTTGGCCGGCGGGGAAGGTGTAGCGGGCCACACTTTCGACGCTTAACGCACGTGGCCCTTCAAAACAAGCGGTATGCGACGTCTGGCCAACCGCGGAGACTGATCGATAAAATCCACCGGCGGACGCATCGCGGATGCTGGAAGGAGTAACCTCGCCCTTTCTCCTGAATTTGAGGGCTCGGGACATACCGTCCGTGTCACTGCAACGCGGAGCGCCAACGCAGCGTTGCCGCTGACCGGGGGGTGCGGCAGTTCTCGCTCCGCAGGAAGGAGGAGACCCAATGCGAGCAACCTTCGTCCGCGTCGTGGCGGTATTCGTCGCGGCCGTATCGGGCTTTCCCGCGGTACACGGCCCGCAGAGCCCGTCAACCCATGTACCAATGGTCGCCGAAAACCGGGATCCTGCGAAACAACGCGAGTTCAGCATATTGGGATCCGGCGATATTCTCGTGCATCCACCGACCTGGCGACAGGCGCAGGTTGATGCGAGATCGGAAGGCCAGTCGGGCTACGACTTCGATCAGATGTTCGCGTCGATCCGTCCGACCGTCGAATCGGCGGACCTCGCGATCTGTCACATGGAGGCACCGATGGGGCCGGGCGAGCCCAAGGATTTCCCGCGTTTCAACGCTCCTGTGCAACTGGCACCTGCGGTCAAAAAAGCTGGTTACGACGCCTGCTCCACAGCCAGCAATCACGCGTTTGATCAGGGCGAGCAAGGCGTGTACGACAACCTCGACGCGCTCGACCGAGCCGGCCTGCGCCACTCGGGCACCTTCCGCAACGCAGCCGAGCAGGCAACCCCGACGATCTACCAGGTGCACGGAGTCGCAGTTGGCCATCTCTCCTGGTCACTGCACTTCAACGGCATCGAACCACCTCCGGGCAAGGCGTGGCTGGCCAACCGGATCGACGTCAACGCGATTCGCGCCGCAGCAGCGGCCACCCGCAAGGCGGGTGCCGAGATCATCGTGCTCTCTGCCCATTGGGGCACCGAAATGGTCAACGCACCGGACGGTAGGCAAATATCGTGGGCCAAACAACTCATCGCCGACCCCAACATTGACCTGATCATCGGTCATCACGCCCACGTCGTGCAGCCCATGGAACGGGTGGGCGACAAGTGGATCGCCTACGGAGTGGGAAATTTGCTCGCTCGCCACGATTTTCCCCGCGACGCCAACCGCGAGGGTGTCCTCGCCAAATTCACGTTCACTCGGCAGTCGAATGGACGGTGGCTCGTCACCCGCGCTGAGGCAGTCCCTACCTGGCTGTCCCTCAAACCGAACATCCGTGTCCTGGACCTGTCCGCGGAGCTGGATTCCCTGCCCAGCGCCGACCGCCGGCATGCTCTGTACACCGCGGCTCAGGATCGCGTTGTCGGCCACCTCGCCAGCCGCGGCGCGATCACCGCGGGCCTTGAGGTGAGGCGCTAAGGACACGTTTGCGCCCCACTGCGCGCTGTCGACGTCCCGAGGGCCGGCGAACGAGTCAACCCGACCTGTCCTTGCTCGTGCAACGCAGCCGGGAGGGCGGACCTCATCCGGCTGACACCACGCGTCTGCCCGGCACGCCGTCCCCGCAGTGGTCGTGGTCGGCCCGGTGGCGAAGCTCGGCGCGGGCGACGGGCCGCCGGCTCGGGCCGGCGGGTACGGCCGCTCGGCCAGCAGATGCGCCAGGTACGCGGTGTCCGCCGTCAGGGTCGTGGCGCTGCCGGCGCACCACCGCTTCTACCGGGTCCTCATCGCCCCGTTCGTGTCGAGCCGACCGGCGACACGACCCCGCGCACCGATCATCGGGCGGGCTCGAAGACCGCGCGTACGCAGCCGTCGAGCTTGTTCTTGAACATGTTGTATCCCTGTGGCGCCTCGTCGAGTGGCATGGTGTGTGTCGCGAGGTGTTCGGTGACCAGTTCGCCGCGTGCCATCCGTTCGAGCAACATCGGGATGTAGCGGTGTCCGTGCTGTTGGGCGCCGCGCAGGGTGAGGCCCTTGTTCATCAGTGCCCCGAGCGGGAACTTGTCGACAAGGCCGGCGTAGACGCCGAGCAGGAACACGCTTCCGCCCTTGCGGCAGTGGTAGATGGCCTCGCGGGCGGCGATCGGACGGTCCGATTCCAGGCGCAGCTGCTGTTTGACCTGGTCGTACAGGTATTGCGGTCCGGTGCTGTGGGACTCCATCCCCACCGCCTCGATGCACACGTCAGGCCCGCGCCCGCCACTGCGTTCCAGCAGTTCTCCGCCGACGTCCTGGGTCTGGTAGTTGAGCGTCTCCACGCCCAGGTACTTCTCCGCCATCTGCAGCCGATTGGCGAAACGGTCGATGATGATCACCCGCTCCGCGCCGAGCAGGACCGCCGCGCGTGCGGCCATCTGGCCCACCCCGCCCGCGCCCCACACCGCGACCACGTCACCGGCCTTGACCCCACCGAGGTCCGCGCCCATCCAGCCGGTCGGGGCGGCATCGGAGGCGAAGAGAGCACGCTCGTCGCTCACCCCGTCCGGGACAGTGAAGGCCCCCTGGTCGGCGTACGGAACGCGGATGTACTCGGCGTGGCTGCCCGCGAAGCCGCCGAGCGCGTGCGAGTAGCCGTAGCAGCCGCCGGGTGCGAAGCCCCAGACGTTTTCGGTGATCGCGGGGTTGGTGTTGCCGTTGTCGCACAAGGAGTACTGCTGTTGCTGGCAGTACCAGCAGCGGCCGCAGGAGACGAACGAGCAGACCACGACCCGGTCGCCCACCTTGTGCTTACGCACCTGCGGGCCGACCTCGACCACCTCGCCCAGGAATTCGTGCCCGAGGACATCGCCCCGCTCCATGAACGGGATGTACCCACCCAGCAGGTGCAGGTCGGAGCCGCACGTCGCCGTCTTGCGCACCCGGATGATGGCGTCCTGCTCGTTGCGCATCGTCGGGTCCGGAACCTCGTTCACCGACAGTTCGTTGACGCCTTGCCACAACAGTGCCTTCACAGTCGCCCCTCCCGGCGGCCCTGCCGCGTCGCCATCTGCAGCGGTTTGTTGACCGCCGTCGTCTGGGTGGTGGGTGGAAAGTCGGGGTGCAGCACCTCGCCGGTCTCCAGCAGCTGCTTCGCCTCGCGCAGTGCGGCCCGGATCGCCTGGTTGGGATCGCGACCCGCGAGTCGCCTGGCTCCCGCGGTCGCCGGCGACTGGGCGCCGTCGCGCAGCCGTACCGCCAGCTCGATGCCGCGGTCAGCCGCGGCCCGGCGGATCTGCACCTCCACGGCGTCACCGAGACCGGCCAGTGGCTCGGGAAGTGGCGAGTCCGGGGTCAGCTCGTCGCGGGCCGGGTTCACAGTCACCACGTGCCACCGCGGTTCGCGCCGCATCAACGGGGCCCGCCGCCAGGGCCCTTGACGCCCCGACGGAAGCAGGAACCTGCGGAGGACCCACCCCCCGACCACGATGACCCCCGCCTTGACCAATGCCCTCATGTGCGCCCCCGAGTCGACCCCACCCGTCGCCGCATCTGCCCGACCGACGGCTCCGTCACGGACAAACCCTTTCATATCGGTGCACTGTCAGGCTGACGATTCCCGCGCGCGGCAAGGGGCAGTGCTACGGGCGCGACACCGCGCGGGCGAGGGGCCTCACCGCTCGACGAGCAGCCGAGCCACGAACAAGCCGATCCACCGACCGCGGCGCTCCTCGTAGCCGCCGTCGTGAGTGGCCCTGCCGCGTGTCGCGTGCCGGTTCGTTCGGGCGGAGCCGCGCCGGACCGGCGCGGAGTTCCTGGAAGGGCCGCTGTCGGGCGTGGGACGCAAGTCCTGCTGGTCCCTGGCGGACGGGCGGGTCGCGGCGATCCGCAGGCGATGCCTTCCTGACGGAGGCGGCACCCCCACCGGGTGCCGCCTCCACGCCTCATTGGGGCCAAGCCGTGGTCAGCGCCCGCCGTCCGGGTGCAGCAGGACCTTGGTCCAGCCGTCGTTGCGGGCATCGAAGTTCCGGTACCCCTCCGGTGCCTGGTCCAGCTTCAGCTCGTGCGACACCAGGAAAGAGGGCTCGGCCTTGTGGTTCGCGATGAGGTTCATCAGCCGCCGGTTGTAGTTCTTCACGTTGCACTGACCGGTGCCCATGCTCTGTCCCTTGAACCAGAACATGCCGAAGTCGAACGGCATCTTGCCCTGTTTCTGCAGCGGGTCCGGGGATCCTGGGTCCTTGGGGAAGTACACGCCGACCACGCCGATCGTGCCGCCGAACCGCACGGAGTGCACGAGGTTGTTCAAGGTCAGCCCCGACTTCTCCTGGCCACTCGGGTCGTGCGCCTGGTGACCGACGGCCTCGCAGCCGCGGTCCGCGCCCATCCCGCCGGTCTGCTCCAGGATCTGGTCCACCGGTGATGCCTTGGAATCGTCGATCGGGATCGCGCCGATCTGTTCCGCCAGGCGCAGCCGGTCCGGATGCCGGTCGACCACCATCACCTTGTTGGCACCCTTGATGATCGCGGAGTACGCGGCCAGCAACCCGACCGGTCCGGCACCATAAACTGCCACGCTGTCGCCCGGCTGCACGCAGGCGAGCTCGGTCGCGTGCCAGCCAGTGGGAAAGATGTCCGCCAGCATCACGTAGTCCTTCTGCCTGCTCATGTCCCGGGCGTCCGGCGGCAGGACCAGGCAGTTGAAGTCGGCCCACGGCACCCGCAGCAACTCGGCCTGACCGCCCGCGTACGGACCCATGTCGGCGAAGCCGTAGGCGGCACCGGCCATGCCGGGCGCCGGGTTGGCCACCAGACAGAACGCGGTCAGGCCCTGGTTGCAGTTGGCGCAGGCGCCGCAGGCGACGTTGAACGGCAGGCAGACCATGTCGCCCACCTTGACCAGGTCGACCCCTTCGCCGACCTCGATGACCTCACCCATGTTCTCGTGCCCGAGCACCATGCCCGGCTGCAGATCCGTCCGCCCCTCGTACATGTGCAGGTCGGATCCGCAGATGTTCGTCGTCGTGATGCGTACCAAGGCGTCCGTCGGCCGCTCGATCCTGGCGTCCGCCACCTCCTTGACGCTGACCGTCCGTGGCCCGTCGTACACGACAGCCTTCATTCACTACCCCCCGCGTGAAGATTCCGTCCCTACTGCGGCTCCAAGACCGCCTGGCAGTCAAATTCTTGCAATCCGCTTCGCCCCCCACCTCATGATCCGCGCTATTGGCTCGGTTGAAAGGAGCCGGTTATGGCGGGCGTCGGTGGGTAGCCACCGGCCGTGAGCAGGCCAACCGACGACATCGGCACCCGGTCGGACACCAGGCGTGCCGTAGCGTTCAGCGACGCCGTCTTCGCCATCATCATCACGCTGCTCGTGCTGGATCTCGGGGTGCCGGACGTACCGCCCGGTCGCCTGCTGTCGGGGCTGCTGGAGCAGTGGCCGGGTTACCTCGCCTATCTCGCCTCGTACACCTACGTGGCCATCGTCTGGCTGAACCACAAGGGCGCGTTCAATCGCATCAAGGAGAGTGATCGGGGCCTGCACTGGGTGAACCTCTTCGTCCTGTTCACCACGGCGCTGCTGCCGTTCCCGACAGCCGTCGTCTCGCGCGCGCTTCAGGAGCACGACCAGCAGGACCAACGCGTGGCCGTCGCCTTCTACGCGCTGATCGGCGCGCTGCTCTGCGGGAGCTGGCTGGCGTTCTTCCACTACCTGGCCCGGCGCGAGGACCTGCTCGAGGAGGAGGTGAGTGAGCGGCACTTCGCCGCCGAGCGGGTGCGGGCACTCGTCGGGGTCATCCTCTATGCCGCCGCAGGGCTCATCGGGTACCTGGTCGCACCGCTCGCCGGCCTGGTGATCTTCGTCGTGCTGCCGGTGTTCTACGGCGTCACCAGCGCCGGTCTGTACCTTGTGCCTTTCACCCGCCGGACCGCGCGTCGCCCCCCGGCATCGGGGAGCTGACGGCTCTTCTCCGGCAACGGCGGTAACATTCGGTAACGGATGATCTTTAGCTATTGTTGCTGAGACGCCGAGGCGGGCGACCCAGCGGGCGTGGTTGGTTGGCTGGTCAACGAGCCGGCGTACTGGTCGTCCTGTTCCTGCTTTCGCTCTTCTGCGGACGGCGTAGCAACGGCTTCTACGACCTGCGGCGCGGGTTGTGCCACCGCTGACTCGGCCATCTTGCGCCGTACCGGGGGTGACAACCCGCGGAGAGCTCACGACGACCCGGTTGGTGTCGATGGACGGCGACGAGCCCGGCTACCGGTGAGGAGCACCAATGACCCACAGTGAACAGCACCGCCCGGAGATCGTCGTCGGACTGGTGGCGACCCCGCCGGACTACCCGGCCCGGGTGGCCGCGCTGCTCACCGCCGAGCTGGCCGGTCGGCTCGCCGACCGGGTGAACGCGGACGTGCGGTGGACCGTCCGGGACGGCTGGGGCGAGGTGGCGCCGCGCCGCGACGGCGGCGTTGAGGCGCTGCTCGACGATCTTGCCCAACGGCGCACCGACGACCAGTGGGACGTCGCGATCTGCCTGACCGACCTGCCGCTGCACACCGGGCGGGCGCCGCTGGTTGCGCGGACCTCCGCCCGGCGCCTAGTCGCGGCGGTGTCCCTGCCCGCGCTGGGATTGCAGCAGCTGCGAGCAACCCGCGCGGCCCTTCCGGATCTGGTGAGCCGGCTACTCACCGACGCTCTGGACCAGCGGGTGCCGGCGGCCGGCTGGGCGCCGGCCGATATGGCAAGGCGGGTTACCGCCATCCACAAGGTCGTCGGCGAGACCGACGTCGGGGAACTGAGCTACGTCGCCTCGGGGCTGATCGGCCGGGTGCGGCTGTTGGCCGGCATGGTCCGAGCCAACCGCCCGGGGCGCGCCCTGCTGGGCCTGTCCAAGCTGTTGGTCGGCGCGTTCGGCACGGCCGCGATCGCGCTCACCACGGACACCATCTGGCAGATGGGCGATGCGCTCGGCGGACTCCGGCTCGCCGTGATCATGCTACTCGGGCTGAGCGCGTTGGTGGCCTGGCTGATCGTCGCGCACGACCTGTGGGAGAAACCAGACCGCAAGACACCGGCTGAGCTGGCCCGGCTGTTCAACCTGGGTACGACCCTCACCCTCGCTCTGGCGACGGGGGTGTCCTACCTGGTGCTGTTCGCTGGAACGCTGCTCGTCGGGGCGCTGCTGATCGACACATCCGTGCTGGAACAGACCTTGCAGCGGCCTGTCGATCTCACCGACTACCTGACGCTCGCCTGGATCACCAGTTCGCTGGCCACCGTCGGCGGCGCGATCGGCTCCGGGCTGGAGAACGAGGAAACGGTGCGGGCCGCTGCTTACGGCTACCATCCCGAACCCGGCGGCTGGCGGGACGAGAGGGACGGGTAGCCCCACGGTGGGCGGGATGATTCGAGTTCGGTGACGCTACAAGATCTCCAGCGGTTGCGGGCCGGCCGGCGGCGGGAACTCCGTGTCGAGTGCGGCCACGTCCTCCTCAGTCAGATGCAGGTCGCGCGCTTCCGCGTTCTCCCGGGTGTGTTCGGGCTTGGACGATCGGGGGATGGCCGCGACCATCTCGTGCCGCAGCACCCAGGCCAGCGCGACCTGAGCGGCCGTGACCCCGTGCCGGGCGGCGACCTCCGCGACCTGGGGGTGGCCGAGCAGTCGACCCTGCTCGATCGGCGAGTACGCCATCACCGGGATATGGTGCTCGCGTAGCCACGGCAGCAGGTCGTACTCGGGACCGCGGCGGGTGAGGTTGTACAGGATCTGATTGGTCGCGCAGGCGTCTCCGCCCGCATCAAGTAGATCCGTCATGTCCGAAAGATCGAAGTTGCTCACGCCCCACTGCCCGATGTCACCGGCGTCGACGAGTTCGGCGAACGCCTCGATCGTCTCCGCGAGTGGATGCGTGCCGCGCCAATGCAGCAGATAAAGGTCGATGTGGTCGACGCCGAGTCGTTGCAGGCTGCGGCGGCAGGCCTGCACCGTACCCCGTCGGCTGGCGTTGGACGGCAGCACCTTGTCGACCAGAAAGACGTCGGCGCGTCGTCCGATGATCGCCTCGCCGACGAGTTCCTCGGAAGCGCCGTCACCGTACATCTCCGCAGTGTCGATCATGGTCATGCCCAGGTCGAGCCCGGTGCGCAGGGCGGCCAACTCATCCCGCCGCCCCGCGGGGCGCTCGCCGAGGTACCAGGTTCCCTGGCCGAGCACGGGCATCGTCTGGCCGGACGGCAGTTCGATGGCAGCGGCAGCGAGGGTCATGTCGACCTTTCCGGGAGCTTGGGTACCAGTACGTCGGCTCGGTTACCCGCCGCGACAGGCAGCACACCCTCGTAGCGCCACCTTCTTTCTCCGCGCAGGCCCTCGCTGTGCAGGGTGCATGCGCCGGATTGTCCGCCATCGAGCGGCGTTCGCTGGCCTGTTTGCCCGTGCCCGCACCGGGAAGGCGACCGCGAGCGAGCGATGCGCCGCCGACGGGGTGGCGCCGCGAAGGGAGGCCGCAGAAATGGCGCAGAGCCAGCAGCCACTGACCGGCAAGCGAGTCGCTTGCCTCGCCGCCGACGGGGTGGAGGACGTGGAGTACACCCAGTCTCGGGCCGCTGCGGAGCAGGCGGGGGCCGAGGTCCACCTGATCTCGTTGAAATCCGGCGAGATCCAGTCGATGAACCAGGACATCAACCCGGCCAACCACTATCAGGTGGACCGGACCGTGAACGAGGCAAATGCGGCCGACTACGACGCCCTGTTGCTGCCGGGCGGGACGGTCAACCCCGACCGGCTCCGGGTGAACCCGCAGGCGATGGACTTCGTCCGGGCGTTCTTCCAGCAACAGAAGCCGGTGGCGGCGATCTGCCACGGCCCCTGGTCGTTGGTCGAGACCGGCATGGTCAACGGCCGGACCGTCACCTCGTTCCCCAGCCTGCGCACCGACATCCGCAACGCCGGCGGGAACTGGGTGGACCAACAGGTGCAGGTCGACAACGGCCTGGTCACCAGCCGCAGCCCCAGCGACCTTCCGGCTTTCTGTGCCAAGATGGTCGAGGAGTTCACCGAGGGCAGGCACGTCCGCCAGATGGCGACAGCCTGACCCGGTAGGGCTCAGGGCCGGGAGGATCAGCCCGGCCTTGAGCCCCGGCCCGGCGGGCATCCCCGCCAACCGCCGCGTGTGTACGGCGCCCACTCCAACGGCCAACCGTTTCCGATGCCGGAGATGTCACCCTCGCTTGGCTGGGGTCATTCACTCCTGCGTTGCCGGGCGTGCTTCGCCCCGACTACGGGGTGGGGCTCGCGGCGAGTCCGGTGCAGGCGTGCAGGCCCGCGTACTCCCGGCGGATCTGGGCCGCGTCCGCCGCGGCGGCGAGTTCCGGACGACCGGTGCGTCGGGAGATCGTCGCGGGCACCAGTTCCGTCTTCGAGGTCGCCGAACCGTCGAGGGTCACCCGCAGCACCCCGGTGTCGTTGCTGTACGCGTCGTCACGCCACCACAGGAAGTTGCCGAGTCCGTACTGGACGAAGGTGTTGCCGATCCACCCGTCGCCGAGCAGGAGGTGGGCGTGGGTGCCGACAATGATCGTGGCCCCCGCCTCGGCCATCTCGTCAGCGAACGCGCGAGCCTCGGCGGGCGGACAGGCGTCGCCCTCCGTGCCCCAGTGGACGTAGACGACGACCACGCTCGCCTGTCGTCGGGCGGCGCGCACCGCCGCGGTGGCGCGCGGCAGGTCCCGGGTCATGGCGATGCCGGCCCGGGTGTCGGTGGCTCTCCACTCCGACCACAGCTCGGAGATCTGACTGAAACCGAGGACAGCGATCCTGGTACCGCGGATCTCGGTGAACCACGGCGTGTACGCCGCTGCCGCATCGGCGCCCGCCCCGACGGCCGGCATCCCAGCAGCCCTGGCGGCGTCCACGGTGTCGGCGAGCCCCGTCCGCCCGTAGTCCAACGCGTGGTTGTTGGCGATCGACACGACGTCGATGCCGGCGGCCTTCACCGCGTCGTACGCGCTTGCGGGCGCCCGGAAATGGAACTCCTTCGGCTCTGGAGCGCCGCGGGTGGTGACCGCCGTTTCCAGGTTGACCATCGCCAGGTCTGCGGCCGACAGGGTCGACGAGATCGAACCGAACGCGGTCGCCGGGTCGCCCAACAGGTCCGCCGTACGGCCGGCGAAGTGCACGTCGCCCGCGAAGGCCAAGGTGATCTCGGTGGGGTGCGACGGGGAGGCGGCAGGGGAGGCAGTAGGGGCGGCGCGGGTCGGCGCTCCGGCCGGCGGGGTCCGGGCGGGGGCGGCATCGCATGCCGCAAGAGTCAGGGTCGCCGCCAGCGCGACGAAGGATCGTGCCCATGTCACTCAGCGCAGCGTACGGAAACCCGCCCGACCGTGGGCCTACTTGACCAGGATTGCCCTCGGCCTGACTGCCGTCCGCCGGCAGCGCGGAGGCGTGGACCGGGCGGCTGGCGACGGCGTATTCGCTACCGGGGGCATCTAAAGCGAGGTCCGCCGGTACAGGTTCCGAGGAGAACCCGTACCGGCGGACGAATCTGATCCAACCGGTTCACATGACTGACCCGCGATCCGCCCCGACCCGATGGGCGCCTACTTCTGGCGGATCGTGATGGTCGCCTTGCGGTAGTTGTCGCGTCGGTCGTTCTTCGTCGGGTCGTAGTTCTGCTCGATGTTGCCCGCCGCATCGACCGAGAACCAGTGGAACGTGGTCGTCTCGGTCACGTGGAACACCTCGCCCGGCTCACGGAATTCGGTCGCTTCGTAGCGTGGCGACTGCAGTGTGGGCCGGCTGCCGTCCGTGGTGTAGTAGATGGTGGCCGGCTCGTTCGTCTCGAAGCGCACGTCAACGGGCGTGGAGTATTTTCCGCCGCCGGGAACGAGCTTGGAGGTCGGGTCCTTCTTGTCCTTGCCCCAGTCCGCCGCGACCCGGAACATCTCCATGATTCCGTTGGCGTACTCCATCGTCTCGGCGTGGCCGCTGACGAGGTTCGGATCGCCCTCCCACGCCGGCTGGAACGAGCCGCCCTGCCAGTCGCCGGTGGCCGGGTTGTAGACCGAGCCGCCGACCTCCCAGCCGAAGGCGTAGATCCCGTAGGTGTGGTACAGATCCTCGCGCACGTTGCCCGCGGAGGAGTAGAGAACGTCCGACGAGCCGCCGACGTTCTCCGGCGTGACGACGGTCTCCCGGTACGCCTTGACCTGCGACAGGATCCTGCCGGCCGACTGCCAGTAGAACGCCTCGTCACCCAGCGGCGGGCGAGGCGTGGTGATCCGGCCGTCCGCGATATAGGCGCCGGGCTGCCAGAACAGCTGGCCGCCGTTGGAGTGCACCGACATCATGAACTTGATGTTCGAGTACTTCTCGACCAGCCAGATGATGTTCTTCGACTCAGGTTCGGACAGCTCTTCCGGTCCCTGGTAGGTGTCGCTGACGCAGCTGGTCGACGCACCCGAGTAGCCGTCGTGACCCGACCCGACCCGGTAGTTCCGGTTCAGGTCGACGCCCCAGGAGTTACGCCGGGCCGGATCGGCGTTCTGATCCGGGCAGTGGTTCGTCATGTTCCGGCGCTGCGAGGCGAAGTTGTAGAAGCTGTAGTTCGCCCCATCGGGGTTGTTGGACAGGATGAAGAAGATGTCGGTGCCCTCGACGATCTTCTTCGTCTCCCTGTCCGACCTGTAGTTGTGCACCAGACGCTCGGCCGACTCCAGCGAGGTCGTCGCAGGCACCCACTCGCGGGCGTGGTCCTGCGCCTGGATCAGCACACCGGGGTTCCTGCCGTCGCGGTGCTTACCGATCCGCAGGACGGGGATCGTGGCCGGGCCACGCGGCACCTCGCCCTCCGGTGCGCCGACGCGCTTCTGGTCGAGGAAGTCGGTCAGCGCGACCGGGCCGGACGTCGGCGCGACGATGCCGGTGCCCGCGTTGGTTCGGTACGGGTGCGCCCGGTCGATGAGGCCCTGGGACTGGGCCTCCAGCGCCGCTGCCACCTCGGTAGCCGTACTCGCGACGCCGGCGGAGGCGTCCTTGGCGAGGAGGACGCGGATCGCCTTGCCCGCCACCTCGACGCTGAGCGGGAGGCTCGCCCCCGGCCGCTCCACGAACTCGACGGTGATGTCGTTGCCACCCTCGTGGCCCCACGCGGCCGAGCTGAGGACGACCGCGGACTGCCCGGTACCGCCGATCGTGGCCTGCGCCTTGCGCTGGTAGCCATTCGTCTGGTTCGGCAGGTAGACGATCTCGGCGATGTCCGGGTACTGCCGGGCGATCTCCTTGGCGCGGCTGTAGAGCTGTTGCGGGTTCCGGTAGCCGTCGACGAAGTCCGACTTGTAGCCCCGATTCTCCGTCAGCGGCGGCGGAGCGTTTTCGAGCCAGTCGGAGACGTCGCCGGTGGCGACGCCGTTGGTCGAGCTCGTGACCCGGATCTGGTGCGGGCGCGCGTCGAGCTTGAACAGGTTCCGGTGGAACATGTACTGCCCGGAGTCGACGAACCGGCTCATCGTCCGGGCGAAGCCGAACGGGGTGCGCCGGCCTGAGTCGTTCTCGAGCTGCATCGTGACGATCGGATCCGCCTGCTGCCCTTCGGTGGTCCGCGCCTCGACGTACAGGAAACCCTGGCCCTTCGTGGTGAACCAGTCGGCGCGGACGATCCGTACCGTCGCCTCGTGGCTGAGCGGCTGGGCAGCCTGCGTACGGAAGGCCTGGATGCCGCCGTCGGCCTCCTCGCTCCAGGCGAAGCCTTCGTCGTCGCCGAGGACTTCGACGCCCATCGCCTCGAGTTCGGCGACCTGCTCGGCGGTCACCACCGCCTCGCCTTCGATGCCGCTGGGCACGCGCCTGAGGCCGTGTTCGAGGTCGAAGCCGGCTCCCACCACCTTGTCCAGCATGTCGGCACCGGTCAGCCCGATGCGTACGAGGCGTACCGACTCCTGGTCCTCCAGGTGGGATCGTCCCGAACGCGCCGCGGCTGTGGACGCCGCGGGATCCGCGCCTACGGGCGCGGGCACGATGAGGACGCTCGCCACCAGGGCGGGCAGCGCGAGAAGCGCGATGCGCAGCCGTCTGCGTTGCATGCTTCCCTCCTTCTGTTTGCGGCCTGTGGTTGATGCCGTGGCCGGCCCACGAGCGGGCCGGACCGATCCATTCGGATGGACATGCTGAGGTCGCCCGCGGTGAGCCTGCTGACGACGGCGGTTGACGTCGTTAGAGCAGCGTGCGGGCTGTGAGCGAACTGGGTGCGGTGAGTGTATGTGAATTCTTCACATCGACGGACGGCGTGCGCCCGATCTTGAGCATTGCTTGAGTTAGTCGTTCACCCGGGGGCCGAAGCAGCCGTCGTCCGGCGCTCGACTGACGACTGGACGAGCGTCGGCCGGTGCGAGCGGAAGCGATCTACGCCTAGTCAGTCATGAAGGTGATCTTCGGCGTCCCAGCCCAGTTTGGCGAGTCCACGCAGTACCGCGCCCACGCGGGGAGTCCAGAAGAGCAGGACCTGGTCGCGTCCCTCGACCTCGAAGGAGACGGCGGACGCCGGCAGAGGAAACCGCCCGTAGAACGGTCGGTGCGGCTGTGCGGTCACCTGGGCGTGTTGCACGGTGTCCGCACCGGTACGCGACGAGAAGGTGAGCGTGGTGTCGGTGGCGCGGAGCCCTACCGTCGGCCAGGCCAGTCGCCGGACAACCCTTGCAGTGTCGCCTCGGGTGAAGTCGAGGCGGTCAACGTAGCTGAGCCCGCCGCGCGCAACGAAGCTGTTCAAGACCATCGTGGGATGGTACGGCGGGTGCGAGGGCCGCCAGCCGGTCCACCCACGCGGCTGCCTACACATGCCTGCGCCGATGGCTGCCGTCACCCGGGCGCGGGCCGCTGCGGTGTGGTCACGCGGAGGCGCGACGGCCAGCCCCGCCAGCGGGGGCGTCGCGAATGGCGAGTGCGGCCTGGACGAGCGCGGCGTGGGTCAGTGTCTGGGGGTAGTTGCCGAGGTGGGCGCCGGTCGCGGGGTCCAGTTCCTCGGCGTAGAGGCCGAGCGGGCTGGCGTGGTCGAGCATGGTCTGGAACAGCTCGACGGCCTCAGTGCGGCGCCCGGTGCGGGCGAGGGCTTGCACCAGCCAGAACGAGCAGGGCAGGAACGCGCCCTCGGTGCCGTGGAAGCCGTCACATCCCGGCGTATAGCGGTAGAGCAGCGGACCGCCAGCGGAGAGCCGGTCCCGAATGGCGTTGATGGTGCCCTGCACGCGGGGTGACTCGATGCTGTCCATCTCCAGCAGCGGCAGGACGAGCAGTGCCGCGTCGAGGCCCTCGGAGCCGTAGCTGCGGACGTAGCTCCCCGCCGTCGGGTTGAAGCCGGATGTCCGCACCTCGGCGGCGATCGCATCTCGTGCTTCCCGCCAGCGTCGACGTTGGCGGTCGGACAGGCGATGAGTGTCGGCGATGCGCAGGGCTCGATCCAGGGCGAGCCAGCCCATGAGCTTGGAATGTACGTGTTGGGCAGGTTGGCGTACCTCCCAGATGCCGGCGTCGGGCTCCTGCCAGTACCGGGCGACGATGTCGGCGAAGCCGCGCACCGCCCGCCACGTCTCGCTGTAGAGGCGGTGCCCGGCCTGCGCGAACGCCCAGGCGGCGTCGATAACCCAGCCGTAGCCGTCGAGCTGGTGTTGCCCGGCGGCGCCGTTGCCGACCCGTACCGGGACGCTGTCGAGATAGCCGGGCCAGCCGGGCAGTTCCCGTTCTGCCGGCACGTGGCGGCCGTGAAGGGTGAGCAGCGCCGGCAGGCGTGGCCGTTGCAGCCGGCTGGCGTGCAGCAGCCACGCGAGGAAACCCTGGGCCTCGTCGGCTTTGCCGACGCTGAGGAAGGCGCTGACGCTGATGCTGGCGTCCCGGGGCCAGACGTAGCGGTAGTCCCAGTTGCGTACCCCGCCGGGATCCTCGGGCAGGGACGTGGTGGGTGCGGCCACCGGGGCTCGGGAGGGCGAGTAGGTCAGCAGCCGCAGGGTCAGCAGGCTTCGTACGACGGATTCCCGGAAGGGCAGTGACCGGTCGATCTCTGCGGACCAGGCCCGCCAGCGGTCCTCGTCCTCGGTCAGCAGGTCCCAGGCCGCTGCCGGGTCGACGTGGATCAGCGGTTCGCGGTGGGCCACGGCCAGCACGAGGGTGACGGGACGGCCCGGGCTGACCGTGATCAAGGTAGGCCGACCGGGTTCGACGGTGACGTCGGGTGCGCTGCCCAGGGAGACCGCGAGCGACCCCCACAGACACACCAGCGCCTGGCGCCGGTGGTGGACTCGGGGCCGGCGGTGCCGTACGCCGAAGCGGGGGTCGAACTCGACGACGGCGTCGACCGCCGCCTGCTCGGTCGACAGCCGCCGCACGATCAGTGTCGTGGGCAGCAGGCGACCGCTGACCTCGGCCACCATCCCCTCGGTGAGGGTGAGCCGGCCGCCGCCCACCGACCACGTCGTCTCCAGGGTGGCGGTGTGCTGGCGGTAGCGCCGTTGCACGACCGTGGCGGGCCGGGCGGGGCCGATGCGGAACGTTCCCGCGTCGGGGCCCCCGACCAGCCGGCCGAACAGGGGCTCGCCGTCGAAGCGGGGCACGCAGAGCCAGTCGATGCCGCCGTCACCGGCGACGAGGGCGGCGGTGCGGGTGTCACCCAGCAGCCCGTAGTCGCTGATCGGCGCTGAAGGCCGGGGAGCCGTCGTGTCGTGCCCACCGGTCATGGAGATCGCTTCGTGACGAGTCGTGCGACGCGGGTCAATCGGCCTGGAGGAGCAGCCCGAGGACCACCCCGTAGAAGACGTGCACGACAGCCACGACCGCGGGAGTCTGGATGCCGTAGTTGACGCCGAACAGGCCGGGCGGCTCCAGCACAGCCGTGCTGGCCGGGCCTGCCCGATGGGAGGCCATGCGCGGGTGGACGCCCGGAAGCAGCGGCAGGAGGACCGCCAGCGCGATCCCGACGTGGACGGTCCCGAGCAGGGCCCCGATCCACCATGTGGCGCGGTGCAGCAGGGCGAACGTGGTCGCGTAACCGAGGGCGAAGCCCTGACCGGCGCACAGGTGGATGAGGAACCCGACGACGCGGGCCCGGTCGGGATCCTCGGTGAACAGGGTTCCCAGTAGCAGGGGAAAGTCGATGCGCGTGAGGCCGGCCAGTTGAGCGATGATCAGCGCTGCGGTCAGCACCGCGGTGGCGACCAACCCGAACAACGCCCATCCGGCCCAGTCCATCTCAGCGGTGCTGGACGTCGCGCGCGTCGGCACCGGTCGGCACGCGGCACCGCGACGTTCTCTCGGTCATCGGTCCGTCCCTCCGCTGGACAACGTGAAGGTCTGTGGTCCGGATCTGGACGTCGCACGGCACTGGCCGCGTCGGCTTTTCACCATAAGCCACCGAACTGTCCGGTCGAGCGGAATCCCTCGCTCGGCACCTCACCGGGTCGTCGGTGTGGTCGCCTTCGCCTCGTCGTCGGCCAGCCGGGCGCGCAGCGCATCCGCGTTCAGGTGCGGCCGGCCGCCGGGACGTCCGACGGCTGCCCCGGCGGCGGCGACGGCGTACCGGGCGGCGGCCGGGGGCGCGTCTTTGCGCAGGAGCGCCGCGGTCAGCGCGGCGACGAGGGCGTCGCCGGCTCCGGTGGTGTCGACCACCGTCTGGTCGGTCAGGGGGACGAGCAGGTGCCCGTCGCCCCACCGCTGGTCGCGCCACGCGAAGAGGTTCCCGCCCTCCACCCCGAAGGCGAGCAGCCCGGGCCCGGCCGCCAGGATGTCGCCGGCCGCGGCCAGCACCCGGTCGATGTCGTCGGTCGGCGCCCCGGTCCACAGGCTGGCTTCGTGGGCGTCGGCGCGCACGACGTCGGCCGCGGCGAGCAATGCCGGACGGTCGCTCCCGCTGACCGGTGCGCCGTCCAGGATCACGAGCCGGCCGGCGTCGTCGGCCAGGCGCGCGGCGGCGAGGGCGGTTGTTGGCGGCTGCTGCAACTGCACGAGTACGGCATCCGCGGCGCGGAGCGGCCCGGCGGAGGCTTCGACGTCGGCCGCGGTGAGGAGCACCTCGTCGGGCAGGTGTTGGAGGTACCGCCACCGCCCGCTCCCGTCCAGCGCCTCCACGATCAGCCCGGTGGACGTGTCCGGCCGGCGGACCACCGGTGAGACGTCCACCCCGTCCCGGGTGGCCTGCGCGAGCAGGCTGTCGCCGATGTCGTCGTCGCCGGCCACGGCTACGAGTGCCACCGCCACGCCGAGCTGGGCGAGTGCCACCGCCTGGTTGGCGCCCTTGCCGCCCAGCATCTCGTGCCGCCGGTGGACGTCGGCGGCGTGGCCGACCTCCGGCCACTGGTCGATCTGAAGGACGAGGTCGCGGGCGAGCTGGCCGATCACCACCGCGCGTGGGTTGCTCATGGTGCAGTGCTACCCCGTACCGGTCACGTCTACCGGCGCGGCCCCGGCGGTCTGGATCGCCTGGTCGGCGAGCGACACCCGGCAGTCCGAACCGCTGGCGTCGATGTTCCAGTGCTGGCCGAGCGCCGCCACGCGATGCAGGCCGATCCGGCCGAGTTCGTCGGGGACGTGGGCGCGGGCGTGGAGCTCGTCCTCGCCCAGTTCGAGGCCGAGCATGGTGCGCAGGAACAGCAACGGCGCCCCGCTGGCCCAGGCCTGCGGGTTGCAGGCGGTGGGGTACGGCACGGGCTGACGCCCGAAGGACCGGTCGTAGCCGGAGAACGCCTCGGGCAGCCGGTAGCCGGAGTGGCGGGAGGCTTCCAGCATCGCCATCGCGATCCGATTGGCTTCCTCCCGGTAGCCGTACCGCGCCAGCCCCGCCGCGATGATCGAGTTGTCGTGCGGCCAGACCGTGCCGACGTGGTAGCCGATCGGGTTGTAGCCGACGTCGGAGGTGGACAGGGTGCGTACGCCCCATCCGGAGAACATCTCCGGCGACATGAGATGTCGCGCGAGCTGCCCGGCGCGATCGTCGGGGACTATGCCGCTCCACAGCAGGTGACCCATGTTGGAGGTCATCGAGTCGATGGGCCGTTTGTCGCCGTCGAGGCCGATGGCGTAGTAGCCGCCCCGCTCGGGGATCCAGTAGTCCCGGTTGAACCTCTCGCGCAACTGCGCGGCGTCGGCGCGTAGGCGCTGGGCCAGCTCCGGGTCGTCCCACGGCCCGTCGGCGAGTTCGGCCATGCGCAGTTTCGCGTCATAGGTGTAGCCCTGTGTCTCGCAGGTGGCGATCGGCAGGACGGGTATCGTCCCGTCGGCGTACTGCACACCGTCGGGGGAGTCCCGCCAGCACTGGTTGCCCAGGCCCTGGGTGGACCGGGTGGCGTACTCGACGTAGCCGTCGCCGTCGCGGTCGCCGTGGCGGTCGATCCACCCCAGCGCCGCCTCGGCGTTGCCGCGCAGCCGGAGCACCAGCGCGTCGTCCCGCGTCCAGCGCCAGTACTCGGACAGCAGGATCAGCCAGAGGGCCGTGGTGTCGGCGCCACCATAGTAGGGACGGTAGGGCTTGACGCCGAGCTGGCTGAGCTCACCCGAGCGGTACTCGTGGAAGATCTTGCCCGGCTCCTGGTCGGTGAAGTCGTCGAACGCGGTGGCCTGATGCCGGGCCAGCACGATGAGTGCCCCCCGGGCAACCTCGGGCCCGCAGGTCATGGTCTGGTAGGCGGTGATCAGCGTGTCGCGGCCGAAGGTGGTCAGAAACCACGGCAGACCCGCGGAGAGGAGGACGACCGGCTCGCCGGCGATGCTCTTCTCGATCCGCATGGCCACCAGATCGATCGCCGACCTGTGGTAGACCTCGCGAAGGAGTTCCGCCTCCGCGTGCAGAGTGGGCTTCTCCGTCACCCAGCGCGTCGACGGGTCGTCCGGCCCGTGATCGACCGCCTCGCCGAACCCGCGCACCGAGGGGCGGGTGTTTTCCGCGCCGCACCGTAGCGGCACGCTCAACTCGCAGGTCCACTGCTGTCCCCGCTCGAGGCGCAGGTCCCACACGAGGGCATCGCCGTCGACCAGGTCGGCCGGCGGGTCGGCCTCGACGTGGACGGAGGCGACGTAGCTGCCGTTGCGGTAGTGGAACCCGAGTGCAGAGCCGTCCGGCCCGTGCTGTCGGGTGATGTCCGGCGTGCGGTCCCGGCCGGACTCCTTGATCTCGAACAGGTCGGCGAAGTCGGTCCCGATCGCCAGGCGTAGACGGATCGACGTGGTTTCGGTGCCGAAGTAGCGAAGTTCCACGCGCTCGTAGAGGCCGTCGCCGACGAAGCGCTGGCGCCGCACGCCGACCCGGTTCGCGGGCAGGTGGGGCAGGTCGGCGTTCGCCAGGAAGAACGCCGCCGAGTAGGCGTCGACGGTCCCGGAGGAGAGCACCATCAGCGGAGCGTCGTCGATCGTCAGCTCCCACTGGTTGAGGAACCGGGTGTCGTCGTGGACGAGGCCGGCGATCGAGCCCTTCGGCACGTCCCCCGCCGCGTCGGAGAACATGAACGTCCGACCTTCCAGCACGCCGATCGCGTCGGGCCCCAACTCCGGTGGCAGGTCCCGGCAGGCGCCGCTGGGCACCCGGCTCTCCGCCGACAGGTCCGGGCGCGGGTCCGCCGGCGTCGGTCGCCGTGTCGTCGCTGTCACCTGCACCTCCTCGGCTCGTCGCCAGCCGCGGGCGTTGCCCGCGGCCGATCGCCGCCGAGCCCGCCCCGCCGTCTCCGCTCCCGGGTTCCCGGCCACACGCAAGTCATCCCGGCCTGTTCGCCGGGTGTGGGCCCGCGTGAAGCTGACCTGTCCCGCACGCCGCGCTGGCGGTACGGGCCCGACTGTCCGGTTCGGCCGCCTCGCGGCCGGACACCGTCGGTCGGACCCGCCCCGGTGATTGCTCAGCCGCGCCAGTGGCAGGCCATTGGTGGGAGGTGTGCGGGTCGTTGGCGGGTGGTCAGCTCGTCTGGGCGAGCAGCGCGGCGTACCGGGTGAGGTACAGCGGCCAGCCCTCGTCGTGGGAGACGCCGTCGCTGACGGCCTGCCATCCGGGGCCGTGCCGGTCGATGTGGCGGTGCTCCAGTTCGACCCGGGTGCGCTGCGGGGTCTCGGCGACGAACCGGACCTCGACCTCGCTGGTGTTGTCCGGCTCGGTCTCGACCTGCCACTGGGGGCTGATGTCCCAGCTGAACACGACCCGGTTCGGCGGCTCGTACGCGAGCACCCGCGCCCAGCGGCACTCGCTGCCGTCGGCGGCCCGGTCGTAGATGTGGCCGCCGACCTTCGGTTCGAACACGGTCTCGGCGATCGGCGCGCCGAGCAGGTTGTGCTCCGGCGGCTTGAAGTCGCCGAACCGCTCGGTGAACACGGCGAAGGCTCGCGCGATCGGCGCCTCGACGACGATCTGACGGCTCACCACGGCCGCTGCCTGTGTCATTTGTCCTCCTTGGTCGTTTCTTCGACGACGTCCTGATAGCCGTCCAGTGCCCGGTTCCAGAACGTCTCCAGCTGGTCCCGCAGCGCTGCCACGCCCGCCGGATTGAGCCGGTAGACCCGGCGCGCGCCCGCAGCGCGGTCGGTGACCAGACCGGCGTCCTTCAGCACCTTCAGGTGCTGCGACACGGCGGGGCGGCTGATCGGCAACTCGTCGGCGAGTTCGCCGACGGCCCGGGGCCGCTCGGCCAGGCACGCCACGATGGCGCGCCTGGTGGGATCGCCCAGCGCGTCCCAGCCATCACCAACTCGGTAAGTAGCCACGAACGGTAAGCTACAGCTTACCGGATCGGCGGGTCAAGGCCGTCGAGCGCCCGGGATCGGGGTGAGGGGCCTGTCACGTGGAGGCCCGGAAGTGAGGGCTTGACGGGGCGCAGACATCGGAGGTTAACTGCCTCAGCGATGCAAGTCGATGCGTTCCGACCGTCCACACTGGCGCGTCCGGGATCCGTCGGCCCTGCCATCGCGGCACCGCACCACCTCGCACCGCCTCAGCCGAGCATCGGCGGCCCGGCTCCGTACCACCGCCAACCCCGGCCCCGGCGGGCCCCGCACGCCAGTGCCGTGCGCGCCCGGGCCGACGCTCAGCAGAGGAGCAGAGCATGCGTACCCGTGCGTTAGCACTCATCACCGGCCTGGCCGTGTTGCTGGCCACCCTGGTGGCCCTGCCGTCCCCGGCCTCCGCAGCGCCGCTGACCAAGGTCCTGGTCTTCAGCAAGACCGCCGGATTCCGCCACTCGTCCATCCCCAACGGCATCGCGGCCATCCAGCAGCTCGGAGCCGCCAACGGCTTCACCGTCACCGCGACCGAGGACGCCGCGCAGTTCACCACCGCCAACCTGGCCCAGTACCAGGTGGTGGTCTTCCTGTCGACGACGGGCGACGTCCTCAACGCCACCCAGCAGACGGCCTTCGAGTCGTACATCGCCGCCGGTGGCGGCTACGTCGGTGTGCACGCCGCCGCCGACACCGAGTACAGCTGGCCCTGGTACGGCGGGCTGGTCGGAGCGTGGTTCGACTCGCACCCGGCGATCCAGACGGCCACCATCCGCGTCGAGGACCGGACGAACCCGTCCACCGCCCACCTGGCCGACACCTGGGTCCGCAGCGACGAGTGGTACAACTACCGCACCAACCCCCGCCCGAACGTGCGGGTCCTGGCCAGCCTCGACGAGTCGTCGTACAGCGGCGGCAACATGGGCGACCACCCGATCACCTGGTGCAAGGCCTACGGCGGCGGGCGTGCCTGGTACACGGGCCTCGGGCACACCGAGCAGTCGTACACCGACCCGAACTTCACCCGGATGCTGCTTGGCGGCCTCCGCGTCGCGGCGGGCGCCGTGACGGCCGACTGCACGCCGCGAACGACGACCCCGCCGCCCAGCGGCTCCAGCCTGCGCGCCCGGGCCAACAACCAGTACGTCAGCGCGCCGAACGCCACCACCGCGCTGATCGCCAACCGGAGCGCCGTCGGCACCACCGAGCGGTTCGACCTGGTCGACCTCGGCGGCGGCAACGTGGCGCTGCGCGCCAAGGCCAACGGCATGTACGTGGCCGCCGAGAACGCCGGCGCCGCCCCGCTGATCGCCAACCGGGCCGCCGCCGGCGCCTGGGAGACCTTCCAGCTCGTCCGCAACTCCGACGGCACGGTCAGCCTGCGCGCCCTGGTCAACAACCGGTACGTCGTCGCGGAGAACGCGGGAGCCGCCGCCCTGATCGCCAACCGGACCACCATCGGCCAGTGGGAGAAGTTCGACCTGGTCACCGGCTGACCGCCGCCCGTCCCACCCGCACGCCACCACCACCTGGCCGTGGCGCGCCCCCGCGCGCCCAGCCCCCGGTCGTCGAGAAAGGACGATCATGCCCGCTTCCCCCCGGCGTTGGCCCCGCGCACTCGTCGCGGCGCTCACCACCGCCGCGAGCGTGACCCTCGCCGTCGCCACCCCCGCCCAGGCGGCTGTCATCCCCGCCGCCGACTACCAACAGGTCACCCTCGCAACCGGCTCGGCTGAGCTCGGCGAGGCCATGTCCCTGGCCGTCATGCCCAACCGCTCAGTGATCCACACTGCCCGCAACGGCACCGTGCGGGTGACCGACGCGGCCGGCAACACCAAGGTCGCCGGCACCCTGTCCGTCTACACGCACGACGAGGAGGGTCTGCAGGGCGTCGCCGTCGACCCCAACTTCGCCGCGAACCGGTACGTCTACCTCTACTACTCGCCCACGCTGAACACCCCGGCCGGGGACGCCCCGACCACGGGCACGGCGGCGGACTTCGACCGGTGGAAGGGGCACCTGCGGCTGTCCCGGTTCACCCTGAACACCGACGACACGCTCAACCTGGGCAGCGAGCGGATCATGCTCCAGGTCGACAACGACCGGGGCCAGTGCTGCCACGTCGGCGGTGACATCGACTTCGACGCCGCCGGCAACCTGTACCTGACGACCGGTGACGACACCAACCCCTTCGAGTCCAACTCGTACACGCCCATCGACGAGCGGACCAATCGCAACCCGCAGTTCGACGCGCAGCGCTCGTCGGGCAACACGAACGACCTGCGGGGCAAGGTGCTGCGGATAAAGCCGCAGCCGGACGGGTCGTACACGATCCCGGCCGGCAACATGTTCGCGCCCGGCACGGCCCGGACCCGTCCGGAGATCTACGCGATGGGCTTCCGCAACCCGTTCCGGATGAGCGTCGACAAGCCAACCGGCATCGTCTACCTCGGTGACTACGGCCCCGACGCCGGCGTCGCCGACCCCAACCGTGGCCCCGGCGGCCAGGTCGAGTTCGACCGCATCACCGGACCCGGCAACTACGGCTGGCCGTACTGCACCGGCACCAACACGACGGCCGAGACGTACAACGAGTACACGTTCCCGTCCGGGCCGTCACAGGCCAAGTACAACTGCGCCGCCGGGCCGACCAACAACTCCTTCCGCAACACCGGCCTCACCACGCTGCCCGCCGCGAAGCCCAGCTGGATCAAGTACGGCGACGCCGGATCGCCGCCGGAGTTCGGCGGCGGCTCCGAGTCGCCCATGGGCGGGCCGGTGTACCGGTACAACGCCGGGCTCAACTCCAGCGTCAAGTTCCCGGCGTCGCTGGACGGCCAGTTCTTCGCCGGCGAGTACGGCCGCCGGTGGATCAAGGCGATCGCGGTCAACGCCGACGGCTCGCGCGGGGAGATCTCCGACTTCCCGTGGACCGGTACCCAGGTGATGGACATGGCCTTCGGGCCGGACGGCGCGCTCTACGTGCTGGACTACGGCACCGGGGCGAACAACCAGGCGCTCTACCGGGTCGAGTACATCGGCGGCGGCAACCGCAGCCCCGTCGCGGTCGTCTCGGCGAACCCCACCTCGGGGACGAACCCGCTGACCGTCACCTTCTCCTCGGCCGGCAGCTCCGACCCGGAGGGCGGTGCGCTGAGCTACCTGTGGACCTTCGGCGACGGGACGACCTCGACGGCGGCCAACCCGACCAAGACGTACACCACGAACGGCACGTACACCCCCACCCTGCGGGTCACCGACCCGACCGGCCTGTCCGGCACGGCGAGCCTGGTCATCACCGTGGGCAACACCGCTCCGACGGTGTCGCTCACCCTGCCGACCAACGGGCAGCTCTTCAGTTTCGGAGACACCGTGCCGTTCCAGGTCACCGTGAGCGACCCACAGGACGGCACGATCAACTGTGCGCGGGTGACCGTCACCTACGCGCTGGGCCACGACAGCCACGCCCACCAGATCACCTCGAAGACCGGGTGCAGCGGCACCATCACCGTCCCGGTCGACGGTGAGCACGACACGGCGGCGAACATCTACGGCGTCTTCGACGCGTCCTACACCGACAACGGCGGGCTCACCACCCACAGCATCAAGACCCTGCAACCGAAGCACCGGCAGGGCGAGCACTTCGGCGCCCAGTCCGGCGTCCAGCTCGCCGACCACGCCAGCGCCGAGGGTGGCCGGACCGCCGGCTTCATCGAGAACAACGACTGGATCTCGTACCAGCCGTACCACCTGGCGAACGCCACCCGGTTCGCCGCCCGGGTCTCCTCGGCCGGCGCCGGCGGCACCATCGAGGTGCGTGCCGGTTCCGCCACCGGCACCCTGCTGGGCACCGTCGCGGTGCCGGTGACCGGCAGTTGGGAGACCTTCACCACCGTCTCCGGCGCCATCAGCAACGCGCCCGCCACGACGACCACGCTGTACCTGGTGTTCAAGGGCGGGGCCGGGAACCTGTTCGACGTCGACTCCTTCACCTTCACCACCGGCTCGGGCGGCGGCGGGGCGGCCAGCCTGCGGGCGCTGGTCAACAACCAGTACGTGACGGCCGACAACGGCGGCGCCGCGCCACTGATCGCGAAGGCGGCCAGCGTCGGGCTGGCGGAGCAGTTCGACCGGGTCGACGCCGGCAACGGCAACATCGCCCTGCGCTCGCGCGTCAACGGCCTGTACGTCTGCGCGGACAACGCGGGCGCGGCGCCACTGATCGCGAATCGTGCCGCGATCGGCCCGTGGGAGACCTTCCAGCTGATCACCAACTCCGACGGGAGTGTCAGCCTGCGTGCCCTGGCCAACAACCAGATCGTGACCGCCGAGAACGCCGGGGCCGCGCCGCTGATCGCCAACCGTGCGGCGATCGGGCCCTGGGAGAAGTTCACCCTGGCCGGCTGACCGACGACGGACCCGGCCCGGTACGCGACCAGGCCGGGTCCGTCGTCGGTGGACCGGGGAAACGGCACCGGCCTTCCGGCGGGCAACGGCCACCGCCGAAATTCGGCAGCGAACGGGATGGCGCGACCATCGGCAACCGGCGATCATGCCGTCATGAATCCTGCTCCGGCCGCCGTTGCTGCCGACCGACGCCGGCCCCGCCGAACCTGGTACGTCGTCGCGGCGCTGGTCGCCGCCGGCGGTGTGCTGGCCGCCGCCGCGGTGGTGTTCCTGGTGCCGTTCGGGGGTGACCTCGGGCAGCGCGTCACGCCGGGGCAGCCGGTCACAGTGCACCTGTCCGAGGCCGAGAGAATGGTGTGGGCCAGGAGCAGCGGCCCGGACGTCCCGGACGTGCGCTGCGAACCCTCACCGGCGGACGCCCGAGAAATCGACGAGTGGCACACGGTCTCGATGCTTTTCGACGATCTCACCCTGGAGGCGGACGGCGAGCGCTGGCGCGCGGTGCTGAAGATGGCCGCCGGGCCGACCGGCACGTACACGGTGACCTGCACGATCCCAGGCGGGGACGGGACCATGTCTCTTGCGATCGGTGATCCTCCGCACTTCCACGGCGCGCGTTCGACGGCACTGGCGGTGCTGGCCGCCTCCGTCCTGGTGCCCCTCGGGGTGCTGGTCGGTGTCGTGCTGGCGGTGGTCGTCGCGGTCCGGCGCCGCCGGCGGCTCTCCTCGGCCGGCGGCAGCGCGCGATGATCAAGGGCGCGCCGGCCGGAGCGGAGGGGGCTCCCTCGCCAACGGGCTGGTCAGGCTCGGGCTGCCCCGGTCGACCCGTGACATGATTGCGCCCATGGGGAAGCAGCAGGACGTCGGCGGGCCCGACCGTCACAGCGGATCAGGCACCACCAACCACCCTGCGACCGGTGGCAGCGCGGACGCGCAGCTCGCCCTCGCACAGGACCCCGCAACGCCACAGATGACCCTCATCGAGCTGGCGTCCGACCCGTCGGCGGCGGTCCGAAAGGCGGTCGCCGCCCGGGCCGACGCGCCCGCGCAGGCCCTGCGCCCGCTGACCCGGGACCCTGACCGGCAGGTCCGGGAGACCGTGGCCAGGAACCCCTCGACCTCGGTCGGCAATCTCCTGCGTCTCGTCAAGGACGCCGACCGGTGGGTCCGCTGGGCGGTCGCCGGCAACCCGGCCTGCGACGAGTCGGTACGCCAGGCGATGGCCGAGGCACCCGACAAGGAGCTTCGGGGTCTCCTCGCGGAGACACGCGGGTTGGAGCCCGATCTGGCCGCCAGGCTGATCGACGACGTCTCACCCGAGGTACGGGAACGACTCGCCACCCACACTGACGACTCCGACGTGATCACCGCACTGATGGCCGACCGGACCGCCCGCGTACGCAAGGGGCTCGCGCGCAACCCGCGGACCACCGCCGCGCAGCGCAGCGTGCTCGCCCAGGACCCGGTGGTCGACGTCCGTGCCGCGCTGGTCCGCGCGGTCGAGCTGGACGAGGCGGACCTGGCACGCCTGGTCGACGACCGCGCGGTGCAGGTCCGGCTGGCGCTGGCGAAGTCCGAGGTCGTCCCGGCCCACATCCGGCAGGCTCTCGGGCGTGATCCCGACGAGACGGTGGCCAGCGCGGCGCGCAGTTTCCGCCCGGGATCCGGCAACTCCCCGGTGGTGCGGGCTCCCCGCGTCGGCCACCGGCGCTCCGGGACCGGCCCGGGTCGGCCGGGCGGCACCGCCCGCTGAGGCCGGGGCCCGTTCCCCGGCCCGACACCCCTACCGTCCGCTTACGTGCGGGGCCCGACACTGTCCCGCAGCCGGGGAGGCGACGGGCACTCCCGGGCCGACCAGGACTGTTAACGTCCGGGTTCCGTCACGGGGGAGGGGACACGATGGGTGGTCCGATGAAATCGCCGACCAGGGAATTCAGCGTGCTGCCACCAGCGCCGCCGGTCCGCAGCGGCCGGCGTCGCCTGCCGTGGGCGCTGAGTGGTCTGCTGGCCGTGCTGCTGCTCCTCGGCGGCGGCCTGTACGCCGTCGCGCCGCTGCGCGACCCGCTGCCCGCCCCGACGGTCGAGCTGACCCTGCCCACGTCGATGTCCATCCCCGGTACGGCGCCGCGACTGCCCTGGCCGCGCTCGGGCCAGGCGATGATCTCGGTTGACGGGCTCGGGACGCTCGGCGCCTTCGGCGGGTCGAAGCCGCTGCCGATCGCGAGCGTGACGAAGGTGATGACCGCCTACGTCATCCTCACCGAGCATCCGCTCGGCGCCGGCGAGCAGGGGCCGACGCTCACGGTCAGCGCCGAGCAGGCGGCCGCGTACCCGGCGGAGAGGGCACGCGGCGAGTCGCTCGTCGAGGTACGGGCCGGGGAGGTGATCACCGAACGGCAGGCGCTCCAGGCGGTGCTCCTGCCCTCGGCCAACAACATGGCGCGCATCCTCGCCGCCTGGGATTCCGGCAGTGTGGCCGCCTTCGTCGAGAAGATGAACGTCGTCGCCGACGACCTCGGCATGTCCGACACCCACTACACCGACCCGTCCGGCCTCGACCCGGACACCGTGAGCACGGCCCGGGACCAGGTGATTCTGGCGAGCAGGGCGATGGAGTTGCCGGCGTTCGCGGAGATCGTCCGGCAGAAGCGAGCGACCATCCCGGTGGCCGGCACGGTGCGGAACTACAACGAGCTGGTCGGTCGCGACGGGGTGGTGGGCATCAAGACCGGCTCCACGGACGAGGCCGGCGGCTGCCTCGTCTTCGCGGCCGTGGTCACCGTGGGCGGCCGGAAGCTCAGCATCGTCGGCGCCGTGTTCGGCCAGCCCGGCGCCAACACCCCCGTCCAACTGGACCGGGTGTTCGCGGTGACCCGGTCGTTGCTGCGTTCGACGGCGGCCGCGCTGGCCGTCCACACGCTGGTCGAGACCGGCGAGCAGGTCGCCACCGTGCGCGGCCCGCTGGGCGCCGGCAGCACCATCAACGCCGCCGAGAAGGTCGAGGTCGTCGGCTGGCCCGGCCTGAAGGTGCAGCTCGAGGCTGCGATCCCCGCCGTGTCGTCGCGGATCGCGGCCGACACCCAACACGGCACGCTCACCGTCACGGCCGGCGCCGGTGAGCCGGTCGCCACGGCGTTGCGCACCGGGGCCGCGATGGAACCGCCGACCACCTGGGAACGCGTCCGCCACCACCGCTGATCGTCCCCGCGACGCCGTGGCGGTGCAACGTCTGGGCGGGCACGCGCCGGCGGCGACGCCGAGCCTACGGTGAGGGGCATGATGGTGCGTACGCGTTGGGTGATGCCCCACTCGCCCGAGACGTTGTGGCCGGCGCTCTGCGACTCACGCCTGGAGCTGCAGCCCCGGTGCCCGGTGTTCTACCTCGGTACGCCCCGGCCGACCACGTGCCGGCTGCCCGATGGCCCTGGTGAGGTGGGGGCGGCCCGGCAGTGCGTCTCGGAGCAGGGTGTGGTGCGGCAGCGGATCACCGTCTGGGAGCCACCGATCCGGCTGGCGTTCCACATGGAGTCGACGGATCTCTACTTCCATCGTTTCGTCGACCATCTCGGAGATCTGTTCGAGTTGGCGCCGGTGGACGCCGGCACACGGGTCACCCGGACGACGACGGTGACGGTGCGCGGGTTCGGGCGCGTCGCGTTGGAGCCGGCGCTCTGGGTCGGGTTGAAATCGGTGCACCGCTTCGTGTTTCGCAACTGGCAGAAGATGGCGTTGTCACCCCCCGCCGCGGTGTGAGGCTCCGGTCGGCCCGCTGCTGGCGGTGCTCCTGAGATGCTACGAGATGGTCTGTGGCGCGGCCTGCGGCTGCCGGTCGGACGGTGCCTGGTCGAGCGCGTGGGCGCGGACGCCGCGCGTCAGCAGGTAGCCGATCATCCAGAACTCGCCGACCGTCGCCGGTAGAACGAGAGCGTCGGCGACCGCGTGAGCATCAGGGACGAGGTATCCGATGAATGTGCTGAGCAGGTATCCGATGCCGCCGCCGACCAGGACGTAGCCGAGCGGGCGGGGCATCCAGTTCGAGCGGAGCACGCAGCCGCCCATGGGGATGAGCCACAGGCCGAAGAACAGCCCTCCGACGCCCCACAGGTTTTCGCTGGTCAGGTAGAGGAGCTGGACGGTGGCTGCCGCGTCGCCGACAGGGTCGAGCGCGATGTCGAGCGCCGTGGCGAGCAGGGCCGCGCTGACGAGGACCACGATCGCGTTGATGAGGCCGAACGCGGCGATGGCGCTGGCGGCTCGCGCGTCCGCGGTGCGGAACAGCCGGTGGAACCAGATGGCGGCGAGGGCCTGGGTGACGACGATGAGCAGTTCGAAGGCGATGCCGGCCCGGGCGAGTGTGTGGTGCTGGATCAGATTGTCGAGCGTCGCGCCGGGGTCGTCGGCCGTGAAGAGGCGCGGCCGGATGAGCAGGAAGCCGAGTGCGGCGGTGATGGCGAGGCCGAGGTAGAGCATTCCGGTTGTGCGGGCGGTACGAGTCAGCGCGGGCATCGTGGGCTCCTTGGGAGGCCGTACCGGATCGTGAAGGGTTTGCGTCCGACCAGCTGCCTTACAACGTAAGGCAACCATACGATGTAAGGTGCTGGCAAGAGTTGGGGGGCAGGTGGCAGCAAAGGCGTCTCGGGAGCCGCTCAGCCGTGAGCGCGTACTGGCAGCGGCGGTCGCTCTGGCCGATGCCGAGGGAATCCAGGCCCTGACGATGCGCCGCCTCGCCGGTGCCCTCGGCGTCGAGGCCATGTCGCTCTACCACCACCTGCCCGCCAAGGAAGCACTCCTCGACGGTGTCGTGGAGACCGTGATCGCGGAGATCGACGCGGTGGTCGGCCGCCTCTTCGCGAACGGTGACGGCGGAGACTGGCGTACGCGGCTGCGCGGGCAGTTCCTCGCGGCGCGCCAGGCCATGCTGCGTCACCCGTGGATGCCCGCGCTGTTGGGCTCGCGCCGTGCCATCCCCGTCGGCCTGTACACGTACTACGACCAGATCGTGGGGACCCTCCTCCGGGCCGGGTTCTCGCACCACCTCGCGCACCGCGCGTTGCACGCGTTCGGCAGCCTGCCGCTCGGGTTCGCGCAGGAGATCTTCAGCCCGGCGGCGGGCGCGAGCATGGAGGCGGACGTGGCCGAAGCCGATGCGACCGCCATGGCTGAGGCCCTGCCGCATCTGACGGCCATGGTGGCGACCGAGATGCACGACGGCACCGATCCGACGCTCGGCTGGTGTGACAGCCAGCTCGAATTCGAGTTCACCCTGAACCTGCTCCTGGACGGGCTCGAACGCCTCCGCGCCCAGGACCAGCCAAAGAGCTGATTCACGACAGACTCCGCGCGACAAACCTGTCCGGGCAACGACCGGCGCCTGTGCAACGATCGTCGGGCGTCATGTCGAACGGCCCTTCCGCCGCCGGTCCCGCGCACGGTCGCTGGCAGACCGGGGGAGGGCGCCACACCTCGTACCCCTTGGAGAGCACGATGTCCCTCTCCCCGGCTCGGGTCTTCGCCGCGATCAACGCTGTGCTGCCTCCCGACCACGCGTCCCCGGTCATGGGCAAGGCCGTCGTGGTCGGCGGCAGCATCGCCGGACTGCTGGCCGCCCGGGTGTTGTCCGACTACGCGGAGAGTGTCGTCATCATCGACCGGGACGACCTGGAGGTGACGGGCGGGCGGCCCGGCGTGCCACAGGGGACGCAGCTGCACGCGCTGCTGCCCGGCGGCTTCCTCCAGTTCGAGCGCCTGTTCCCGGGATTCCGCGAACAGGCGCTGGCCCAGGGAGCGATCGAGGCTCCGCCGCCGGCGAGGCGGAACTACCTCGACGGCCGCCTCAAGGTGGTCGTCCCCGACGACGCCGACAGCCTGGCGGGCAGCCGCCCCCTCCTGGAGGGCCTGATCCGACAGCAGGTGCTGCGACTGCCGAACGTCAAGACGGTCACCGCCCGCGCCACGGGCCTGGTGTTCGACGGCGCCGTGGCCACCGGTGTCCGCTGCGACGTCGACGGGGTTCCCGGGGTCGAGAGCGGTGACCTCGTGGTGGACGCCATGGGCCGGTCGAGCAGACTCTCCGACTGGCTGGAGCAGGCCGGTTGGGACCGCCCCGACACGCGGCGGATGACCGTGCATCTGAACTACGCGACCGCCCTGTTCCGGCGCCCCGAGACAGACCCGGAGTCGACGGTCGTGCTGGCCCTGCACACGCCCAGGATGTCGATGGACGTGGCCGGCGCCGCGTTCTTCGCCATCGAGGATGGCCGGTGGATGGCCATGATGGCCGGTTACGGGGACAACCGCCCGGGAAGGACGCCGGAGGACTTCGTCCGCCGGCTGCGGGAGCAGTTCCCACCGGAGTTCGGCGAGATGGCCTCGAACGAGATGCTGGGCGACGTCCAGACCTACCACCACTCCGACAGTCGCCGGCGGGACTTCCACGCGCTGAAGCGCTTCCCGGCGGGGCTGGTCAGCGTCGGTGACGCCGTCGCGTCGTTCAACCCGGTGTACGGGCAGGGGATGACGGCGGCGGCGCTGCACGCCGCCTGCCTGTCGGTGTACCTGCGGTCGGGCCCGGATCTGAGCGTGCCCGCGCGCCGGTACCTCGACCTGCAGAAGGTCGTGGTCGACGCCGCCTGGTCGACGTCGACCTCCGCCGACCTCGCGTTGCCGCACGTCGGCGGTCCCTACCCGCGTGGCTACCGGGTCTCCAGTTGGGCCAGCCGACAGATCATCACGGCCACCGTCACGGACGTGGCGACCGCGCGACGGTTCAATCAGGTCGTCTCCATGCGGGAGCATCCGCTCTCGCTCGCCACACCCCGCGTGATCCTGGGTGCCCTGCGCGCCAACCGGCGGGCCCGCTGACCGCTGCGCCCGAGGCGCTCCCAGGAGACACCGGCCCGGCGGTCTCGCGCTGAGAACGCCGGGCCCAGATGTGTGCGAGGGCGGCACGCGACACGCCCCGCTCGGCTAGCGCGGGGTCTTGCGCAGGATGTCGACGACGAAGCGGTGGTCGTCCAGCTGCGGAAGCCCGGACACGCCGACCCAGCCGACCACGCCGGTGCCCCGGACGCGCAGCGGGTACGCGCCCCCGGCGGCCGCGTACTTCGAGGCCGGCAGGCCGAACCGCTCCGCCAGCGTCACCTGCTTGTCCTGGCAGAGCCGGGCCATGTACAGCGACGAGTGCTCGAACCGCATCACCACGCGCCCCTTGCGGCGCAGCCACGCGTCGTTGTCCGCCGTCGAACCGGGCAGGCCGCAGTGGAACAGCTGGCGCCCGGCCCGCCACACACCCACCGCGATCGGAAGCCGCTGCTCGCTCGCGGCGGCGACGGCGCGCATCCCCAACTCGTACGCGTCCGTCTCCGACAGGCCCGCGAGCTCCAGCTCGCTCTCCTCGCGCAGCAGCTCGTCCAGCGTGGGCCACGGGTCCTGGTCAGATGGCATGCGTAGCTTCTCCTCATCGGGTGGCGGGCCGCCCCCGAGCGTGGTCGACCGCGGAGGTCGCCTGGTTCCGGCCGCGGGGGCGTACCCGTTGATTGTCGCAAACCCGCTGGTCGGGGGTTCGAGGTGGCGGCGCGGCGGAGCGGAACCGCCGCGTCCGACGGTGATCACCAGGCGCAGGGGGCGTAGTCCTTCAGGAAGCAGCCGTACACGTCCTCGCCCTGTTCGCCGCGGACGATCGGGTCGTACACCCGCGCGGCACCGTCGACCAGGTCCAGCGGGGCGTGGAAGCCCTCGTCCGCCAGCCGCATCTTCGTCGGGTGGGGCCGCTCGTCGGTGATCCAGCCGGTGTCGACGCTGGTCATCAGGATGCCGTCGGTCAACATCTCCTGGGCGCTGGTGCGGGTCAGCATGTTCAGCGCGGCCTTGGCCATGTTGGTGTGCGGGTGCCCCGGCCCCTTGTACCCCCGGCCGAACTGGCCCTCCATCGCCGACACGTTCACCACGTACTTGCGGCGGGCCTTCGCCGCGGCCATCACCGGACGCAGCCGGCTGACCAGCACGAACGGTGCGGTCACGTTGCACAGCTGCACTTCGAGCAGCTCGACCGGGTCCACCTCCTGCACCCGCTGGACCCAGCTGTTCACCGAGTCGAGGTCGGGCACCAGGCCGCCGGCGTCGATGGCCGTGGACGCCGCGATCCGTTCCGGCGAGGCGGAGCCGCTGGTCAGCGCCAGCGCGGTCAGCGCGTGCGGGGTGAGTGCCGTCGACTGCGGCCCGGCGGTCAGACTGCCCGCCGGAGTGCCCTGCCCGCCGGGCTTGGCGAACGTGATCAGCTCCGGCAGCGGACCATCCGGCAGGGCCGCGGCCTCCGCAGCGACGAGCTGCGAGTACGCCCCGGGCGAGCGGCGCACGGTCTGCGCCGCGTTGTTGATCAGAATGTCGAGTGGCCCCTGGGCGGCGACCGAGTCGGCGAGGGCGATGACCTGAGCGGGGTCGCGCAGGTCGATCCCGACGATCCGCAGGCGGTGCAGCCAGTCCCCGCTGTCCGGCATCGCCGCGAACCTGCGGACCGCGTCGTGCGGGAACCGCGTCGTCACGGTGGTGTGCGCGCCGTCGCGCAGCAGCCGCAGCGCGATGTACATGCCGATCTTCGCGCGACCGCCGGTGAGCAGTGCGCGCCGGCCGGTCAGGTCGGTGCGGGCGTCCCGGCGCTCCCGGTTGAGCGCGGCGCAGGACGGGCAGAGCTGGTGGTAGAAGGCGTCCACCTCGCGGTAGCGCTGCTTGCAGACGTAGCAGCCACGCGGATTGTGCAGGACGCCGGCGGTGGTGCCCTCGGTGGGAGAGGCGAGCGGGATGCCCTGCGTCTCGTCGTCGATCCGGCCGGGGGCGCCGGTGGCGGTGGCGGCCGTCACCGCGCGGTCGGCCGCCGCGATGGCGTCGCGCCGCTCCTCGCGGCGCCGCTGCTTGATCACCTTGTAGAGCCTCGCGGTGGCCCGCTGCACCCGCACCACGTCGGGGTGATCGGGAGGCAGGGCCTCCAACGCCTCGAAGACGCTGAGACAGGTCTCCAGCCGGCTCCGGTCAATCCCCTGCTGACCGTTTTCCGTAACGTTGTCCACCGTCATGCGTCTGTGTCTCGTCCCGTTTCCCACGCCGGATCCAGCCGGCCACCCAAGTCCGACCAGGAACTGTACGCACTCCACGGCCTCCGACGCATCCCGCGCGCGTCCCGCCGCGCGGGCTGGCGGACCGCGCCGGACCAGGTGACGACTCAGGCCGGGTCGGCGCGGCCGAGTCGCCAGTAGCCCATGAAGGCCACCGCCCGCCAGGCCGCCGCCGACGAGTGGAACTCGGCCTGCTCAGGAGCCGATGCCCGGGGTAGATCGATGAGTGCCACCAGAATCCGGGTCCGCTGACCCTGCCGGCGGCGGATCTGGGTAGCTACGGTCGTGGATGCCGAGGTTCCCGACCAATCGAGGAGCGACCGTATGCCCCCGTCCCCGTCCCGGCTCTTCTCGGAGATAGCGACAGCGCGGCGGCCGGCCGAGACCAGGGTGGTCATGCGCCGGGCGGTGGTGCTGGGTGGCAGCATCGCCGGACTCATGGCGGCTCGCGTGTTGAGCGACCACGCCGACGACGTGCTCATCATCGAGCGGGATTCGTCCGATGTGGATGACGGCCCCCGGCCCGGCGTACCGCAGGGCAGTCAGGTGCACGCGCTGCTGCCCTCCGGCCAGGTCCAGTTGGAACGCTGGTTTCCCGGCATCGTCGACGAGGCGCTCGCGCTCGGCGCCCCACCGCCACCGAGCGACCAGGGCACGGCGAAGATCTTCGTGAACGGCGAACTGGGGCTGCCGCCGGCAGCAACCGGCACCGGGCCGGCGCTGATCACCACGCGCCCGTTTCTGGAGGCGCTGGTCCGGCGGCGGACCCTCGCGATCGACAACATCCGCCTGGCGTACGGCCGGGCGGACGGCCTCGTCTTCGCCGACCAGCGCGTCACCGCTGCCCGGTACGTGCCCGACGGCGGCACCGAGCCGGTCGTCGAACCGGCGGACCTCGTCGTCGACGCGATGGGGCGGTCCAGCCGGCTCAGCGACTGGCTGGCCGACAACGGGTGGCCACGCCCGCCGATGCAGCGGATGCCGATCAAGTTGAACTACGCGACCGCGCTGTACAAGCAGGACGCGAACGTCAGCGACACCTGGGTGGTCGTCTACCACACCATGGCCGGCAAAGGCCGGTCCGCCCGGATCGGTGGGATCAACACGGTGGAGGGTGGCCGCTGGATCATGCTGATCGCCGGCTACGACCAGGACCGGCCCAGCCGCGACGTCGCCGACTTCACCGCCCGCTGCCGCGAGCACTATCCGCACATGTTCGGCGACATCGCCGAACACGGCGAGATGATCGGCGGGGTGGTCACGTACCACCAGGCGGACAGCCGACGGCGGGACTTCCACAAGCTCGACCGCCTGCCCGCCGGACTGGTCGCCGCCGGCGACGCGGTCGCGTCCTTCAACCCGGTGTACGGCCAGGGCATGACCTCCGCGACGCTGCACGCCTCCTGCCTGTCCGCGTACCTCCGGTCCGACCCGAAGGTGGACGAGCCGGCGCGGGCGTACTTCGACCAGGTGCGGGTGATCGTGGATGCCGCCTGGCAGATCTCCACCTCGGCCGACATCGAGCTGCCCCACGTCGACGGGCCGTACCCACCCGGCTACAAGGTCACCAAGTGGTTCGGTGACCTGCTCTTCCGGACCTCGCTCACCGATCCGGTGCTCAGCGCCCGACTGAACCGGGTCACCACCATGCTCGACCATCCGTCCACGCTGAGCCGGCCCGGCACCCTGCTCCGGGCGCTCCGGCTCGGCCTGCTCCGGGGCCGGTCGGCCGCTGTCCCGGCGGACGTCCACGACCACGGATAGTCCGAGCCCGCCCGGTCGGGAGCGGGTTGCCGGCAGCCCGATGCGCGGGTGGGGGATGCTGGGTCCGTGCAGATCACGATCCTCGGCCCGCTCGCCGTCGACGGCCGGCCGGTCCGGGGGGAGCGGCTGGCGGCGGTGGTCCGCGCGCTCGTCGACGCGCGCGGTCGAGCGGTCTCCACCGCCCTGCTCGTGGACGCCGTGTGGGACGGCACGCCGCCCGACGACGCGACCGGCGCGGTCCAGGCGCTCGTGTCCCGGGTACGCCGTCTCGGGCTGCTCGTGACCGCGGTGCCCGGGGGATACCGCCTACCCGCCGAGGAGATCTCCGTCGACGCGCTCGACGCGCGGGCGCTCGTCGAGCGGGGGCGAGCCGTGCTCCGGACCGGTGACGTGCCGTCCGCCCGCGACTTCGCCGACCAGGCCCGTGCCCTGTTCCCCGAGGTCCCGGAGCTGGTCACCGCCGAGGAGACGCGACTGTTCGCGGACGTCGCCGCGCTGCGGGCGCAGGCGGCACTGGCCGGTGCGGGGCCGTTCGACGAGGCCGACCTGCGCCGGCTCGTCGCGCGTACGCCGCCGGACGAGCCGTCGGCCGCCCTGCTCGTCCGGGTGCTCGCCGCTCAGGGCCGGGACGCGGACGCGCTGGAGGTGGTCGAGCGACTACGCGCCGACCTGGCCGACCGGTACGGCACCGACCCGTCGCCGGTGATCACCCAGGTCCATCTGGCGCTGCTGCGCGGCGAGCTCACCACGCCGGCCGTCGTGGCGCCGCCCCGGCCACCGGCGGGGATCGCCCTGCCCGCCGCGTGGCGCCGGCCGTTGACGGCCCTCGTCGGTCGGGAGCGTGACGTGGAGACCGTGGGTCGGGCGCTCGCCGAGACGCCCCTGGTGACGATCGTGGCGACCGGCGGCGCGGGCAAGACCCGGCTCGCCGCCGAGGTGGCGCGGCGCGCGACGGCGTCCGGGCGGCCGGTCCGCGTGATCGAACTCGCCGGCCTGCGCTCGCCCGACGAGGTGCTGCCCACCGTGCTCGCGGCGCTCGGCGGAGCGGACACCGCGGCGACCGGCGGCAACCTGGGCCTCGAACGGCGGGTCCTCAGCCCCGAGGAACGGTTGCGTGCCGTGGCGCCGGACCTCGACGGGCTGGTCGTGCTGGACAACTGCGAGCATGTGCTCGACGCCGTGGCCACCGTCGTCGCGGACCTGATCGCGGTGGCGTCGCCGGAGGTCGCGGTGCTCGCGACGAGCCGAGCGCCGCTGGGCCTGGCCGGCGAGCTGGTCCACCGGCTGACCGCGTTGCCCGACGCCGACGCGCTCGGGCTGGTCGAGGCCCGGGCGCGGGCCGGTGGCGCCGTGCCGACCTGGGACACCGCCCGGGCGCTGGCGCTGTGCCACCGCCTCGACAACCTGCCGCTGGCGCTCGAGTTGGCCGCCGCGCGACTGCGGCACATGCCGATCGACGACGTGCTCGCCGGGCTGACCGACCGGTTCGCGTTGCTCGACGACGCGCTGCGTGGCCTGCCCGAGCGGCACGCGAGCCTGTGGGCGATGGTGGACTGGAGCCGGGAACTGCTCGCGCCCGACGACCGCGAGCTGCTCCAGCGGATCGCCGTCATCCCCGGGCCGTTCACCGCGGACCTCGCCGCCGCGGTCGCACGGACGCCGGACGTACGACGGGGCCTGGCGACGCTCGTCGAACAGTCCCTGCTGACCCTTGTCGAGGGCGACGACCCGCCCCGATACCGGATGCTCGAAACCGTCCGGGAGTACGGCGAGGCCCGCCTCGACACGGCCGGTGGCCGGGACGCCGCCATGGCCGGTCTGGTCGGATGGGCCCGGGAGAAGGCCGCCGCGCTCGCCGCCCGGTTCGTCGGCCCCGGACAGGTCGAGGCGTTCGCCCAGTGCGTCGCCGAGCAGGACAACCTGGTCGCCGGCCTGCGCTGGGCGCACAGGCACGACGACGAGCCGGCCGCGATCGACGTCGCGACCGCCCTGCTGCACGTCTGGACGGTGCGCGGCCTGCACCTGGAGGTCGTCGGGTGGGCCCGCGGCCTGTTGCACGTCGAGGACCCCGACAAACGGCGACGCTCGGCGATCCTGCGCGGACGGGCCGCCGGCCAGCCACTGCCCGACGCCGACCGGCTCGCCTGGACCTGCCTGGTGATCGGCGTCAACGCCGGCATCGGCGGCGAGCTGCGGCTCGCCGCCCTCGCCCGGCGGGCCCTCCGGACGGTCCTCGCCGAGCGACCCGACGAGGTGTCGCCCCGGCTGACCGCGCTCGCGTCGGCGTTGCCGGGCTTCGACGCGTCCGACCCGGAGGAGAGCATGAAGGCCGCCGGCGAGATGATCGCGCACCCGGACCCGTACGTGCAGGGGCTGGGCCTCTTCGCCCGCGCGGCGGTACGCGAGAACGGCGGCATGCCCGAGGCGTCGATCGCCGACGCCGAGCAGGCGTACCGGCGCTTCGAGGTGGCCGGTGACCACTGGGGGATGGCGATGGCGGCGGGAGGTGCCGGGCAGTTCTTCAGCCTGCGCGGGGATGCCCGCTCGGCCGAGTGGCTGGCACGCAGCGTCCGCCACATGGACCTGATCGGCGCCGCCCAGGACGCCCGGTCGATCCGGGTGCTGCTGGACGTGCAACTCGCCCTGACCGGCGACGCCGAAGCGGAGCGGCGGTTGGGCGAGACGGCGGCACCCGGTCAGGCCGAGGAGGTGGACACCGCGCAGGCGCGCCTCGGGCTGGCCCACCTCGCCTGGCAGCGCGAGCGGTACGACGAGGCGCTCGCCCACGCCGACCGGGTGGTCCGGACCCTGGCCGGCTGGGTCGGGCCACCGCCACAGCCGCGCGTCGTGCTCCGGGTCGCGGTGTCGGTCCTCTACCTGCGGGTGGAGCAGGCGCGGCCGACCTCGCCGGAGGACGCCGACGCCCGCGCGGCCACGTTGCTGACGCTCGCCCGGGACGACGCGCTGTCCTCGAAGGACCTGCCGGTGATCGGCGCGTGGGCACTCGGCGGCGCCGAACTCGCGGCGCACCGCAGCGACGTGGCGACCGCTCGGGAGCTGTCCGTGCTCGGGATGCGGATCGGCACCAACATCGGTGCCCTCTTCCCACCCGGGAGCGGCGAACGGCTCATCGCCGCCCTCGGGGACGAGGAGCAGCGTGAGCCGTTGCTGGCCGCCTGGCGTGAGCGGCCGGTCGCCGCCACCGTCGCCCGGATCCGCGAGCTGATGGACGACCTGCTGGCCTAGCTCAGATCTTCTTGCGGTACGCGCGCAGCGCCAGCGGCATGAACAGCGCCACGAAGCCGGCGCACCAGGCGAGCGTCCACCACACGTGCGAGCCGACCGGTGTGCCGAGGAACAACCCGCGCACCGCCGCCACCAGGTGGGTCATCGGGTTGACGTCCACGAACGCCTGCATCCAGCCCGGCAGGGTGTCGGCGCTGACGAACACGTTGGACGCGAAGCTCAACGGCATGATCAACGCGAACATCAGGCCCTGCACCGCGCCCGGCGTACGCACCTTCATCGCCACGAAGACCGGCAGCCAGCTCAGGCAGAGCGCGAACAGCACCGCGAGCAGGCAGCCGGCGATCGCCCGGAGCGGGTCGGAGTCGATCCGGAAACCGAGCAGGTAGCCGATCGCCAGGGTCGAGACCGTGACGATCACGTACCGGACCACGTCGCCCAGGACGGCGCCGACCAGGGGCGCGGAGCGAGGGACCGGCAGGGACCGGAACCGGTCGAAGATCCCCTTCGCGATGTCGGTGTTCAGGTTGACGCCGATCGCGATGGCACCGGTGGCGATGGTCTGCGCCAGGATGCCGGGCAGCAGGAACTGCAGGTAGTCGTGGGTGGAGCCGGCGACCGCGCCGCCGAAGATGTACACGAAGATGATGAGGAACAGCACCGGTTGCAGCGTGACGTCGATCAGGGCCTCGGGCGTACGCCAGGTCTTGATGAGGCTGCGTTTGGCGAGCGCCAGGGAATGTCGGACGAGCCGGAACGGTCGCGGGTGCGGAACGGCCGTCGAGAGCACCGGGCTCTTCGTGGGTGGTGCGTCGACCAGCGTGCTCATGCCGCGACCTCCTTCAGGTTGGTGGTGTCGTCCTCGGATGCCGTCCGCCCGGTGAGGGTGAAGAACACCTCGTCGAGGCTCGGCAGGTGCAGGGAGAGTTCCGTGACCGCGATGCCGGCGGCGGCGAGCCGCGCGACGCTCTCGGTGAGGGCCTCGTCGTCGGTGACCGGCACCGCGAGGACGCCCTTGCGGATCTCGTCGGCCTGCGCGCCCGAGCCGACCTCGGACAGGATCGCCGCGACCCGGCGCAGGTGGGCGGGATCGGACGGCCGGACCTCGAGTGTCTGCCCGCCGACCACCCGCTTGAGCCCCTCGGGTGTGTCGTACGCGATGACCCGGCCGTGGTCGATCACCGTGATGGCGTCCGCGAGCGCGTCGGCCTCTTCCAGGTACTGCGTGGTGAGCAGGACGGTCGAGCCGTTCGTGACCAGCGATCGGACCACGTCCCACATGTCCTCGCGCTTGGCCGGGTCGAGCCCCGTCGTCGGCTCGTCCAGGAAGATCACGTCCGGCGAGCCGACCAGGCTGGCGGCCAGGTCCAGCCGCCTGCGCATGCCGCCGGAGTAGGTCTTGGCCTGCCGGTCGGCGGCGGCCGTCAGGTCGAACCACTCGAGCAGTTCGACGGCCCGGCGACGGGAGCCGGCACGCCCCAGTTCCAGCAGCGTGCCGAACAGTTCCAGGTTCTGCCGGCCGGTCAGGTCCTCGTCGACCGAGGCGTACTGGCCGGTGAGGCCGATGGTCTGCCGGACCCGCTCGGCGTCGCGGACCACGTCGAAGCCACTGATCCGGGCGGTGCCACCGTCCGGGGTCAGGAGCGTGGAGAGGATGCGCACGGCGGTGGTCTTGCCGGCGCCGTTGGGGCCGAGCACCCCGAGCACCGTCCCCCGGGGCACGGCGAGGTCCACGCCCTGGAGCGCCCTCGTCTGCCCGAAGTTCTTCACGAGGCCCTCGGCCTCGATCACCAGGTCAGCTGTCATGTCGTACAGCCTGCGCGGGTCGCCTGACACGGCCCTGACACGTCACCGACACCGGTGCCGACACGTCGCCGAGGCGGTGGCGGGGGTGTACGGGACGGCACGACAGCGACGAGAATGCCGATCAACGTGAATGTCCCTCGGGCAGCGGCGTCCGGGGGACGACGGGGGGAGGACGCGGTGACAAGATCAACACGCTTCGGCGCGGCGGGGGTGGTCCTGGGCCTGATCGTGGCGGGCCTGAGCGTGCCCCCGGCCGGCGCGCACCAGCGCGACCGGGGCTACTCGGCCGAGATCCGCCGCGCGTCCTACGGCGTCCCGCACATCACCGCCACGAGCTACGCCAACCTCGGCTTCGGGGTCGGGTACGCGCAGGCGGAGGACAACCTGTGCGTCATCGCCGAGAAGGTGGTGACGGTCAACGGCGAGCGCTCCCGCTACTTCGGCGCGACCGGCCCCACCGACGCGAACGTGCGCAGCGACCTGTTCTTCCGCAAGGCCATCGACGACCGGGCGGTGGAGCGGCTGCTCGACGGCCGCCGCGACGGCGTGCACTCGCCGTCCGACGACGTCCGCGACCAGATCCGCGGCTTCGTCGCCGGCTACAACTCCTACCTGCGCCGCACCGGCGCCGCGAAGCTCACCGACCCGGCCTGCCGGGCCAAGCCGTGGGTACGCCCCCTGACCGAGCTGGACGTCTGGCGCACCACCTGGTCCAGCATGGTCCGGGCCGGCTCACGGGCGCTGCTCGACGGCATCGTCGCCGCGGCGCCACCCACCGCCACCGGCCCGGCCGCCGCCCAGGACGCTCCCGGCGCGGCGGCCGTGCTCGCGTCCCGCGACGGCGCACCCGCCGGCGTCGGCAGCAACGCGTACGGGCTGGGTGAGGAGGCGACCGCCAACCGGGGCGGCATGGTGCTCGCCAACCCGCACTTCCCGTGGGACGGCGCGGAACGCTTCTACCGGATGCACCTCAGGGTGCCCGGCCGCTACGACGTCGAGGGCGCCGCGCTCATCGGCGACCCGATCGTCGAGATCGGGCACAACCGCACCCTCGCGTGGAGCCACACCGTCTCCACGGCGCGCCGGTTCGTCTGGCACCGCCTCGCGCTGGTCCCCGGTGACCCCACCTCGTACTACGTGGACGGTCGGCCGCGGAGGATGACCACCCGCACGGTCACCGTCCAGGTGCCCGGCCCGAACGGCGGCACCGTGCCGGTCAGCCGGACCTTCCACGACACCCACTTCGGGCCGGTCGTGGTCGTGCCCGGCACCTTCGACTGGACCGCCGGCACCGCGTACGCCATCACCGACATCAACGCCACCAACAACCGGGCCTTCGACGGCTGGCTGCAGATGGGCCGCGCCGAGACGGTCCGCGACCTGAAGCGGGTGCTCGACCGCTACCAGTTCCTGCCCTGGGTCAACGTGATCGCCGCCGACGCCCGCGGTGAGGCGCTCTACGCCGACCACTCGGTGGTGCCCCGGGTGACCGACGCCCTCGCCGCCGCCTGCATCCCGGCGCCGTTCCAGCCGCTGTACGCCAGCAGCGGCCAGGCCGTCCTGGACGGCTCCCGGTCGGCCTGCGCGCTCGGCGCCGACCCGGACGCCGCCGTGCCCGGCATCCTCGGCCCGGCGAACCTGCCGGTCCGCTTCCGCGCCGACTACGTCACCAACTCCAACGACAGTTACTGGCTGGCCAACCCGCAGGCCCCGCTGGAGGGCTACGCGCGGATCCTCGGCGACGAACGCACCCCGCGCAGCCTGCGTACCCGTCTCGGCCTCGACCAGGTCCAGCAGCGTCTCGCCGGCACCGACGGGCTGCCGGGGCGCGGGTTCACCGCCGACCGGCTGTGGCGGACCGTCTTCGGCAACCGGGTGTACGGCGGTGAGCTGGTCCGCGACGACCTGGTGGCGCTCTGCACCGCCCAACCCACCGGCACCGCCTCGAACGGCGCCACCGTCGACCTGCGCGCCGCCTGCGCCGCACTGGCCCGCTGGGACCTGCACGCCGACCTGGACAGCCGCGGCGCGCACCTGTTCACCGAGTTCGTGCTGGCCAACGGGCTGCGCTTCGCCGACGCCTTCGCCGCCACCGACCCGGTGCGCACGCCGCGCCGGCTCGACACCGCCAACCCGGGCGTGCGTACCGCGCTCGCCGACGCCGTGCAGCGCCTCGCCGGCATCCCGCTCGACGCCCGCCTCGGCGACGTGCAGACCGAACCGCGTGGCGACCAGCGCATCCCGATCCACGGCGGGCGCGCCGAGGCCGGCATCTTCAACATGATCGTCAACAACCGGGTGCCCGGCGTCGGCTACCCGAAGGTGGTGCACGGGTCGTCGTTCGTGATGGCCGTCGAGTTGGGCCCGCACGGGCCGTCCGGGCGGCAGATCCTGACCTACTCCCAGTCGACCAACCCGAACTCCCCCTGGTACGCCGACCAGACCGCGCTCTACTCCGGCAAAGGCTGGGACACCGTCAAGTACACGGAGTCGCAGATCAAGGCGGACCCGAACCTGCGCACGTACCGGGTGGGGGAGGGCCGCCACCACTGACCTGCCGACACGCGGCCGGCCGGGCTCCCTGGCGGGGAGCCCGGCCGGTTCGGTCGGCGCCTGCGTAGAGCTGTCCGGCTCAGCGGGGGGCGTGCTGCGGCGGGAGAGGTACGGCACGGCGCGACCGTTCTCCGCGCGTGGTCCATCTGCCGGTCAGCCCGGCAGGCGGCCCCGCGTGGAGACGAAGTGGTACGACATGACGGCGAACGCGGGGTCGCGGACCAGCCGCCGGAAGGCGCTCAGCTGGTGGGGTGACAGTCCCGCCGCGAGCAGGTCCGGCTCCAGCTGGCGGGAGTTCGTCTCGTAGAGCGACGTTCCGGTCGAACCGCCGACCCAGCTCTGCGAGTGGGTGATGGTGTCCAGGTCGGTCAGACCGGCGAGGGCCATCTCGGTGTGCACGTCCTGCGCCCACCCCAGGTCGGCGCCGTGATCCTGCAGGACGCCCATCATGGCGTCCATCACCTGCGCGAACAGTTTCGCCGCGTCGTCGGTCGGCGCGGTCAGCACCCGCAGTGGCGCGGTGCAGTCGAACTCCTCGACCACCAGCCACCCGCCGGGGGCCAGGGCGCCGGCGAGCGTGCGCAGGACCCGGCGCCGATCGGGCAGGTGCAGCAGCACCAGCCGGGCGTGGATCAGGTCGAACGCGTCCCCGGGCGGCGGTTCGGTGCGGACGTCGTGGCGGCGTGCGTGCAGGTTGCCCTCGGACACGAGATGCGTGGGGTCGATGTCGGTGGCCAGCACGTTGCCGTCCTCGCCGACCGCCCGGGCGATCCGCCGGGCCATCGAGCCACCGCCGGCCCCGACCTCCCAGCACCTCGCCCCCAGGCGCAGGACCGGGCGGCCCAGGCGGCGCATCGTGATCGGATCCAGGAAGGACTCCAGCGCCTGCATCTGCGGGACGGCGTCCGGTGCGCCGTTGTCAAAGGTGTACGCACCATCGGTGGTCGCGGTTGCCATCGGTGTCTACCTCTCCGAGAGGGGTCGGGTGACCTACGGGGTGTCGGCCCAGAGCCGGGGGGTCGGTCGGTTCGCTGGAGGCGGCGGGACGGCGGCGACGCTCAACATCGCCGCCAGTGGGGCCGGGTCGGTACGGGCCTCGGCCGTCGGTCGGTCGTAGACCACCTGGCCGTACTCCAGCACCGCCACCCGGTCGGCGATCTCGATCGCGTGCTGGAGCTGCTGCTCCACGAGCAGCACGGTCAGCCCGTCGGCGGCCAGGCCACCGATGAGCTCACGGACCCGCGCCGCCAGGTCGGGGGCGAGCCCCTCACACGGTTCGTCGAGCAGCAGCACCCGGGGTTGACCGAGCAGCGCACGGGCGATCGCCAGCATCTGCTGCTCGCCGCCGGACAGCTCGCAGCCGCGGTGACGCAGCCGCACCGCCAGCCTCGGCAGCAGCTCGAGGACCCGGGCCACCGTCCAACCCTCGCCGCCGGGGGTCGCGGCACGCCACGGCGCGGCCGCCAGGACAAGATGCTCGGCCACGGTCAACCGGGAGAAGACCCGCCGGCCCTGCGGGACGAGACCGACCCCGGACTGGGCGATGCGATGGGGTTGCCGCCCGGCCACGTGCACCCCGCCGATCTCGATGCGACCGCTGGAGGCTCGCACCAGGCCGGCGATCGTGTGCACGAGCGTGCTCTTGCCCGCGCCGTTGCGACCCACCACGGCCTGGATGCTGCCCGGAGGCACCCGCAGGCTCACCTCGTGCAGCACGATGCCCCCGGCGTAGCCGGCGCAGAGGCGCTCCACGCACAGCATCAGGCCACCCCGTCGGCGTAGGCCTGCCGCACCAGCGGCGAGGTACGGATCTCGTCCGGCGTCCCGGCGGCCAACGTCTGGCCGTCGCGCAGCACGGTGACCGTGTCGGAGAGGGCGTACACCAGGTCCAGTCGATGTTCGACCAGCAGCACGGCGACCGCCCTGGGCAGCGCCCTGAGCAGCTCGATCAGCCGGCCGACCTCGGTGGCGGACAGCCCCGCCGCCGGTTCGTCGAGCAGCAGCAGGCGGGGGCGGCCGGCAAGAGCCATGGCGATCTCCAACTGGCGTCGTTCGCCGTGTGCGAGGTGGCCGGCGGGCACCGCCGCGACGTCGGTCAGGCCCATCTGCTCCAGCAGCGGGCCGGCCCGGTGGTGGGCCGCGCGACGACCTCCGCCGGGCCGCCACCGGTGCGGCCGGATGACCCGGGGCAGCGCGGCAACCACGACGTTCTCCGTGGCGGTGAGCGTCGGAAAGACCGCGGGCCGTTGGTGGATCCGGTTGATGCCCCGGCGGGCCCGCGCCGCCGGCCCGAGTCGGCTGACGTCCCGTCCGTTGAACGTCACCGTGCCCCGGTGCGGCCTCGTCGACCCGCCGATCACGTTGAGCAGGGTCGTCTTGCCGGCGCCGTTGGGCCCGATGAGTGCGTGCCGTTGACCGTCGTGAATGGACAGGTCGACGCCGGCGAGCGCGGCGAGCGAGCCGTACCGCACGCTGACCTCCTGGGCGCTGAGCAGGCAGTTCATGCGCGCAACTCCGGTACCGTGGCGTGGTCACGGGCGGGCGGGGCGTCCGGTCGGCTCGGCGCGGCGGCCGGCGGCCGCGACCCACCGCGTGGGCCCCGGGCCCGGTTGACGCCGGTGGGCAGCAGGTAGACCGTCACCACGAACAGCGCGCCCAGCACCAGCGGCGCGTGGCCGGGCAGCACCCCGAACAACCAGTCCCGCACGGCGATGACGAGCACCGCGCCCACCAGGGCGCCACCGACCGAGGCCGTACCACCGATGACGACGCCGAGCAGCAGCAGGGCCGAGGTGTCGAAGCCGAAGTCGGCGGGCGAGATGTACTGCTGGGCGACGACCAGCAGGGAGCCGGCGGCACCGGCGATCGCCCCGGCGACGATGTGCGCGCCGGACAGGTGCAGCGGCACCCGGTGCCCACTGGCCCGCAGCCGCGTCTCGTCGTCCCGGCCGGCACGCAGCAGCAGCCCGAACCGGGTACGCAGCAGCAGGAGCACCGCGCCGACGAGCGTGGCCGCGACGACGAGCGTGTACAGGTAGCGCGCCTGGTCGCTGGTGAGGACCGGCAGACCCCAGAACGGACGGACGGGGGAGATACCGGCCAACCCGTCCGTGCCACCGGTCACCGACCGCCAACGGCCGAGGACGGTCACGGCGAGTTCCCCGATGGCCAGGGTGATCATCAGGACGATCACCCCGCGGGCGGGGACGACGAGGGGCACGGTCAGCGCGGCCAGCACCGCCCCGGCACCTGCCGCGACGGCGACCTGCACGACGCCGACGTCGGAGATCTGGCTGCCGAGCACGGCGCTGGCGTACGCGCCGGCCGCGTACGGGGCGGTCTGGCCGAGGGTGGGCATGCCGGCGACGCCGGTGAGCAGAGCCACGCTCACCCCGACCAGGCCCAGCGCCAGCGTCCGGGCGAGGATCGCCGCGGTGTAGTCGTCGACCACCCAGGGCGCCACGACCAGGCCGGCCAGGACGAGCGCCGCGACGGCACCGCGTCCCCGGCGGATCACCTCGTCCCTCATGTCGCCCTCCGGTTGGTGGCGAGGCCACGCGCCCGCACGGCGAGGACGGCCGCCATGGCGGCGAACAGCAGGAACGGTGCGGCCGACGGCAGCAGAGCCACGCCGAGGGTCTGGATCTCACCGATCACCAGTGCGGCGAGCAGGGTGCCCGCCATCGATCCGAGGCCACCGAGGACCACGACCACCAGGGACAGCAGCAGCACGGTGTCGGCGGTGTCCGCGCCCGGGCCGATGATGGGCGCGCCCAGAACCCCGGCCGCACCCGCCAATGCGCCGGCGGCCGCGAGCACACCGGCCCGGATCCGGGCGGGACTCACGCCCATGCAGGCGACCATCTCCGCGTCGTCGACGGCCGCCCGCACCAGCATCCCGGCCCGGGTCCGCCGCACCGCGAGGTAGAGCCCGGCGGCGATCACCGCGGCGACGACGATGAACACCAACCGGTACGCGGCGTAGCGGTGGCCGGCGACGACCACCGACCCGTCCAGGGCTGCGGGCACCCGGACCTGCGGGTCGTCGGGTCCGAAGCCGGCGACGAGCAGACTGCCGCCGGCCAGCGCCACGCCGAAGGTCAGCAGTGCCTGGGTGAGGTGGTTGCCGGTGGCGACGGGTGTGAGCAGGCCGGCCAGCAGCACACCCGCCGCGGCGGCGGCCAGCACGCCGACCGCCAGCGCCAACGCCAGACTCGCCCAGCCGCCGTCGAGCAGGGCGGCGGCCGTGTACCCGCCGATCGCGTAGAGCGTGCCGTGCGCCAGGTTGAGGATGTTGGCGACGCCGAAACAGAAGACCAGACCCGACGCCGCCACGAAGACGAGCAGCCCGTAGGCGACCCCGTCCAGCGCCGGTATCAGGTACGGGTCGATCCGGTTCGTGCCGGCCGCCACCGCGATCACCGTCCGACGGTCGCGAGGTCACCCACGACGGTGTTGGACAGCGCCCGACCATCCTGCCGGACCTGCCGCAGGTACCACTTCTGCACCGGGGAGTGCGTGGTGGTGGAGAACTGCCAGGTGCCGCGCGGGCTGGCGATCTGGCCGAGCTGACCGATGGCCTTGTTGATGGCCTCCGGCGTCGGGTCGCTTCCGGCGGCCCCGATGGCCCGGTCCAGCACGGCCGCCGCGTCGTAGGAGGCGAGCGCGTACGTCGTCGGGGAGCCGTCGTGCTTCGCCTTCCACGCCGCCACGAAGGCACGGTTCTCGGCGTTGTCGAGGTCGGGCGAGTAGTTGAGCACCGAGTAGATGTCCCGGGCGGCCTCGCCCTGCGCGTTGAGCACCCCGCCCTCGGTGAGGAACCCGGCCGCGTACAGCGGGATGTCCTTGATCTCGGACTGCGCGTACTGCTTGACGAAGTCGACGGCGGCACTGCCGGCGTAGAAGGTGTAGACGGCCGCCGCGCCCGAGGCCTTGATCCGGGCGAAGTACGGGGTGAAGTTGGTCGTGGCCGGGAACGGGGTGAAGGTGGTCTTGCCGTCCGGGTTGGCCAGCTTCCCGCCGGCCTTGGCGAACGCGTCGGTGAAGCCGCGCAGCTCGTCCCACCCGCCCTGGTAGTCCGGGCCGATCGCGTACACCGAGCCCTTCACGTTGTCGCGGACGTGCTGGGCGATCGCCGCTCCGGGCTCGTCGGAGAGGTACGACGTGTGCCAGACCCGGGAGACGTCCTTGAGCTCCGGCCGGCCGTTGGAACCGACGAGCGGCACCTTGGTCTCGTTGAGCAGCGGCGTGACCCCGGCGACCGAGCCGCCGCCGACGATACCGGTGAGCGCGGCCACGCGGTCCTGCTTGAGCAGTTTGGTCGCCGCCGGCACCGCGGTCTGGGCGCCGTTGCCCTCGTCCGCGACGACGAGGTCGACCTGTCGGCCGCCGAGCTTGCCGTCGTGGGTGTCGAGGTAGAGCTGGAAGCCGTCGCGGATCTCCGTACCGACGGCCTGGTACGTCCCGGACAGCGACGCGAGCAGGCCGATCTTTATCGAGCCGCTGGCGCTCCTGCCGGGCCCGTCGTCGCCGCAGGCCGTGCCGAGGGTCAGCACGAGCGCGAGCAACGAGGCGGTGAGGGCACGGCTGCGCCGAGGGGTGGTGAGAGACATTTGTTTCTCCAGGGGAAGGGAGGGGTCTCCGGCGTGGGGGCGCCGGGGGTCGTCAGCGGCTGCGGGCGAGTGCCGCTCGGGCCGCGGGGGTCAGGGCGTCCCCGATGCGGTTGGCCAGTTCGGTCATCTCGTAGGAGACCTTGCCGACGTCACACTCCGGCGCGGCGAGCACCAGCAGCGAGGCGCCGTCGTTGAAGGCCATCGAGAACATGAACCCGCCTTCGAGCTGTGTGACGTTGGAGATCACCGCGCCGGCGTCGAAGAAGGCCGCCGCGCCCCGCAGCAGGCTGACCAACCCGCTGCCCGTCGCGGCGAGCTGGTCGGCGCGGTCCGGCGGCAGGTCGCGGGTGGCGGCCACCATCAGACCGTCGCTGGAGATGGCGATGGCGTGGCTGACCTCGGTCGCGCGCGCGGCGAAGTTGTCCAGCAGCCAGCCGAGATCCTGTTGGTCGCTCACGTGCTCTCCTGTCGCGTCATGTCTTGCCGAGGTTGATCGGGGTGCGTCGCCGGGTCGCCACCCCGCGCGCGTACGCGGCCATCGCCGTGGCCACCTGGGCCGGGTCGCGGTACTCGGACCGTTGCTGCTGCTGGGGCACGGTGACGCCGCCGGGCACGAGATGCCGCTGCGGCTGCCGTTTGGGCAGGCCGGACGTGGTCGTCGTGGCGACTTCGGGGGTGTGCGCCTGGGCAGCGGTACGCCAGGCGTCGTCGGCCGGACTGGACCACTCCTGGGCTGCCTGACCGTTCACGACATCGGTGTGGAACCAGTGGTTGACCTGTTCGAAGATGAGCAGCTCCTCGGTGGGCGCCTCACCCCGGTCCGCGGGCGCCGGGGCCGGGCGGAACACCGGCGCCGCCGGCAGGGTCCGCTCGGCCGGGGGTCGCCCCGCGGTGGGCTGCGGGCGAGGCTGGTACGGCGGTGGAGGGTTGCTCGTACGGGCTGCCCGCCGCGACAGCCGGCCGGGCGCCAGCACGTACTCCTCCGGTGGCAGAGACCGGATCATCGCCGCGGGCAGCGTCGCCTCGGCGAGGGTGCCGCGTCGGGGGCCGCGTCGCAGTTGGACGCTCGCTCCCAGCCGCGCCGCGAGCTGGCCGACGACGACGAGCCCCATCGCCCGTACGGCGGCGACGTCGATGGCCGGCGGGCGGGCCAGCAGTTCGTTGAGCTGTTGCAGCCGTTGCGGGGACAGCCCCACGCCCTCGTCGCTGATCTGGACGATGACCCGGTCTCCGAGGCTCCGGCCGGTCACCCACGCCTCGCTCCCGGGCGGCGAGTACGTCGTCGCGTTGTCCATGAGTTCGGCGAGCAGGTGCACGACCTCGTCGACGGACCTGGCCGCGACGGCGACGTCGCCGTCGACCATGCCGAGCCGGATCCGCGCGTAGTGCTCGATCTGGGACAGGGCCGCCTGGAGCACCTGTTGCAGCGGGACGTCGTGCTGGCGTACGCGTCCCACGCCGACGCCGCCGAGCACCAGCAGGCTGGCGTTGATCCGGCCCATCCGGGTCGCCAGGTTGTCCAGCGTGTAGAGCTGGTGGAGCCGATCGGGGTCGGTCTCGTCCCGCTCCACCAGGTCGACCTGGGCCAGGACGGCGTCGACCAGCCGCTGCTCACGGCGGCTCAGGTGGATGAAGATGTCGGCGGTGTTGGCGCGCATGACGGCCTGTTCGGCGGCGGTCCGCACGGCCGCCCGGTGCACGGCGCTGAACGCCTGGCCCAGCTCACCGATCTCGTCCTCACTGGACGGTTCGAGGGCGGCGCTGGACTGCTGGCGGGCCAGCTCGTGGGGGTCGACGGCGGCGCTGCCGGGCTGCTGGAGCCGGGCCACCACGGCCGGGAGCTGTTCGAACGCGACGGCGTTGGCCGCGTCGCGCAGGCGACGCAACCGCCGGGTGATCTGCCGGGCGACGGCCCAGGTCACCAGCGCGGTCAGCAGCAGTGCCAGGAGGACGCCGACCGCCTCGGCCACGGCCCGGCGACGCTGGTCGGTGTGCGCGGCCCGGACGTCCTCGAGCACCGCGTCGTCGACCCGGCCCCGCAGGTCGGACAGGCGGGCGGCGCGGTCCTGCGTGGTGGACACCCAGTCGGTGGTCGCCAGTCGCAGTCGCGTTCCCGGCTGGGCTCGGGAGACCTCGTCCTGCATCCGTTGCAGGACGAGCGCCTCCCTGCCCGTACCGGCCTGTTCCCACCAGAGGCTCCAGTCGGAGGGGGCCAGGGCCAGGAACGACAGGCTGGACTCGGTGTAGCTGGTGCGGGCGGCGGTGATGTCTTGCTGCATCGCCGGGGTCAGCTCGCCGGCCGCCACCGCGCGGAGCACGGCCACCTGCTGCTGACCGATCGCCTCCGCCGTCTTCGACAGTGCCGCCGAGGCCCGGATGCCGTCGGCGAGCTGGGCGTTGACCACGCCGTGCGAGACGTTCTCCCGGAAGTTGATCAGGTCGGCGATCGCGATGCGGTAGCTGAAGGTCATCGCCGACACCGAGGCGTGCGCGGCCGTGCGCACCTGCGTGCGCAGCGGGGCGAGGCCGTCCAGGGCCGCGTCGATGCGGCGCAGGAGGGCCCGGTTGGCGTCGGCCTCGGTGGGCACCCGGTCGCGCTGCTCGCGGTAGCGGGCGACAGCGGCGTCGGTTGCGGCCATCTCGAGGCCGAAGGCGTCCTGCTGCTCGGGGGCGGCGTAGGTGAGCAGGTCGGCGGCGGCGATCCGTTCGCGTTGCAGCCGGTAGGCCAGGTCACCGGCTTCCGCGCCGAGGCGCGCCAGCACCTCCAGCTCGCTGGCGCGGGTCGTCTGGCGCGCGCTCTCGGTCAGCGCGAGGCCGGCGAAGCCGATGACGGCGACCAGTGGCGCCGCGACGATGAGGCGCATCCGCCCGGCAATCTTCCAACCGCGTCGCCGGGTCGGGTAGGGTCGGGCCGCGTGGGACCTCGTGCTCGACGCCAAGATTGACTCCCACGACTCGTCGACGACGGTCTATCCGCACGTTGCGGAATGCAAGTCCCATTCGGCCGGAACGCGCGCCCGGAGACCAGACCTGACCGTGGTACAAACTGTCCGTACCAGCATCTGTACCCAGCGTCAGCAGTCGGCGGCGCGGCGGCGGTGAGTCGGGTTCGACGAGATCAGCGCTGGTCGGGGTCGGTCGCCCGACGCCCACCGTCGTCCGGGTCGGGCTGGCCGTTGAGCACCTGGCCGATCAGCTCGCGCAGCTCGTCGATGGCGTCCACCACGGCGCCCGGGTCACGCGCGTCACGCCGGCCACGCTGGCGGGGCACCGGCGGATCGAGCCGCACCTGGTCCGGCAGGCGGGGGCCGCGGCGACCGTCGGCCGCCAACTGCTCGGCCGCGACGCGCGGCCACAGCGTCGCCAGCCGGCCGCCGGTGTCGAGGACGTCGTCGCAGCGGACCGCGAACTCGTGACTCCCGAACCGGCGACCTGACTCCACCGCCGCGACCGTCTCCCGGCTGAACCGCACCAGGTCCGCGAGGGCCCGCTGCGTCAGGCCCCGTCGCACCCGGCAGCTGCGCAGTTCCCACCGGAACTGCGTACTGGCCGAGGTCTGCGGCGCGCTCGACGGGGACGTGTGTTCCATGCGCTCACCTTCATGGCGCCACCGAATCGGCGGCGGGCGTCCGATCGAGATTAGCCGATAGGTCGAACATTCATAGGGGGCAATTCTTAACCCAGGATGTGATGGGTGTGAAGACGTTCACCGGCATGGATCGTCAAGCGCGGCGCGACCGGCTGCGCGGTACGCCCGACCCGGCCAGCCGTGGGGCAGTGGGCCGACAGCGGATCAGTCCGCAGGTCAGCCGCCCTGGTGTGCGAACCAACCGTGGTCAGGTCAGGTGGCGTGCGCCTCGGCACTCGCCCCCTCCCGCACCGCCGGGCCGTCGACCGGTGCCATGATATCGACTATTGCGGCCAGCTTGTGATGCGCGCGAAACGCAACATTGGGCTTGTATGAACGATGTTGCTCAGGTGTTAGCCGGAGGCCAGGAATGGCTGCCGCGAGTCGCGTGAGTGCGATCCCGGCCTCTAGCCGCGCCAATGCCGCGCCAATGCAGAAGTGCGGCCCGTGGCCGAAGGACAGGTGATCTCTTCCATCGGAACGGTGTGGGTCGAACCGATCCGGATGGGCGAAGACCGCGGGGTCCCGGTTCGCGGCTCCGATCAACAGCAGGCAGCGTGCCCCCGCCGGGATGGTGACCTCCCCCAGGGTGACATCGCGGCGGGTCACCCGGAGCCAGCCGTCGATGGCGGGTGCGAACCGGAGCGTCTCGGCCACGAACGCGGGGACGGACTGCGGGTCGGCGGCGAGAGCCCGCCACCGCTGCGGGGTGGACAGCGCCTGGTCGAGGGCGTGGGCGAGCAGCCCCGCGGTGGTCTCGTGGCCGGCGACCAGGAGGTTGAAGGCGAGGCTCGCCACCTCGCTCACCGACAGCACGGCGTCATCGTCGTCGCGGTAGGCCAGGGCCCGGCTGATGAAGTCGTCGCCGCCCTGCCCGCTGTCGAGCCGCTGGCGGACCAGCTCCCGGCAGTAGTGCCAGAACTCCAACAGCCCCCGCGCCAGGCGTACCTGTTCCTCCGGGTCCGGCTGCCCCCAGATGAGGGCGATCTGGCCGTCCGCCCAACTCCGGATCCGCCCGATGTCGGCGTCGGGCACTCCGAGGATGTCCAGGACGACCAGCAGGGGAAGCTCGGTGGCGAACTCCGGGATGAGATCGACCTGTCCGCCCTGGCGGGCGATCAGCCGGGCGACCAGTTGGTCGACCCGGCGGCGGACGATCGGGCCGTACTCGGCCTCGACCCGGTCGGGAGTGTTCGCGAAGGTCGCGCGCAGGGCCCGGCGGGTGCGGGGGTGTACGGGCGGATCCGCGGCCGCGGTGGTGGGCGGCGCGTCGATCTGCATGATCACGCTCATCGCCTCCGGGCAGACCTCGTAGACCGGAGCGAGGGTGAGGGCGTTGCCGAACGTGGCGGCGTCGGCCAGGGCGTGCCGGACGTGCGCGTGCCTGCTGATCAGCCACAGGCCCAGATCCTCGGCGTAGTGCACCCCGGCAGGATCGTCGAGAATGCGCCGCCACATACTGGCCGGATCGGTGAGATAGACCCCGGAAAATGGACTCAACCGCATGGAACGCCTCCTGATGCGCGCGGCGCCAGATCGGCAGCGCCCCCCATTCAACGGACCGCGTCAGTCGGGCCGATAATGGCGCGCATCTGCCTCTGACTCTTCACGGTGCGCTGAGCGCAAGCACAAGTCAAGATTGGTGGACATCTATTTATAAGACGCCGTAATTGCGTGGTGCAACGGAGGGGAATATCCCGGCCCGATGCAACTTGCGTCCCGGTCCTTGCTGGAGTCAGCCCAGTTGAGCAGGCTGGATCGGTGCACTCCGGAGCCGGCGCCGAGCACCATGGTCGGCCGCGACGCTGCGGTCGACGGAACGAGAACGAACCCGACCGGACCGGCCATGATGGGCGGTGGAAACAACAGGTGCCCGCATTTCCCTCATGACCGGGAAACGACACCCGTGACGCCAGGTGACGGTGCGGGATTCCCGGGTGCGCCACGGGGTCGTCTCTGGGGCGGCCCGGAGGGGAACACCGGATGTGTCGGCGGTCCCGGCGGGGTGACGATCGGCTGGCTGACCGAAACCCGTGCCCCTCGAAGAAACGTGTTCGCGGTGCGCGTTCGCGCTGTTCACACCGCCGACCCGACGCAGCCGCCGACGGTCACACCCACCCTCCCCGTCACCGGCGGTGACGCGTCGGGTCTCTGGTGGCTGTTCGGCACCGGTGCGGCGTTGATCGTCACCGGAACGGCGGCTCGGCTGATCCTGCGCCGCTCCAGGGCATCGCTGCACGCGTGACGCCCGCACCCTGAAACTGGTCGCCACCGCGGGGGGTTCCCGGCTTGAGCCGGAACCCCCCGCGGTCGTTCCCTGGCAGCGACCACCTGCCGCGGCCCGCCTGACCGGTCAGGGCGCCCAGGGGGAGGCGATGTTCCAGGTGCTGTCGGCGGCCCACAGCGTTGGCGTGTTGTACGCGTCGCCGCCCGCGCCGTTGCTGAGCCAGACCTCCGAGTTGTAGTGCCGCAGGTACCTGCCCCGGAAGTTGTACGACTCCAGCGACACGCCCGTGCCGGTCAGTCCCACCCGGGCGCACCAGGTGGCGTCGGCGCGAGTGAGCGCGGAACCGTCGTTCGGCGAGTTGCGAACCCGCGAGTCCTGATGCCGTAGGTACTGGCCGGGGAAGTTGACCGACTCGAACGAGTAGCAGGTGGCGTCGGCCAGGCCGGCCCGGATGGTGTACGTCGCGTCGTTCTTGAGCAGGCTCGGGCTGGCGGCGTCGACCACCTCGGTGTAGGCCAGGCTGTCCCGGTGCCGCAGGTACCGGTTGGTGTGGCCGGGCGTGGTCACCTGCAACGACCGCCGGGTGTTGACCGGGAGGGCGACGGGCGCCGAGCTGCCGATGGTCCTCGACGCGTTGATCAACGCGGTGTTGGCCGCGCGGACGCGCGCCTGATCCATCTTGACGACCTGACGGTCGTAGGTGAGGAAGCCGTTCAGCTCGCCCTCCAGGTCGGTGATCTCGGTGTAGACCGAGGCGCTGAGTCCCTTGCCGAGCATCAGGTTCTGGCTGCCCTGCACGAGCCCCACGTACCGGTCCGTGAGGGCGGTCGGGTTGGCCTGCCATTCGTAGGCGAAGAAGCTGCCGTTCGGGCTGTACTCGTGGCCCGGTGTGTGCAGGCCCAGGCCGCCGAACTCGCCGAGCACGGCGATCCGGCTGCTCGACGGTACGGGGGAGTCCGGCCCGAGATAGGCGTGCCAGTCGTCGATGTCACCGTTGCCGGGGTCGCCGAGGGACTGGCAGCAGTTGTGACCGCTGTGCGGGTTGACCAGGCGGGTGGGGTCCTGGTTCTTGATGTTCTGGGCGACCCGGCGGGTGTCGGCCAGGGCCCGCTCACCCCAGCCCTCGTTGTAGGGCGTGTACGCGACGACCGCGGGGGAGCTGCGGTGCTCGTCGACGATCTCGCGCGCCTCCGTCTCGAACTGCGCCTGCTGGGCGTCGGTGGCGTTGATGTCCTGCGCGGTCATCGACGGGATGTCCTGCCAGACCAGCAGGCCGAGCCGGTCGGCGTGGTAGAACCAGCGCTGCGGTTCGACCTTGATGTGCTTGCGCACCATGTTGAACCCGAGATCCTTGTGCTTCTGCAGGTCGAAGGCGAGAGCGGCGTCGGTCGGCGCGGTGTACAGCCCGTCCGGCCAGTAGCCCTGGTCGAGGGTGCCGACCTGGAACACGAACTGTCCGTTGAGCTTGGGGCGCAGCACGCCGTTCACCAGGCCGGTGGTGATCTCGCGCATCCCGAAGTAGTGCGTGGTCCGGTCGACGGTGGCGGCGCCGGCGTTGCGCAGGGTGACCCGGAGGTTGTAGAGGAACGGGTCGTCGGGTGACCAGCGGCGGGCGTTGGGCACCGGCACGCTGAAGTCGGTGAACCCGCCGGTGGCCGAGCCGACCACGGTGCTTCCGTTCAACGCCTCGGCGAGCACGCTGTGGCCGCTCACGTCGCCGCGCGTGAAGACCCGAACCCGCAGGGTGTTGGTGCTCAGGTTCGGGTAGACGTCGACGCTGCTGATCGAGGCCGTGGGCACCGGCTCCAGCCACACCGTCTGCCAGATGCCGGAGCTGGGGGTGTAGAAGATCCCGCCGGGTTGCTTGGTCTGCTTGCCGATGGCGGGCAGGCTGCCGTTCTGGCGGGTGTCGGTGGGGTCCCACACCTTGACGACGATCTCGTTCGTCCCGGCGGTGAGCTGCGGGGTCACATCGAAGGTGAAGGCGTCGTACCCGCCGGTGTGCGCACCGACCCGGACGCCGTTGACCCACACGGTGCTCTGCCAGTCGACCGCGCCGAAGTGCAGCAGGGTCCGTCGGCCGGACCAGTTCGGTGGGACGGTGACGGTGCGCCGGTAGAACAGGTAGTTGCGGTTGTCGTTGGCGGCACGGTGGATGCTGGAGAGTGCGCTCTCCACCGGGAACGGCACGTTGACCCGCTCGGGCAGGTTGGTGTTGAACTGCGGGGCGTCGTCGGTGGCGGACTGGCGGAGCTGCCACTCGCCGTTGAGGTTGAGCCAGTCCGGTCTGGTCATCTGTGGTCGCGGGTACTCCGGCAGTGGTGTGCCGACCAGCGCCTGGCTGGTCCAGGGGGTCGTCAGTGGCGGCGTCCCGGGCGGCGCGGCGTGTGCCCGCGGGGCTGGCGTGGCGAGGACGCCGGCGACCAGGGCGAGGACGAGCAGTAGGGGCAGGGCGGGGCGGATGGGGACCTGACGTGTCATGCCGTCTCCGGGGGACGAGTCGCCGCGGGCGGTGCAGCTGGCCCGAAGCGCGTTGGCGGTGGGCATCGGGTGGTCAGTTGACGAGGGGCGGACGTCATCGACGGATGCCGGTGGGAACTCCACTGACGAACAGAGGCGGCAATATTGACATCCATCAACGCCTGTATAACGTTATAGAGGCGCGGCGGACCTCCGTCAATCCTTGTTCGTCAATGTCCGTCCGGCTCGTCAGTCGGGTGCGAAGGGCCGGTGGATGGGCGTCAGTCTGAAGGACATCGCCGAACGCGCCGGCGTCTCGCTCGCCACGGTCTCCAACGTGGTCAACGGGTACCGGCCGGTGGGAGAGCGGACGCGTCAGCGTGTGCAGCAGGCGATCGACGAACTCGGCTACAGCCCCAACCTCAGCGCCCGCCACCTCCGCCGTGGACGTACCGGCCTGATCGCCCTGGCCATCCCGGAACTGAACAATCCCTACTTCGCCGAGCTCGCCGAGATCGCCATCAGGGAGGCGGCGGGGCTCGGCTACACGCTGGTGATGGAGAACACGGCCGCGGACCGGGAGGCGGAGCTGCTGCTCCTCGACGGCTCGCGACGGCACATCATCGACGGCCTGATCTTCAGTCCCGTGCGGATCGGCCGGGAAGAGGTGCTGGCCCGGACCGCGGACAACCCGCTGGTGCTGATCGGCGAGGGCGTCCACGACGTGCCGCACGACCACATCGCCATCGACAACGTCGCCGCGAGCCGTGCGGCGATCCAGCACCTGGTGAGCATCGGTCGTCGCCGGATCGCGTTCCTCGGAGCCACCTCCGGCGGCGACCGGCAGTCGGCGCACCTGCGCATGCGTGGTTACCGGGAGGCCCTGGCCGCGGCCGGCCTGCCGTACCGGCCGCAGCTGGTCGTCCCGACCGACGCGTTCGGCCGGGTGGACGGCAGGAGGGCGATGCGGGACCTGCTCACCCTCGGCGAACTCCCGGACGCGGTGTTCGGCTACAACGACCTGATCGCCGTCGGCGCGCTGCGGGCGTTGACCGAGGCCGGTCACCGGGTGCCGGAGACCGTGGCGGTGATCGGCATCGACGACATCGAGGAGGGACGGTTCAGCAGCCCGACCCTCACCACCATCGCGCCGGACAAGGAGGCGATCGCTCGTCTCGCGGTGCGCCGCCTCGTCGCCCGGATCGAGGGTACGGAGGTCGCGGCACCGCTGACCGTGCAGACGCCGTTCCAGCTGATCCGCCGGGAGAGCACGATGTCGGGTGTGACAGATGCCGACCGGCCGGACAGGTAGGGGGGTGTGACGGCGATCGAGAGGCAGTTGTGACCAGCAGTGATGACGGCGCCCGGGCGGGGGCGCTTCCGCTCCCTGCACATCGAGACCTACGCGGACCTGCCGCGGTTCATGCAGCGGAGAGTCCCGCCGACGCCTGGGATCCTGGCCAGGTCGAGGAGGAAAGTCGGCTGCTGTCGTCGAACCCGTGCTCTATCGTTCGTCAGATGGATCTTGAGATTGTGACGGTCGCGCAGCGGCCCGACCTCGCGCCACTGCTGGACGACTTCGACGGCGCCTGGCCGGAGTTCATGAACTGGGACCCGATGGCCTCGCTGTACTACGCGGTGGCCAACGATCTGTACCCGGAGTTCGTCCTGCTCGCCATCGATCCCGCCGAGCCGGGACAGGCGGTGGCCCGGGCCTACAGCGTGCCGCTGTCCTGGACCGAGGAGCGGCTGCCGCCGGGCGGATGGGACCGGGTCGTGCAGCGGGCGACGATCAACCGGCTGGCCGGCACGCCGACGAACACCGTGTCCGCGTTGGAGATCTGCATCCGCCCCGAGGCCCGCGGCCGGGGCTTGTCCGCCCGGATGCTCGACGCCATGCGCGAGAACACCCGCAGGCTCGGCTTCGACACCCTGGTCGCGCCGGTACGCCCCAGCGGCAAGCACACGGTTCCGGACGAGCCGATGGACCGGTACGCCGTCCGTGTCCGCGAGGACGGCCTCCCGGCGGACCCGTGGCTGCGTACGCACGTGCGTGCCGGTGGCGTGATCGAGTCCGTGGCGCCACGGTCGATGACCATCCCCGGCACGTTGCAGGAGTGGCGGCGCTGGACCGGTCTCCCGTTCGACCGCACCGGGCCGGTGCGCGTGCCGGGTGCGCTCGTTCCGGTCCGGTGCGACGTCGAGCACGACCACGGCGTCTACGTCGAACCGAACGTGTGGGTCCGCCACCGGCTCTGACCTGCCCGTCGGCCGCTCCGCGCGGATCCATAGCGCTGGCGGTACGACCCAGAGAGTATGGCCCGCCTAATCTATTGATCTCAATATGATGACCGCATTCGTGAATCAGGTGCGCTCACGAGGCGCGCCGTCCTGATGCGGAGGAATGCATGGCTCGTTGGCGTACCCTCACCGGCCTCCTGGCCACCGCGTTGGCCGCGGTGACCGCGGGCAGCCTCACTCTCGCGGCGCCGGCGGCCGCGGCCGACGTCACTCCGACGCCGAACGTCGTCGGTGGCACCCGTGCCGCCCAGGGCGAGTTCCCCTTCATGGTCCGGCTCTCGATGGGGTGCGGCGGGGCCCTGTACAGCTCGCGGCTGGTGCTCACCGCGGCGCACTGCGTGGGCGCCACCGGCACCAACACCAGCATCACCGCGACGCTCGGAGTGGTCGACCTCCAGTCGTCCAGCCGGATCACCGTCCGGTCGAACTACGTCTACCGGGCTCCCGGCTACAACGGCAGCGGCAAGGACTGGGCCCTGATCCGGCTGGCCACCCCGGTCACCGGGCTGAGCACGCTGAAGATCGCCAACACGACCGCGTACGACAACGGCACCTTCACCATCGCCGGCTGGGGAGCCGCCCGCGAGGGTGGCGGGCAGCAGCGCTACCTGCTCAAGGCGACCGTCCCGTTCGTCAGTGACTCCACCTGCAACTCCAACTACGGCGGCGACCTCATCCCCGCCGAGGAGATCTGCGCCGGCTACGCCAGCGGCGGTGTGGACACGTGCCAGGGGGACTCGGGCGGCCCGATGTTCCGCCGCGACGCCAACAACGCCTGGATCCAGGTCGGGATCGTCAGTTGGGGCAACGGCTGCGCCCGACCCAACTTCCCGGGCGTCTACACGCAGGTGAGCTACTTCGCCTCGACGATCGCCTCGGCTGCCGCGAGCCTCGGCGGCTGACCGTACGCCGATCGGGCGGCCCGGCCGACGACGGCCGGGCCGCCCGCACGTGCCGTCATCGGCCTCGACCGCGGGTCAGTAGCGGGTGAGCCCGGGCGGGAGGGCGTCGTCGTCGGGTCCGACGGGGCGGGCGTTCACCAGCGGGTTGCGGTGACGTCCATCAGACGGTGGTCAGCGACCCTCGGGGACGGCCATCTCGCCGAGCAGCGACCAGTCCTGCTGCGGCACGGTGGCGTTCACGATGCGCGGCGTCTCGGCCAGGTGGGGCGGCAGGTCCTCCTGCGCCTTGCGGAAGTGGGCGGACTGCACGTGCGCCGCACCCGCCTCGTCGTCGCGAAACGCCTCGACCAGCACGTACTCGGCCGGGTCGTCGAGGCTGCGGGACCAGTCGAACCACAGGCAGCCCGGCTCGGCGCGGGTCGCCTCGGTGAACTCGGCGGCGATCTGCGGCCACCGGTCAGCGTGCTCGGCCAGAACCCGGAACTTGGCGGTAATGAAGATCATGGGGTCCAGGCTACCCAGGCCACCGAGGATCGGCAGCAGACCTCCGGTGCGCGCGTAGGGTTCACGCCGAGAACTGTAAGGATTGTGAACAGTAGATGATACAGTCACTCCTGTCGATGCACTGCCGAGTCGTCGGCACATCGCAACCTCAGGAAGGAGTGATCCCATGTCGAGACTGCGGGCCCTGGTCGCGCTTGTGGCACTGGTTGTCGCCGGCGGACTGGTGGCAATCATCCCGGCGACCGCCGCGTCCGCCGCGGCCTGTGCAGCGTCGTGGCAGTCCTCGGCCGTCTACACGGGAGGCGCCCAGGTCTCCCACAACGGCCGCAACTACCAGGCCAAGTGGTGGACCCAGAACGAGGCGCCGCCGGGCACCACCGGTGTCTGGCAGGACCTCGGCGCGTGCGGAGGCGGCACCACGCCACCGCCCACGGGGAGCTGCAACCACCCGAACTGGGTCGCCGGCACCTGGTACGCCACCGGCGCCATTGTGCGGTACACCAACGGCCTGTACTACATCGCCGAGCACGACAACCCGGGCTACGACCCCGTCGTCAGCACCTGGTACTGGGAGCCCTACACCTGCAGCGGCACACCGCCCACCAACCCGCCCACCAACCCCGGCGGCTTCGTGGTCAGCGAGGCCCAGTTCAACCAGATGTTCCCGAGCCGCAACTCCTTCTACACGTACTCCGGGCTCGTCGCCGCGCTCAGCGCCTACTCGGCGTTCACCAGGACCGGCAGCGCGACCGTCCAGCGCCAGGAGGCCGCCGCCTTCCTGGCGAACGTGCACCACGAGACCGGCGGGCTCGTCCACGTCGTGGAGCAGAACACGGCGAACTACCCGCACTACTGCGACCCCGGCCAGCCGTACGGCTGCCCGGCGGGGCAGGCCGCGTACTACGGTCGCGGGCCGATCCAGCTGAGCTGGAACTTCAACTACAACGCCGCCGGGAACGCCCTCGGGCTGCCCCTGCTGACCAACCCGTGGCTGGTGCAGAACGACGCCGCGGTCGCCTGGAAGACCGCCATCTGGTACTGGATGACCCAGAACGGGCCGGGCTCGATGACCCCCCACAACGCGATGGTCAACGGCGCCGGGTTCGGCGAGACCATCCGCAGCATCAACGGCTCGATCGAGTGCAACGGCGGGAATCCCGCGCAGGTGCAGAGCCGCGTCACCAGGTACCAGCAGTTCGTCGGCATCCTGGGCGTGCCCGCCGGAGCCAACCTGTACTGCTGAGGCGCGGCCGGGCCTCGACGCCGTGCGGTGTCGAGGCCCGGCAGGCGGCCAGCCTTAGCTGACCGTTAAGCAACGGGCCACCGGTTCGACCCGGGCGGCGGCACTGGGCAGACTGGGCCAATGCCCCCCGCCGCTGCACCCGCTGCCGTCGCCCGCCGCCCTCGCGTCCGGATGCTCATCGCCGTGATCGCCGCGTTCGCCATGGCGGTCGCGGTCGGCGCCTGGTCGCTGCGGGACCGGGTCGACGGCGACCGCCGAGCGTCGCGGCCGTCCGCCGCGAGCGCGGCACCCGAGGCCGGCCCGGCCGGCGGCATCCCCACCTGCGCCGGCCAGCCGGCCCGGGCGCCCCGCGAGCTGCGCGGCATGTGGATCACGACCGTGAACAACATCGACTGGCCGAGCCGTCGCGGGCTGCCGGCCGAGACGGTACGCGCGGAGTTCCGGGGCTGGCTGGACCTCGCCGTCCGGCGCAACCACAACGCGGTCTTCGTGCACGTACGGCCGAGCGGGGACGCGCTCTGGCCGTCCAGCTACGCGCCGTGGTCGGAGTGGCTGACCGGACACCGCGACGGCCGCGACCCGGGCTGGGACCCGATGGAGTTCATGGTCGCCGAGGCGCACGCCCGCAACCTGGAGTTCCACGCCTGGTTCAACCCGTACCGGGGCGGGCAGCCGGCCACGGTGGGCGGGCCGGGGCCGAAGCTGGACCAGCTCGCTCCGACGCACCCGCTGCGGCGGCACCCCGACTGGGTGGTGACCTATCCCAGCGCCGACCGGCCCGGCAGCCGTCTCTACTTCAACCCCGGAATCCCCGAGGCACGCACCTTCGTCGAGGACTCGATGCTGGAAGCGGTCCAGCGGTACGACGTCGACGGGGTGCACTTCGACGACTTCTTCTACCCGTACCCGGAGGCCGGGCAGGACTTCCCGGACGGCGCGGCGTTCGCCCGGTACGGCCGGGGGTTCGCCGACAAAGACGCCTGGCGTCGCGACAACGTGAACACGCTGGTCCGGGAGATGAGTGAGCGGATCAAGGCCATCAAGCCCTGGGTGAAGTTCGGCATCAGCCCGTTCGGCATCTGGCGCAACAAGCGCACCGACGCCGCCGGCTCGGCGACCGCCGGGTTGCAGAGCTACGACGACATCTACGCCGACACCCGACTCTGGGTACGGAAGCAGTGGCTGGACTACGTCGTGCCGCAGCTCTACTGGCACATCGGGTTCGACAAGGCCGACTACGCCAAGCTCCTGCCGTGGTGGGCGGCCACGGTGCAGGGCACCCGGGTGCAGCTCTACATCGGGCAGGCCGACTACCGGGTGGGCGAGCGCGGCGCCTGGCGCGACCCGGCCGAGCTGGACCGCCAGCTCACCCTCAACCGCCGGTACGGGGTGAGCGGCAGCGTGCACTTCAGCGCCAGGCAGGTGCGCGCGGACAAGCTCGGGGCCGTCAGCCGGTACAGCGCGGCGCACTACGCCAGCCCGGCGCTGGTGCCCACGATGGCGCAGCTACCGGCGGCGCCGCCGGCCGCGCCCGAGGTCACCGGGGTACGGCGTGCGGACGGCGGCGGGGTGGCGCTGACCTGGCGCGCCGACGGTGCCACGAGCGTCGCCGTCTACCGGGTGGACGGCGACGCCGCCCGGCTCGTCGGCACCGCCCGTGGTACGGGGTGGGTCGACCGCGCAGCCCCCGCCGACCGGCCGCTCACCTACTGCGTGTCGGCACTGGATCGCAGCGGGAACGAGGGCGGGATCAGCGCGGCGACGCCCGTGTCGCCCTAGACGGACCCCGTTCAGTGCGGCTGGATGAGGCACATCCCGCCGGGGGCGGGACGGTCCATCGTGGCCAGCGCGTGGGGCACGTCGGTGAGGCCGATGGTGCGGGTGACCAGCTCGGCGGGACGCAGTACGCCGGCGGTGACCAGCCGGAGCAGCTCCGGATAGGCGTGCGCGGCCATGCCGTGACTGCCCCGCAGCTCCAGCTCGTACGCGATCACGAGATCCATCGGCAGGGCCGGCCGGCCCTGCGCGGCGGGGAGGAGCCCGACCTGCACGTGCCGCCCGCGCCGCCGCAGGCTCTCGATCGAGGCGGTGCAGGTGGCGTGACTGCCCAACGCGTCGAGCGACAGGTGGGCGCCGCCACCGGTCGCCTCCCGAACGGCGGCGGCCACCGCGCCGGGCCCGCTCAGGGCGCTGCCGTCCAGGCAGACCGTGGCCCCGCAGCTCCTGGCCAGATCGAGTGCGCCGGGGGCCACGTCGATCGCCACCACCCGTGCGCCGCAGGCCGCCGCGATCATCACGGCGGACAGTCCCACTCCGCCGCAACCGTGCACCGCGACCCACTCGCCCGCGGCGACGCGCCCCTGGGCGACCACGGCGCGGAACGCCGTGGCGAAGCGGCAGCCGAGCGCCGCCGCGGCCGGGTAGTCCAGCTCGTCGGGGAGCCGGACCAGGTTGACGTCGGCGTTCCGCACCGCCACGTACTCGGCGAACGAGCCCCAGTGGGTGAAGCCGGGCTGCGTCTGCCGCTCGCAGACCTGCTGATCGCCGGCGAGGCAGGTCGGGCACCGCCCGCAGGCGCAGACGAACGGCGCGGTGACCCGATCGCCGGGCCGCCAGCCGCGCACCCCGGCACCGACCGCCGTGACCACGCCGGCGAACTCGTGACCGGGGACGTGCGGCAGGCGGATGTCCGGGTCGTGGCCCTGCCAACCGTGCCAGTCGCTGCGGCACAGGCCGGTCGCCTCGACGCGGATCACCGCACCCCCGGGCGGCGGCACCGCGTCCGGGACATCGCGGACCTCGGGTCGGGCACCAAACTCGTCGACGATCACTGCACGCATCGCCGCATCCTCACACGTCCACCGGTCGACGTGGTCGCCACCCCCGGGCAGGACCGGCGGAAGAGCCGGTCAGCGAGAGCCCCCGCCGCAACGGGGAGGCCGGTCAGTCCGGCAGGCCGGTGCAGGCGACCTCGTCGATGGTGCACGCCGTGGGTGCGGAACTGACCGGCGCGCCGTTGACCCGGAACGTCACCCGGACCGAAGCGGCGCCGGGCACCTGCCCGGCGCTTCCGTCGGGCACGAACGTCCAGACCGCACCATCCTGGCTGGCCCGCGCCCCCTCCACCGAGCTGACCCGCAGCGACTCCCTGGGCAGGGTGACGGCCAGCTTCCACTGCCCCACCGGCACCTGCCCCGGATTGCTGATCGTCACGGCGGCGCCGTAGCTGAGCAGGGAATTTTCCGCGATGGCGAACTCGGCGTGCAGGGCCGCCGGAGTGGGCGACGCCGTGGTGGGGGTCGGTGCGGGCGCGCTGGTCGACGGCTCGGGGGTGTGCGGAGCCGGCGTGGCTTCCGGGGGCGCCGACCTCGTCGGGCTGGTGGCCGCCGGTCTCGCCTGCGCCCTGGGCGTGTCGACCGCCGGCGTGCCCACCTGGTCGACGGACGGCATCGGGTCCAGGGTCACCGGCGCCAGATCCTCCGGCGTGCGCAGCACCCCGATGACGGAGACCGCCGTCGCGATCAGCACTCCGAGCGCCGCGACGACGGCGACCCAGGTGGCCCGCGAGACGTCGCCCCGGCCGGTGAGCACCCGCCGTGCGGCTGCGGCGATGGCCACGATCCGGTCCAGCAGAATGATCACCACAGTGCGCCGTGGCTGGGGCGGTGTTGCCGGCACTACCTGTCTCCCCTTCAATGTCGTCACCGGACACGCGCCTGCGCTCCCCCGGGCGGGGGTGCCACCCGTCCGGTCACAGCGCGCGAAGCCCGACGAGTATCGCCTCAAGCAGGTCCGCGGTCGGCAGCTCCGACAGCGTCGGCGGCTCGTGCGTCTCGATCAGCCCGGCCGTGAGCAGGTCACCGAGGAGAACCCGGACGGTCCCCACGGGAAGGTCCAACTCGGCGCCGACCTCAGCTACCGACAGTGGATGGTGACACAGGTCGACGATCCGCGCCTGTTCGGGGAAGAGCGGCCCCGCGGGCGTGACCCCCCGCCGGGCGACGACCAGTGAGATCAGGTCGAACCGTCGATCGGATGCCGTGCGCCCGCCGGTCATCGTGTACGGACGGGCCACCGGCCCGGCGTCGTCGTCGTACCACGCCTCGTCAGCGGTGTCGGAGGTGTACACCAGTGTCCCCGCTCCTCGCCGCGGAGGCCGGTTCCAGGGTGACGGGCAGATGCCGCTCGGCCTGCCCCACGAACAGCGCCACCTCGTACGCCATGTCCCCGACCTCGGCGTCGTCGCCACCGATCCGAACGGTGAGGATCGTCCCGTTGCGGATGGTGGCGACGAACAGGAACGCCCGTGACATCTGCACCACGATCTGGCGCAGCTCGCCCGCGTCACAGGTCCGGGTGGCGGCCAACCCCAGCGCCAGCAGGCCGGCGACGATGCCGGAGATCTGCTCGGCCAGCTTCGCCCCGACATGTCGGGACCCGCCCAGCGGCAGCCCGTCCGGAGACAGCACCACTGCGAACTCCGCGCCGCGCACCCGGTCGACCAGGCGGTCCAGGGCGCCGGTCAGGCTGTCTCCGGTGACCACTGCATGCGTCATCGATGTCTCCTTGCTGCTCTCGCGACCGGCAGCACGACGGTGTCGGGGCCGGTGGTGCCGGGTTCGGGCCGCGGGGGACCGGGTTGGCGGATCCGGACCGGCAGCCCGGCGGGGCCGCTCGGGCCCTGCCCGTCGGCGACGGGCCGTGCCGGCCGGTGCGCGGGGTCGGGGGGCGGCGTGCCCGGTCCACCGCCGCCGGTGACCGTGACCAGCCGCGCCGGAAGGAGCACGATCGCTGCCGTCCCGCCACGCTGGCTGGGACGCAGCGAGACCCGTGCGCCACAGCGGGCGGCGAGCACGGCGGCGGTGTACAGCCCGGCGGGGCCGGCGGGCGGACCGTCCGGGGGTGGGTTGCCGAGCAGGTGGTTCGCCTCGGCCAGCGCGGTCGGGTCGAGGCCCGGACCGTCGTTGACGACCACGACCGCGCAGCCCTGCGGCCGGTGCTCACCGGCGACCCGCACGGTGGTCTCCGCCGGTGAGACGGCGAGGGCGTTCTCGATCAGCTCGGCCAGCAGGTGGATGACGTCCGTGACGGCCGGGCCGGCGAGCGACCAGGGCCAGTGCGGCGCGACCAGGACCCGGTGGTAGTCCGGCACCTCGGCGACCGCACCGCGTGCGACGTCGAGCAGCGGCACCGGGCGTCGCCAGCGGCGGGCCGGCGTCGCGCCGGCGAGGGAGATCAGCTTTTCCACGTTGCGCCGGACGCGGGTGGTGAGGTGGTCGAGCCGGAACAGCTCGTCGGTCTCCTCGGCGGACCGCTCCCGCCGCTGCATGCCGTCCAGCAGGTTGAGCTGGTCGCGTAGCAGGGCCTGGTTGCGTCGGGTGAGCCGCAGGAACAGGTCCACTGTGGCACGCACCGCCGCCGTGTCGTCCCGGGGCGGGACCGGGGTCTCGACGGCCAGCTCGGCATCGGGTGCGGCCAGCGCCGCAGCGGCCGGTGGCTCCTGCCAGTGACGGTCGGCGCCCGGTCGGGCCAGCTGCCCGGTCAGCCGGCGGACGGTGCCGGCCCAGCTCAGCAGGACCGCGATCACCGCGATGAGGCCGAGACCCACCACAACGCCGGTGCGCGCGACGATCATGGCGGCACCCGGCGTGGCCCGTTCGACACTGCCGCGGGCGGTCGTGGTCACCAACTCATGCAGCGCGCCGAGGGCCGAGTCCGCCGCCGCCCGCCAGGCCGGGACGGTGATCCCGCTCAACGGGTTGGCGGCGTCCGTCCGCAGCAGCGCGTCCTCCAGGGCGAGCAGGTCCGCGAACCGCGGGCCCGCCGCGAGCCGCTGGTGGCCACCCGGGCCGTCGGCCGGTAGCCCGGCGGTCGCCTCGGCGCCCGCGTACCGCTGGTTGCTGACCAGGTCGGCCAGGCGGCGCCGCTCGTCGGAGGAGATCCGGTCACCGGCCAGGGCGGCGCTGACCAGCGTGTCCTCCCGGGCCAGCAGCTCACGGGCACGGGCCAGCGCGATCACCGCGCGGGTGTCGGCGGCGAGCGCGCTCTCGTACGCGCCCCACTCCGGGCCGTACACGGCGAAGGCGGCGTCGACGAGCTGGTCGTACCCGTCGACCGCCTCGGCGCGGTCGAGCCGGCCGGCGTCCACCTGGGACCGGACGGTGCTCAGGCCGTTCAGCCGCCGGCCCAGCTCGTCGGCCCGGTCGCGGACCGCGCCGGCGGTGAGCAGCCGCAGGTCGTGGCCCTCGGTGAACGCGCGGACCTCGACGGCGGCCCGGTCGGTCCCCGCACGTGCCCCGGCGAGCGCGGTCGCCGGCCGGTCAGCCCCGGCGATCGTCTCGGCGGTCAGCCGGCGCTCGGTCTGCAGGCTCAGGATCAGCCGGTCGATGGGCTGGCCCAGGGTGTCCGCCAGGGCCCGTACCCGGAGCAGGTCCGCCGCGTCCTGGACGCTCAGGTAGGCCGCGTACGACCAGAGCGTCACCAGCACGGCCGCCAGGGCCACGAGCCGGACCCGGATCCGCCGGTCCTCGGGTGGCGTCACGTTCCGCTCCGCTCGGTCCACCGGCATCCGCCGCGCGGGCGCCTCATCGGGCCGACCGTTGCGGCCACGGCTGGCCGGCCGCGTTGCTGGCACGGTCGGCGACCATGGTGCGCAGCAGCGCCAGCAGCTCGGCACGGTTGGCGCAGTTGAGCCGGTTGCGCATCCGGGCCACGTGGTGCTCCACGGTCTTGGCCGAGATGAAGAGCCGGTCGCCGATCTCGCGATAGGTCAGCCCGGCCAGCACCAGCTCGGCCACCTCGTACTCGCGGTCACTGAGCCCCTGCTGGGTGGGGCCGGCGATGGCGTCGGCGACCTGGGTGACGCTCTCGCCGGTGGCGGGCCGCTGCCCGCCGGTGGCGCCGGCCGGCCGGCCCTGGAGGACCCGGGCGCACTCCAGCAGGGTCGTCATCGCCCGCCGGTCCGAGGTGCGGATCGCGGCCTGCCCGGCGAGGCGAGCGCCGTCCCAGCACAGCCCGGTGTCGTGCAGCCCCCGGGCGGTGGCCTCCACCCGGACCGGGTCGACCACGCCCCGCAGCACCTCCACCCAGCTCTCGGCAGCGGCGGCGATGACGGCGGCGTACCGGCTGTGGTCGGCCGCGGCGAGCAGCGCGGCGACGTGTTCGTCGGCGGCCACCGGCTCGTCGGTCAGGATCGCGGCGTGCAGCCCGCTCCAGTGCAGCGGAACGCTCCACAGTGCCGGCCCGCCGAGCCGGCCGAGCAGCGCGTGGCCCTCCCGCAGGTACGGCTCCAGCCGGGCCAGGTCACCCAGCCGGGCGCCCGCGATGGCCAGCTCGCCCAGCGGCAGCAGCGTGAATAGGTCGACAGGGTGCCGAACGACCGCCTCCAGCGCCTGCCCCCAGCCGCGCTTGAGCGCGCCGAGGTCGCTGTTGCGCCGGCCGACGCCCATCCGGAGCGCGGCGGCGAAGAGCTGGTCGCGTGACTCCAGCGGGCGCCCGTCGGCCACCACCGCGGCGAGGTGGTCGGCGGCGGCCAGCGTCTGGCCCCGGATCATCAGGATCCAGGCCTGCAGCAGCCGGTGACGGCGGGCCATCAGCGGGCCGCCGACACCGGCCGCCAGGGCCCGGTGCAGCACGCGTTCGGCGATCTCCAGCTCGCCGCAGTGCACGGCGGTGAGGGCGGCCAGCGCGGCCGGACTGTCCGGCAGGAGTGCGGCCCGCCCGTCCGGCTCCAGCAGCGCGGCGGCCTGCACGAGCGCGGAGAGGGCGGCGGTCGGCGTGCCGGTGACGCTCTCCCGTACACCGTCGGCCATCAGCCGGGCGGCGCTGGAGTGCAGCGTGGGCGGTTCGCCCACCGGGTCGCCCGGCGCCGGCTCGGTGGCGGCGGACGGGTCGCCGGTGGCGAGCCCGCCGACGGTGGCGAACGCGACCGACGAGGAGGTCCCCGCCCAGCGGTACAGCTCCACGCTGCGACCGGCGTGCCCCCGGTGCGCCAGGGCGGTCGCCGCCACCATGGCGGCCTCCGTACGGTCGGCGGGGGCGGCGGCCAGCAGGCGGTCCGCGAGTCGCAGGGCCCCGTCTAGGTTACCGGCGAGCGCGGCGGCGAGCGCCTGCCGTGCGCTGGCCGGCCACCCGGCCGCCGTGGCGGCGGCGAACAACTCGGCGGCGAAGGCCGGCTCGTCGGCCAGCGCCTCCTCCGCGGCGGCTGCCAGTGTCGGGGCGGGACAGTCACCGAGCACGCCGACGGCGAGCAGCGACCGGACCAGCGGCAGCACCGCGCCGCCCCGCGCGAGCTGCAACTCGGTGAGCCGGCGCCAGACGGCGGCGCGGTCCGTGGCCGGGCTGAGCGCGGTGACGGCCCGTCGGACGATCGGCGCGAGCCGGCCGTCGGCGCCGAGCAGGCCGGCCGCCCTGGTGGTGGCGATCAGCTCGTCCACCGCCTCCGGCTCCCGGCCGAGGAGCGCGCCGAGCATGCTCACTGGCAGCGGTACGCCCGCCGCGACGGCGAGCAGCAGTCGTCGGACGTCGGCGGGCAGAGCCTCCAGGTCCGGGCCGAACTCCAGGACGACGGGCCGGGGTGGCTCGACCGGGACGCCGATGCTGGTCTCCAACCCGCGCAGCCCGCGGGCCAACCGCTCGACGTCCCGGGGGACGCCGGCGGTCTGTGTGTGCACGAAGTCGACCAGGTCGCTGCGCCGGCCCAGCCCGGGCACGGCGGCGAGGCACGCCGCGGTCTGCTCCCGCGTGAACGCGGTGAGCAGCAGGGCCCGCCCGTCCCGTCGCAGGGCGTCGGCCAGCTCCATGAGGGCCGCCGAACGGGGCCACGGGCGGTAGGCGACCACCAGCCGGTGCCGACGGGTGGCCACCAGGCGCAGCAGCGCCCCGAGCCGCGCGTCGTCGAGCAGGTGCGCGTCGTCGACCAGCACCAGGGCGTCGGGGTCGACCGGGTCGCCCGGCTCCGGGGCGCCCGTGCGCACCGCGATCCCGGCCTGCTGGTGGACCCGGGCCAGTTCCGCGAGCAGCGCGGTCTTGCCGTGGCCGCCGGGCCCGGCCACGCCAACGGTGAGCGGGCCGGTCGGGTGCTCCCCGACGGCTTCCAGCAGGGCCGTCGGCCCCTTGCCCAGGATCAACCTGGACTCGGCGACGTCATTCATGATCATTGTGGTCATCCTTCGCGTCCCCGGCTTCTGGTCAGCGCCAGGCGGGACGCCTTCGGCAGTTCGAGTGGGAGGATCCGGACCGGGGGGCGGGGTGGCGGATCACCCGGGACGATGGTGTCGTGGTGGGGGCGGCGCGGCGCCGGGACGGTGGCCCGGCTGGCAGGGGTGACGGCCGCCGGTTCGGGTGCCGGGGCCGGCCGGCGGGGGCGTGGGGACACCACCTGGCAGGCGGCCATGGCCGCCCCGGTGGCGGCGGTGAGCTGAGAGTCCGGCTCGACCTCGACGGGGACCGGGAGGGCCGCGGTGATCAGCTCGGTGACGAGCGGGATGCGCGCGGAGCCGCCGGCCAGCAGGACGCCGTCGAGCTGCTCCGGTGCCAGGCCGGCGCTGTGCACGGTGCGCAGCAGGAGGTCGACGGTGGCCTGCACCGTCGGGCGGATCATGGCCTCGAACTGTGCCCGGGTCACCGGTATCCGAGCCGGGCCGGTCGGCAGGGTCAGCACCACGTCGGCGGCCAGGTCGACGGTCAGCTCCCGCTTGACCCGGTCGCACTCGGAACGCAGCCCGCGCAGGGCGGCCTGGGTGCCCCGGCGTGCGGTGGCGGCCAGCTCGCGGGCCAGCACGGTGCGGACGTGCCCGGCCAGCGCCTCGTCGAAGTCGGTGCCGCCGATCGGGTCGAGGCCCTGGGGGACGCCGAAGCTCTCGTAGGTGCCGCGCGGGGTGCGGCGCACAAGCGCCGCCTCGAAGCTGTTGCCACCCAGCGCGTAGACGGCGGCGGTGGTGCCCGCGAACCCGCGGGCCGCGTGGCTCTCGGCCACGGTGACCGTGCGGGGTAGCAGCGTGACGTTGCGCAGGCCCAGATCGAACAGCGCCCGGTGCAGCAGGTCCCGCCGGTACGGGCGCCAGCCCGCCGGGTGGCTGAGCACGATCGCCTCGGCCGGGCCGCCCTCGAAGGCGTACACCCGCTCCACCACCCACGTCGCCAACTCGGCGGTCAGCGTCTGCGGCGCGCACGCCTCGCCGCCGAGCAGCAGGGGCACGTCGTCGCCGATCCGGCGGACGAAGTCCCTGGTGGTGCGGCTGCCGTCGTCGGTCGTCGGCTCGCCGACGTGCAGCGAGCCGTCCTCCGCCAGGTGCAGCACCGACGGTACGAGGGTCGAGCCGGCGTGCAGGGGGACCGCCTCGGGACGCGTCCAGGTCGTGCCATGTCGCCGCGCGACGGCGGCGGCGGTGTTGGTGCTTCCGATGTCTATCCCCAGGACGTACGGCATCCGTCTCTTCTCCCCCCGTGAGTTGGCCGGCCGGTGGCGATCGCGTCGGCGACCCACCCCCGGCGAACCCCGCGGGCTCCTACGTTCGTACCAGAGATCGCTCCCTGGTCGGGACCCTAATCTGGGCGGGACGGTTTCCCCCAGTCCCCCTAACGTAGGAGGCTGCGCAGACCCTAATGCAGCGGGACAGGATGCGGGCCGAGCCCCGATGTCCGGGTCGGCCCCCCGGCAATAACGTCACTGTCGACGAACGACGGTCGCCCATGCCACATCCGAGGAGAACCCGCACATGGACTCGAACCAGACCCTCCACGACTTCGTGCTCGACCTGCTGACGAACCCCGACGCGCGGTCGGCCTTCGACCTGGACCCGGAGGGTGCGCTGAACGCCGCGGGGCTCACCGACATCACGGCCGCCGACGTGCAGGACGTCGTCCCGCTGGTGGTCGACTACGCCCCGGGCCAGGGCCTCGCGCCGCTGGCGCCGGTCGAGCAGCTCGGGTTCGACCCGCTGGTGACCGACGCCACCGACGTGGTCGGTCAGCTCCAGAGCGTGGCGCAGCAGATCAGCATCACCAGCGCTCCCAGTGGCCTGGACGTCAAGGCCGGCGTGCTGGGCGCCATCGCGGTCGACCCGGCGACGGTCGCCGCCGGCGTCACCGTGCTGCCGGGGATCGGCCTGGGCGTCGGTCCGAACGGCCTCGACACCGACCTGACGGGCGTGTCCGACGTGGCGCACACCCTCGACGCCGACGTGGTGGAGCCGGTGGACGGCATCGTGGACCCGGTGCTCGGTGACGTCACCAGCACGGTGGGTAACACGACCGGCCTGGTGGGCGGCACCGACCCGGGTCTGCTCGGCGGCGATCTGCTGGGCGGCGACCTCACCGGTGGTGTCCTCTCCGGCACCGAGGGTCAGCTGGGCGGTGTCGTCGGCTCCCTCGGTATCGACGACACCCTGGGCGGGCTGGGCCTCGGTCACGACGGCGGCGCCGTCGGTGGCGTGGTCCCGCCGCTCGACGTGCCGTCCGTGGTGGGCGGCGTTACGCACCAGGTCGACGGGCTCGTGCCCGGTGTCACCGGCACGGTCGGTGACGTGACCGGCGGCCTCACCGATGGCGTGACCGGCGACCTGCTCGACGGCGGGGACACCTCGTCCGACAATGGACTGCTGGGCATCACCGGCGGTCTGCTCTGACGGGGGTTCCCGGTAGGAGCGGGAGGCCGGATCGCCCTGGGCGGTCCGGCCCTCTCCGGTTCCACATCCGGTCCCTCTTGATAATTGAGCCGAAATCCGCACACTTGGTGCGGTGATGGCGGGGATCTGGTTGGACGTGCTGGATGAGATTGCCCGCACGTGCAACGCACACGGACGAGGCGACCTGCTCCAGACGGTGCGGCAGAAGCGTGCCCAACTGCTGGACCCGAAGCTTCGCGTCCTGGTCATCGGCGAGCCGAACCAGGGCAAGAGTCAGCTGATCAACGCGATCATCAACGCGCCGGCCTGTCCGGTCGGCGACGGCCGCACGACCGTCCTGCCGACCGTGGTACAGCACGCCGACGTCGCGTCCGCCGCCGTGGTCCAGGCCCCGGCTCCGGTTCCGGGCCGGCCCGCCGGCGCCACGCCCGCGACAGTCGTCGAGCGGTCCCCGGTGGCGCTCAACGAGGTCGCGGCGGGGGTGGCCGGCACGATCGGGCGTCGGCCGGGTGGTGGCCCGGCGTACGTCGAGATCGGGCTGCCCCGCGCCCTGCTCGGCGCCGGACTGGTGCTGGTGGACACTCCCGGCACCGACGAGGTCGCCGCGATCGGGGGCGCCGCCCAGGTCGCCTCGCCGACCCGCGCGGACACCGTCCTGCTGGTCTCCGACTCCACGCGGGAGCTGTCGGTCACCGAGCTGAACATGCTGCTGCACGTCATGCGCTCGCATCCGAACGTGGTCGTGGTGCAGAGCAAGACCGATCTGGTGGCGGATTGGCGTACGGTCGCCGAGCGCAACCGGCAGCACCTGGCCGACGCCGGCGTCCCGGCGCCCCTGATCCCGGTCTCGGCGGCGCTGCGGTTGCGCGCAGCCGCGGCCAACGATCGTGGCCTCAACGCCGAGTCCGGCTTTCCCGCGCTGATCGCCCGGTTGCAGCGGGACCTGTCCGGCAAGGCCGATCAGCTGGCCCGGGCCTCGGTGCAGGGGGTGGCCCGGACGGTGGTGGAGCAGCTGGCCGCGCCGCTGCGTGCCGAGCTGGCGACCCAGGAGGCCGAGGAGCAGTCCGGGCCGATCTCGCGGCTGCACGCGGCCCAGCGTGAGGTGGACGAGCTGCGCCGCTGTTCGACCCGATGGCAGAACACGCTCAACGACGAGATGGCCGACCTGCTCTCGGACATCGAGTACGACCTGCGCGACCGGACCCGGCAGATCCTGCGCACAGTGGACGAGGCGTTCGACACGGCGGACCCGTTGGTCGCGTGGGACACCTTCCAGGACTGGCTGGAGCGGAGCCTCGTGGAGGCCGCGGAGGCGAACCACGAGTGGCTGATCCAGCGCTGCGACTGGATCGCCCGCCGGGTGGCGGCCAACTTCGCCCGGTACGGCTACGACGTGTTGCCGCCCTGGTCGATGACGATGCCGGACGACTTCGGTGGCCGGCTGCCGGAGCTGGAGCGGCCGAGGATCGACCGGTTCACCACCGGTCAGAAGCTGTTCACCGGCATGAAGGGCTCGTACGGCGGCATGCTGATGTTCGGTCTGGCGACGACGCTGGCCGGAATGCCGATGATCAATCCGGTGTCGGTCGGCATCGGCGCGCTCTTCGGCGGCAAGAGCATCCGCGACGAGAGCAAGCAGTTGCTGCGCCGCCGGCAGGCGACCGTCAAGACGGCGATCCAGCGGCACGTCGACGACTTCTTCGTCCGGATGATCAGGGACTGCCGGGACGCCGCCCGGCAGGTGCAGCGGATGCTGCGCGACCACTTCACGGGGCTGACCGAGGAACTCCAGGAGGCCATCGTCCAGTCGTTCCGCAGCGCGAAGCAGGAGGCCGACACCGATGCGGCGCTGCGTGACCAGCGGCAGCGCGAGATCCGGCTGAAGATGACCCGGTTGGCCGCGCTCTACGAGCAGGCTCAGCAACTGAGCGGCACCCGTTCCACCCCGGTGCTGCTGGAGCCTCGGGCGTGACCGTCGGGCTGCGGTTGGACGAGGCCGCGTGGGGGTTGCTGCATCAGGCCATCGAGCTCTACCAGGACAATCCCCGGGCCGTCGGGCAGTTGCGGCACCAGGTGGCCCGGTTGGAGCAACCGCTGCGGATCGCGGTCGCGGGCCCCTGGCGTTCCGGCAAGTCGACGGTGCTGAACGCGCTGATGGGGGAGGAGGTCGCGCCGGTCGAGGGAGCCGACGGCGTCTTCACTTGGTACGAGGACGGCGCCCAGCCGCGCGCCACCGCCTACCCGGCCGGCCAGCCCCCGCAGGAGCTGGCGGTGGTCAAGTCGGCCACGGGGATGCGGGTGGACCTCGGTTGGGGGGCGGGGGAGGTGCGGGACATCGTGGTGCGGTGGCCGACGCGGGCACTGCGCCAGGTGACCCTGATCGACACCCCGGCGGTCACCGGCGGCGCCGAGCAGGGTCGCGTGCCGGTGATGGAACGGGTGCTGCGGGACGCGGACGCGGTGTTGTACCTGACCCGCGATGGCCGCGACAGCGATCTGCGGGTGCTGGAGTCCGGCCGGGAGAGTGCCGTCGGGCAGGCCGCTCCGGTGAACGTGATCATGGTGCTGTCCAGGGCGGACGAGACTGGTGGCGGCCGGATCGACGGGCTGCTCACCGCCCGACAGTTGGCCCGACGTCACTACCGCGATCCGCGGGTCAGCGCGGTGTGCGTGAACGTGGTGGCGTGCAGCGGGGCGGTCGGCCTGGCGGGCCGGGTGCTCAGCGAGTCGGACTTCGCCGCGCTCGCGGTGCTGGCCCGGGTGCCCCGGGCGGACCTGGAGGCGCACCTGCTCTCCGCCGACCGCTTCCTCCGCGGCGAGCTGCCGGTACGGCTGGACCCCGAGGTGCGCGCGGCGCTGCTGGACCGGTTCGGGCTCTTCGGGATCCGGCTCGCGACGACGCTGGTGCGAACCGGGTTCGACAGCCGGGTGAAGCTGTCCGCCGAGCTCATCCGGCGCAGCGGGCTCACCGAGCTGCGCGAGTCGATGACCCGTTGCTTCATCGACCGCCGGGACACGCTCAAGGCTCGGTCGGCGCTGGCCGCGGTGGAGGCCCTGCTGCGAGCCGAGCCCGTCCGGGGCGCCGACGAGCTGGTCGGCGCGGTCGAGCAGATCCTCGCCGGCGCGCACGAGTTCCGGGAACTCCGTCTGCTGGTGGCGCTGCGGAACAGCCGGCTCGGTTTCGACGCCGAGCTGGCCACCGAGGCGCAGCGGCTGATCGGTGGTGACGGGGTCGGGCTGGCCGCCCGACTCGGCGTCGAGCACGAGGCGACCGTGCAGCGGCTCTGGGAGGTCGCCGCCGACGCGCAGTGGCGGTGGCGGGACCGTGCCGAGGACCCGCTGCTCCCGCTGGCCCAACGGCGCGGCGCGCAGGTCGTCGTGCGCAGCTGTGAGGGGATGCTCGCCGAGCTGGCCGCCGGCGGTCGGTGACATCCGACGGCGCGTCGCCGACGGCGGTGCTGTCCCGCGGTCGCGGCCCCGAACGCTCTTGAAGCGGAGCCGCCCGACGTCGGGGCACCGTGGACGCACCGTCGGCCTACCGAAACCCTTTCGCAAGCTTTTCAAAGAACACGGCATGCGCGTCACCGCCAGGTCAGGTGCGCACTCTGCCTATGTAGGACGGCAAGGGCCCCGGCGAGTGGGGTTCAGGTTTTACCCGTCCGACATCTTGCCGAAATCGTTTTCGTGCGCCACGCTAGCGGCGGAAAGTGACATCCACCACCCCGGTCGCGGCGGTAACGACGTGCTGCACCAGCCGCGCCGGATCCGGCGGGAGGCGGGGGCGCGATGAGAACGCGGCAATCTCGCGACGTGCCGGACGGTCGCCAGTGGACCTCGCTGCCCACGGCTGCCGACACGATCCGCCGCACCTGCCCGGACGCGCAGCGGCTCCCGCCCGCCGAGCGACACCAACGCACCCGGACTGACCCTCGCTCGCGGGGCCCGCGTAGCGGCTCCCTCCGAACGATGAAACCTAGGAGAGGAACCATGAGAAGAACCTTGGGCAGGCGCACTGCTCTGCGTTCGCTGGCAGGAGTCCTCGTGGCGGCGCTGACCGTGGGCATGGCAGCGTGCGGCAGCGACGACGGCGGCACCAGTGCGGCCGAGGCCGGCCCCAACGGCGTCGACGACGGCAGCGAACTCACCCTGTGGACCCGCGCGCCGCTGGAGAAGCAGGCGAAGCTCCTCGTCGACGCGTACAACGCCGGCCACCAGAACAAGGTCAAGCTGACCGTCGTCCCCAACGACGACTACGTCGCGAAGGTCGGTGCGGCGGCGGGCTCGGACGGCCTTCCGGACCTCTTCGCCGCCGACATCGTCTACGTGCCGAACTGGGTGCAGCAGGGCCTCTTCCAGGACCTCAGCTCGAACATCGACGGCCTCGGCTTCAAGGACTCCATCAACAAGGGGCACCTCTCGGCCGGCACGGTGGACGGCAAGAAGCACGTCCTGCCCTTCGTGCTGGACCTGTCGATGCTGTTCTGGAACAAGCAGTTGTTCAGGGAGGCCGGGCTGGACCCGGAGAAGGCCCCGGCGACGCTGGAGGAGTACGCCGCCGCCGCCAAGGCGGTCCAGGCGACGAAGAAGGCCGGCGTCTACGGCACGGCGACCGGTCTGAACTGCGGCGGCTGCCTGGTCTTCACCTGGTTCCCCTCCGTCTGGGCCGGCGGTGGTGAGGTGCTGAGCGAGGACGGCACCGAGTCCAAGCTCGCCGACGACACCGCCCAGAAGGTCTACAGCACCTGGAACGACCTGTGGAAGTCCGGAGCCGTGCTGCCCGCCTCGGCGGGTGAGACGGGCCCGACCTGGACCGCCCCGTTCACCGAGGGCAAGGTCGGTCTGATGCTCTACCCGGCGACGCTGCTCTCCTCGACCCCGTTCGACGTCGGCGTGGCCCCGATCCCCGGCCCCACCGGTGGTGGCTCCACCTTCGTCGGCGGCGACGGCATCGGCGTCTCGAAGGACTCGAAGAAGGCGGCCCAGGCCTGGAACTTCCTCAGCTGGATGATGTCCGAGGAGGCCCAGGTCGAGGTGCTGGCGAAGAACAAGGACGTGGTGTCCCGCGCCGACCTCGCGAACAACAAGTACGCCGCCGAGGACCCGCGGCTGGTCACCATCAACGAGGCGGCCGGCAAGGGCGACACCCCCGTCGCGCTGAACTTCCAGCAGGCGTTCAACGCGCCGAACAGCCCGTGGTTGACCCTCGTCCGCAACCGGGTTCTGAACGGCAGCGGCGACCTGCAGAAGGACAACGGCGAGATCACCGCCGTGCTCAAGCAGTAGGTGCCCACCGGGGGCGTGTGCCGAACGACGGCTTCCCGGCACACGCCCCCGGCGGGACCCGACCGACACACCGCCCGACCGCCGACCGATCGAGAGGTTCCCATGAGAGTCACCGCACCGTCTCGCCCGCCCAGTGCGGCGATGCGGGGCCGTGCCCGGCCACGCGGCCGTCAGGCCCTGCTGGGCTGGCTCTACGCGACACCGACCGCGGTGTTCGTCGTGGCGCTGTTCGCCGTACCGCTGCTGCTCGTCATCCGGATGTCGGTGTCGAGATGGCCGCTGCTCACCGGCGACCAGGGGATCAACGCTCCCGACAACTTCGTGAAGGCGGTCAACCACCGGTTCTTCACCGACTCGGTGGTGTTCACCGTCAAGTACACCGTGCTGGCGACCGTGCTGCTCCTGGCGCTCGGCCTGGGGCTGGCCCTGCTCGTGCAGGAGTCGAGCCGGTGGAACAACCTGCTCCGCGCGTCGTTCCTGATCCCCAGTGCTCTCGGGCTGGCGTCGGCGTCCCTGCTGTTCTACGTGCTCTACTCGCCGTACGCGAGCCCCCTGGCGCCCGTGCTGGACCGGCTCGGCATCACCTTCCTCGGTTCACCGACCGCGGCGCTCATCTCGACGACCTTCCTCATCGTGTGGCGCTACGCCGGCTTCTACATGGTGCTCATGCTGGTCGGCCTCCAGGGCATACCGGCGGACGTGTACGAGGCCGCCCGCGCGGACGGCGCCAGCCGGTGGCAGACCTTCCGGAAGATCACCCTGCCGTTGCTGCGTCCGACCCTGGCGCTGACGACCGTGCTCTGCGTGACGGGATCGCTGCTCGCCTTCGAGCAGTTCTACATCCTGACGAAGGGCGGGCCGGACAACAGCACCATCACCGTCGTCCAGCTCATCTACATGGTGGCGTTCCAAGGTCAGAACGACCTCGGTGTGGCGGCGGCGCTCTCCCTCATCGTGCTGCTGGCCCTGGTCCTCATCAACGCGCTGCAACTGCGCGCCTTCCGGTCCGAGGAGAGCTGACACCGATGGTCGCCGTATCCCGTGCCCGCATCACCGACGGCGCGACTCCGCCATCCGTCCCGGGCCCCGCCCGCCGGGGCAGACCCAACGGCGTCACCATCGCCGGCATCGCGCTGCGCACGCCGTACTGGGTGTTCTCCGGAGCGGTCGGGCTGATCTTCCTGGCTCCGCTGCTCTGGACGGCCGTCGCCTCGGTCGGCCCGCGGGCCGGCACGAACCAGGTGGACGGCTGGGGCTTCGGCAACTACGAGACGCTGGCGAACTATCAGGCCGGCATCTGGCGCTACCTCGCGAACACTGCGTTCGTCGCCCTGCTCGCGGTCGCGCTGACGCTGCTGATCTCGCTCCTCGGTGGCTACGCGTTCGCCCGGTTCCGGTTTCCCGGCAAGAACATCCTGTTCCTGGTCACGCTCGCCATCCTGATGGTCCCGTACGCGACGCTGCTGATCCCGCTCTACGTGCTGCTCAACGAGGTGGGGCTGGAGAACTCGCTCGTCGGCGTGGCGCTGGTGCTGACGATGTTCCAGCTGCCGTTCTCCACCTTCCTGATGCGCATCTCCTTCGAGGCGGTGCCACGCGAGTTGGACGAGGCCGCGATGGTCGACGGCTGCTCGACGTTCAGCGCGCTGTGGCGGGTGCTGCTGCCCGCGGTGAAGCCGGGCCTCATCACCGTCGGGCTGTTCGCGTTCCTCACCGCGTGGAACGACTTCATGGCACCGCTGATCCTCATCAACGACACCGAGCGGATGACCCTTCCGCTCGCTGTGTCCAATCTGCGGGGCCAGGTCCAGGGTGTCGTCGACTACGGGGCCACCGAAGCGGGCGTCGTCGTGCTCGCCCTTCCGTGCATCGTTCTGTTCCTGCTGCTCCAACGACACTACGTGCGCGGCTTCATGTCCGGCGCGATGAAAGGATGACCATGAGCGGCACCGTACCTGCGGCCGCCCCTGTCCTGCCGATCCGTGGCCGGCTCCGGCCGCTCGGGCTGGACCAGGTCCGGATCACGGGGGGATTCTGGGCCGAGCGTCAATCGATCAACGGCGTCGCGACTCTCCCGCACATAGAGCACTGGATCGAGCGGGAAGGCTGGATCGGCAACTTCGACCTCGCCGTGCGGGGCGACCTGGCACGCGACCGCCGTGGACGTGAGTTCTCCGACTCGGAGATCTACAAGTTCCTCGAGGCGATGGCGTGGGAGATCGGCCGGACCGGCGACGGGGAGCTCGAGTCGAGGTTCCGTGCCGTCGTGCGGCGGGTGGCCGCGGCGCAGGAGGCGGACGGCTACCTCAACACGAGGTTCGGTCGCCCCGGGCAGGCGCCCCGCTGGTCCGACCTCGAATGGGGTCACGAGCTCTACTGCGTCGGTCATCTCCTCCAGGCGGCGGTCGCCCGCGCCCGAACGCGTCCGGGCGCGGACGACGGACTGTTCGAGGTCGCCCGCCGTGCCGCCGACAACGTGTGCGAGACGTTCGGCCCGGACGGTGTCGACGGCCTCTGCGGGCACCCGGAGATCGAGACCGCGCTGGTGGAGTTCGCCCGGCTCACCGGTGACGACCGCTACCTGACCCAGGCCGCTCTCTTCGTCGACCGGCGCGGCCACGGCCGGCTCAGCGATGTGGAGTACGGCCGGGAGTACTTCCAGGACGAGCTACCGGTGCGGGAGGCGACGGTCCTGCGGGGGCACGCGGTACGGGCGAACTACCTCGCCGCCGGGGCCGCCGACGTCGCCGTCGACCTCAAGGACACCAGCCTGCTGGACGCGGTGCGCAACCAGTGGACGAACGGGGTGGCCCGACGCACCTACGTCACCGGCGGGCAGGGCTCCCGGCACCAGGACGAGGCGTTCGGTGAGGACTGGGTGCTGCCGCCCGACCGGGCGTACTCGGAGACCTGCGCCGGGGTCGGCTCGGTGATGCTCGCGTGGCGGCTGCTGCTCGCCGACGGCGACCCCCGCTACGCCGACCTCATCGAGCGGACGCTGTTCAACGTGGTGTCGACCTCGCCGTCGGCCGACGGGCGGAGTTTCTTCTACACGAACACCCTGCACCGCCGCGAGCTGGGCACCCTCCCCGACGCCGACCGGCCCAGCCTGCGCGCGGCGGCCTCCCTGCGGGCGCCCTGGTTCGAGGTCTCCTGCTGCCCGACGAACGTCGCCCGCACCCTGGCCAGTCTGACGGCGTACGTCGCGACGTCCGACGACGAGGGTCTCCAGCTGCACCAGTACCTGCCGGGGACCGTGGAGCACCGGCTCGCCGACGGGCGTGACCTCCGCGTGAGCGTGGCGACCGACTACCCGCACGGCGGGCAGATCCGGGTACGGATCGAGACCGACGACGACCAGCCCTGGTCGCTGACGGTGCGGGTGCCCGGCTGGGCCGCCGAGGGTGCGACGCTGACCATCGTGGGAGACACCCGGCCGGTCGGCCCGGGTTTCGTCACCGAGCGCCGGACGTGGCGCCGCGGCGACGAGGTCGTCCTGTCCCTGCCGATGTCGCCCCGGTTCACCCACCCGGACGCGCGCATCGACGCCGTCCGTGGCTGCGTCGCGGTGGAGCACGGCCCCCTCGTGCTCGCCCTGGAGTCGGTGGACGTGCCCGGCGTCGAGACGGTCGACGAACTCCGCGTCGACACCAGCCAACCGCCCCGCCACGTGAACGGCCGGGTCACCGTGCACTGCCGGCGCGTCCACCCGCGAGACCACGACTGGCCCTACCGGCCCGACGCGGTCGAGGCGGCGCCGACGGTCGGCGAGGACCTCGTCGAGGTGGCGCTGGTGGCTTACCACGACTGGGCCAACCGAGGGCCCTCGACCATGCGCGTCTGGCTCCCGACAGCGCGCTGACCAGATGTCCCGGGCCGAGAGGCTCCCTGATGTTAGCGCTAACTCCCGTACCCGCCTCACCCGTTCAGCCGCACCGACGACAAGGAGGAACGACATGATCCATAGACGAGTGAGGAGGGTGCCCCTCTGGGCCGCCCTGGCCGCGCTGGTGGTGGGAGGGGCGGTCGGCGTACCGTCCCCGGCCCACGCCGCGAGCCCGATCCTGCCGGGCAACGAGGGCGACGTCGGCGTCTACACCGACGGGCAGAACCATGCCATGGAGATCGGCGACCCGGCCTACAGCAACATGGGTGACGTCGCCAACCAGCTCAAGCCCGGTGTGCCGTTCACCGCGGGGAACATGCACCAGTCGATCTTCGAGAAGGATCTGGCCGCCGGCGGCACCGACTACTACCTCGACCGCGTGCTGGGCGTCCAGGGAACGCTCGGGTCGGCGGTGCTGATGACCCGGGGCCGCTCTCTCTACATGCGCGGCGCGAGCAACAACAACTTCACCAGCATGGGCTTCGCCGGCAGCGCGTACGTCGGTGGCCCCAACAACCTCGGCAACCTGTACACCGTCACGGTGCCCGGGCAGACCGTCACCGAGGTCAACGCCAACCGCTTCAACGCGCCGAGCCACGCCAGGACCCGGTACACGATCGGCACCACCGGCGTCACCGCCGACCAGACCAAGTTCATCACCGAGGACAACGTCGCCGTCACCGCCATCGACTTCGGCAACCCCGGCGACGCGCCGGCCACCCTCACCGTCCGTGCCGCGTCACCGCTGGCCACCCAGGCAGGGCCGGGCGCGGCCACGCTGACCGGCACGCGCACCATCACCAGCGGCTCCAACAACGGGCTCGTCGACACCGCGTGGGACTCGGTCCGGGTCGACCTCACCGGTGCCGGCTTCAGCCGTACCGGAGCCAACCTCGACCGCGAGATCACCGTGCCGGCCGGTGGCACGGTGTCGCTGTCGGTGGTCGGCGCCGTCTCCTCGGCCACGCTGCCCAAGACGGTGCAGAGCTACCAGGAGTACGCCGCGATGCCCCCGGCCACGGCCGTGCGCACCGGCATCACCGCGTTCAACCGCCGCTGGGCGCAGGACGTGCCGTACATCGACGTGCCCGACCCCGCGCTCAAGAAGGCCATCGTCTACCGCTGGTGGGGCGAGCGGTACAACACGCTCGACGCCAACGCACCCGGTCACGTCTACCAGTACCCCACGACGATCGAGGGGGTGAACCTCTACCAGAACGCCGTCGCGCTGACCCAGCCGATGCACCTGCAGGACACCAAGTGGCTGCGCACGCCGTACCTGCCGTACGGCCAGGTCCTCAACATCGGCGAGCTGTCCGGCTCCTCGGCCTTCCTGGACAGCCCGGGGCACACGAGCTGGAACAACCACTACTCGCAGTACCTCGGCACCGCAGGGCTCGAGGCCTACAACGTGCACGGTGGCGGCAAGGAGATCGCCGCGAAGTTCGCCCGCTACTTCGAGGGCGACGGCGTCGGCCAGCTGGAGCACTACGACGGCAACGACGACAACCTCATCGCCTACGACACCAACTACATGCCGGGCAACGACGCCGACGCCATCACCTTCGGCTACCCCAAGGCCAACGCCGGCGCGCCCGGCGCGCGCACCATCGAGCGCCCCGAGTCGGCGTACGTGTGGGGCGCGTTCGACGCCGCCCGCCAGCTCTACCAGATCGCCGGCGCCGACCAGGGCAAGGTCGACGAGATGGCCGGCGGCGCCAACGACATCCGGGCGGCGATCCTCGACCGGCTGTGGAGCCCCGACATGCGGATGTTCCTCGCCGGCACGTCGCACGGCGCCACCAGCGCGGCCACCGCCAACGGCCGGCCCAACCCGCTGCCCGCGGCGGCCCGCGACCTGATCCCGGCCCGGGAGTCGAACCTGTACGACGTCTACGCCGAGAACCTCATCCCGTTCGACCAGTGGCAGAACTACGTCGACGGGTTCCGGTTCCTGACCTACGGCGACAACTTCCCGATCTTCCCGTTCTACACCGCCAACCAGTACGACCGGACGGCCTACGGGATCGGCGGCTCCAACAACTTCTCCAACATCAACTTCACCGTGCAGTACCGCGGTGTCCGCTCGGCCCTGCGCCACTACGACCCCGAGCAGAAGTACATCACCCCGGCGTACGCCAAGCGGCTGCTGGACTGGATGGCCTGGAGCATCTACCCGAACGCGGACCTGCGGGCCCCGAACCAGGCGGAGTACTACTCCAACTGGAACCCGACCGCGAAGACCTACAACCGCAACAACCCGAACCACGTGATGCTCGGCAACATGAACTACATCTTCGTCGAGGACATGGCCGGTCTCCAGCCGCGCTCCGACGACAAGATCGAGCTGTCGCCGATCAGGTTCGGCTACGACCACTTCATGGCCAACAACCTGCGCTACCACGGGCAGGACGTCACCATCGTCTGGGACCCCGACGGCAGCAACTACGGCCTGGGCGCCGGCTACAGCCTGTTCCTCAACGGCGAGAAGAAGGTCAGCACCGACAAGCTCGGCAAGCTCACCTACGACCCGCGTACCAACCAGGTCCAGGCCGAGGACGGCCTGACCGTCACGTTCACCGCGACGACCGGGGCCACCTTCCCCAGCGCGGTCGACACCCCGATCGAGGACACCCGCGTCGTCGAGTACCTGAAGACGGCCGGCATCGACCTCACCGAGGACGCGCCGAACCTGGCGGCGGGCGCCCACCTCAGCTCGTCGTACACCCAGCAGGGCGTGCGGCCGACGCCATGGCGGCAGTTCCACACGCCCGGCTGGAGCACCACCTCGATGAACTACACACCCGGCGCCATCAAGGAAACCGAGCGGCCGGTGTCGCTCGCGGCCGTGACCGACGGCGTCACCGCCAACGAGCCGTACTGGGGCAACTACGGCACCACCGACAAGAACGGCTACATCGAGTTGGACCTCGGGTCGGCCAGATCCTTCGACAACGTGAAGGTGTACGCGGTCAGCGACCGCCAGGCCGGTGGTTATCGCGAACCGGCACGCTGGTGGGTGCAGGTGCCCGACGGCAACGGCGGCTGGAAGGAGGTACCGGGCCAGTTCAAGAACCCGACCGTCCCGTCGGCGAAGTTCAACGAGGCGCTGTTCGACACCGTCACCTCCAACAAGCTGCGCGTCGCGTTCACGAACAACCCGACCTTCTACACGGCGATCTCCGAGATCCAGGTGTTCGACTCGGGGCGCGACGTCCCCGAGGTGTCCAACCAGGCGCCCGTGGTCACCGCCGCTCGCGACGGCTCGGCGGACGGCAACCTGTCCACCCGGCTCGTCGGCACGGCGTCCGACGACGGCATCCCCTACGACAGCGAACTGACCTTCGGCTGGGAGACCGTCTCGGCCCCGCCCGGAGCGGGTGTCATCTTCTCCGACCCGAAGGCCCTGACCACCCGGGTGACCGGCACGGTCGAAGGTGACTACGTGTTCCGGCTCTTCGCCGGTGACGGCGAGAAGCGGTCCGAGGCGACCGTGGCGGTGACGCTCGCCAAGCGGGACGTGGTCGCGGAGTTCGGCTCCTCGGCGACGATCAGCACCAGCGGTACCGCGTCGTGGGAGAACCACCAGCGGGTCAAGGAGAGCACCACCCCGACCAGCTCGAACCCGGGGGCCGGAAACGGTTGGGGCAACTGGGGCCAACCGCAGAACGGCACCAGCCCGCAGCGGGAGGCGTGGATCCAGTACCGGTGGACCGCGCCGGTGCGGCTGTCGTCGACCGACATCTACTGGTACGACGACAACGGCGGCACCCGCCGGCCCACCGGCACCACGTACGCGATCGAAAGCTCCGCGGACGGCACCACCTGGACGCCGGTCACCCTCGCCGGGGACTCGACGTACGCGAACGGGCTCGCCACCAACACCTACAACCACTTCGACTTCCAACCGGTCACCACCAGCTACCTGCGCATCCGCATCTGGGGCCTCATGGGCAGCGGCGCGGGCACCGGTGTGCTGCGCTGGCGTGCCAACGGCGAGACCGTCGACTCGGTGCGCTCGCCCGTGCTCATCCGGACCACCGTGGGTGACGTGCCCACCCTGCCGGGCACGCTCGACGCGGTCTACGCCAGCGGCGCCCGCGGCAGCGTCGCCTTCAACTGGCAGGAAATCACGCCGGCGATGGTCGCGGAGACCAACGTCGAGCCGTTCGTGGTCTACGGCACGAACGACGCGTACGGCCTCATCGCCGAGGCCCGCGTCTACGTGCGGCCCGAAACGGCGCCGGGAGGCATCTCGATCCAGGGCGCCGAGACGTTCGAACGGTCCGTCGACGTGGGCGAGCTGCCCCACCTGCCGGACAAGGTGGAGGTCTCCTACAACGACGGGTCCCGGGACAACCAGGCCATCGGCGTCGACTGGGAGTTCGACGAGGACGTCGTCGACACCCCCGGCCGCTACACCATCATCGGCAACCTGATCCTGCCCGACTACGTCAGCCAGGCCGGCGCCACGCGGACCACGCTGACCCTCACCGTGGGCGACCCACCGGAGACCCCGACGTGGGACGTCGAGGTACAGGCGCGCACGCAGTGCGTCGGCACCCGCGCCTACGTCTCGGTCAACGCGCGCAACGCCGAGGACGTGCCGCTCACCATCGAGCTGATCACGCGGTACGGGTCGCGCACGGTGTCCAGCGTCGCCCCCGGCAAGTCCGCGTACCAGGCGTTCACCACCCGCGCCGAGTCGGTGCCGGCCGGGGTCGCGACGGTGAAGGCCACCGGCAGCGTGGACGGCCAGCCGGTGACGGTCACGTTCGAGGCGCCGTTCGGCGCGCTCGCCTGCGGCTGACCCTTCGTGGTGGCGGCGCCGCACCGGCGCCGCCACCACCTTCGGACGACAGTGAGGAGATCGACACCGTGAACACCACAGTGGTGCGCGGCGCCGCCCCACCAACCCGCCGGCCGGCGCGCCGGGCCCACAGGGCGCTCGCCGCGACGGCGGTCGCCGGGCTCGTCGCCGCCGGCCTGGTCGGGGTAGCCGCCCCGGCTGACGCCGCCGACTCGTACACCTTCACCAACACCGTCAACCCGATCCTCGGTGACGGCAGCTACTACTCGGCCGATCCGGCGCCGGTCGTCGTGCCGACCGGCGCTGCGGGCAACGACACCGGTCAGGACCAGCTCTACATCTACACCGGCCACGACCAGGCCGGCCCGTCCACCAACGACTTCGTCATGAACGAGTGGGGCGCGTTCCGGACCACGGACGTCGAGGCTGGGGAGTGGACCCACTACCCGTCGCTGATGCGCCCGGAGCAGGTCTTCGCCTGGGCGACGCCCGGGCGCGCGTACGCGGGCCAGGTCGTCCGGGGCGTGGACGGACGCTACTACTGGTACGTACCGATCAACGAACGGAACAGCCCGGCGTCCGACAAGTTCGCGATCGGCGTGGCCGTCTCGGACAGCCCGACCGGTCCGTGGACCGACCATGCGGGCGGGCCGATCATCTCCCAGCGGGTGCCGACGCCCAACACCATCCACAACATCGACCCGACGATCCTCATCGACGGCACGGCGCCGAACCAGCGGGTGTACCTCTGGTGGGGCTCGTTCAGCCAGCTGCGGATGATCGAGCTCCAGCAGGACATGAAGACCCCGGTCACCACCCAGCGCTCGGTCACCGGCCTGACCGGCTTCTTCGAGGCGGCCTGGGCCTTCAAGCGCAACGGCACCTACTACATGGCGTACGCCGGGAACAACGCCGGCCCGACCTCGCCGTGCACCCCGGCGAACTACCACGCCTGCATCGCGTACGCGACGGCGTCGTCGCCGGAGGGACCGTGGACCTACCGGGGCACCATGCTCCGGCCGGTCTCCTCGACGACGAGCCATCCGGGCATCCTGGAGTTCGACGGCAGGTGGTACATCGCGTACCACACCGCTGACGCCGTTGGCGGCGGCCACTTCCGCCGGTCGGTGGCGATCGACCCGGTCGAGTGGGACGACACGCAGAGCCCGCCGAGGCTGAAGCTGGTGACGCCGACGCCGGTCAAGGGGCCCGACCGGACCCCGCGGGCGAACATCGCCCAGGAGGCGACGGTCACCGTCTCCAACGTGCCGGTGCCCACGCAGTACTGGGTGAAGGCGCTCAACGACGAGATCGTCCGGTCGAACCCGCTGCCACCGGACATGTGGGGGACCTGGACGGGCAACAACCCGCCCCAGCAGTGGGTGCAGTACGCGTGGGACCAGCCGATGCGGATCACCGGGTCGCAGATCGACTTCTGGAACGACCAGCCGCAGGGCACCGGCACGGGCGTCGCCGCCCCCGCCCGCTGGCGCATCCAGTACTGGAACCTCGACAGCGGTCAGTGGGCCGACGTGCCGAACCCCAGTGGCTTCCCGACCAGCACACAGGGCTTCCAGGACACCACGTTCGACCCGGTGACCACGACCCAGGTCCGGGCCGTCTTCGACGCGTCCACCAACGGCAGCACCTACTCGGCGGTGGCGGTCGAGGAGTGGAAGGTCCTCGCCGCACAGCCGGAGTCCGTCACCGCACCGGGGATGACGGTGGAGGTGGGGGAGACCGAACTGCCCGACAGCCTCCCCGTGGCGTTCGGCGCCGAGACGCTGCGGCTGCCGGTCTACTGGGACCCCGTCACGCCCGAGGAGGTCGTCACGCCCGGGACGTTCACGATCGGGGGCAGCGTGCTCGGCTACGCCGCCGGTCGCGTGTCCGCGCAGGTCAGGGTCATCTCGCCGGAGGACACCGACGGCGACGAGACCCCGCCCACGCTGACGCTCACGCCCAGCGGCAGCGCCGGCGGCGCCGGGTGGTTCCGGTCCGCGGTGCGGGTGCGCGTCGCCGGTGTCGACGACGGTGGCGGTCGGCTGACCATCGAGTCGCGGGTGGACGACGGCCAGCCGGTCATCGCCAACGCCGTGCGGTCCGTCGACGTGACCGTCTCCGGAGACGGCCAGCACACGGTCCGGGCGACCGCGACCGACCGCGCGGGCAACGTCTCGGCGCCCGCGACCCTTCCGGTACGCATCGACGCGACCGCGCCGGCCAGCACGGCCACCGTGGACAGCGCCACCCGGGCGGTCACGGTGGTCGCCAGCGACGCGACCTCCGGGGTCGCCCGCATCGAGTACGCCATCGGCGCCGGAGCGTGGACCGCCTACGACGGCGCCGTCGCGGCGCCCGACTCGAACCGGCACACCGTGTCGTTCCGCGCGCTCGACCTGGCGGGGAACCTGGAGACCGCGAAGACGGTCACCATCCCGGCGGACCTGTCCGGGCCGCTCGCCGGCAACATCGGGCCCATCGCGACCCCGACCGCCTCCTACACGGCGGGCTGGAACAGCGTCACCGCCCTCAACGACGGCACCGACCCGTCCACCCCGAGCCAGGCGCAACTCTGGGGCACCTGGTCCGGCACCCGCCCGGCCACCCAGTGGGTCCAGTACGACTGGGCGCGACCGGTGCGCATCACCGGCACGGAACTGAAGTTCTGGCGGGACTCCGACCGCGGCACCGGCGACGGCGTCGCCGAACCCGACGGGTGGGTGCTGCAGTACTGGGACGAGGCGACCTCGGCCTGGCGCGACGTGACCGGCGCATCCGCGTACGGCACCAGCACCACCGCGTTCAACACCGTCACCTTCGACCCGGTCACCACGGCACGGGTGCGGGCGACGATCCGGGCCAACGGCAACGGCACCACCTACTCCGCCGTCGCGGTCACCGAGTGGCGGGTGGTCGCCGACGACCCGGGAGTCCCACCCGCGTTGCCCGTCACGGTCAGTGTGCAGGCGCGGTGTGTCGGCGGTAGGGCGTACGTCGCCGTGCAGGCGCGCAACGACCACGACGCGCCGGTGGACATCGTCCTGGAGACCGCGTACGGCCAGCGCTCCGTCGCCGGCGTCGCGCCCGGCGCGAACGCCTACCAGTCGTTCGCCACCCGGGCGGTCTCGATCCCGGCCGGCTCGGCGACCGTCCGGGCCACCGGGCCCAGCAACGGCACGGACGTGACGACCGTCCGCACCGCAGACCACGCCGGCGCCGATTGTGCCGGCGACCCCCGTCAGGCCCCGTAACCACTAGTGACGATGGAGCAGCACATGAACACAGGAAACCGTAGGCGCTTGCTCGCGGCCGGCGCCGCGGGTGCGGTGCTGGTCGGGACGGTGGCGTTGCAGGCGCCGTCCCAGGCCGAGCCCGGCGACAGCACCGACGTGCGGGTGACGGTCGACATCGAGGAGATCACCGAACCCGGCGTGCTCGCCATGTCGATCGCCGGCAACTCGGTCGCGCTGTCCGAGGACGGCTCGACCCTGCTGGTCCGTCAGTTCGTCGGCAGCCTGCCGACGGTGACGGTCACCGACACCCGTACGCCGGAGGAGGTGCCCGACAACGCCGCCTGGGCCGTGCTGGGCAGCGCCACCGACTTCGTCGGCGGTGCCGGCCAGGCGCCGATCAGCGCCGGGCATCTCGGCTGGAAGCCGCGTCTGATCGACGGCGGCGACACCGGCCTGGTCACCGAGGGCGAGGAGGTCGTGACCGTCCTCGACGAGCCGACCCAGCCCGGCAACAACGTGGGCCTGGTCGACCAGGAGCTGCTGGTGTCCACGTTCGACTCCGAGGCGGTCACCGGCGACGCCTACTCGGTAGACGCCGACCTGTACCTGCGCACCCCGGCGGATGTCGCCGCCGGCTCGTACACCTCGACGTTGACCCTCTCCCTGTTCGAGTGACGCACGGGTGGGGGCCGCGGCGACGCGGCCCCCACCGTCCCATCCCTCCGTCGAAGGACCCGCGATGATCCGGACCTCGCCGCGGACGCCGCTGCGACTGCTCGCCGTGCTGGCCGCGGTGTTCGTCACCGCGCCGATCGCACCCGCCGCCGCGACGGCGCAACCGACCACTCCGACGCTGACCTGGGCGGTCCAGCCGGCGAACCAGCAGGGCCCGGACGGCCGCCGGTGGGTCGAGCGCACGCTCGACCCCGGTCAGATGGTGACCGAGCACCTGGCCGTGCGGAACTTCAGCGACGGCCCGGTGGTGTTCGCGCTGAAAGCGGCCGACGGCTACCTCACCGACAAGGGCCGCTTCAACATGCTCCCGTCGAACCAGCAGTCGGCGGACGGCGGCACCTGGATCAGGGTGCAGGAGACCGTCAGCGTCGGACCCCACCAGACGAAGGTGGTGCCGTTCACCATCACGGTGCCCCCTGACGCCACGCCGGGGGACCACCCGGCCGGCATCGCGGCGGCGGTCACGAGCGCGGGAGGCACGGTCGCCGTCGAGAGCCGGGTCGGATTCCGGGTCATGCTGCGGGCCAGCGGCACGGTCACCGCGTCCCTGGCGATCAGCGGCCTCACCGCCCGGTACGAGCGCTCGTGGAACCCCTTCTCGGCCGGCACCGTCCACCTCAGGTACACCACGACGAACGACGGCAACGTCGCGGTGGCCGGCGCCGGCCGGACAACCATCACCGGGCCGCTCGGCCTAGCCACGCGGCGCACCACGACGAACGTCGAGGAGACACTTCCCGGCGGCAGCCGCGAGGTCGAGGCCCGCCTCGACGGCGTCTGGCCGGTGGGACGACTCGAGGCCCGCGTCGACCTGACCCCGGCCATCCTCGGCGGTGACGCCACCGGCGCCCAGATCGAGCCCACCACCGCCACCGTCACGAACTGGGCGCTGCCGTGGCCGCAACTGGCCCTGGCCGCCGTCCTCGCCGTCCTGGCCCTCGCCATCCGGAGCACCCTCCGTCGGCGCCGCCGGCGGCTCGCGCAGCTGATCGCCGCCGCCCGGGACGAGGGTCGGGCGGAGGCCCGGACATCGGCTCTCGCCGGCGGCGCCCCACAGGCTTCCTGATCCCCCCGCGTGAAAGGACGATCCGCAATGGTTCACTCCGACCAGACGCCCGTCAGTCGACGTCAGGTGCTTCAGGCGTCCGCCGTCGGTGTCACCGCGGTGGCCACCGCGGGCGCGCTCCCCCCGACCGCCGCCCAGGCAGCCACCGAGGCGTCAGCCGTTCCGACTCCACCCGGCGTGGTCCCGGCCGACCCCGGCCCCGGGGGCACCGCCCCGGTCCGGCCGTTCCAGCTGCGTGACGTGACGCTGGGCGACGGTCTGTTCCAGGAGAAACGCGACCGCATGAAGAGCTACCTCCGGCAGCTCGACGAGCGGCGCTTCCTCGTGCTGTTCAACAACCAGGCCGGCCGACCGAACCCGCCGGGCGTCTCCGTCCCCGGAGGCTGGGAGGACGGTGGTCTGCTCAGCGGCCACTGGGCCGGCCACTTCATGACGGCGCTGGCGCAGGGCTACGCCGACCATGGAGAACCGATCTTCAAGAGCAAGCTCGACTGGATGGTCGACGAGCTCGCGGCCTGCCAGGCCGCCATCACCGCCCGGATGGGCGGGGGCGGCCCCGGAGAGGAACCGGAGGAGCCGCAGATCGGCAGGGTGCCGGGTCGCTTCGGAAGCGGCCTGCGCCTGAACGGCCCCAGCCGGGCACAGCACGTGGCCCTTCCGCAGGAGGCGATCAGCCAGCTCGCCGACTTCACCATCGCCGCCTGGGTGAATCTCGCCTCCACCCAGAACTGGAGCCGACTGTTCGACTTCGGTCAGAACACCACGGTCAACATGTTCCTGACCCCGCGCGCCGGTGTCCCGGGCAACGTGCCGAGATTCGCGATCACCGTCGGCGGCAGCGGCGGTGAGCAGCGGATCGACGGCACCGCTGCCCTGCCGACCAACCAGTGGGTGCACCTCGCCGTCACCCTCACCCAGCGCACCGGCACGCTGTACGTGAACGGTCAACAGGCCGGCCAGAACACGGCCATGACCCTCAGCCCGGCCGACCTCGGAAACCCCGGGAACCGGTGGATCGGGCGGTCGCAGTACGGCGACGCGTACCTGGACGCGACCGTCGACGAGTTCCACATCTTCGACCGGGCCCTGAGCCAGCAGGAGGTCCGGTCGCTGCTGGACTCGGCGGCCGGGAGCACCGGCGGCGGGTCGATCGCCTGGTACCGGTTCGAGGAGGAGGACGGCTCCACGATCAGGGACGCCTCGCCCAACGGCCGCGACGGCGGCATCGTGGCGAGCCAGAGCGGCGGGGGCGCCCTCTGGGTCCCGACCCATCCCGGCTACCTGGGCGCGATCCCGGAGGACGCGGTGCTCCGACTCGGCCCGCCACGGTGGGCCGTCTACGGCGGTGACCTGAGCACCAACACCTGGGCACCCTGGTACACGCAGCACAAGATCATGCGTGGGCTGCTCGACGCGTACCACCACACCGACAACCGGAAGGCCCTCGACGTGGTCGTTCGGATGGCCGAGTGGGCGCACCTCGCGCTGACCGTCGGGGACAAGAACCACCCCGCGTACACCGGCCCGATCACCCGGGACAACCTGAACTACATGTGGGACCTCTACATCGCCGGCGAGACCGGGGGAGCGAACGAGGTGTTCCCCGAGATCTACGCGCTCACCGGCGACGCGCGGCACCTGGACACCGCCAAGCGCTTCGACAACCGGGAGTCGCTCTTCGACGCCTGCGTCGAGAACCGCGACATCCTCGTCACGACACCGCAGACCCGTCCCGGTCGTCGCCGTCCGGATCGGTTGCACGCCAACTCGCACGTGCCGCAGTTCGTCGGCTACCTGCGCGTCTACGAGCACAGCGGCGATCCCGAGTACTTCACGGCCGCCAAGAACTTCTTCGGGATGGTCGTCCCGCACCGCACCTACGCCAACGGTGGGACGGGCGGCAACTACCCGGGCTCCAACAACAACACCGAGCTGTTCCAGAACCGGGGCAACATCGCGAACTCGATCGCCCAGGGCGGCGCGGAGACCTGCACCACCTACAACCTGATCAAGCTGGCTCGTAACCTGTTCCTCCACGAGCACGACCCGGCGTACCTGGACTACTACGAGCGTGGCCTGCTCAACCAGATCCTCGGGTCGCGTGCCGACAACACGAACGTCAACAACCCGCAGGTCACCTACTTCCAGCCGCTGACCCCGGGGGCCACGCGCAGCTACGGCAACACCGGCACCTGCTGCGGCGGGACCGGCATGGAGAACCACACCAAGTACCAGGAGACGGTCTACTTCAGGTCGGCCGACGGCGGGACGCTCTGGGTCAACCTGTACGTGCCGTCGACGCTGACCTGGGCGGAGAAGGGCTTCGTCGTCACCCAGGAGACGAACTACCCGCGGGAGGACCGCACCCGGCTGACCGTCGACGGCAGCGGGCGGCTCGACATCAAGCTGCGGGTGCCGGGCTGGGTGGAGAGGGGATTCCTCGTCACCATCAACGGCGTCGCCCACAAGGCCACCGCCAAGCCCGGCAGTTACCTGACCCTGAGCCGGACGTGGAAGCCGGGCGACACCGTCGAGATCCGGATGCCGTTCAGCATCCGGATCGAGCGGGCACTGGACCGCCCCGACACGCAGTCGATCTTCTGGGGGCCCCTGCTCATGCAGATCCTCGGGAACCCGGGTGCCGGCAACTACCGGGAACTCTCCCTGTACCGCCACCTGAAGCGCGACGGCGACTACGCCCGGGCGGCGATCACGCCGACGGGCACCACCGAGGCCGGTGACCCGCTCTTCACCACGCACGGCTTCACCCTGCGGCCGTACTACGTCGGCGACGCGCAGGCCGCCTCGAGCTACTTCCGGCGGGTCGAGCCGACGATCGTGTTCGGGTCGGTCGACACCGGTGTGCCCAACCGGAAGCGGAACGACGGTCTGCCGAACTACGACGTACCGGTGGCGGGCGTCCCGTCGCCCGGCAGTGACGGCCCGACCTTCCTCGACCTCGTCTGGGACGAGGCACCCTTCAAGAACCACGGCCAGTTCGTGTCGACCGTCGACCACGTCGCGCAGGCGTTCGTCCAGGCGGGAATCCTCAGCCGGGAGGAGAGGTCGATCGTCGTGGCGGGCGCCGCGCGATCGAACAGGGAGCTGGCTCCGTAGGCCGTTGCCGGCTGCTGTCAGTCCGCAGGACGGCGTGCCGTGGCCCGGTCGGACCGACCGGGCCACGGCAGTTCCGCTGGCGGTGGGGCGGCCACCTGCCGCCCACCGACGATCAGCCTGTCGTGGGTTTCGACAGGTTTTCGGGATGGCGCATCCCTGCCCGTGCCAGCGCCACCGGCTCTCCGTGTAGTGTTCGGGCGCGGGTAGGGGCATCCGCGCGTGCTACCGGACCGCAACCGCGCCGCAACATAGCCGAAAAGGTTTTAGGATGTGCTTCCGCTGGCTGATCGACAAGACACTCGGCGACGGCCTCGCCGCCGCGCGGCGCACCTGTGTCGGTCGCTGAGAGGGAGCATCACATGACCACCGAGCCCGAGGTCCCCGCCTACCGCCCGCCGACGCTCACCGATGTCGCCCGGCTCGCCGGAGTGTCGGTTGCCACCGCGTCCAAGGCCATCAACGGTCGCGGCGAGGTGAAGACGACCACGAGGACCCGCGTGCTGGAGGCCGCGGAGCTGCTGTCCTTCGCCCCGAACGCCCTGGCCCGCGGACTGCTCAGCGGCCGGACCGGGACGGTGGGCCTGCTGACCAGCGACCTGGAGGGGCGCTTCTCGATCCCCATCCTGATGGGCGCCGAGGACGCGTCGGGGGCGGGCCAGGTCTCGGTCTTCCTCTGCGACGCGCGCGGCGACGCGATCCGGGAGAAGCACCACGTGCAGGCGCTGCTGTCCCGGCGCGTGGACGGCCTGATCGTCGTGGGTTCCCGCACCGACCCCCGCCCGCCGCTGGCCGGCACCATCCCGGTGCCGGTCGTGTACGTCTACGCGCCCTCCGCCAATCCGGCGGACATCTCGATCACGGTCGACAACGTGGGTGGTGGGCGGCTCGCCATCGAGCATCTGCTCGCGTGCGGCCGGCGCACCATCGCCCACATCACCGGGGAGGCCGGGTTCCAGGCGGCGCGGGACCGTGCCGAGGGTGCGGCCGCCGCGCTCGCCGCCGCCGGCCTGCGGATGGTCGGCGACCGGCCCTACTTCGGGTCGTGGGACGAGTCCTGGGGCAGAGCCGCGGCGCACATGGTCGTCGAGCAGCATCCCGAGGTCGACGCGATCTTCTGCGGCAGCGACCAGATCGCCCGTGGCGTCCTGGAGACGCTGCGTGACGTGGGGCGCGACGTGCCGCGCAGCATCTCCGTCATCGGCTTCGACAACTGGGAGGCCATCGCCGCGGACTCCCGGCCGCGACTGACCAGCATCGACATGAACCTCAAGCACCTCGGCGAGGTGGCCGGCCAGCGGCTCTTCGCGGCCATCGACGGTGCCGCGCCCAGCTCGGAGGAGTTTCCCGGTCGCGTCGTGATGCGCGAGTCGACCCTGCCCGTCGGTTGAGCCCCGCGCCACCGCCTCGCGGGTGGCTTCAGTGGTGCAGGACCGGGCCGGTGGACTCACGGACCACCAGGCGGCCGGGTTGCCGGATGACACCGGTGCCGGGGTTGCCGTCCATCGCGGCCAAGAGGTGGTTGACCGCGGTCGCGCCGAGTTGTTCGAGGTTGAGGTCCACGGTGGTCAGGGGCGGTCGGCAGTCGGCCGCGAAGAACTCCCAGTTGTCGTAGCCGACGATCGCCACGTCGTCCGGGATGCGCCGACCGAGGTCACGCAGGGTGTCGGCGGCGCCGGCGGCGATCTGGTCGTTGCCGCAGAAGATCGCGTCCACGTCCGGTCGGGCGGCGAGCAGCAGCCGGGTGGCGTGCCGGCCCCACCGCTGCGACCACTCGCCGTAGAGCGGGTCGCCGGCCGGGGTGAGGCCCGCCTCGGCGAGCACCGCCCGCAGCCCGGTGGCGCGATCGCGTGCCGAGCGGTAGGTGTCCGGCCCGGTGATATGCCCGATCCTGCGGCGGCCGTGCGACACCAGGTGGTCGGCGGCGAGCCGGGCGCCACCCTCGTCGTCCGCGACGATCGACAGGTCGTTCGGATCGGTCGACTCGGCGTAGGCGTAGACCACCGGGACCGGGATGTCCCGGGTCAACGAGGAGCGCACGTCGTTGCTGTCGCCGACCACGATGAACCCGTCGACCTGGCGGGCGAGCAGGGTACGGATGTAGTGCTGCCGGCGGATCGCGTCGCCACGGGCGTCGCAGAGCAGGACGGACATCTGCCCGTTGCCGAGTGCGTTCTCGGCGCCGAGCAGGATGGGTATGGCGAACCGTCCGCCGAGCTCGTCGGTGAGCAGCCCGACCGTGCGGGTGCGCCCGGAGATCAGACCGCGGGCGAGCACGTTGGGCTGGAACGACAACTCGGCGGCGGCCCGCAGGACCCGTTCCCGGGTCTCCGGGGCGACCTCGGCGCGGCTGTTGAGTGCCTTGGACGCCGTGGCCACGGAGGTGCCGGCGCGATTGGCCACGTCGCTCAACGTCACTGCCTGGGATCGTCGTCGGCCCACCGAAAGCCTTTCGCAAACATTTCAGGGTGATTGGCGGGTGCCTGCTGCCCTCGTGCTTGCCGCAAGCGTAGTGCGCACGCTGGCTCCGGGGAAGGCTGAGAAGCTGTGGAGGGTGGTGGATCATCGAGCCCTCGGCGCGATGCCGAAATGGTTTTCGGAGCGGAGGTCGGGCCGGTCACCGCGACCGCTCCGGCATCGCCGGCCCGCCCGGTGGCGGTCTGTTTCGCTCTGATGAACCCATTGACATGGTCGTGACCTACCCGGAACTATCAGCCCCAGTCCACCGCTGCCTGATTCGTCGTCGTGAACGCTCATGACAACGATGTCAGGCGGCGGCTCCGAAGGAGTCCACCACGATGGACCGCAGCCACGGTCCACCCTGCCCAGACGTTTGACGTACTCGACCCGGTTCGAGGCGAAAGGCCCTGCCCCTATGTCGCATCCCCCCATTGCGCGCTTCCTGAGCCCCCGACTGATCGCCGCGACAACCGCGGTCCTGCTGCCGGTGGGCCTGCTCGTCGGCGCACCGCTGGCCAGCGCCGCGCCCACCACGGCGCCGCCCGGCACCTTCAGCTCGTCGTTCGAGTCCGCCGACCCGCAACCCTCCGCCAGCACCGTCGAGGTCGACGCGAGTGGCAAGCCGGTCCAGGCGAACCTGAGCGGATCGAGCCGCACGGGACTGCCCGGCAGCCTGCTCGATCAGGTCGGTGCGGTGACCGCGAGCGCCGAGAACGCGCCGAACGAGACCGCAGCGAAGCTCACGGACGGCAACCCCGCCACCAAGTGGCTGGCGTTCAACCCGACCGGCTGGGTGACCTACCAGCTGACGAAGCCGGCGGCCGTGGTGCGGTACGCGCTGACCTCGGCCGACGACGCGCCGACCCGCGACCCCAGGGACTTCACCCTCCAGGGGTCCACCGACGGCAGCACGTGGATCGACCTGAACCGGCAGACCGGGCAGACCTTCGGTGGCCGGTTCGCCACGAAGGCGTACAGCTTCACCAACACGACCGCCTACGGCTACTACCGGCTGAACGTCACCGCCAACTCCGGTGACTCGCTGGTGCAGCTCGCCGGCTGGGACATCAGCGACGGCTCGGACGTCAAGCCGCCGGCCACCCCGATGGTCAGCGTCACCGGCGCCGGTCCGTCCGGTGGCTACACCACCAAGCCGGGGGTCGGATTCACCGGGCTGGCCTCGCTCCGGTACGCGGGCGGCGCCGAGGGCGCCGGCCGCTCGTACGCGACGAACAGGCTGTTCGACGTCGACATCCCGGTCGGACCGAAGACCCGGCTCTCCTACAAGATCTTCCCCGAGTTCACCGGTCAGGACGCCGGGTACCCGTCCACCTACGCGGCGCTCGACCTGCACTTCACCGACGGCAGCTACCTGAGCCGGCTCTCGCCCGTCGACCAGCACGGCTACGCACTCACCGCAGCCGGGCAGGGCGCGTCGAAGGTGCTCTACGCCGACCAGTGGAACGCGGTGCAGGCCGACATCGGCACGATCGCGCGCGGCAAGACGATCGACCGCATCCTGCTCGCGTACGACAACCCGCGGGCGACGGGGGAGACCCGGTTCCAGGGCTGGCTCGACGACCTGGCGGTGACGGCCTCGCCGGCGGCGATCGACGGTTCCCGGCTCACCAACTACGTCGACACCCGGCGCGGGACCAACTCGACGGGTGGGTTCTCGCGCGGCAACAACCTGCCGATCACCTCGGTGCCGAACGGCTTCAACTTCTTCACCCCGGTGACCGACGCGACGTCCAACTCGTGGGAGTACCAGTACCACCGGGTCAACAACGCGGCCAACCTGCCCACGCTGCAGGGCCTCGCGATCTCGCACGAGCCCAGCCCGTGGATGGGTGACCGCAACCAGATGTCGGTCATGCCGGTGGCGGGCGGCGGGCCCCTCACCGGGCCGCCCTCCAGCCGGGCGGTCGCCTTCCGCCACGAGGACGAGACGGCCCAGCCGGACTTCTACCGGGTCGCGTTGCAGAACGGCCTGACCGCCGAGATGGCGCCCACCGACCACGCCGGGATCATGCGGTTCACCTTCCCGTCCGGGCCGGCGACCGGCAGCCTCGTCTTCTACAACGGCACGTTCACCATCGGCACCGGCGGCACGTTCACTGGCTGGGTCGACAACGGAAGCGGCCTCTCCGCCGGTCGTAGCCGGATGTTCGTGTCCGGCGCCTTCGACCGTGCTCCCACGGCGTCCTCCGCGACGTCCGCCACCTTTGACGTCTCCGCGAACCGCCAGGTGACGATGCGCATCGCGACCTCGTTCCTCTCGGTCGACCAGGCGCAGCGCAACCTCGACCTGGAGGTCACCGGGAAGAGCGTCGACCAGGTCCACGCCGACGCCACGGCGGCCTGGCAGGACCGGCTCGGGCGCGTCGAGGTGCGGGGCGCGACCGAGACGCAGCTCGTGACGATGTACTCGAACCTGTACCGGCTGAACCTCTACCCGAACTCGCAGTCGGAGAACACCGGCACCGCCGCCGCGCCGCGCTGGCAGTACGCGAGCCCGGTGTCCGCGCCGACCGGCACGTCGACCGCCACCCACACCGGCGCGAAGATCGTCGACGGTCAGATCTACGTCAACAACGGATTCTGGGACACCTACCGCACCGTGTGGCCCGCCTACGCGCTGCTGTACCCGGACGTCGCGGCCAGGATCTCGGACGGGTTCGTCCAGCACTACCGTGACGGCGGCTGGATCGCCCGCTGGTCGTCCCCCGGCTACGCCGACCTGATGACCGGCACCAGCGCGAACGTGGCACTGGCCCAGGCGTACCTCACCGGGGTCAAGCTGCCCGACCCGCTCGCGGCGTACGACGCGGCGGTCAAGGACGCCACCGTCGCGTCCGGGCGCGGCGCGGTCGGCCGCAAGGGCATCGAGACCTCGCTGTTCCTCGGCTACACCCCGACCTCCACCGGCGAGTCGGTGTCGTGGGCGCTGGAAGGCTTCATCAACGACTACGGCATCGGCAACATGGGCGCGGCCCTGGCCAAGGACCCGGCCACGCCGAAGTCGGAGCGCCAGCGGCTCAGGGAGGAGTCGCGGTACTTCCTGGAGCGCGCCCGCAACTACGTCCACCTCTTCGACCCGGAGACGAAGCTCTTCCAGGGTCGGGACGCGGCGGGCAACTTCCTCGACGGTGACCCGCTGGACTGGGGTGGCGTCTACACCGAGACCAACGGGTGGAACTTCGCGTTCACCGCGCAGCAGGACGGCCAGGGACTGGCCAACCTGTACGGCGGGCAGAAGGCGCTGCGCGACAAGCTCGACCAGTTCTTCGCCACTCCGGAGAACGCCGACCGGCCCGGCGGGTACGGCGGCACGATCCACGAGATGCTCGAGGCGCGTGCGGTGCGGATGGGTCAGCTCGGCATGAGCAACCAGCCGTCGCACCACATCCCCTACATGTACGACTACGCGGGTGTTCCGGCCCGGACGCAGGAGCTCGTGCGGGAGATCCTGCGGCGCCTCTACGTCGGCAGCGAGATCGGCCAGGGCTACCTGGGCGACGAGGACAACGGCGAGATGTCGTCCTGGTACATCCTCAGCTCGCTGGGCATCTACCCGTTGCAGGCCGGGTCGTCGCACTGGGCCATCGGCTCGCCGCAGTTCACGAAGATGACCGTCCACCGCACCAGCGGCGACATCGTCGTCAACGCGCCGAACAACAGCACGACGAACGTGTACGTGCAGGGCGTCAAGGTCAACGGAAAGAAGCAGCGGGAGCTGTCCGTCGACGTGTCCGCGCTCGCCAAGGGCGGCACGATCGACTTCCAGATGGGCGCCAAGCCGTCGTCCTGGGGCACCGGCAGGAACGACGCGCCGCCGTCACTGACCAGGGGCGACAAGGCGCCGCAGCCGTTGCAGGACGTCACCGGTCCGGGCCTCGGCACCGCGACCGCGACGGGCGGGCAGGACGCGGCGAAGCTGTTCGACGACTCGTCGACCACGCAGCTGACCTTCACCTCCGCGACGCCGCAGGTCACCTGGGTCGCACGGGGTGGCAAGCAGAAGCCGAGCCACTACACCCTCACCTCCGGGGCGGGTGTGGGCGATCCGACCGACTGGCGCTTGCAGGGCTCGAACGACGGCATCACCTGGAGCACCCTCGACTCGCGCAAGGGCGAGGTGTTCCGGTGGCGCAACCAGACCCGTCCGTTCACCATCGACAAGCCGGGACGGTTCGCCCAGTTCCGTCTCGTCGTGACCGGGACCGTCGGTGCCGCGCAGGCGCACCTCGCCGAGGTCGAGCTGCTCGCCGGAGGCGACCTCGAGATCGGTGGCGGCGACGTCGCGGTGACCGCCGCGGGCAGCGTGCACGCGACGTCCGGCGTACCGGTCTCGGTGCCGCTGGCCTCGGTCACCGGGGGCACCGCCAGCGGGTACCAGGCCACGATCGACTGGGGTGACGGCTCGCCGGCCACCGAGGGCACCCTGACGCTGAGCTCGCGGGCCGTCTACAGCGTCAGCGGCTCGCACACCTACGCCACGCCGGGTCACCACCAGGCGAGCGTCACGGTGACCGACGGCACCGGCCAGGGCTCGGTCACGGTCGGCGTCGACGTTGCCTACGCGCCGAGCTCCGGCCTCACCGCGGCGTTCGACACGCTCTGCATCGGTGACGAGGGCACCCTCGCGGCGAACTGCGACGCGAAGTCGTGGGCGTACTCGCGGGCCGCTCTGACGGCAGCCGGCGTGACGCAGGGGCAGCGGCACCAGGTGCCCGGAACGGCGCTGCAGTTCACGCTGCCGGTGATCCCGGCAGGGCAGCCGGACAACGCCAGCGGCAACGGCAGGACGGTCGTTCTGAACCTTCCGGCCGACGCCCGGAGCATCTCGTTCATCGGCGCCGGTACGCAGGGCAACCAGAACACCACCGGGACGGCGACGTTCAGCGACGGCAGCACGGCCGGCATCCCGATCCAGATGAGTGACTGGACGCTGGGCGGCAACGCCAACGGCACCCCGTCGTACGGCAACGTCGTCGTCGCCAAGGCCGCGTACCGGTTGAGCGGCACGAGCCGGGACGGCGCCCAGCCGTTCCTGTTCGCCACCGCGCCGTACCAGATCCCGGCCGGCAAGACGCTCGTCTCGGTGACCCTGCCGACGCAGACCGGCGACCCCGGCTCGGCGGGCCGGATCCACGTGTTCGCCATCGCGAACGACGGCACGCCGGCCGCCGCGTTGGCGACCACCGCCCCGAGCGACCAGACGGCCCACGCCGGTCAGGTCCTCGCGGCGGCGCTCGGCTCGGTGAGCGGCGGCGTTCCCGGCACGACGGGCTACCGCGCCCGGGTGCAGTGGGGCGACGGCACGGTTCCGGACGACGTCACGATCGGAACGGACGGTGCGCTGAGCGGACGGCACACGTACGCGCAGGAGGGCACCTACACGGTGCACGTCACCGCGTGGGACACGCTGTCGAGCAGCACCGAGACCTTCACGGTGACCGTCGCGCGGGGCGCAGCCCAGACGGCCATCGCGGTGTCGGCGTCCGCCACCGTGACCACCGGTGACGCGGTCACCATCAGCGGCAGCGGGTTCGCGGCCGGCGAGCAGGTGACCGTGACTCTCGGCACCAGTCCGGCACGGACCGTCAAGGTCGCGGCCTCCGCGGCGGGAGCGGTTCGCGCCTCCGTGGCGACGGCCGGTGACGCGGAGCCGGGCCGGTACGCCGTCACGGCCACCGGCGCGTCCTCGCGGACGCCGGCGACGGCCACCGTCCAGGTGACCGGGCAGCCGGAGAAGCCGAGCTACGACCCGCAGGCGGCGCTGACGACCACGACGGGCCCGCGCGGTACGTCGATCACGGTCGACGGCGCGGGATTCGCTCCCAACGAGGCGGTCACGATCAGCTTCGGTGACGATCTCGCGGTCAGCACCGTGCGCGCGAATGGCGACGGTGTCATCGCCGGCGCGACGGTGAGCGTCCCCGGGGCGGCGAAGGCCGGCCCGACCGACGTCACGCTGGTCGGTGCCAGATCGGCGACGCGGGTTGCTCTGCCCTTCACCGTGACTGGCGCGAGGTGAGTCGCCGGTAGCGGTGACGCGTGGGGCGGGCCGTGATCACGGCCCGCCCCACGCGGCTTCGTGCCCGGGCGCGGCGACGGGCGGCGCCGCCGGGCTCACCGACGTGGCAGCAGCGCGTCGACCAGGTCGCGCAGCGGGCCGACCAGGTCCTGCTCGGTGGCCGAACTCAGCGGTTGCAGCTGGATCGACGATCGCAGCACCGCGATCCCGATGGCGGCGGCCAGCGCCATCTGGGCGCGCGCTGCCCCCGCTACCGGTACGGCGGTGACACCGCGACCTCGCTCCCGCTCGCGATAGATGGGATGAATCAAGCTCGGTCCATGCGGCGTCGTGGAGGTGCCCCGCCTGCTCCTGGAAGAGCGTCGAGTGCGCGGAGCGGAGAGGTCGAAGATACGTGGGCGGGGAGACATCCGACCTATGGACGATGCTGGATTTCGGACCGGCGCGACCCGCGGGTAGGCTCCGGAACATCCGATCTCCGGGAGGGGCGAGGTGCCGGTAACCGACGAGGCGATCGACAAGATCAAGGCCATGATCGTTCAGGGCGAGCTGCTTCCGGGCTCCCGGCTGCCCAGGGAGGCGGACCTCGCCGAGCGGCTGGGCCTCTCGCGCAACTCCCTGCGCGAGGCGGTCAAGGCGCTGTCGCTGATCCGGGTGCTGGATGTGCGGCAGGGGGACGGCACGTACGTCACGAGCCTCGAACCCGCCCTGCTCCTGGACGCCATCGGGTTCGTTGTCGACTTTCACCAGGACGACACGGTGCTGCAGTTCCTGGAGGTGCGCCGCGTCCTCGAACCCGCCGCGACCGAGCTGGCCGCGATCCGGATGAGTGACGAGGACATCGCCGGCCTGCGGGCGATCCTCGCGGAGCTGGGGGAGTCGCCGACGGTCGAGGCGCTGGTGGCCAACGACCTGCGGTTCCACAACCACATCGCCGCCGGGTCCGGGAACAACGTCCTGTGCTCGCTGATCGACAGCCTCTCCGGGCCGACGACCCGCGCGCGCATCTGGCGGGGGCTCACCCAGGAAGGTGCCGTGCGGCGCACGCGGGAGCAGCATGAGGCGATCTGCGAGGCGATCGAGGCGCGCCAGCCCGAGGCCGCCCGGGCCTGGGCGACGGTGCACGTCGCCGGCGTCGAGCAGTGGCTGCGCAACGCGCTCGGCGGTCCCGGGTCGGCGCTGCCGCCGGCCTGACCGGCGCCGGCACCGCGCGCGCCCTCACGTCGCGCAGCACACTGGACAGACCGGCTCGGTGCCGCGTACGGCCGCGCTGCGAGCTGCCGTACGGGTCCACGCCGTCGCGACGCTCCGACCTGGACCGCCGTCTGCCCGGTGCCCACACCGAACACCCAAACCCCGGCGCTGTCATCGGATCTATTCGAGCAACTTCTCGGCGTCCTATTGCAACACGCGCGTAACTCAACTATACAACCAGGCAACAGATCCGATGTTTGGCCGGAGGTTGTGGAGTGAAGCTGCTTCGAGTGGGGCCGACCGGCCAGGAACGCCCAGCGGCGCTGGACGCGCAGGGCCGGCTCGTGGACCTCTCCGGCCTGGTGGCCGAGATCGACGGGGATTTCCTCGCCGGTGACGGCATCGGGGTGGCGCGCGCCGCGCTCGCGGCCGGGAAGTTGCCCCTCGTGGCCGACCCGTCGCCGCGGATCGGCGCGCCGATCGCCCGACCGGGCAAGATCGTGTGCGTCGGGTTGAACTACTCCGACCACGCCGCGGAGACGGGTGCGCAGCCGCCGGCGGAACCGATCCTGTTCATGAAGGCGCCGAACACCATGGTCGGGCCCGACGACCAGGTGCTGATCCCGCGGGGCAGCGTCAAGACCGACTGGGAGGTCGAGCTCGCGGCCGTCATCGGCCGCACCGCGCGCTACCTCGAGGACGACGCCGCGGCGCTGGCCTGCGTGGCGGGCTACGCCGTGTCCAACGACCTGTCGGAACGGGAGTTCCAACTCGAACGCGGCGGCCAGTGGGACAAGGGCAAGTCCTGCGAGACCTTCAATCCGCTCGGCCCCTGGCTGGTCACCGCCGACGAGGTGCCCGACCCGCAGCAGCTGGGCCTGCGCCTGAGCGTCAACGGCACCCGCCGGCAGGACGGCACCACCAAGACCATGATCTTCGGCGTCGCCGAGCTGGTCCGGTACGTCAGCCAGTTCATGGTGCTCGAACCGGGCGACGTCATCAACACGGGCACACCGGCCGGCGTGGCGCTCGGGCAGCCCGACCCGAAGCCCTACCTGCGGCCCGGCGACGTGATCGAGGTCGAGATCGACGGCCTCGGCGCGCAGCGCCAGACGGTGGGGCAGGCCGCATGACCGCGCGGATCACCGGCCTGCGGACGCACGACATCCGGTTCCCCACCTCGCGGGAGCTGGACGGCTCCGACGCCATGAACCCGGACCCGGACTACTCGGCGGCGTACGTCGTCATCGGCACCGATCACCCGGACGGGCACGAGGGCCACGGGTTCGCCTTCACCATCGGGCGCGGCAACGACATCCAGACCACGGCGATCCGCGCCCTGGAGCCGTACGTCGTCGGGCGCCCACTCGACGCCACGCTGAGCGACCTCGGGGGCGTCTGGCGCGCGATGGTGCACGACTCGCAGCTGCGCTGGCTCGGCCCGGAGAAGGGCGTCATGCACATGGCGATCTCCGCGGTCGTCAACGCCCTGTGGGACCTGCGCGCCAAGCGCGCGGGCAAGCCACTGTGGAAGCTGCTCGCCGACTCCACCCCGGAAGAGCTCATCGACCTGGTCGACTTCCGCTACCTGTCCGACGCGCTCACCCCCGCCGAGGCGCTGGAGATCCTCCGCCGTGCGCAGCCCGGCCGGGCCGAGCGGGAGGCGTACCTGCTCGAGCACGGCTACCCCGGCTACACCACCACCCCGGGCTGGCTCGGGTACGACGACGCCAAGCTGGCGCGCCTCTGCAAGGAGGCCGTCGCCGACGGCTTCACCCAGCTCAAGCTGAAGGTCGGGGCGGACCTCGCCGACGACGTCCGGCGGATGGGCATCGCCCGGGCGGCGGTGGGCCCGGACGTCCGCATCGCCGTCGACGCCAACCAGCGGTGGGACGTCGGCCAGGCGATCACCTGGGTCCGGGAGCTGGCCCGTTTCGACCCGTGGTGGGTCGAGGAGCCCACCAGCCCCGATGACGTGCTCGGCCACGCCGCCATCGCCCGCGCGATCGCTCCCGTGAAGGTCGCCACCGGCGAGCACGTCCAGAACCGGGTGGTCTTCAAGCAGCTCCTGCAGACCGACGCGATCTCCTACCTGCAACTGGACGCCGCGCGGGTGGCCGGCGTCAACGAGAACGTGGCGATCCTGCTGCTGGCGGCGAAGTTCGGCGTGCCGGTGTGCCCGCACGCCGGCGGGGTCGGCCTCTGCGAGCTGGTGCAGCACCTGTCGATGTTCGACTACCTGGCGGTGTCCGGCTCGATGGAGAACCGGGTGATCGAGTTCGTCGACCATCTGCACGAGCACTTCGTCCACCCGGTCGTCATCCGCAACGGCAACTACGTCGCCCCGACCGCAGCCGGGTTCAGCGCCGACCTCCGACCGCGGACGCTGGTCGACTACGCCTACCCGCACGGTCCCGTCTGGACGGAAGGAGACGCGGCATGAGCGCGGAGTTCGCCGGCCTGCGTGCCGTGGTCACCGGGGGTGGCTCCGGCATCGGTCTCGCCACCGCCCAGCTGCTTGCCGAGCGGGGTGCCACCGTCGCCTGCCTCGACCTGGACCCCTCCGGCGTGCCGGCCCCGCTGCACGGCATCACCTGCGACGTGACCGACGCGGAGCTGGTGACCCGGGCCGTCGCCGCGGCCGGGCGGCAGCTCGGCGGGATCGACGTGCTGGTCAACAACGCGGGCACCGGCGCGCAGGGCGGCGTCGAGGCGAACAGCGACGACGAGTGGCACCGCGTCCTCGACGTCAACGTGGTGGGCATCGTCCGCGTCACCCGGGCGGCCCTGCCGTACCTGCGGACGTCGGCCCACGCCGCCGTGGTCAACACCTGCTCGATCGCGGCGACCGCCGGCCTGCCCAACCGGGCGCTCTACAGCGCGACGAAGGGCGCCGTGCAGGCGCTGACGCTCGCCATGGCCGCCGACCACGTCGCCGAGAACATCAGGGTCAACTGCGTCAACCCCGGCACCGTCGACACCCCGTGGGTCCGGCGGCTGCTCGCCGCGGCTGAGGACCCGGACGCCGAACTGGCCGCCCTGCGCGCGCGTCAACCCATCGGCCGGCTGGTCTCCGCCGCCGAGGTCGCCACCGCGATCGCCTACCTGGCCAGCCCGCTGGCCGCGTCCACCACCGGGACCGTGCTCGCCGTCGACGGCGGCATGCACGGGCTCCGCCTCCGGCAGGCCGCCCCGGCGGCCGAGGACCGCGAAAACCCTTCCCTGCCAATGAATCGAGGAAACCCATGACGATCGGTGTGACCGCCCGACGGGTGCTCGGGCTGTCCATGGCCGCGGCGCTGGTCGCGTCCGCGGCGGCGTGCAGCAAGGATTCCGACGAGCCCGCCGCCGGCGGGGGAGGCACCGGCGCGGTGGGCGTCGACCTGCCGCGCGCGGACTCCGACTTCTGGAACGCGTACGCCAGCTACATCGCCCCGAAGGCCGGCGAGGTCGGCGTCGAACTCACCGCGCAGACCAACTCGCAGAACGACATCCAGAAGCTGATCAGCAACGTCGACAGCCTGGTCACCCAGGGGGCCAAGGCACTCGTGATCGCCCCGCAGGACACCGGGGCGATCGGGCCGAAGCTCGACGAGCTGGCGCAGAAGAAGATCCCCGTGGTGAGCGTGGACACCCGGCCGGACAACGGCAGCGTCTACATGGTCGTCCGCGCCGACAACCGGGCGTACGGCACCAAGGCCTGCGAGTTCCTCGGTGCGAAGCTCGGCGGCAAGGGCAAGGTCATCGAGTTCCAGGGCGCGCTGTCGTCGATCAACGGTCGGGACCGGTCCGAGGCGTTCAAGGAGTGCATGACCACGAAGTTCCCGGGCATCACGGTGTTCGAGGAGCCGACCGAGTGGGAGGGCAGCAAGGCCCAGGCCGCCCTGGAGACCCGGCTGTCGACCGACCCGGACATCAAGGGTGTCTACATGCAGGCCGGCGGGGTGTTCCTCGACCCGACCCTGCAGGTGCTCAAGCAGCGCAAGCTGCTCGTTGCGCCCACGGACCCGAAGCACATCTTCATCGTGTCCAACGACGGCATCCCGCAGGAGCTGGACGCGATCCGCAAGGGCGAGATCGACGCGACCGTCTCGCAGCCGGCGGACGCCTACGCGCAGTACGGCCTGTACTGGGCCAAGCAGGCGATGGAGGGCGTGACGCCGAAGGAGGGTCCGACCGACCACGGCAGCACCGTCATCAAGCTGCCCAACGGCTACGAGGACCAGCTTCCGGCGCCCCTGATCACCAAGGACAACGTCGACGACCCCGCCCTCTGGGGCAACAAGAAGTAGCGCGGACCGCGCGGCGCCGGGCATCCTGCTGGACGGCCGGCGCCGCGCGGCCCGACGCCGGGATCCGGAGGGACGGTGTGATGGTCGACGACGAGTCCAGACCCGTGGTCGAGGCGATCGGAATCGCCAAGCGGTTCGGCCCGACCGTGGCGCTCGCCGACGGGACGCTGAGCGTGCTGCCCGGCGAGACGCACGCGCTCGTCGGCCGCAACGGCGCCGGTAAGTCCACCCTGGTCGGTGTCCTGACCGGGCTGCTCAAACCGGACGCCGGTGAGGTCCGCTTCGCGGGCCGACCGGCCCCGGCGCTGGGCGACCGCGTCGCCTGGCGCCAGCAGGTCGCCTGCGTCTACCAGAAGCCGTCCGTGGTCGGCGAGCTGTCGGTCGCGGAGAACCTCTTCCTCGACCGGCAGCCGCGGGGCCGGTTCGGCCTGCTGTCCCGGTCCCGGCTGAGGCGGGCGGCCATCGACCTGCTGGAGTCGTGGTCGGTGCCGGTCGACCCGGACACGCCGGCCAAGGAGCTGACCGTCGAGCAGCGTCAGCTGGTGGAGATCGCCGGCGCGCTGTCGCACGGCGCCCGGTTCGTGATCCTCGACGAGCCGACCGCACAGCTGGAGGCCCGCGCCATCGCGCGGCTCTTCGACCGCCTCACCGTCCTCCAGCAGCAGGGCGTGACCTTCCTGTTCATCTCCCACCACCTTCCGGAGATCTACGAGATCTGCCAGCGGGTGACGGTGTTCCGCGACGCCCGGCACATCGTGACGGCGCCGGTGGCGGAGCTGGACCACGCCCGGCTCGTGGAGGCGATGATCGGTGACGCGCACGGGCTGGTGCAGGTCGGGCAGGACCGACCGCCGGTGCCGGACGACGCCGAGCCGGCACTCACCCTCGACGCGGTCGGGGTGCCCGACGTCACCGAGCCGATCGACCTCACCATCCGGCAGGGCGAGATCGTCGGGGTGGCCGGGTCCGCCGCGAGCGGCAAGCGGGAGTTCGCCGAGGCGGTGGTGGGGCTGCGGCCGCGTACCGGCCAGGTGCGGGTCGCGGGCCTCACGGTGAAGCCGGCCAGCGTTCCGGCCGCCCTGCGGGCCGGCATCGGCTACCTGCCGGCGGATCGGAACGCCGACGGGTTCGTCCCCGGGCTCTCGGTCGCGGAGAACGTCACGATGACCGTCGCGGACCGGCTCGGCCCGGCCGGTGTGGTGCTGCCGAAGCGACGCGACGCCAAGGGCCGCAGGGCGATCGCTGACCTCGACGTGCACACCGCCGGCCCGCATCAACCGGTCGGTGAGCTGTCCGGCGGCAACGCGCAGAAGGTCGTGATGGCCCGCGCGCTGGCCCGCGATCCGCGGGTCCTCGTGCTGGTGCACCCCACGGTCGGGGTGGACGTGCGGTCGAAGGAGTCCCTGCTGGGCGTGGTGGACGCGGAGACCCGGACTGGCCGCGGTGCCCTGCTGGTCTCCGACGAACTGGACGACCTGCGGGTGTGTGACCGGGTGGTGGTGATGGTGGCCGGCCGCGTCGTCGCCGAGCACGGGCGCGGCTGGGACGAGGCCACGCTCGTGGCCGAGATCGAAGGGATCGGTGAGAAGCATGTCTGAGACGCTGGCCGTCGGCGCTCCGGAGGCGCCGCAGCGACCGCCGCAACCCAGCGGTCGCCCCAGCAACCGGCTGCGGCTCGCGCGGTTGCGCGATCTCGCCCTGGTCCCGCCGATCATCGCCCTGCTGATCTACGGCTACACGCTCAAGCCGGACGTCTTCCTCACCAAGTCCTACCTGGTCGACACGGTCCTGAAGTACCAGACCGAGCTGGCACTGGTGGTGCTGGCCGAGGCGCTGGTGCTGATCGTCGGAAAGTTCGACCTGTCGCTGGAGTCGGTGGTGGGCATCGCGCCCGCGGTGGCGGTCTTCCTGGTGGTCGGCCAGACCTCGATGCTCGGCGCACCGTGGCCCACCTGGACGGTCCTGCCGGTGGCGCTGGCGTTCGGCGCCCTGATCGGGGCGTTCAACGGGCTGCTGGTCGTACGGTTCAAGCTGTCCGCGTTCATCGTGACACTGGCGATGCTCATCGCGCTGCGGGGCCTGCAACTGGCGATCGTCGGCGGCGCCACCATCTCCAACCTGGCCAACCGGATCCCCACCATCGACAACCTGGGCAGCCTGCGCATCCTCACCGTGCCGTTGTCGATCTGGATCGTCGTCCTGGCGTTCGCCGTGGGCATCGTCGTGCTCGGCTACACCCGGTTCGGGCGCTCGATCTATGCGGTCGGCGGTAACCCGGACGCGGCACGGGCAGCCGGCATCCGCGTGGAGCGCGTCATCTGGGTGACGTTCATCGTCGCCGGCGCGCTCGCCGCCCTGGCCGGGCTGATGCTGTCGGCCCGGCTCGGCTCGGTGGCCGCCAACCAGGGCAACGGAATGATCTTCACGGTGTTCGCGGCGGCGGTGATCGGTGGGATCAGCCTCGACGGCGGCAAGGGTTCGCTCGTCGGCGCGCTCACCGGTGTCGTGCTGCTCGGGCTGATCCAGAACGTGCTCACGCTGGCCCAGGTCAAACCCGACCAGATCCAGGCGGTCAACGGCCTCGTGATCCTGGTCGCGCTGGTCCTCGCCCGGCTGACCAGCGGCAAGGCGCAGGATTGAGGCAGCGATGAGGTCCCAGCGACTCGGTCGGTCGCCGGTGCGGGTGACCGCTCTCGGCTTCGGCGCAGCCGGGATCGGCAACCTGTACCAGGCCGTGGACGACGACACGGCCCGCCGTGCGGTCGACGCCGCGTGGCGGGCCGGGATCCGCTTCTTCGACACGTCCCCGCACTACGGGCTGGGGTTGTCGGAGCGGCGGCTCGGCGCCGCGCTGGCCGACCGGCCCCGCGACGAGTTCACCGTCTGCACGAAGGTCGGCCGGTTGCTCGTCCCCGCGCCGGGCTCCCAGCTCACCGACGAGGCGGCCGGGTTCGACGTGCCCGCCGACCACACCCGACGGTGGGACTTCAGCGCCGACGGCGTACGCCGGTCGCTGGAGTCCAGCCTCGATCGCCTGCGCCTGGACCGGGTCGACGTCGTGCTGATCCACGACCCGGACGAGCACTGGCGGCCGGCCGTCGAGGAGGCGTATCCGGCGTTGCACGAGCTGCGCGACCAGGGTGTCGTGGGCGCGATCGGCGTCGGCATGAACCAGTGGCGGATGCTGGAGCGCTTCGTCACCGAGACCGACATCGACACCGTGCTGCTCGCCGGGCGGTACACGCTGCTGGACCAGTCGGCGGCGCGTGGTCTGCTGCCGCGCTGCCGGGAACGGGGTGTGTCCGTGCTCGCCGCCGGTGTGTTCAACAGCGGGGTGCTCGCCACCGACGACCCGGGCCGGATGTACGACTACCGGCCGATCGCCGAGGCCCTGCACGAACGGGCCAGCCGGATCGCCGAGGTGTGCCGTTCGCACGGGGTCGCGCTGCCGCAGGCCGCCCTGGCGTTCACCGCGCGACATCCGGCCGTCGCCTCCCTCGTGGTCGGCGCGCAGACCGCCGCACAGGTCACCCGCAACGTGGACCTCGCCGGCACGCCGGTCCCGGACGCGCTCTGGCGTGACCTCGAAGCCGCCGGGCTGGTGCAGCTGTGATCGTGGACGCCCACCACCACCTGTGGAATCCGGACGCGCGGGCGTACCCGTGGCTGTCGGACGACGCCCTCGCTCCGATCCGCCGGCCCTACGGTGTTGCCGACCTGCGTGCCGCGACCGGCGGCCGGGTCGCCGCGACGGTCCTGGTGCAGACCGTGCCGTCGCTGGACGAGACCGAGGAGTTCCTCGCCACCGCGCGGGACAGCGGCGGATTCGTCGCCGGGGTCGTCGGCTGGCTCGACCTGACCCGCCCCGATGCCGGCGACGAGGCCGACCGGCTGCGTTCCGGCCCGCTCGTCGGCGTACGCCACCAGGCGCAGGACGAGCCGGACCCGGACTGGCTACGCCGTGCCGACGTGACGCGGGGGATCGCCGCGGTCGGGGCGCGCGGGCTGGCGTACGACATCCTCGTGCGTGCCCCGCAGCGGCCCGCCGCCCTGGTCGTGGCCCAGCGGCTCGACGGCGTCCGGTTCGTCGTCGACCACGCGGGTAAGCCGGGCATCGCGGCGGGGGAGTGGGGACCGTGGGCGGCCTGGATCACGGCCATGGCCCGGTGCGAGGGCGTCGTGTGCAAGCTGTCCGGGCTGGTCACCGAGGCGGCCGGCGACTGGGATGCCACCCGCATCCGGCCGTACGCCGAACACGTGCTCTCCGCGTTCGGCGCCGACCGTGTGCTGTTCGGCTCGGACTGGCCGGTGTGTGAACTCGCCGGCCGGTACGCCGACGTGCTCGCGCTCACCGACGAGCTGCTCGCCGGCTGCACCGCCACCGAGCGGGACGCGGTGCTCGCGGGCACCGCGCGCCGGGTCTACGCCCTGTCGTGAGCGCGCGCGGGTGGTCGCACATCCATCGATGCCGGCTCGTGACGACCGTCACCGGTCTGACCGCGACACGCCCGGCCCCGACATGTGGGGTGTGACAAACGGTGCCGCCCCTATATATGGTGTTGATCGCAGCTGGTTCGACCGCTCATCCACAGTGGTCGAGGCAAGAGGGAATCCGGTGGGAATCCGGGACTGCCCCGCAGCGGTGAGTGGGAACGACCGCCGTCATCAGCACTGGGCCGACCACGGCCTGGGAAGCGACGGCCAGTAGGAGACCGGCGAGCCCGGTCGTGCCCGCAAGTCCGAAGACCTGCCAGCGCGCCGTGCACCCGCACCCGGGTGCGCGGCGGTCCGACGCCGCGTGGGACGGCCGACGCCACCTGACCCACGCCCGGCGTGGCGTCCGCCGGTGTCTGTCTCCTCGCGTCCAAGGGCCATCAGGTCTCGAACTCGCGAGGAGTGAGTGGTGACAGTCACCCAGGTGGTCCCGACCGACGGCGACACCGCCCTGCCGGGCCGGCGGCGGACGCAGATGCACGTCCGCAAGCGCGACGGCGCCAGCGAACCGGTCGACGTCAACAAGATCGTCCGTGCGGTCGAGCGGTGGACCGACGACCTGACCGACGTCGACCCGCTGCGGGTGGCGACCCGGACGATCAGCGGCCTCTACGACGGCGCGACCACGGCGGAGCTGGACCGGCTGTCCATTCAGACCGCCGCCGAGATGATCGGTGAGGAGCCGCAGTACTCGCGCCTGGCCGCACGGCTGCTGGCCGGCTACGTCGACAAGGAGGTCCGCCGGCAGGGCATCACCTCGTTCAGCGCGGCGATCCGGACCGGTCACGCCGAGGGGCTGATCGGGGACGACACCGCGGCCTTCGTCGCCGCACACGCCCGGACGCTCGACGACGCCGTCGACCCGGACGGCGACCGGCGGTTCGAGTACTTCGGCCTGCGCACGGTGTACGACCGGTACCTGCTGCGCCACCCGACCAGCCGGCTGGTGCTGGAGACGCCGCAGTACTGGCTGCTGCGGGTGGCCTGCGGCCTGTCGCGTACGCCGGAGGAGGCGGTCGACTTCTACCGGCTGATGTCCAGCCTGGCCTACCTGCCCAGCTCGCCGACGCTGTTCAACTCCGGCACCCGGCACACCCAGATGTCCTCCTGCTACCTGGTCGACTCCCCGCGCGACGAGCTGGACTCGATCTACCAGCGCTACGCCCAGGTCGCCAACCTGTCCAAGTTCGCCGGCGGCATCGGCATCGCGTACTCCCGGGTCCGGTCGCGGGGCGCGCTCATCCGCGGCACCAACGGGCAGTCCAACGGCATCGTGCCGTGGCTGCGCACGCTCGACGCGAGCGTCGCCGCGGTCAACCAGGGTGGCCGGCGCAAGGGCGCGGCCTGCGTCTACCTGGAGCCGTGGCACCCGGACGTCGAGGAGTTCCTGCAACTGCGGGACAACACCGGCGAGGACGCCCGGCGCACCCACAACCTGAACCTGGCCAACTGGATCCCGGACGAGTTCATGCGCCGGGTCGAGGCCGACGACGTGTGGTCGCTGTTCGACCCGAACGAGGTGCCGGAGCTGCCCGACCTGTGGGGCGACGAGTTCGACGCCGCGTACCGGGCGGCCGAGGCGCAGGGCCGCTACGTGCGGCAGGTGCCGGCGCGGGAGCTGTACGGGAAGATGATGCGCACCCTGGCCCAGACCGGCAACGGCTGGATGACCTTCAAGGATGCCGCCAACCGGCTGTGCAACCAGACCGCCGAACCGGGCAACGTGGTGCACCTGTCCAACCTCTGCACCGAGATCATCGAGGTGTCCGGCGACGCCGAGACGGCGGTGTGCAACCTCGGCTCGGTGAACCTCGCCGCCCACCTCACCGACGGCGGCATCGACTGGCAGCGGCTGCGCGCCACCGTGCGGACCGCCGTCACGTTCCTCGACCGGGTCATCGACATCAACTACTACCCGACCGCGCAGGCGGCGGCGAGCAACCCGCGCTGGCGGCCGGTCGGGCTCGGGCTGATGGGCCTGCAGGACGTGTTCTTCGCGCTGCGGCTGCCGTTCGACTCGCCGGCCGCGCGGGAGCTGTCCACCCGGGTCAGCGAGGAGTTGTACCTGACCGCCCTGGAGACCTCCGCCGACCTGGCGCGGCACGTCGGCGCGCATCCGGCGTACGGCGAGACCCGGGCGGCGCGGGGGCAGCTCCAGCCCGACCTGTGGGGCGTGGAGGGCACGCAGACCGAGCGGTGGGCGGCCCTGCGGGAGCGGGTGCGGGCCCACGGGCTGCGCAACTCGCTGCTGGTGGCGGTCGCCCCGACCGCCACCATCGCCTCCATCGCCGGGTGTTACGAGTGCGTCGAGCCGCAGGTGTCCAACCTGTTCAAGCGCGAGACGCTGTCCGGGGAGTTCCTCCAGGTCAACACCGCTCTGGTACGCGAGCTGAAGGCCCGCGGCCTGTGGACCGACCGGGTCCGGTCGTCGATCAAGCGGGCCGAGGGGTCGGTGCAGGACATCGCGGAGCTGCCGGCCGCCGTCCGCGAGCTGTTCCGCACCGCGTGGGAGCTGCCGCAGCGGGCGCTCATCGACCTGGCCGCCGCCCGCGCGCCGTTCATCGACCAGTCGCAGTCGCTGAACCTGTTCCTGGCCTCGCCGACCATCGGCAAGCTCTCCTCGATGTACCTGTACGCCTGGAAGGCCGGGCTGAAGACCACCTACTACCTGCGGTCCCGTCCCGCCACCCGAATCCAGCAGGCCACCGTCGCGCCCGTCGCCCTCGCCGCGCCCGTGGCGACCGGTGCCGAGGCGCTGGCCTGCTCGCTGGAGAACCCCGAGTCGTGCGAGGCCTGCCAGTGACCGCCGCCGACACCACCACCGACACGAGGACCACGCACATGCTGCTCGACCCCGGGATGGACCTCACCCTCCGCCCGATGCGCTACCCGCACTTCTTCGACCGGTTCCGCGACGCCATCCGCAACACGTGGACCGTCGAGGAGGTCGACCTGCACGCCGACCTGGCCGACCTCGACAAGCTCTCGCCCGCCGAGCGGCACCTGGTGAGCCGCCTGGTGGCGTTCTTCGCCACCGGCGACACCATCGTCGCCAACAACCTCGTGCTCAACCTCTACCAGCACGTCAACAGCCCCGAGGGCCGCCTCTACCTGTCCCGGCAGCTGTTCGAGGAGGCGGTGCACGTCCAGTTCTATCTCAACCTGCTCGACACGTACGTGCCCGACGAGACCGAGCGGTTCGCCGCCTTCGCGGCCATCGAGAACATCCCCTCGATCCGCCGCAAGGCCGACTTCTGCTTCCGCTGGATCGACTCCCTGAACAACCTCCGCGAGCTGCGGTCCCGCGAGGACCGGCGGATGTTCCTGCTCAACCTGATCTGCTTCGCCGCCTGCATCGAAGGGTTGTTCTTCTACGGCGCGTTCGCGTACGTCTACTTCCTGCGCTCCCGCGGCCTGCTGCACGGCCTCGCCTCCGGCACCAACTGGGTGTTCCGCGACGAGTCGATGCACATGGCCTTCGCGTTCGACGTCGTCGACACGGTGCGCGGCGAGGAACCCGACCTGTTCGACGACGACCTCGCCGGGCAGGTTCGCCAGATGCTCACCGAGGCCGTCGAGTGTGAGGTGCAGTTCGCCGAGGACCTGCTCGGCCACGGCGTGCCCGGCCTGACCCTCGCGGACATGCGGGAGTACCTCCAGCACGTCGCCGACCGGCGTCTCGCCCAGCTCGGGATCGCACCGCACTACGGGTCGGCCAACCCGTTCGCGTTCATGGAGTTGCAGGACGTGCAGGAGCTGTCCAACTTCTTCGAGCGGCGGGTGTCGGCGTACCAGGTCGGGGTCGCCGGCACCGTCGCCTTCGACGACGACTTCTAGGACAGTCAGGGAGGCGACGGCGGCACCGGCCGTCGCCTCCCCGCTCGACGGCGTCGATCGCCTCCGGACATCGATGCCCACGGCGCTGCAGACCGGTCTGGCCATGCTGGTGGTCGGCATCGACACCATCGTCGCCCCGACCCTGACGCCGTGGCTGGTCAAGGGAGGCGGCGAGGCAGTGACGCCGCGTTCGCCGGCCGCGCTCAGAAGTCGTCGACGTTCACCGTCACGCGATGGGCGCTGGACCTCCAGTTGGGCACGTTGACCACGTCGTACCCGCCGCCGCGCTGATCCACGGTGATCCGCACGAGGCCGAGGTGTGCCGGCGCGGCCGGGATGAACACGTCCATGCCGGTGATGAAGGTCTGGCTGAAGAACTCCGGCAGCGGAGCGGTCAGGTCGGTGACGCCGTCACTGCCGTCGTCGAACGCGAACACGGCGATGGTCCGCTTGACGCGCGGCGTGTTAGCCGGGTTGAGGATGTCGCGCCCGTTGACCCGGAGGCGGTCGCCGGCGTCGCCCTGGTCACCCCACCACTCCTTCTGGCGCTGGATGGTCAGCGCCGTGTGCCGGTCACTGGTGTCGACCAGCGCGCCGAGGCCCTCGCCGGGCCTGCTCGTCGCCAGGCGTACGAACGAGTCGGAACGCAGGAACGGCTGGAAGTAGAAGTGGTGCGTCGCCGCTGCGGAGCGCACGATCGCGAACTCGTACCGGGCGGTGGCGAGCACCGGGAACGGCCCGAACGAGCCGTCGCCGCCGAGCGGCACCCGATGCGCCGGCCGGGTCGACAGCCGGTGGCCGGTCAGGGAATTGACCGGGTAGACCTCCAGCGTCGCGTCGGTGACCCCGGCGTTGCTCGGGAAGAGCACCGCGCGGCCGGAGACCCGGGCGGTGCCGAAGAGTTGGGGCACGATGCCCGTCGTGCGAGGCGCCCGACCCTGGAGGAACCGGAAGATCTCGCCGAACGACTCCGGCGACGACACGGTCTGCGTGTGGGACTGGTTCGGGAGGTGGACGTTGCGCGCGCCCGTGATGGCCCGGGCCGGGTCGCCCTCGCCCCAGATCGCGAGGGTGGGCACGCCGCCCGGCGGCGACGCCGCGGTGCGGCCGTCCAGGTTGACGTAATGCGCGACCCGGGCGGCACGCGCGGGCGAACTGGTGAGGTAGCCCTGGACGACGAAGGTGCCTAGCGAGTGCGCGAGCAGGTCGACCCGGTCCGCGCCGGTCGCCGCCAGCAGCCGGGAGATCCGGGCGTCCAGCCCGGCGTACACCTGCGGCAGGATCGTGGCGATGTTCGGCGAGTCGTACTCGTGCGCCTCGATGGTGTCGAGCGGGTAGCCGTTGCTGGCGAGGCGCTTGGCCTGGGTCTGGAACTGCGACGCCGACCCGGCGCTGCCGTGCACGAAGACCACCGGACGGTACGACGGTGGGGCGGTGGTGGCCTCGGCGGCGCCCGGAACGGCGGCGACGGACAGGCCGGCGGCGAGCGCCGCACCGGTCAGCAGGGAGAGCAGCCTCCGTCGGGACGTGTGCATCGATCCTCCACCTCGGTAGACGAACTATTTGCACCAGCAGCGCAAGTATCGTCGCAGGGGGAGGGCCGGCGGTCCACACCTTCTTGCGTGCGCGTCGTTCAACCGCGGGCGCAGCCGACACACGTGCGTGCGGAGGGGCGGGCGGCCAGTCGCTCGGCGGGGATCGGCCGCGAGCACCGTTCGCACACCCCGTAGGTGCCGGCCTCGACCCGTTGCAACGCGACGTCGAGGTCGGCGAGGCGTCGGCGCGTCGCGTCGAGGACCGCGGCGAGCTGTGCCCGTTCGAACGCGATCGTGCTGCCCTCGGGGTCGTGTTCGTCATCGGCGTTGGACGACCGGGACGCCTCGAAGACGCTCCGCAGATCGCTGTCCAGTGCTGCGACCTGGGCCCGGGCCTGGTCGCGCAGGCGGAGCAACTCCGCACGGGTCGAGCTGAAGTCTTCGGTCATGACCGTTCGACCGTACTGCGGACGACCGTCACCAGCGACCTGGTCCCGACGAACGGGTCTACATGAAGTTGCGGGTGTGCAGAGCGGAGAGCGCGGCCGCCTCGTCGGGCGGGAAGCCGAGCCGTACCAGCCGGCGCTGCCGGCCCTGATCCATCGCGTGCTCCAGGTCCCGCACCCGCTCGAAACCGGCCGACACGTCATCGGGGTGCCAGCCACCGGCCGCGAGCACCACCAGCGCGTCGAAGACGTCCGCGTTGAGGCCCGCGGTGTCGACGAGCGCGTCGTGCCGGCGGTGGATGGCCGAGCGGAGCCGGTCCCGCAGCAGCGGGTCCACGGTCGCCTGGTGCTCGAGGTGTGCCATGCCGAACACCACGTGCCGGCGCTCGTCCTGCATCGCCAACCAGCAGATCCGACGGGTCACCGGGTCCGGGGCGTTCTGCTCCAGGAACGCGAGCAGGTCGACGAAACTGCCCTCACCGAGTACGGAGAGCAGGAACGAGGCCAACGCGAAGTCCGACTCGGCGATGAGCGTGAAGAGCGACTGCCGACCCCCGGCCGACGACGTGCCCAGCTCGGCGCCCCGGAGCAGCGCCCGCCGGCTGAACACCTCCATGTGCCGGGCCTCGTCGGCCATCTGCACCGCGAGGAGCTGCATCACCTCGCGGAAATGCGGGTGTATCCGCCCGGCGAATCGTGCCGGCACGACGAGTGCGGCCTGCTCGTTCTCGACAAGGTAGGTCATCACCTGTACCACCGCCGCCTCGACGTCGGCCGGCAGCGCGAACGGGTCGTCCCACGGCACCGCGGTCTCCGGGTCCCACTGCCGCGCCGCCGCCTGCGCGTACAGCTTGGGTGCGACGTCGGCCCACACCAGATCGCGGTCGTCCAGGTCGAACCGCGCCTCGGGGCCGCCGGCTTCCAGCAGCGCGCCCCGGGCGCCGAGGCCCCACCGTGGCGGCGGGCGCCTGCTGAGCGCCGAGGGCAGGGCGAGGCCGGCCCGCTCCGCGCCGAACCACCGGTCGTCGTCCGCCGCGCCGCGGACGACCACCGCGACCAGCTCGCTCCGGTCGACCGCGTCCGGCCATTCGACCCGGTGGCCACGACGGCGGCACCAGGCCGGCAGGTGCACGGGCAGGGTCGGGTCCCGGCCCGAGACCGCCAGTCGGCCGCCGGGCGGCAACCCGGCCAGCGCGCGTTGCAGCAGCAGGTGTGCGCCCCGACCGAAGCCCAGACCGCCGAGGTGGATCTCGGCGTCGGCGGCCGGTGCCGTGCTCACGGCCGATAGTCCGAGGCCGTCACCCGCCCGTCGGCGGCGTAGAACCCGCTCGCGTCGACCGCCCTGGCGAGCGCGTCGTAGCCCACCGTGCGGCCGTCCTCCCAGGACGTCAGCCCTTCGAGATCGAGCAACGGCCGCACCTGCGGGTCGAGGCTAGCTCAGCTGACCGTCGCGAGGCGAGAGCGTCGGGTGACCGACATGCGGATCCGGCACCGGGGAGGCTCGCTCACCGTCCGGCGCGAGCGTCCTCGCGGTGCGGCCGGCCGTGCCCGTCGTCCCGGTCGATCCGCAGCTCCCGCTCCAGCTCGGCGATCACCGCGCGCAGGTCGTCGAGCCGTTGGCTGATCGCGATGCGATCCACCTCGTCCGGTACGCCGTCGCCGTCCTCGTCGTACCCGGGGGCCAGGCGTTCGGTCATCTCCAACCGCCGTGCCTCCTCCATCGAGTTGACGATCACCGCGATGAGGATGTTGAGCAGCAGGTTGACGGCGATGACCACGTAGCTGACGTAGTAGAGCAGCGTCCATGGCGAGATCGTCATGCCCTGCTGGATGAGGTCCGGCAGCGTCTCCAGGGACAGCAGCACGAACAACGTCAGCAGGGACCGGCCGATGTCGCCGTACTCCTCCGGATACCTGCTGCCGAAGATCAGCCAGCCGGCCATGCCGTACACGTAGAGGGTCACCACGGCCAGGGCGAGGAAGCCACCCACGCCCGGCAGGCTGCGCCACAGGGCGGAGACGATGGTGCGAAGGCCCGGCGAGAAGCGGACCAACCTGATCATCCGCGCGACCCGCACCACGCGCAGGAGCGCGGGATCGCCGTGCAGGCCCGGAATGAAGATCGCCGCGATGACGGCGAAGTCGAAGACGTTCCAGCCGTGCCGGAAGAAGTCCTGTGGGCGGCGGCCGTAGGCGGCCAGACGGATGCCGATCTCGACGACGAAGACGGCGCGGAAGAACAGCTCCAGCCCGTGCAGCGCGGCTGCCGCGTTCAAGCCCTGGTACGTCTCCAGGCCGAGGACCACCCCGTTGGCGAGGATGACGACGACGATGCCGACCTCGAAGGGGCGCGACCGGGCGAGCCGGCCGCAGGCGTGGACCAGCCTGGACCGGTCGTGCGTGGGCGCGGCGGGCTCGCCTCGCTGGGCGGGCACCCGTACGCGACTCACCAGTCGCCCGGCTCGGTGGTGGGCGCCGAGGCCGCCACGCGGACCCACCTCGGGCCGTCGTCGCGGCGGTGCGGGCGGCGTGCGGGCATGCCCATCACCCTAACCAAGCGCCCGACCCGCGGCGGATCGTCGCCGGGCCGCGGGCGGGGCGACCGCCTGGCGCGTCAGGGGTGGCTGGTCCGTTCCGGCCTGACCGGGGCCGTGAAGAACGAGGCGAGCGGGTCGACGAGCCTCGGGTGGGCGCGGTTGATGGCGTCGTGACCGCTGCGGGGAATCACCAGCGTCCGGGCTCGGGGCATCGCGCCGGCCAGTGCCTCGTCGAGGTCGACGTAGTAGGGCGGACCGTCGGCGCCGCAGGCCAGCAGCACCTCGGCCGTGACCCCCGCCCACTGGCTGGCGGGGCCGTCGTGCGCCCGGATCAGGGCGGACTCGTCGAGGGTCATCGGCAGCAGGTCGGCCATCACCCGCCCGATCGGCGTCCGCATGAACGCGCGGACGATGGCCAGCCGTACGCCGAACGGGAGTTTCGCCGCTGCCATCTGCGGGTTGATGCCGGCGGCCGTGATGGCGAGGCCCCGGGCGATGTCGCCGGACCGTACCGCCTCCTGCGCGGGGTCGAGCCACGCGGCGGGGAAGCCGCCGTCGACGCTGATCGCGGCGTCGTAGAGGGCGAGGCGGTGGATCGGCAGCCGGAGCGCGGCCCGGAGCGCGATGAAGCCACCGGCGCTGTGGCCGATGACGTTGCCGGACCCGGTGTGCTCCAGCACCACGGCGAGGTCGTCGATGTCCTGCTCGAAGGTGTAGGGAAGCGACCTGGGCGGGGCGTCCGCCCGCCCCCGCCGGTTGTACAGGTGCACGGTGAACCGGTCGGCGAGCGCCGCGGCCAGCCGTCGGTAGACGTCGATGGTGACCCCGCCGCCGTGCACCACGACGACGCCCGGGCCGGTGCCCGTGGAGTGCAGCACGATGCTCGCGCCGTCTGGTGCCGTGATCCGCTCCATCCGTCGGCCCACCTCTCGTCATAAACTGCGAACGTCGTTTGCAGTTTACAGTAGATCGGTGACCGACGCACCCACGAGATCCGGCGACGACGGCTCCGACCGGCAGCCGATCTGGACCAGGCCGGAGCGCGGCAGCCGCGGTCCCGCCCCGGCGCACAGCCGCGACGCCATCGTCGCGACCGCCATCGCCCTGGCGGACGCGGAAGGACTCGCGGCGGTGTCGATGCGGGGCGTCGCCACCGCGCTGGGCACCGGCGCCGGGTCCCTCTACCGGTACCTGTCGTCCCGCGACGACCTCCTGGACCTGATGACCGACCGCGTGGTGGGGGAGTTGCGGCCGTACCCGGAGGCGGAGGGCGGCTGGCTGGACACGATGCTGGTGCTGGCGCGCCGGCAGTTGGCCCTGCACCGGCGCCATCCGTGGCTGATCGACGTGATCCACCGGCCGTCCGGCATCGGCCCGGAGAGCCTGGCCTGGTTCGACAACTGCCTTCGGATCCTGGAACCCGTCGGCTGCGCCGTCACCGCGAAGTTCGAGGCGATCGCGATGGTGACCGGAGTGGTGAGCCTCTTCGCGCGCAGCGAGGCCGCGGCGGGGTCGGTCACCTTCGCCGGCGTCGACCTCGCGCCGTACCCGCACCTGGTCGCGGCGTTCAGTCAGCCCTCGGCACCCGCGCCCCGGACGGACCTGTTCGAGCGGACCCTGCGTGGCCTGCTGACCGGTCTGCTCCTCGCCGAGCCCTCGGATGCCGGCTGACCACCGGCTCGGTGTCGGGTGGTCCAGGGTCGGGTGGCGGCCGCGAGGTCGGGGAGCCCGCCGTGGGGTTCGTCCGGGCCTTTCGGCGGTTGTGGGCGGAACGCGCCGGGCGGGCGGCGGGTACGGACACCCGTCGCCCGCCCCGACTGCCGGGCGGCTCAGCCGGCGGTCAGGCCCGTGCGGCCCGGATCGCGTCGTGCAGCGGGGTGCTCGCCCGGCCGATCAGCCGGCTGAGGTCGTCGCTGTCGGTCGTCAGCTCCCCGATGGCGATCGAGTGGTCGAGCGCGGCGACGAACCCGGCGGTGCCGGCGTCGAGGCCGATGTTCTCCAGGGCCGATGCCAGGTCGGCGGCCGACAGGTCCTGGTGGACGACGGTGGTGCCGGTGACCTCGGTGACGGCCGCCGCCAGCTCGTCGAAGGTGAAGGCGGTGCCGCCCAGCTCGTAGACGGTGTTGCCGTCCTCCTCGCGGGTCAGCGCCGCGGCGGCGGCCGCCGCGTAGTCGGCCCGGGTCGCGGCGGAGACCTTGCTGCCGCCGGTGGCGCCGAGGATCGTGCCGGTCTGCAGGTACTGCGGGAGCTGGTCGGTGTAGTTCTCGGTGTACCAGCTGTTCCGCAGCACGGTGTACGGCAGGCCCGAGCTGGCGAGGACCTCCTCGGTGGCCTTGTGCTCCGGCGCCAGCGGGTTGGTGGTGGCGTCGGCCTTCAGGATGCTGGTGTAGATCAGGCGCTCGACCCCGGCCAGCTTGGCCGCGTCGATGACCGCGGTGTGCTGGGCCACCCGCTGGCCGGGGGTGTCACCGGAGATGAGCAGCAGGCGGCGTACGCCGGCCACGGCGCCGGGCAGCGTGGACGGGTCGTCGTAGTTTGCCTGGCGGATCTCGGCGCCGCGCGCGGCGAGGTCGGCGGCCTTCTCGGGGGTGCGGACGATGGCGACGATCTCGGCGGCGGGTACGCCGGTGTCGAGCAACTGCTCGATCACCAGGCGGCCGAGGCGGCCGGTGGCGCCGGTGACGGCATAGGTGGGCATGGCGACCTCCGATGGGGTGACGCGAATTGGTAAGCACTTACTAATCTACAGCACATGCTAGTACGTAACTGTGAGGTAGGCTGGTGAGGTGAGCGACATGGCGGCCCGGGACCCGGCAGGGCCTACCCAGGAACTCGTCAGCGATGTCTTCGCGCGGGGCTGCACCTCCCGCGCGGCCTTCGAGGACGTCACCTCGAAGTGGGCCTCGCTGGCACTGCTGGCGCTCGGCGAGGGTCGGTACCGGTTCAACGCGCTGCGCCGCCGCATCGACGGGGTCAGCGAGCGGATGCTCTCCCAGACCCTGCAGACCCTCGAGCGTGACGGCATGCTCACCCGCGAGGTCCTCACGGCGATCCCGCCGCGCGTCGAATACTCACTCACCCCCCTCGGCGCCCGGGTCGCCGAGCAGCTTCGCGGCCTCGCCGACCTGCTGGAGGCCTCGGTGCCCGAGCTGCAGACCGCGCGCGACGCCCACGAGCGTGACCGGGGCTAGCGCCACCGGCATGGGGATCCTCCGCCGCGGCACCAGCGCGCGAAGATCATCGCGCGCCGACCGGTTGTAGCCTCAGCCCCCATGAGCTGGCTGCCTGACGGATTCGTCCACCCTGTCCACGTGCCCGTGCCCACCACCGCGCTTCACCTGCGGCCGATCCGGGAGGCGGACACCGCGCTCGACCACCCCGCCGTGATGGGCTCCCGGGAGCGCCTGTGGGAGATCTTCGGGCCGGCCTGGGCGTGGCCCCGGGAGGCGATGACCTTCGAAGAAGACCGCATCGACCTGCTGCGGCACGAGAAGGAGATCGCCGCGCACCAGTCGTTCAACTACGCGCTGCTCGACGAGGACGAGACGGCGATCCTCGGCTGCGTCTACATCGACCCGCCCGAGCGCATCGGGTCCGACGGCGAGATCTCCTGGTGGGTGGTGGACGACCTGGTCGGCGGCGAGGCGGAGCGCGCACTCGACGCGCTGGTGCCACAGTGGATCGCCGCCGACTGGCCATTTCAGCAGCCCCGCTTTCTGGGCCGCGACATCACCTGGCAGGAATGGCTCGCGCTGCCGCGCGCCTCCTGACCTCCGAGGCGGCGCCCGGACCACACCACGCCCCCGCTTCGCTTCCCGAGCCGTGGAATGGGCGGCCGCGTAGCCCGCCAATCTTGGACAATCCTTGGACAGGCTTGAATGCTTGTGCTGGCGCGGCTTCCCGGCGTGATGCCCGGGTGAAGGAACGGTGTGGATGCCCACGGAATTCGGCCTACTCGGTGATCTCCAGGCGCAGGTGGACGGCCAACCGCTCAACCTCGGTCACGTCCGTCAGCGCTGCGTCCTGGCCGCGCTGCTCGTCGACGTCAACCAGGTCGTGCAGGTCGGGCAGCTCATCGACCGGGTGTGGGGCGAGCATGCGCCGTCGGGCGCCCATGCCACGCTCTACAGCTACCTCTCCCGGCTGCGCACCTGCCTCACGACCGCCGACGACACCCAGATCGTCCGCCAGTCCGGTGGATATCTGCTCGCCGCCGACCCCGACTCGGTGGACCTGCACCGGTTCCACCGACTGGCGGGGCTGGCCCGGACGACACCGGACGCCGCGCAGGCGCTACGGATCTTCGAGGAGTCACTGAACCTCTGGCGCGGCGAGCCGCTCACGCCGTTGGACACGCCCTGGGCGAACGGCCTGCGGGACGCGTTGCAGCGCGACCGGATCGCCGTCGACCGGGACCGCACCGACCTGGCCCTGCGCCACGGTCAGCACGCCACGCTGGCGCCGTACCTGATGGCGTGCGTCGAGGAGCACCCCCTCGACGAGCGACTCGTCGGTCAGCTGATGCTCGCGCTGAGCCGCTCCGGCCTGCAGGCGGAGGCGCTCGACCAGTACGACCGGTTACGGCGTCGTCTCGCCGACTCGCTCGGAGTCGACCCCACGCCGGAGCTGCAACGGTTGCACACGGACGTCCTCAAGGGCGACACCGAGCTGCGGGACCCGGCCGGGCCGGTCGTGGTCGGCGAGGCGACCGTGCCGCGTCAACTGCCCGCGCCGCCGCCCCACTTCGCCGGCCGCGCCCGCGAGCTGGCGGAGCTGACCCGGCTGCTGTCCGTCCGCGACGACGGCGAGCAGGCGGTGGCGATGTGCGCGGTGGGCGGGCCCGGCGGCGTCGGCAAGACCTCCCTCGCGCTGCGCTGGGCCCACGACAACCTCGCCAGCTTCCCGGACGGCCAGCTGTACGTGAACCTGCGCGGCTTCGATCCGGCCGGCCCGATGACCCCCGAGGTCGCCCTGCGGGGCTTCCTCGACGGGTTGCGGGTGCCGGCGGCGTCCGTACCGGCGGACCTGGACGCCCGCGCCGCGCTCTACCGCAGCCTGGTCGCCGGCCGGAGGATGCTGATCCTGCTCGACAACGCGCACGGCCTGGAGCAGGTGGTGCCGCTGCTGCCGGGTGGCCCCGGCTGCGTCGTGCTGATCACCAGCCGGGTGCGGCTCGGCGGGCTGATCACCACCTACGGCGCGCGGTGGGTCGCGTTGGACGTCCTCGACGGCGACGAGGCCCACGACCTGCTGGCCCGGCTGCTCAGCCGGCAGCGGGCGGACGCCGAGGCGGCCAGCCTCCGGGAGATCGTGCGGCGCTGCGGCGGGCTGCCGCTGGCGTTGAGCATCGTCGCCGCGCGGGCGGTGATGCAGCCGGGCCTGCCGCTCGACGCGGTGACCGAGGAGCTGCGCGAGGAGGCCACCCGGCTGGACGCGCTCAACGCGGGCGACCTGACCGCCGACCTCCGTGCGGTCTTCGCCACCTCCCACCACCGCCTCGCCGCCGCGCCGAGCCGCCTGTTCCTGCTGCTGGGGCTCGCGCCCGGGCCGGAGATCGGGCTCGCGGCCGCGGCACGGCTGGCGGGCCTCCCGCCGACCCGGACCCGGCTGCTGATGCAGACGTTGCAGGACCACCATCTGGTCCAGCAGCACCGGCCGGAGCGCTACCGGCTCCACGACCTGGTGCGCCTGTACGCAGCCGACCGGGCGCACCGCGACCAGCCGCCCGAGCTGCTGGCCGCCGCCCTGCTCCGGCTGGTCGAGCACTACCTGCACACCGCGCAGCGGGCGGCGCGCGTGCTCGACCCCCAGCGGGAGCCGGTGGCCGAGTGGCCGGCGCCGACCGACGAGTCGGTGGCGGAGTTCTCCGGCCAGCCCGAGGCGCTGGCCTGGTTCGCACGCGAACACCCGATGCTGCTCGCCGCCCTGGAGCACACCACCGCGCAGGGGCTCGACCGGCACACCTGGCACCTCGCGTGGACCCTGGAGACGTTCCTCGACTACCAGGGTCACTGGCGGGACTGGGCGCAGACCCAGCGCCTCGCCCTGGACGCCGCGCGGCGGCTCCAGGACCCTCTGCGGCAGGCACACGCCTACCGCAGCCTGGGCCTGGCCGACACCCAGTTGGGACTGCTCGACGAGGCGTACGACAACCAGCGGCGGGCGCTCGCGCTCTTCGGTGAGCTGGGTGACGAGGGTCGGCAGGCGGACATCGCGCGTGGGCTGGGGTGGATCTGCCATCAGCGGGGCAACTGGGCCGAGGCACTCGACTTCAACCAGCAGGCCCTGAAGCTCTACCAGCATCTCGACCATCGGCCGGGGCAGGCGCTGGCGCTGAACAACCTCGGCTGGCTGCACGTGCTGCTCGGCGAGCACCGGCAGGCGTTGGCCTTCTGCGCCGAGGCCGTGGCGGTCCACCAGAAGATCGGTGACGCGCACGCGGAGGCCGGCGCCTGGGACAGTCTCGGCTTCGCGCACCACCACCTCGGGGAGTACGCGCAGGCGGTCCGATGCTACGAACGGGCGCTGGAGCTGGTCCGCGGGTTCCACGACGGGTTCAACGAGGCGGACATCCTGCGCCACCTGGCTGAGACGCGGCAGGCGACCGGTGATCCCGATGCGGCCCGGGGCTGCCTGGAGGCGGCCCTGACCCTGCTGAAGCAGCTCGGCCACCCCGATGCCGAGCAGGTGCGGGCCGACCTCGACCGGCTCGGCGGGTCACCGTAGCGCCGGTGCCCGGACGGCATGTCCGTCCGGGCACCGGCAGCGCGTCAGCCGACTCGCGCGGTGACGTCCGGCCGAGGGCCGCCCGCTAGACCGCGAACGGCGCCCAGGAGAGGGTGCTGTCCTCGTAGTAGTCCTTGTTGCAGACCCCCCACGTGCCGACCGGCAGGTAGCTGACGCACTCGCCGTTGCGGTACAGCGAGCCGTTGCGGTAGTTCTCCCACTCGATGCCCACCCCGCTGTAGGCGCTGCTGTCCCGCCGCAGCCACCACTTGTCGCCGTAGGCCTCGAAGCAGGCCTGCAGCACACCGCTGACCGGCCTGCACGACAGGCCCGAGGACGGGGGCGTGCCGCGCACGGCGTAGTTCGTCTCGTACGCCGGAGCGGCGCTCGCCGGGGTCGCCATGACGAATGTGGCCGCGACGGCCGCGGCGGGCAGCAGGACGGTTCGTACCTTCATGGAGCCTCCCAGGTCCGTGTCGCCGGTGTGGCGACGGTGACGGTGCCGTCGTCGCGGGCCGGCCTCCGGGGCCGGCGCCGGCAGCTTCGGCGTTGGGAACACCGTGCCGGGTCGACCGTGAGCGGACCTTGGGCTCACCTTGAACGCCGGCCTGGACGCGCGGGCGTTGACCCGGTCAGGCGCTGAGCGTCTCGCGCGGCGGCACCCCGTAGCTGGCGTGGTACCAGGCGGTGAATCTGCTGTGGCTGGCGAATCCCCACCGGCTGGCGATCGCCGAGACGGTGTCCCGGCGAGGGTCGGCCAGCAGCAGGTCGTGGTGGGCCCGATCGAGCCGGACCCGACGCAGGTACGCCATCGGGGTGGTGTTGAGGTGGCGGCGGAAGGCGAGTTGCACCGCCCGCAGCGAGACGGCGGCCGCGTCGGCGATGTCGGCCGCGGTGATGTCCAGGTCCGCGTGCTCGTCCATGAAGGCGATCGCCCGGCGCAGCGTGGCGGTGGTCGCGTCGCGTCGGTCCTCGATGGTCGGATCGGTGACGGCGGTGTTCGGAAAGACGGTGAGCGCCGACGCGGCCAGCATCCGCGCGGCGTTGCCGATCACCAGCGGTTGTGTGCTGGCGATCGGGTTGGTCAGGACGACGTCGCGGACATAGGTGGTCGTGGTGCGCCACTGCCGGGCGAGGGCCGCGGTGGCGGGCGCGATGTCGGTGAACCGGATCCGACCGGGTCGTCGGGCGGGCGCGGCGGTGGCGACCTGCGCCAGCACCGCGAGATCCAGCACGCAGACCTCCACCTCGCCCGGATGCCAGCCCACGGCGAACGGCAGCCCGGGCCTGGTGGCGAGGAAGACCTCGCCGGGAGCGAGCTGATGGGTCGCGCCGTCACAGGTGCGGTCGACGCGGGCGGTGCGGGCACGGCAGATGACCAGCCCGTCGATCTCGCCCACCCCGATGTCGAGGGAAGCCGTCTGACCGATGGTCGCGAGGGCGAACGGCCCCGCGTCGACGCTCCGGTGGACGAGCCGGTATCCGTCGTCCCCAGCGCGGATGCGCAGGTCCGTGCCGTACGTCTCGGCCAGGAAGGCGTGGATGGCTGACGGATCGCAGCTGTCGAACCCTCGGGTCTGCACTGGTGACGTCATCCGCTGTGTCTCCGTCCGGGGATGGTGCCGCCGGGAGGTGGACCGGGGCCGGCGGCGAGGTCGGGACGTGCCTGTGCGCGACGGCGGTGTCCCGGCATGCTGCCTGCCGGGGTGCGGCGGTGCCGGTGTCCACCCGCGCCGTCCGGCGACCGGTGGAGACAATGTGGACCCGAGCTGGTTAGCGAATCCACCAAGGCAATAGACATTGATGGGAATTTGACCACACGATAATCCGTCTGCGGATCGCTCGCCAATCCTCCAATGTGTCAGTTGGTGGAATTCGCTTTCCGGATAACGCACCCGGCGATCCTGCGCCTGCTGGCCTAGCCGTGCACGTTGCACGGGCGGAATCCTGGTCACGGTTTCCGGGACGCCGCACGCCCGTCGGCGACTGGCCACGTAGGGGGAGACCGTTGGACAGTACCGAATCCGATCGTGTCGTTCGGCTGGCCGTCGCCGAGACGTTGGCGCGGGTGGCGGGTGAGGGCGGTCTGGCGCTCGGCGAGGCGGACGCGGTGCGGAACCTCGGCGACACGCTGCGCGAGGTGCTGCGCCGGGCGCTCGACGACCGGGTGCCGCTCACGACACCCCGCTTCGTCGACCTCTGCCGTGACCTGGGCCTGAACCGCGACTCCCTGGACCTGCTGGGGCACCACCTGCTGACGGCACTGCTGACCCATCAGGTGGGGCCGGACGCCCTGATCCGCGTCGGCGCGCTCCTCGGCACCGTCCGGCGCTACCTGCCCGCAGCCCGCCAGCCCGGGCGCCGCAACGACCGCCCGGTGCCCCGACGGCGCGACGTACGCGCGGACAACAGCGTCGTGGGCCGGTACCGCCCGAGGCTGCCGGAGCACCTGCCCAACCCGCCGAGCTGGACCTGCACCGGATGCGGCCGAGACTGGCCCTGCGCGACCAAGCAGAGTCAACTCCTCGCCGAGTTCGGCGGGGCGCGCGCCGCCCTCGCGGTGTACCTCGGCTCCTGTCTCGTCGCCGCCGCCCAGGACCTGCCCACGCTGCCGCTGCCCGGTGCCCGGCTCCGCTTCCTCGGCTGGCTGCCCCGCGCCCGGATCTGACGACCCCCCGCCCCGCCGGTCGCCGTTCGCTCCGGCGGAGACGGTGCGCGGTCAGCCGACCCGGACCTGGTAGATGCCGCGGCCGAAGGTGCCGGCCACCAGGCGCTGGTGTGTCGCGTCGTACTCGATGTCGTCGACCGGGACCATCGGTAGTCCCCGGCCCTGCCGCAGCCAGATCGCCCCGCCGGTCGGACTCACGAAGACGCCCTGGTCGGTGGCGACGTAGAGGGTGAGCCCCCGGCCGATCACCAGATCGTTGACCGGCGCCCGGGGCAGCGTGCCACTCAGGTCGGCGAAGTGCCGCCCGCCGTCCAGAGAGCCCAGCACGTACGGCCGGTCCGAGCCCGACCGGTACGCGGACAGCGTCACGTACACCCGGCCGGCGCGTGCCGGATCGACCACGACCCGGGTGACCCACGGCTGCCCGGAGAGCAGCAGGGTCCACGAGGCGCCCAGGTCCCGGGTCACCCAGACCCGGCCGTCGTCGGTGCCCACGTAGATCGTCCGACCGTCGCCGGCCGGGGCGACCGTGGTGATCGTGCCGTAGTTGGTGTAGATCGGGTCGCGGCCCGGGCCACCGGTCAGGTCGCCGCTGATGGCTGTCCAGGTCCGGCCGCCGTCGGTGGAGCGGTTGAGCACGTTGGCGCCGTAGTACATCACCGAGGGGTCGCGCGGGTCGAAGACCACCGGCGTGAACCAGTTGCGGCGGGCACCGGTGACCCGATTGCCGAAGTAGGTCATCGTGTCGCCACCGTCGACCGACCAGAAGCAGTTGCCGTACTGGTAGCAGGCGTAGACGTTCTCCCTGTCCCGTGGGTTGATCTGGTTCTCCTCACCGTCCCCGCCCAGGTACTCGTTGAACGCCGACCCGCCCCACGACCGCAGCGAGCCGTTGTCCTGGGTGCCGCCGGAGATCCGGTCGGGATCCTGGGGAGTGGTCGCCACGCTGTAGAACTGGGTGTACGGCTCGTGGGTGGCCTTCACCCAGCCGCCGTCGCCGTCGGAGTCGGAGCGGTACGTGCCCCCGTCGTTGCCGAGGTAGACCCGCTGCGGATACCGCCGGTCCCAGATCATCGCGTGGTGGTCGACGTGCGTGGAGGTGGAGTCCGCCGTCCAGCTCTGCCCGCCGTCCCTGGTGGTCAGCAGCGGCACCCCGGCGACGTGCACGTGCGACGGCTCGTCCGGGTCCACCCAGACCTTGCCGAACCACCAGCCGAAGGTGGACTGGGAGGCGGTCAGGTCCGGGGTGTCCGGCAGACGGGTCCAGGCGTCGCCGCCGTCGGTGCTGGCGTAGAAGCCGGCGAACGGCCCCGCGGTCGAGTTGACGATCGCGTAGAGCCGGTCCGGGTCGGAGGCGGACTGGCCGAGGCCGATCCGGCCGACGTCCGGCCCGGCCGCCGGCAGCCCGCCAGCCAACCGCTGCCAGCTCGCGCCGCCGTCGGTGGAGCGGTACACCCCGGAGCCCACACCGCCGTAGGTGCGCAGATCCGGCACTCGGCGGTGGTCCCAGAGCACGGCGTGGAGCCGGTCGGGATCACGGGGGTCGAGCAGCACCTCGGTCGCCCCGGTGAACTCGTTGGCCCCCGCCAACGTCCGAGCCCAGGTCACGCCGCCGTCGGTGGAGCGGTAGACGCCCCGGTCGCCGCCGCCGTTGTAGAGCGAACCGGCCGCGGCCACGAAGATGCGCTTCGGGTCGCGCGGGTCGACGGTGATGCCGCCGATCGCGCCCGAGTCGCGTAGGCCCAGGAAGCGCCAGCTGCGTCCGCCGTCGCGGGAGGCGTACAGGCCGGTGCCCTCGTAGGTGATGCTGCCGCCGCCCGGGTTGACCTCGCCCGTGCCGGCGTAGAGCGTGCCGTCCGGGCCGGTGGCCACCGCGCCCATCGCCTGCGTCCAGCCGTCCGGCCAGGCCGGCTCGAAGCGCTGGCCGGCGTCCCGGCTGACCCACACCCCGCCGCTGGCCGCCGCGGCGTAGACCGTGTCGGCACGCAGTGGGTCCAGCGCCAGCGAGGTGATGCGTCCACCGATGTTCGTCGGGCCGACCGCCTTCCACGTCCCGCCGACGGCCGGCAGCCGGGCGGCGGCCCGGGCGGCGGTGTCGTAGGCGTGCCGGGGCAGCGCCACGCCGGGCACGGTCTTCTGCAGGTAGCGGAACTCGGCGGGGGCCGACGGGCCACGGACCGGGCGGTACTCGTCGTCGGGGCGGGGTGGGACCGCCCCGACGGCGGTGGGCACCTGGGCGACGCCGGTGAGCAGCGCCGTGACGAGGGCCAGGCAGAGCGTGCGTCGTCGCGTCATGGCGGTCCCTTCGACGATGGAGGGAGGACGGCCGGTCGAAGGGAACATTACGAAGACGGGTATCGATCGGCAACCCCGTCCGCGAGGTCGGTGCGACCGGATCGGCGCGAACACTAGGCAAGAGGGACATCGATGCGATGGAATGTCATCCACGCGTCGCACCCCGGGGAGGACACCGATGTCGCCCGCACTGTCGCCCGCCCGCACCCGTGCCCGGGTCGCCGCCGTTCTGACCGGGCTACTGGTCGCGGCACTGCCCACCACCCCGCTGGCCGCCGCGCCGGTGCCCGGCACTCCCGCCGCGCCCGCGTGGCACCGCCCGACTCCGCCGCACGTCGTCGGCGACCAGACGGTGCCCGCGTACTCCTACGCCGACGCGATCCGGGAGAGCGTCTGGGTGGAGACCCGGGCGGACAGCGACGGCGACGGCGTACGGGACCGGGTGGCGGTGGACCTGGTGCGGCCCCGAGAGGCCGCCGCCGCGGGAGTCCGGGTGCCGGTCATCATGGACGCCTCGCCCTACTACCTCTGCTGCGGCCGGGGCAACGAGAGCGAGCGCAAGACGTACGACGCGGCCGGCGTGATCGCCAAGGCGCCGCTGTTCTACGACAACTATTTCGTCCCGCGCGGCTACGCGTTCGCCGCCGTGGACCTGGCCGGCACCGCCCGCTCGACGGGCTGCGAGGACGTCGGCGGCCCGGCCGAGGTGGGCAGCGCCAAGGCGGTGGTGGACTGGCTCAACGGGCGGGCCCGCGCCTACACCGCCGACGGCCGACCGGTGAGCGCGGCCTGGAGCAGCGGGCGGGTCGGCATGATCGGCAAGTCGTGGGACGGCTCGGTCGCCAACGGCGTCGCGGCGACCGGCGTGCCGGGGCTGGCGACCATCGTGCCGATCTCCGCGATCTCCAGCTGGTACGACTACATGCGCTACCAGGGGGTGCTGCGATCCGCCGACTACCCCGGGTACCTGCACTCGTACGTCAACGGTCGCACCGACGGGGCCTGCGCCGAGGTGCTGGCCCGGCTGCGCGCCGACAGCGCCGAGGAGACCGGCGACTACAACGGCTTCTGGGCGCAACGTGACTACCGGCCGGACGCCGGCCGGGTCCGGGCCAGCGTGTTCGTGGCCCACGGCGTCAACGACCTGAACGTCACGACCAGCCAGTTCGCCCGCTGGTGGCAGGAGTTGGCCGAGCAGGGCGTGCCCCGCAAGCTCTGGCTCTACCAGGCCGGCCACGAGGACCCGTTCGACGTCCGGCGGGCCGAGTGGGTGGACTCGCTGCACCGCTGGTTCGACTACTGGTTGCAGGGGCTGCGCAACGGGGTCATGGAGGAGCCGCGGGTCGACCTGGAGACCGCCCCCGGAACGTGGACGACGCAGCGGGACTGGCCGGCGCCGGGCACCCGGTCGGTCCGGGTCGCCCTGGGCGCGGGGGACGGCGTGACCGGCACCCTTGGCGGGCGCGGCGCGCGGCCCGGCCGCGAGCAGGCGTACGTCGACGAGTCGCTGACCGAGGCGGAGCTGGTCGCCGAGCCGGGTACCGCGACCGCCGGCCGGTTGGTCTTCCTCTCCGGCGCGCTCGCCGCGCCGGTGCGGATCTCCGGCAGCCCCACCGTGCGGCTACGGGTCCGGGTGGATCGGCCGACCACCGAGCTGACCGCGAGGCTGGTCGACTACGGCACAGCCGAGCGGATCCGGTACGACAGCTCGGAGGGGGTGCGGACGCTGGGCACCGAGTCCTGCTGGGGAGCCTCCACGGCCGCCGACGACGCCTGCTACCGGGACACCGAGGAGATCACCGAGGTCTCCGACCACGCGGTGCTGACCCGGGGCTGGCTCGACGCCGCCCACCACCGCTCGCTGCGCTTCAGCACCCCACTGCGGCCGGACCGCTGGTACACGGTGACCGTGCCGCTGAACGCGTACGACGCGGTGCTGCCGGCCGGCCACGTGCTCGGGTTGGTGCTCGGCCAGAGCGACCCGGAGTTCACCGAGACCGACGACCGGGACGCCAGCGTCCGGGTCGACCTGGGTCGTAGCGAGCTGGTCCTCCCGCTCGTCGGCCGGGCCGGGCTGCCCGCGGTCGACGTCGCGCCACGGGTGGTCACCGCGCCGGCCGACCCGTCGGCCGGCCGGAGCACGCGGGACGCCAGGCAGGTGCCGTGACCGGGCGGGCACGCCGCGCTGTCCGGGGGTGACCGGCCGGGCGTCCAGCGGGTGACGTCCGAGCGTTCGGCGCGGGTCCGGGCAGGGTGTTCATCGTGGACCCGCGTCGCGTACAGCCGCCGTTCACGACCCTCTTCAAGGCTTCTTGATCGAAAGAGCATTGGCTTGATCGAGGAGAGGCTCTCACGTGAGGGACAAGCAACCCGAAGAGGTCGAGCACGCGCAGCTGTCGCGGCGCAAGCTGGTCAAGTACGCGGGCGTCGGCGCGACACTGGCCGCGGCCAGCCCGCTGGTGGGCGGCGGCGCGGCCTGGGCTGACGAGGAGCGACGGCCCGGCGACGACCGGAGCGACCGGGGTGACTCGAAGGCCCGGTCGTGGCGCGCCGGTGACCACCACGTCCACTCCGAGTACAGCGGCGAGTTCGACACCACGAAGAACCCGCCGGTCTTCCACAAGGGCGCGGACGCGGTCTACCCGATCGTCACCAACGCCATCATGGCAAAGAACTTCGGCCTGAGCTGGGCGATGTGCACCGACCACGGTGGACCGACCCACTCGAAGGTGAACATCGAGCAGGCGTACCCCGACCTGCTGCGCTCGCGCAAGCTGGTCCCTGAGGTGCTCCAGTTCTGGGGCATGGAGTTCGACACGCCGGCGCTGGACCACCACACGCTGATGATCCCTCGTCACGACGACGAGGCGAAGCAGCTCTTCGAGCTGGAGAGCCGGTTCGCCAAGTACGACGCGTTCCCCACCGACCCGGCCCGCGACACCGAGGCCAGGATGGTGGAGTTCCTCAAGGTCGCCCGGGGGATGCCGCACAAGCCGCTGGTGATCGCCCACCACACGTCCCGCTCGGCCCCCGGCCTCGGCGTCTACGGCCAGGACACCCCGCGGGAGTTCCGCAACGGCAACAACGCCGCGCCGGACGTCTACGTCGGCTTCGAGGGCGCGCCCGGCCACCAGGCGGGTCCGCTCAACGGCGGCAAGCGCGGCGGGTACGGCAACCACCCCACCTACGGCGGTTTCGACCAGATGACCGCCCGGGTCGGCGGGCTGTGGGACTCGCTGCTCGGCGAGGGCCGGCGCTGGTGGATCACCGCGACGTCGGACTCGCACGTGCACTGGACGCGGGGCGGCTCGGACTTCTGGCCGGGCGAGTACAGCAAGACCTACGTGCACGCCCGCCAGGACTACGGCGACATCATGGACGGTCTGCGCAACGGCCGGATCTGGGTCACCACCGGCGACCTGATCCGCAGCCTCGACGTCACCGCCAGCTCCCAGGGCCGGACCGCCGAGGTGGGCGAGACCATCACGCTCAGCCGCCGCAACCGCTCCGATGTCGAGATCGAGATCACGTTCCGTCCGCTGAACGGCGAGAACGCCAACGGTGACCGCCCCGAGGTCCGTCGGGTCGACCTGATCGTCGGCCAGATCACCGGGCCGAGCACCAACCCGGACGCCGACACCAACCCCACCACCAAGGTGGTGGCCCGTTTCGGCCCACGCGACTGGCGCCGGCAGGGTGCGGACTACGTCATCCGGCACACCCTGCGCAACGTCGAGGCCGACACCTACGCGCGGGTGCGCGGCACCAGCACCGACGAGGCCGAGCCGCTCGCCGACGGGCTGGAGAGCCCGTGGGACGACCTGTGGTTCTACTCGAACCCGGTGTTCGTGCACGTGCGCTGACGCGGCACGACAGCGGCACGGCGGGTCCGCCGGCACGTCTCGACGCACGACGGTCGGGCGGTGCCGGCGGACCCGCGCCGCGTTCGGCGGTGGCCGGCAGGTCGCCGACGGATCAGTCGGTGCCGCGGCGGCGGGCCCGGGTGGCGGATCCCCGCCGGCCCGGCTCGCGCGCTGCCCCGGACCGGCTCGGGGGAGAGGTGACGGCGTCGGGTCGCACCTGCTCGACCGCCTCGCACAGGTCGCGCAGCGGGTCGACCGCCTGAGCCGAGCAGGCGACGCGCTGGAGCAGGGCCCGCAGCGTCGCCGACTCGGCCGGCGCGAGTGCCCCCAGCAGGTGCGACTCGACCCGCCGCAGCGCCCGCCGACGCTCCTCCCACGCTGTGCGGCCGACGTCGGTGACGTCCACCAGCCGGCTGCGCCGGTCGGCCGGGTCCGCCCGACGGGCCACGAACCCGGGGCGTTCCAGGTCGTCGATCAGGTAGGTGAGCACGGTCCGGTCGATGCCGAGCTCCTCGGCGATCGCGCCCTGGTTCCGGGCCGGCGCGTTGATCGCGGCGGTGAGCACCTGGTAGCCGCGCGGACCCCCGGGGAAGTCGGTGAGCGCGTGCTCGGCTGCCCGGACATAGCCACGGAAGACGATCCCCAGCATCCAGCCCAGGTCCTCGTCGAGCGGATCGGGCCGGTCCCGCGTGTCAGTGGCAGCCGTCATACCCCGACAGTAGCGCAGCTCGGCAGACCTTGTTGGCAGCAGATGTTCTGTATGACATAAGGTTGAGGTCATGACGCGTCGTACCGAGGCGTCGCGCGAAACGGGAGGCTCCGCAGATGGGCGACTACGGCCACGACCTGGTCTTCGGATCGTTCACCACCCCTGGCAGCGACGATCCGGACCGCACCGTCGGCCTCGCCGTCCTGGCCGAGCAGGTCGGGCTGGACCTGGTCACCTTCCAGGACCACCCGTACCAGCCGAGGTTCCTCGACACCTGGACGCTGCTGAGCTACGTCGCCGCGCGGACCACCCGGGTGCACCTGTCGGCGAACGTCACGAACCTGCCGCTACGCCCGCCGGCCGTGCTCGCCCGCAGCGTGGCCAGCCTCGACCTGCTCAGCGGCGGCCGGGTCGAGCTCGGCCTCGGCGCGGGCGCGTTCTGGGAGGCCATCGAGGCGATGGGCGGCCGGCGCCTGACGCCCGGGCAGGGGGTGCGTGCGCTGGAGGAGGCCATCGAGATCGTCCGCCAGGTCTGGGACGCCGAGGCACGGGGTGGCGTGCGGGTCGACGGCGAGTTCCACCGGGTGGTCGGTGCCAAGCGTGGCCCGGCCCCCGCCCACGCGGTGCCGATCTGGCTGGGCGCGTACAAGCCGCGGATGCTCGCGCTCACCGGTCGGCGGGCCGACGGCTGGCTGCCCACCCTGGGCTACCTCCAGCCCGGTGACCTGGCCAGGGGCAACGAGATCATCGACGACGCCGCGCGGGAGGCCGGCCGCTCGCCCCGGGACGTCCGTCGACTGCTCAACATCTCCGGTCAGTTCGCGAGCGGCGGGCGCGCTCCGCTGCACGGGCCCGCCGAGCAGTGGGTGCAGGAGCTGGTCGAGTTGGCGCTGGGCGACGGCGTCAGCGCGTTCATCCTCGGCAGCGACGACCCCGACGACCTGCGCCGGTTCGCTGGCGAGGTGGCGCCCGCCGTCCGCGAACTGGTCGCCGCCGAGCGCGATCGTGGCACGGCGGCGGAGCGTACGCCGGCCGCCGAGCCGTCGGTGGTCGTCGCGCCCCCGGCGCCGCCGGCTCGCCCGAGCGTGACCGGTGGTGCCTTCGCCGTGGTGGCGACCCCCGACGACGGCCGGCGGCGCAGCGACCGGCGGGTCTGGGACGAGTCGGCCCGCCCGAGTGGACCGGCGCCCGACCCGACGCGCACGTACACCCCGCAGGAGCAGGCCAACGGCCAGCACCTGGTGCAGGTGCACGACGGCCTGCGCGGCGAACTGGCCCAGATCCACGACCTGATCGAGCAGGTCGCGGCCGGTGAGATCGACGCCGGCGAGGCCCGGTCGCACATCAACACGATGACGATGCGGCAGAACCGGTGGACGCTCGGGGTCTACTGCGAGTCCTACTGCCGCATCGTCACCACCCACCACACCATCGAGGACCAGGCGCTCTTTCCGCGCCTGCGGCAGGCCGACCCCCGGCTCCGCCCGGTCATCGACCGGCTGGAGCAGGAACACCACGTCATCCACGACGTCCTGGAAGGCGTCGACCGGGCCCTGGTCGCGTACGTCGGGGCGCCCGACGGGCTGGCCGAGCTGCGCGCCGCCGTGGACCTGTTGACCGACACCCTGCTGTCCCACCTCAGCTACGAGGAGCGCGAACTGGTCGAACCGCTGGCCCGGCTCGGGGTGAGCTGACAGGCGAACCGGCGGGGTTGCCCCGACAGATCTGAGAGACTACTTTCGAGACATGTCTCTCAAGAATCCGTACGGGGATTTCGAGATCACCGAGCCGCAGGCGCTGCGGGCGTTGGCCCACCCGGTCCGGCTGGCGATCCTCGACCGCCTCCAGCGGCACGGCCCGGCCACCGCCACCGGGCTCTCGCCGCACGTGGGCGCCACACCGTCGGTGGTCAGCTGGCACCTGCGGCATCTCGCGACCTTCGGTCTCGTCACCGACTGGGACGGTGCCACCAGCAAGAGGGAACGCTGGTGGCAGGCGGCGTCCCGGGGCTTCCGCTTCACATTGCCCGACGACGCCGAGGGGCAGGCGGCCGCCCGTCAACTGCGCGGCGAGATGTTCGCCCGGGCCGCGGACGCGCCGCAGCAGTGGCTGCTGCACGACGAGCCCCGGTTGGACGCCGAGTGGCGTGGGCTGGCCGGGGTGGCCGACACCCGGTTCGTGGCCACCGCCGACGAGCTGCGCCAGCTGGAGGAGGCGATCGAGCAACTGCTCGCCCCGTACGTACTGCGCAAGGACGAGCAGACGCCACCGGCCGGCGCGCACGTCGTCCGGATGCTGCGCTACCTGCTGCCCGAGCCCGGCGACGACCCGGTGACGCCGTGACCGCCGTCGGCACCGCACCCCCGCCGGCACTGCACCGCGACCGGCGGTTCCGCACCTTCTGGATCGGCGAGACGATCTCCCAGTTCGGCGACCGGGTCAGCGAGCTGGCCCTCCCGCTGATCGCCGTCTCCCTGCTCGCCGCGACGCCCGCGCAGGTCAGTGTCCTCACCGCGCTGATCTGGTTGCCCAACCTGCTGGGCCTGTTCCTGGGCGCGTGGGTCGACCAGCGCACCCGCAAACGCCGCCTCCTGATCATCGCCGACCTGGTCCGCGCCGTGGTGCTGCTCAGCCTGCCGGTGGCGTACCTGCTCGACGCGGTCACCCTCACCCAGCTCTACCTGGTGGCGCTGCTCACCGGCGTCGGGGCGGTGCTGTTCGCCATGGCGCACCAGGCGTTCTTCGTCGCCCTGGTGCCGCCGTCGGCCTACCTGGACGCGACCAGCAAGCTGAGCATGAGCCGTGCGGTCTCGTTCGTGGCCGGCCCGGCCGTCGGCGGGGGACTGGTCCAAACACTGACCGCGCCGATCGCGGTCGTCGTCGACGCGGTGTCCTTCCTGGCCTCCGCGCTGCTGATCGGCCGCATCCCGGTGGCCGAGGCACCACCGCCGCCGCAGCGGTCGTCCACCCTCAGCCTGGTGCGCGACGGGCTCGTGCTGGTGCTGCGGCACCCGGTGCTGCGCGCCGCGCTCGGCTGCACCACCACCGTCAACTTCTTCAGCTTCATCGCCACCGCGTTGCTGGTGCTGTACGCCAGCCGCGAGCTCGACCTGTCCGCCGGCGCCATCGGCATCGCGTTCGGCGCCGGCGCGCTCGGCGGGCTCGCGGGCGCGGCGCTGGCGCCCCGGGTCTCCCGCGCCATCGGGTTGGGGCGTACCGCGATGATCGGTGTGGTGCTCTTCTCCGCGCCGCTGGCGCTGACCGCGCTGGTGACCGGCCCGACCGGGGCGAAGGTGGCCATGCTGGCGGGCATCGAGGTGGTCTCGAGCGTCGGGGTGATGCTGATGGACGTCAACCTGAACGCCCTCATCACCGCGGTCACGCCCGACGACGCGCGGGGCCGTCGAGCCGGTGCGTACAGCGCCGTCAACTACGGCATCCGGCCGCTCGGCGCGCTGGTCGGCGGCGCGCTGGGCACCACCATCGGGCTGCGACCGACGCTGGTCGTGGCAGGGCTGGGCGGCGTGCTCGCCGTGCTGTGGTTGCTCGCGTCGCCGGTGCGCCACATCGCCACCCTCGACACCCCGGAGCCCTGACCGGCTCGGCAGTCGACTCATCCTGCGTCGGGCGCCCCACCGTGGACGCCCGACGCGCAGAGCCCGGCCCGACCCGGGCGAGTCAGCCCGCTGCCTCCAGCAGCAGCCGGGCCAGCTCGGCGGGCTGGGAGACCATCGGCCAGTGGCCGGTGGACATCGTGACCAGTCGCCAGTGCTCGCTGGCCAGCAACCCGGCCACCGTGTCGTTCGGCTCGGGCCCGTCGAGCAGGCACTTGACGTACGTGGCCGGCAGGTCACCGAGCGGGCGGGTCAGCACGGCCGGCTCGGTCAGCGTGGCGCCGGGATGCGGGGTGAAGCCCTTGGTCAGCCGGGCGACCTGCTCGTCGGTGAGCCCCTGGCCGTCGAGATCGGCCGGGCTCGCCGGCGGCCAGTAGCCGCCGTTGTCGGCGATCAACGACTCCAGCGCCGCCGGGCCCTGCCACCAGCCGGACGCGAACGACCCGCCGTCAACCGGCACCTCCGAGTCGACGAAGACGACCCGGGTGAGTCGGTCGCCGATCCGCTCGGCGGCCTGACCCACCGGGATGCCCGAGTAGCTGTGCCCGACCAGCACCACGTCGCGCAGGTCGCGCTGCTCGATCTCACCGACGATGTCCTGCACGTGGGTCTGCTGCCCAGCGGGGACGCCCTGCTTCTCGGCGACGCCGGAGAGGGTCAGCGGGTGGGTGCCGTGGCCCGCCGCGCGCAGCGGCGGCAGCACGTCGTCCCACACCCACGAGCCCAGCCATGCTCCCGCCACCAGTACGAACTCTGCCATGGCCGTGACCCTAGCGGTGCCCTCCGACATCGCCGCCGCCTCCGACCGGAGTGGCGCGCCGGGTCACGGCCACGTCCGGGCCTGGGCGGCGAAGACCTCTGGCGGGCTCGCCACCGGCAGGACGCAGACCAGATGGCCGCCGGGCACCCGCAGGACGCGGCACTCCAGCCATCGCCCGTCCTCCGGTCAGCAACCGGTCCGGCCGGGCGGCGGTGACGCTCAGCCGACTGGTGGGCCGGGTTGGTCGACCAGGGCGGCGAGCCGCTTCGGGGCGAGCAGGAGGTAGCTCTCGGTGAGCAACTCGGCCACCTCGTCCCAGCCGGTGTCGTCGTCCACGACCATGCCGAGCACGGTCGGGCCCCACTCGGGCTTGTAGAAGGGGCGCCCGCTGGCCACCAGCCCGGCGATCTCGTCCGGTGGTGACCGGAAGATCAGCAGGCAGGTCGGCCGGTCCACGTCCGCGGCGCGCGCGTGGGCGGCCTGGTGGTCGGGATCGACGGTGAGCACGTGGGCGAAGGTCCGCTTGCGGATGCGCCAGCGGGTGCCCACCCACGCCGACTCCTCGTAGGTCTCCGGGAGCCCGAGGCAGATCGGCCGGAGCCGGTCGAGGACCTGGGGAGGGACGTCTCCGCGTTCGGTCACGGTCAGCGACCCTAGCCGGCCGGTACGACAGGTTCCCCGGCTTCCTTGCCGCGTGCTTGGTTTCATCCCCGGCAATCACCAGCAACTACGACACGATGATGTTCGCCGGGCACGAGTCCGAGGCGAAGCTGCTCCGCCTGTTCGAGGTGTCCATCCTGCACAACCTGGGGGGTGTGTACCGAGTCAGCAGGGCAGACGTCAATAGACCTACGTGCATGAAATTGAGAGCGATCGCTTCCCCGGTCATCGGTGTCGGCTGATGGCCGTGACACCGACAGCGATGCCAGGATTGCACCTGGTAACAAGTCCTGCCACGCCGTTACGCGCCGTCGTTGTCGCGTCGACCGGGAGCCGATGTCGTGATCCGACCCAGCGGACAACTGTGACCGCCGTTCCGAACGCCGGCCCGGGCCGTCCCACCAGTGTTCCCGCCGAGGTGCTGCGCCGAGCCGCCGCGTACCCCGAACGACCCGCGGTCGTCGACCGGCACGGCATCCTGCGTTACCGCGACCTGGTGACCGGCGCGACCGTCCTCGCCGGTGCCCTGGCCCGTGAGCTGCCCGCGCCGGCCGCCCGTGCAGCAGCCGGGCATCCGGACGCGGTCGTGGCGGTGCTCCAACCGCGCACCGCCGCCGCGGTGGTCGGTCCGCTGGCCGCCATGTTCTGCGGCGCCGCCTTCCTGCCGCTGGACCCGGCGCTGCCCACGGCCCGGATCGCCCAGATTCTGGCCGACGCGCGGTGCCGGGTCGCGGTCGCCGCCGAAGAGCTCGTCGAGCGGCTGCCCGCCGAGGTCACCGTCGTCCGCGCCGGCCGCGAGGAGCATCTGCGGCTGCCCGAGCCGGACGACCTGGCGTACCTCATCTCCACCTCGGGCTCGACCGGCCGGCCGAAGCAGGTCGAGGTCACCCACCGGAGCCTGTGGAGGGTGCTGAGCTGGTACGCGCAGTTCTTCCGGCTCGCCCCGGGGGTGCGCACCGCGGCCTTCGCCGGCCTTGCCTTCGACGCCGCCCTGCTGGACATCTGGGCGCCGCTGATCCGCGGCGCGACGGTGGTGCTCGCCGACGAGGAGGTGGCACGGGACCCGGAGCGCATCGCCGAGACCCTGCGCGGGGTGGACCACAGCTTTCTCAGCACCCCGCTGGCCGAGCAGCTGCTGCGCTCCGGGGTGGACACCGGCCGGCTGCGTACCCTGGCCACCGGCGGCGATCGGCTGCGGCTCTGGCCACCCGCCGGCTTCAGCGCGGCGGTGCACAACCTGTACGGCCCCACCGAGGCGACGATCCTGGTCACCGCCACCGGCGACCTGCGCCGCCATACCGATCGGAGCGGACCGCCGCCGATCGGCCGCGCGGTCGCGGGCGCCGTGGTGACCCTCGACGGCGACGGCGACGGCGAGGGGGAGCTGGTGATCGGCGGGCCGGTGCTGGCCCGGGGGTACCGGGCGGCGGGCACCGAGACCGCCACGGCGTTCGGGACCGGCGCCGACGGGGTCTCGCGGCACTACCGCACCGGCGACATCTGCCGCCGCGACGCCACCGGTGAGCTGCACTTCGTCGGCCGCGTCGACGGCCAGGTCAAGATCCGTGGTCAGCGCATCGAGCTGCGCGAGGTGGAGAGCGCCCTGCTCGACCTGCCCGGGGTCGATCAGGCGGTCGCCGGCGCCGTGGACCGCGCCGGGGCGCCCCTGCTGGTGGCCTGGGTGAGCGGCCCGGTCACGCCCGAAGCGGTGCGCGATGGGCTGCGCGACCGGCTGCCCACGGCGATGGTGCCGCACACGGTGGACGTCCGCGACGCCCTGCCACTGACCTCGAACGGCAAGCTGGACCGGGCCGCGTTGCGCGCCGACACCGAGCGGCGCTGGTCGGCCGAGGCCGTCGCCGCCTCGCCCTCGCCCCCGACGACGGCGACCGATCCGGCCGGGGCCGCGGTGGCCGAGGCGTGGCGGACGGTTCTCGGCGCGCCGCCGCGTCCGGAGGACGACTTCTTCCTGACCGGCGGGGACTCGCTGCTCGCGGTGCGGCTCACCGCCCAGCTCCGGCAGGGACTGCGGATCGAGGTCCGCGCGGCGCTGCTCTACCAGCACCGCCGCTACACCGACTACCTCGCCGCCGTGCGGGCGCTCGCCGCGGACGAGGCCGGTGCGGCGCGGTGACCGGCACACTGCTCACCCGCCTGCTCGCCGCCGGCCGACGGCGCCCCGAGGCGACCGCCGTGCACGCCGACGACGGCCGCGTCAGCTGGGGGCGGCTGCTCGACCTGGCCGGCAGGTACGCCGCCGGCTACCGGGCGTACGGCGTCGGCCCCGGCCACCGCGTCGGAGTGCTGCTCGAACCGGGACCACACGCGGTGGCCGCCGCGCTGGGCGCGTTCGCGGTGCGGGCCGCGTACGTGCCGCTGGACCCGGCCCAGCCGCCGTCCCGGATCGGCACGCTGCTCGACGTGGCCGACCCGCTGCTGGTGGTGGCCGAGGCCGCCGTGCCGGGCCGGTCGCTGCTCCGCCCGGCCGCCGTCGCCGGCCGACCGGGCATACCGCTCGCGGACACCGGCGCACCCTCCGACGTGGCGTACGTCGTGCACACCTCCGGCTCCACCGGCACCCCGAAGGCCGTGCAGGTCGAGCACGCCAACCTGGCCAACCTGCTCGTCGACCTGGACGAGCGGGCGCCGGTGCCGGCCGGGCACACCGGCACCTGGTGGACCCGGCCGTCGTTCGACGTGGCGGTCTGGGAGTGCTTCGCGCCGCTGAGCCGCGGCGGCAGCGTGCGGGTCGTCCCCGCCGCGGCCCGCCACGACGGCGCCGCGCTCGCCGCGTTCCTGGACGTGTGCGGGGCGCAGAGCGCCTACGTGCCGCCGGCGTTCCTGCCGGAGCTGCACGCGCTGCTGCGCGCCGAGCCGGGCGCGCTGTCCGGTCTGCGCCGGCTGCTGGTCGGGGTGGAGCCGATTCCCCGCTCGCTGCTGGAGGGGATCGCCCGCAGCCGGCCCAACCTGACCGTGGTCAACGGATACGGCCCGGCCGAGACCACCGTCTGCTGCACCCTGTACGTGCTGCCCCGCCAGGGCGCGACGCCCGGCGAGCGCACCCCGATCGGCACGCCGGTCCGGGGCACCACCCTGCTGCTGCGCCACGCCGACGGGTCGTACCACCGCACCGGCACCGGGGAGCTGGTCGTGGCGGGCGCGGCGGTTGCCCGAGGTTACCTGCGCGCGCCCGCTGGAGCGTCGGCGTTCATCCGGGACCCGACGCACACCGACCGTCGCGCCTACCGCACTGGCGACCTCGTCCGCACCCTGCCCGACGGCAACCTGCTCTTCCTCGGCCGGGCCGACCGGCAGGTGAAGATCCGTGGATTCCGGATCGAACCGGCAGAGGTGGAGGCGGTGCTGCGCGGCCTGCCCGGGGTACGGGACGTGGTGGTCGCCGCCCGGCGGCTCCCCGGCGCCGGTGACGTGCTGGTGGCGTACGTGGCGGCGGATCCGGGCACCGGGCTCACCGAGCGTGCCGCCCGTGGGTACGCGGCCGAGCGGCTGCCGGCGTACGCCGTGCCGGCGGCGGTGCTGCTGCTGCCCCGGCTGCCGCTCACCCCGCACGGCAAGTACGACCACGACCGGCTCGCCGCCCAGCCACTGCGCGCTGCCCGACCCGGCCCCGACGTGCCCGTCGACGGTGACCCGCTCACGGCCGGGTCGGCGCCGGGCCCGCTCGGGTTGGTGCTGGCCACCTGGCGGCGGGTGCTGCCGGTCCGGGACGTCCGCGCCGGGGACACCTTCGTGGCGCTGGGCGGCACCTCACTGGCCGCCGCCCGCGTGGCGGCCTGGCTCAGCGAGCGCACCGGCGTCACGGTGAGCGCCGCCGACGTGCTGCGGGCGGACGACGCCGCCGCGCTCGCCCAACGGCTCACCGCCGCCGGCGCGCCTGAACCCCGCCCGATCCCCGCTGGCCCGCGCCGCCCGGCCTCCGTCGACGGGTCCGGTTCCGTCGGGGCGCGGCACGCGCCGCTGACCCCCGAGCAGCTCGGTGTCTGGCTGCACGACGAGTTGCACCCGGGCAGCACCCTCTACTGCGAGCCGGTCCGCTTCGGCACGGACGCGCCGGTGGACGTGCCCCGCCTGCTCGACGCGTTGCGCCGGGCGCTGGCCGGGCATCCCGCGTTCGGCGCCGGGCTGCGGCTCGTCGACGGGCTGCCCGAGCTGGTGCTCGACCGGCACCGCCCCGAGGTGCAGGTGTGCCGGCTCGCCGACCGCGCCGCGCTCGACGCCGCCGTGCGGGCCCACGCCGAGCGGCCCTTCGACACCACCGCCGACCCGCTGGTGCGCTGCCTCGTGCTGACCGCCGGACGGCGTACCGAGCTGCTGCTGGTCTGGCACCACCTGGTGGTGGACGCCTGGTCGCTGCGGCTGTTCCTGGCCGACGTCACCCGCTGCCACGCCGACCCGGCCTGGTCCCGTCCGGTGTCCGCCACCACCGTGTGCGACCTGGGGCTGCGCCGGTCGGCGTGGGCGGCGGGGGAGACGGGGCAGGCAGCCGTCGCCGCCGCCGTGGCCCGGGTCCGCGGCGTACCGGAGCCGGTGCCGGGCGCCCACACCGAGCGGACCGTGCTGACCCGGCCGGTGCGGGCGTCGGCCGCCGCGCTGTCCCACCCCGGCGGCGGCACCGCCACCGAACTGGTCGCCGCCGCGTACGCCCGCGCGCTGGGCGGGCTGCTGGACCGGGACACCGTGCTGATCGGCTGCGCGAGCGACACCCGCCGGGCCGCGGACGAGTTCGACATCGCCGGGTACGCGGTGAACACCGTCCTGCTGCGCTGCGACGACGTGCGGGCCGGCGAGTGGGCCGAACTGGTCGACCGGGTCGGCGGGCAGCTGCGGCGGGTCGCGGCCGAGCAGGCCCCGTTCGCCGCCGTGGCGCGGGAGCTACGGCGCGGCACCGGAGCGCCGCCGGGGACCTACCCAACGTGCTACCTGGACTCGGTGGAGGAACCGGAGCTGGTCACCGGCGCGGTCCGCTGGCAGCGGCGGGAGCTGCACCGCGCCGCCAACCGCTTCCCGCTCTGCCTCACCCTGCGCCACTCGGCGTCCGGCGCGCTGTCGATCCTCGTCGAAGCCGACGGCGGGGTGCTCGACCGGCCCGCCGTCACGGCGCTCGCCACCGCCGTCACCGATCAGCTCGAGGCGTACGCACAAGGAGATCCCGATGGCACGGACGATCGCGTTGCAGCAGGTCGCCGACGGACGGGCCGGGTGCCTGCTGACGATTGAGTTCTCCGGTGACTCCACCGGGGCCGGCCTGGCCGCAGCGCTCGCCACGGCCGAGGCCGACGCCCCGCGTGGTCCCCGGCCAGCCGGCACGGACCCGGTCGCCGCCGACCGGCACCAGGTCTGGCGACTGGACCCGGTGACCAGTGTGGAGCTGGACAGCGGGCTGCCCGATCACGCCACCCTGGCCGACGCCGCCGCGGCCGAGTTCCTGCGCCGCCGACCGATCGGCCCGGGGCCGCTCACCGTGGTCGGATACTGCAGCGCGGCGGTCTTCGCCGGGCACCTGACCCGAGCCCTGGTCGTGGCGGGGTCGCCACCGGACGCGCTGGTCCTCGTGGCGGCCACCGTGCCGGACGAGCGGACCGCCTGGCGGGAGTACGCCACGCTGCACCACAAACTGACCGGCGAGGCCGCGCCGCCGCCCGTTCCGGCCGAGCCGCACGCGGTCGTGGCGCGCTGGCGGGCCGAGCTGACCGGGCACGCCCGCACGTTCGTCGCCGCGCAGGGCTTCCCTCCGGGCGAGGCGGAGACCGCCGCGCAGGAGATCGCCGGCCGCTACCTGGCCTGGCTCTGGTTCCTGCTGGACGCCGCCCGGGCCGGCGAGGCGCGGGTGCCCTGCCCGGTCACCGTGCTGGCCGACGACGCGCAGGCTCTCGACCGGCTGGCATACCGGCCGGCCGTCGCGGCCTCTCGCCCGGCGACGGGCCGTACGACATCGCCAGACCACAGCGGCGCCGGCGTGGGGGCCGGCGCGGACGACGGGGGGACAGCATGACGATGAACGGACAACCGGTACGGGCCGACGCACTCGGACGGGTCGTCGCGGACGCCTGGGGGGCGGCGTTGGGCGTGGACGGGCTCACCGAGCGGGACCACTTCTTCGAGCGCGGCGGCGACTCGCTCGCCGCCGCCCGGATGGCCGCGCAGCTGCGTACCGCGCTGGACGTGCGGGTGCCGCTCAACGCGGTCTTCGAGCACCCCACCCTGGGCGGGTTCACCACGGCGCTGCGCGCCGAGCACGGGTCGGCGGTGGACGAGGCCGCCGCGCTGTACCTGAGTGTGCTCGCCTGCTCGGAGGCGGACGCCGAGGCGCTGCTCGGACGCCTCGATGACTGACCTGCTCTCGCCGCGCAAGGCGGCGCTGCTGGCGGCCCTGCGCGCCCGCCAGGCGATCGTGCCCGCCCCGCCGTCCTCCACCCCGGACGGCCCCGCGCCCGGGTCGGCGGATCCCCGGGTGGTCTCCGCCGGTCAGCGGCAGATGTGGTATCTCGAGCAGGCCAACCCGGGTGACCCGGCGTACCTGGCGCCGGTGGCGTACCGGCTGCGGGGGGCGTTGGACGTGCCGGCGCTCGCCGCGGCGGTGGACGCCCTGGTCGCCCGGCACGAACCGCTGCGCACCACGCTGCGCCTCGACGGCGACGACGTGGTGCCGGTGCTCCGGCCGCCCGGCACCGGGCTGCTGCGGCTCGCCGACCTGACCGGTCTGCCCGGCGCGGCCCGGGAGACCGAGCTGAACGCCCGGCTGGCCGCCGAGGCCGCCACCCCGCTCGACCTGACCGACGGCCCGGTGCTGCGGGCCACGCTGTTCCGGCTCACCGACACCGAGCACGCGCTCGCGCTGACCGTCCACCACGTCGCGGTCGACGAGTGGTCGTTGCGGATCGCCGCCGCCGAGCTGGCCGAGCGGTACGCGGCCCAGCGGGCCGGACGGGTGCCCGCGCTGCCGGACCTGCCATGCTCCTATCCGGACTGGGCCGCCCGCCAGCGGCGCTGGTTGGCCGGTCCGCAGGCCGCGGCGCAGCGGGACTGGTGGCGGGAACGACTGTCCGGCGCGCCCCCGGTGCCCGAGCTGCCCGGCGGCCTCGCCCGGACGGCCGCGCCGACCAACGCGGGCGGCACCCGTATCGCGCCGCTGGACGTGCCGGCGGAGACGCTGCGGGCGGCCTGCCGCCGGCTCACCGTGACCCCGTACCTGCTGCTGTTCGCCGCGTTCCAGGTGCTGCTGGCCCGCTGGACCGGCAGTGACGACGTGCCGGTCGGCACCCCGGTCGGCAACCGCCGCGACCCGGACACCGAGCCGCTGATCGGCCTGCTCGTCAACACCCTGGTGATCCGCGCCGACCTGACCGGCGACCCCAGCTTCGCGGAGCTGACCGCTCGGGTCCGCGCCGCCGTGCTCGCCGCGCAGGAGCACCAGGAGCTGCCGTTCGAGGAGCTGGTGGCCGTCGCCCGGCCGGCCCGCCGCGCCGGGCGCGACCCGCTGTTCCAGGTGATGTTCCTGTACGCGGACGCCACCGCGCCGCTGCCGCTGCCCGGCATCGAGGTCAGCCCGATCGAGGTCCCGACGGCCACCGCCAAGTTCGACCTGACCGTGGCGGTACGGCCCGGCCCCGGCGGGCTGGAGGCGGCACTGGAGTACCGCACCGATGTGTTCGACGCCGCCACGGTGGACCGGTTCGCCGCGGCCTTCCGTACCCTGCTCGCCGACCTGCTCGCCGACCCGGACGCCCCGGTGCGGGCCGCCCGGCTGCTCACCGACGCCGACTTCGAGCTGATCCTGCGCACCTGGAACGACACCGCCACCGACGCACCCGAGGTCGGCTCGGTGCACGCCCTGATCGAGCGGCAGGCCCGCCGCCACCCCGACGTTGTGGCGGTCACCGACCGGGCACGGACGCTGACCTACCGGGAGGTGGACGCCCGCGCCGAGGCCCTCGCCGCGACCCTGCGTGAGCGCGGCGTCGGCGTCGGCGACCTGGTGGGCGTCCTGCTCGACCGGAGCGCCGCGCTGCCGGTCGCGATCCTCGCGGTGCTCAAGGCCGGCGCCGGGTACGTGCCGCTGGACCCGGCGCACCCGCCCGCCCGGCTGCGCTGGGTGCTCGACGACACCGCCGCGCGGGTGGTGCTCACCTCGGCCGCGCTGCGCTCCCGGCTGCCGGCCGGCCCGGCCGAGCCGGTCGAGGTGGATTTGAGCGCGCCGGCCGGGCCCGACACCGTGCCGCCGGCACCGGTCGGCCCCGACGACCTGGCGTACGTCATCCACACCTCCGGGTCCACCGGGCACCCCAAGGGCGTGCTGGTCACCCACCGGGGCGTGGTCAACTACCTGCGCTGGGCCGCTGCGGCGTACCGGATCGGACCGGGCGACGAGGTGCCGGTGCACTCCTCGGTCGGCTTCGACCTCACGGTGACCAGCCTGCTGGTGCCGCTGGCCGCCGGCGGCACCGTGCACCTGCTCGACGACGACGCCGGCCCGGCCGCCCTGGGCGCGGCGCTGCTCGACCGGAGCAGCCCGTACGGCCTGGTCAAGCTCACCCCGGCCCAGTTGGAGATCGTCAACCGGCAGGTCACCGAGGCCGGGGCGCCCGGCCGGACCCGGCTGTTCGTGATCGGCGGGGAGAACCTGCGCGCCGACCAGATCGCGCACTGGCGGGCGCACGCCCCCGGCACCCGGCTGGTCAACGAGTACGGCCCGACCGAGACGGTGGTCGGCTGCGCCGTGCACGAGGTCGGCCCGGACACCCCGCAGCACGGCTCGGTGCCGATCGGCCGGCCGATCGCCAACACCGCGCTGTACGTGCTGGACGACCGGCTCGACCCGGTCCCGGTCGGCCTGCCCGGCGAGTTGTACGTCGGCGGTGCCGGCGTCGCCCGCGGTTACCTCAACCGGCCCGGCCTGACCGCCGACCGGTTCGTGCCGGACCCGTTCGCGGGCGGCGGGCGGCGGCTCTACCGCACCGGCGACCTGGCCCGGTACCGCCCGGACGGCACGCTGGAGTTCCTGGGCCGCGCCGACCGGCAGATCAAGCTGCGCGGCCACCGGATCGAGCCCGGCGAGGTGGAGGCGGCGCTACGCCGGCTGCACCCGGACGGGGAGGTCGCCGTCGTGCTGCGGCACGACGGCCCGGACGACGCCCGGCTGGTCGCCTACCTCACCGGCGACCCGGATCCGGCCGCCCTGCGCGCCGGTCTGCGCGCGGACCTGCCGGAGCACCTGGTGCCGGCCGCGTTCGTGGGCGTGCCCGCCCTGCCGCTGACCGGCAACGGCAAGCTCGACGCGTCCGCCCTGCCCGCACCGGCGAGGGACGGCACCGACACCGGGCGCGCGCCGACCAGCGACCCGACCGACGTGGACGCCGATCAGCCGGCGGCGGGCGCGGTGGCGTCGGCCGGCGACCGGGCGGAGGCCCGCAGGTTGGTGGCCGAGGTGTGGCGCGAGGTGCTCGGCGTGCCCCGGGTCGGCGAGCGGGAAAACTTCTTCGACCTCGGTGGACACTCGCTGCGGCTGCTGGCCGTCCACCGGCTGCTGGTCGACCGGCTCGGGCCGGTGGTCACGGTCACCGACCTGTTCCGGCACACCACCGTCGAGGCGCTGGCCGACGTGCTGGCCGCCGCCGCGCCAACCGTCGTGGCGCGCCCAGCCGCGGAACGTGCCCGGGTGGCGGATCGGACGGTGCCCGGGCCCACCCGGACCGCAGCCCCGGCCGACGCGATCGCCGTGGTCGGGATGGCCTGCCGCTTCCCCGGAGCCCGGACACCCGAGGAGTTCTGGCGGATCATCCGCGACGGCGTCGAGACGGTCCGCGAGTTCAGCACCGCCGAACTGCTCGCCGACGGCGCCGACCCCGCACTCGTCGACGACCCGGCGTACGTGCGCCGGGGCAGCGAACTGGCCGACATCGACCGCTTCGACGCGGCCTTCTTCGGCTTCACGCCGCGCGAGGCGCAACTGCTCGACCCGCAGCACCGGTTGCTGCTGGAGTGCGCCTGGGAGGCGTTGGAACGCGCCGGGCACGACCCGGAGGCGTACCCGGGGCAGATCGGTCTGTTCGCCGGCTCCGGACGCAGCACCTACCTGCTGGAACACCTGCTCACCGACCCGGACCTGATGGACGCGGTGGGCGGCTACCAGCTCGCGCTGAGCAACGACAAGGACTTCCTGGCCAGCCGGGCGTCGTACAAGCTGAACCTCACCGGCCCGAGCGTCAGCGTCAGCACCGCCTGCTCCAGCTCGCTGGTCGCCGTGCACCTGGCCCGGCAGAGCCTGCTGACCGGCGAGTCCGACCTGGCGGTCGCCGGCGGTGTCAGCGTCATCCCGGCGCAGCGGCAGGGCTACCTGCACCACGACGGCGGCCTGTTCTCCCCGGACGGGCACTGCCGGCCGTTCGACGCCGACGCCCGGGGCGCCATCGCGGCCAGCGGCATCGGGCTCGTCGTCCTGCGCCGACTCACCGACGCGATCGCCGACGGCGACCTGATCCACGCCGTGATCCGCGGCTCGGCGGTGAACAACGACGGCGCCCGGCGAGCCGGCTACTCGGCCCCCGGTGTCCCCGGCCAGGTCGAGGTGGTCAGCCGGGCGCTCGCCACCGCCGGCGTGAGCCCGCGCGACATCGGCTTCCTGGAGGCGCACGGCACCGGCACCCTGTTCGGCGACCCCATCGAGGTCAGCGCGCTCACCGAGGCGTTCCGGCGCGGCACCGCCGACCGGCAGTTCTGCGCGCTCGGTTCGGTCAAGGCCAGCATCGGGCACACCGACGCCGCCGCCGGGGTCGCCGGGCTGATCAAGGCGGTGCTGGCGTTGCGACACCGCACGCTGCCGCCGGCGGTGAACGTCCGGCGGCCCAACCCGGCGATCAACCTGCCGGCCAGCCCCTTCCATCTACCGGCGCAGGCGCGGCCCTGGCCGGCCGACGGTCAGCCCCGCCGGGCGGCCGTCAGCTCACTCGGAATGGGCGGCACCAACGCGCACGTGGTGCTGGAGGAGGCGCCCGAACCAGCCACCCCGCCCATCCCGCCGACACCGGCCGGGCCGGAGCTGCTGGTGCTCTCCGCGCGGACACCCGCCGCGCTGGACCGGGCCACCGAGGCGCTGCGGGGACACCTCGACGCGTACCCCGGGCTGGGTCTGCCGGAGGTGGCGGCGGCGCTGGGCCGGCGGCAGTCGATGGCGTACCGGCGGGCCGTGGTCTGCGGTGACCGCGCCGACGCGGTCGACGCGCTGGCCACGCCGGAGCGGCTGCTCAGCGCCGCGCCGGACCGGACCGACGCCGGGCTGGCGTTCGTCTTCCCGGGCCACGGCGCGCAGCATCCCGGGATGGGGGCGGGGCTGTACCGCGCCGAGCCCCGCTACCGGGCCGTGGTGGACGAGTGCGCGGACCTGCTGCGCGAACCCCTCGGGCTGGACCTGCGCCGGGTGCTCGCCCCTGACGCTGCCGACGACGAGGTGGCGCGGCGGCTGCTCACCGAACCCCGGATCATCCAGCCCGCGCTCTTCGTCACCGAGTACGCGCTCGCCCGGCTGCTGCTCGACCGGGGGCTGCGGCCGGACCTGCTGGTCGGGCACAGCCTCGGCGAGTACGTGGCCGCCTGCCTCGCCGGTGTCTTCGATCTCGCCGACGCGCTGCGACTGGTCTGCGCCCGCAGCCGGTTGGCCCAGTCCACCGAGCCGGGCGCGATGCTCGCCGTCGCGCTGCCCGAGGCGGCCATCGCCCCGCTGCTCGATCCGGAGGTCTCACTCGCCGCGGTCAACGCTCCCGGGTTGTGCGTGCTGTCCGGCCGACCGGCGGCACTGGACGCGGTGGCCGCCCGGCTGCGCGCCGAGCAGGTCGAGTGCCAGCCGCTGCCGGCCGACCGGGGTTTCCACTCCGCGCTGCTCGACCCGGTGCTCGACGAGTTCCGGGCCGAGGCCCGCCAGGTCACCTACCGGGCGCCCCGACTGGCGTTCCTGTCCAATGTGACCGGAGCGGCGGCCACCGCCGAGCAGGTCACCGACCCGGAGTACTGGGTGCGGCACCTGCGCGGCACGGTCCGCTTCGCCGACTGCGCCGCGCTGCTGGCCCGCGCCGAGCTGGTGGTCGCCGAGGTCGGCCCCGGGCACACCCTGGGCGGGCTGGTCCGCCAGGCCGGCGTCGCCCCTGACCGGGTGGTGCCGGTGATGCGCCACCCCCGCGCCGACGCCGACGACCAGCGGATGGCGCTGGCGGCGGTGGGTCGGCTGTGGCTGGCCGGGGTGCCGGTGGACTGGTCGGCCTTCCACGGCGGACCGTGGCGCCGGGTGGAGCTGCCCACCTACCCGTTCGAGCGGCAACGGCACTGGGTCGAGCGCGGCGCGCGGACGCGGCTCGCCAGCGGCGTCGCCGCCCCGCCCGCCGCCCCGGTCGAGCCGGAGCCGACCGACCTGGCGACGGGCAACCGGCCGGCGCTGCCGACCACCTTCGTGGCACCCCGCGGCCCGGCCGAGCGGGCGGTGGCGGCGATCTGGACGGAGCTGCTGGGCATCGCACCGGTCGGTGCCCACGACGACTTCTTCGCGTTGGGCGGGCACTCGCTGCTCGCCACCCAGCTCGTCGTACGGGTGCACGCCCGGCTCGGGGTGGCGCTGCCGATCGAGACGGTCTTCGCGACGCCGACCGTCGCCGGCATCGCCGCCGCGCTGCCCACGACCGTCGAGCCGGCGGTCGACGGAGCAGCGCTTGTCGTGGCCGCCGAACCCCGGCCCGAGCCGCCGGAGCGCATCCCGCGTGGCCCGGCCGGCCCCGCGCCGGTCTCCTCCGGCCAGCGCCGGCTCTGGTTCCTCGAGCAGGTCCACGACCAGCTGGCGTACGTGGCGTTCAGCGCCCTGCGCCTGCACGGCGACCTGCGGGTGGACGTGCTGGGCGCCGCGCTCACCGAGCTGATCCGCCGCCACGACGTGCTGCGGACGGTGTTCGAGCCGGGGCCGGACGGCGGCGACCCGGTGCAGGTGGTCCGCCCCGCCGAACCGGTGCCGCTGACCGTGCGGGACCTGCCCGCCGCCCCGCCCAGGGCGGACGGCGACCTCGCCGAGCGGGAACGTCTCGCACTGGTCGCGGTGGCCCGCGAGCCGTACGACCTGGCCACCGGGCCGCTGTTCCGCCCGGTGCTGTTCCGCAGCGCCCCCGACCGGCACGTGCTGGCGCTCGCCATGCACCACATCGTCTCCGACGGCTGGTCGCTCGGGGTGATCCGGGCCGAACTCGGCGCCCTCTACGACGCGTACCTGGCCGGCGCGCCGTCGCCGTTGCCCGAGCTGCCGGTGCGCTACGCCGACTACGCCCGCTGGCAGCGGACCCGCGCCGACGCCGACGACGGCCTCGCCTACTGGACGCGGCAACTGGCCGGCGCGCCCACCGCCGTGGAGCTGCCCACCGACCGGCCCCGCCCGCCGGTGCAGTCCTTCGACGGCGCGGTGGCCCGGCGTACCCTCCCGGCGGAGCTGGTCGAGCAGGTCCGTGAGCTGGGGCGGCGGCACGGCGCCACGCTCTACATGACGGTGCTCGCGGCCGTGCAGACGCTGCTGTACCGCTACACCGGCCAACGTGACGTCTGCGTCGGTTCGCCGGTGGCCGGCCGGGTCCGCGCCGAGCTGGAGCCGCTGGTCGGCTTCTTCCTCAACAGCCTCGTGCTGCGGACCACGCTGGAGGACGGGTGGGGCTTCGGCCGGCTGCTCGAGGACGTCCGCCGCACCGCGCTGGCCGCGTACGACCATCAGGAGGTGCCCTTCGAGCGGGTGGTGGACGCCCTCGACGTGCCCCGCGACCTGAGCCGCAACGCGCTGTTCCAGGTGATGGTGAACCTGCTCAACCTGCCGGACGAGCCGTTGACGATGGGCGGGCTGCGCGCCGAGCCGCTCAGCGTGGAGAACGGCACCGCCCAGGTCGACCTCACCCTGTACGCGTACGACCGGCCGGAGGGGCTGCTCTGCTGCCTGGAGTACACGACCGCGCTCTACGACGAGGCCACCGCCCAGCGGATGCTGGCACACCTGGAGCAACTGTTGCGCGGTGTGGTCGCCGAGCCGGGCCGGCCCCTGACCGAGGTGGAGATCCTCACCCCGGCCGAGCGGGAGCGGCAGCTCGTCGGCTGGAACGACACCGACCGGCCGGTGCCACCGGTGACGCTGACCGCGCTGGTGCAGGAGCAGGTGGCCCGCACCCCGGACCGGCCGGCGGTCACCTCCGGGTCGACGACCCTGACGTACGCCCAGCTCAACGTGCGTGCCAACCGGCTCGCCCGGCGGCTGCGCCGGGTCGGGGTGGGGCGGGACACCACCGTGGCGGTGTCGCTGGAACGCTCCGCCGACCTGCTGGTCGCGCTGCTCGCCGTGCTCAAGGCCGGCGGTGCGTACGTGCCGCTGGACCCGTCGTACCCGCTGGACCGGCAGCGCTGGGTGCTCACCCACAGCCAGGCCGTCGCGCTGGTCACCGAGGCCGGGCCGGCGGAGTCCTTCGCCGACTTCCCCGGCCCGGTGCTGCGGGTCGACGCCCCCGGCGACGCCGTCGAGTCCTGCCACGACCTGGAGCCGGTCACCACACCGGACGACCTGGCGTACGTGCTCTACACCTCGGGGTCGACCGGGCGGCCGAAGGGCGTCCGGGTCAGCCACGCCTCGGTGGTGAACCTGCTGACCGCGATGGCCGACACCCCCGGGCTGAACGCCGACGACACCCTGGTCGCGCTGACCACGTTCGCCTTCGACATCTCGGTGCTGGAGCTGTTCGGGCCGCTGACGGTGGGCGCCCGGGTGGTCGTCGCCGGCCGGGACGTCGGCTACGACGCGGGCGCGCTGGCCGAACTGCTGCATGCCGAGGGGGCCACCGTGCTCCAGGCCACCCCGGCGACGTGGCGGCTGCTGCTGGCCGCCGGCTGGCCCGGGCAGCCGAGCCTGCGGGCGCTCTGCGGCGGGGAGGCGCTGCCCGCGCCACTGGCCCGCGACCTGGCACCCCGGGTCGGTGAGCTGTGGAACATGTACGGCCCGACCGAGGCGACCATCTGGTCCACGGTGGCCCGGATCGACGCCGACGCCGAGGTCACCATCGGCCGTCCCATCGCCAACACCCGGGCGTACGTCCTCGACGCGGCCCTCCGGCCGGTGCCGGTGGGGGTGGTCGGCGAGCTGTACCTGGGCGGCGCCGGGGTGGCCCGGGACTACTGCGACCAGGCGGCGCTCACCGCGGACCGGTTCCTGCCCGACCCGTTCGGTGACCGACCCGGTGCCCGGCTCTACCGCACCGGCGACCTGGCCCGATACCGCGCGGACGGCCGGCTGGAGTGCCTGGGCCGCAACGACTCGCAGGTCAAGGTGCGCGGCTTCCGGATCGAGCTGGGTGAGATCGAGGCGGCCCTGCACCGGCACCCCGCGGTGCGGGAGAGCGCCGTCGTGGTCCGCGACCTGGACGGTGAACCCGCCCTGGTCGGCTACCTGGCGCTGCACTCCGGTGCCGACGACCCGGGCGCCGGCGGCTGGCGGGCGTTCCTGCGCGACTGGCTGCCCGACCACATGGTGCCGGCGGTGTTCGTGCGGCTCGACGCGCTGCCGCTGACCGCGAACGGCAAGCTCGACCGGGCCGCGCTGCCGGCACCGGAGCGCGGCGGCGCCCGGAGCGGGGTCGAGCTGGCCGCGCCGGCCACGCCGGTGCAGGAGGCGCTCGCCGAACGCTGGGCGCAGGTGCTCGGCTACGACCGGGTGGGCATCGACGACGACTTCTTCGACCTGGGTGGGGACTCGTTCACCGCGATCCGGGCGCTGGCCGGCAGCGAGCCCCCGATCAGCGTGCTGGACCTGTTCCGGCACCCCACCATCCGGGGGCTCACCGCCCACCTCGACGGAAACGCCGGCGCTCCGGCGCGGCTGTGGCACGAGCTGACCCCGTCGCGGAACGCCGCGCCGGCGGTGACCGTGCTCTGCGTACCGTTCGCCGGCGCCGGCGCGGTCATCTTCCAACCGCTGGCCGCGGCCATGCCGGACCAGGTGGCCCTGCTCGCGCTGCAACGACCGGGGCACGACCTGAACCGGGCGGACGAGCCGGCGCTGGAGCTGGACGAGCTGGTCGACGCCTGTGTGGCGGAGGTGACCGCGGGCGTCAGCGGTCCGCTGATCATCTACGGGCACTGCATGGGTGGCGCCACGGCGGTCGAGCTGGGCCGACGGCTGGAACTGGCCGGCGTCGACCTGCGCCGGGTGGTGATCGGCGGGCACTTCCCGGCACCCCGACTGCCGGGCCGGCTCGCCGGCTGGTTCCGGCGGATCTTCCCGCTGGAGCGGTGGACCTCGAAGCGGCACGCGCTGGACTTCCTGCGCGCCATGGGGTTCTTCACCGACGTGCTCGACGATCGGGAGAAGGACTTCCTGATGACGGTCTTCCTCGCCGACAGCCGGATGGGGGAGGAGTACTACACCGGCGTGTACGCCACCGGGCCGGAGAGCCGGCTCGCCACGCCGCTGGTCTGTGTGATCGGCACCAGGGACCGGGCCACCGAGCTGTACGAGGAACGCTACCTGGAGTGGACGTACTTCGCCGACACGGTGTCCCTGCGCACGATCGAGGGTGCGGGCCACTACTTCCAGAAGCACCAGGCACCTGAACTCGCCGACATCATCCTGGCCGAGCCCGCTGAGCCGACCGAGCCCCCTGAGCTTGCCGAGCCCGCCGAGCCGACCGGTCGTGTGCCGGCGGGTGTTCCCGAACCGGGCGCCCGGCGCACCGGCCGGACCGACGCCGGGCTCGGGGTGTTCTTCGCCGTCGCGTTCGGACAGCTCGTGTCACTGATCGGCACCGGGCTGACCGGTTTCGCGCTGGCGCTCTGGGTCTACCAGCGCACCGGCTCCATCTCCTGGTTCGCGGTCGCGTCGGTGCTGGCCCTGCTGCCCGCCGTGGTGCTGTCCCCGATCGCCGGGGCGGTGGCCGACCGGTGGGACCGGCGACTCGTCATGATCGCCGCGGACACCTTCGCCGCCTGCGGCACGGTCACCCTGGCGGTGCTGCTCTGGTTCGGCCGGGCGCAGCTCTGGCACGTCTTCGCCGCGCTCACCGTCAGCGCGATCGCCACCGCTTTCCAACAACCCGCGTACCTGGCCGCGGTGACGCAGTTGGTGCCCAAGCGCTACTACGGCCGGGCCAACGGCATCATCTCGCTGGGCGCGGCGACCAGCACGGTGCTCGCCCCGCTCGCCGGTGGCGCGCTGGTGGTCGCGATCGGGCTGCGCGGCATCGTCCTGCTCGACCTGGCCACCTTCGCCGTGGCGGTCGGCATCACCCTGGCCGTGCGCTTCCCCGACCGGCTGTTCAAGCGGCGCGAGGAGTCGTTCGGCCAGGAGGTGCTGGGCGGCTGGCGGTTCATCGCCCGCCGGCACGGGCTGCTCGCAATGATCATGCTCACCGCCGCGCTCAACTTCTTCTTCGCCATGGTCGAGGTGCTGGCCACCCCGCTCACCCTGTCCTTCGGTGACCCGTCGGTGCTCGGCGTGGTGCTCGCCTCCAGCGGCGCCGGGCTGCTGCTCGGCAGCATCGCGATGGGCGTCTGGGGCGGCACGGCCCGGCGGATGACCGGCATCCTGTCCAGCGTGCTGGTGCTCGCGGTCGCCATGGTCACCGTCGGCCTGCGGCCGGAACCGATCTTCCCGGCGCTCGGCCTGTTCGGTCTGGGGTTGACCTCGGCGCTGGTGAACAGCCACTGGTTGGCGATCGTGCAGGCCAAGGTGGGGCTGGAGTTGCAGGGCCGGGTCCTGGCCACCACGCTGATGCTCTCCTGGCTGATGGTGCCCGCCGGGTTCCTCTGCGCCGCCCCGCTGGCCGAGCGGGTGTTCACCCCGCTGGCGTCCACCGGCGGCGCCACCGGTCAGGTGCTGGGTGTCCTGATCGGCCACGGGCCGGGTCGGGGCATCGCCCTGACCGCCGTCGCGGCCGGCCTGTGCACCCTCGCCCTCGCAGTCCTCGGGTGGGCGTACCGGCCGATCCGGCGCCTGGAGGACGAACTGCCGGACGCCGACCCGGGCACCGTCGTGCTCAGCGACAAGGACCGGATCCAGGAGCTGGCCGACCGCCAGCTGGCCGAGCTGGCCGGGCGCCGTTGACCCGCCGCCGGTGGTGCGCGCCCCGGTCGATCCGCCAGGATGGGCCGGGGCGTCGCCGGGCTGGCGCCCCGCACCGAGCAACCCCCGTGCCCGCTGAGGAGTGCCGTGCCGTCCACCCTGCTCTCCCGCCGCGACCTGGACTTCCTGCTGCACGACTGGCTGCGGGTGTCCGAGCTGGTCGAGCGCCCCCGCTACGCCGAGCACTCCCGCGAGACGTTCGACGACGCCCTGGACCTCGCCGAGCGGGTGGCCACCGAGCAGTTCGCACCGCACAACCGGGCCGCCGACCTCGCCGAGCCGACCTTCGACGGGCAGCGGGTACGGCTGATCCCGCAGGTCCGCGCGGCGCTGGACAGTTTCGCCGAGACCGGCCTGCTGACCGCCGGCCTGGACGCCTCGGTCGGCGGCCTGCAACTGCCGCACGCCGTCGCCGCCGCCTGTTTCACCTGGTTCCAGGCCGCCAACGTCGCCACCTCGGCGTACCCGTTGCTCACCCTGGGCAACGCCAACCTGCTACTGGCACACGGCAGCGCGGAGCAGGTCGACACCTACGTACGACCCATGCTGGAGGGCCGGTTCTTCGGCACCATGTGCCTGTCCGAGCCGCACGCCGGCAGCTCACTGGCCGACATCACCACCCGAGCCGAGCCGCAGCCGGACGGCACGTACCGGCTCTTCGGCACCAAGATGTGGATCTCCGGCGGCGATCACGAGCTGGCCGACAACATCGTCCACCTGGTGCTGGCACGGATCCCCGGCGGCCCGCCCGGCGTGAAGGGGATCTCGCTGTTCATCGTGCCGAAGGTGCTGGTCGAGGCGGACGGCTCGCTCGGTGACCGCAACGACGTGGTGCTGGTCGGGCTCAACCACAAGATGGGCTTCCGGGGCACCACCAACACCCTGCTCAGCTTCGGCGACGGCGGGCACGAGCCGGGCGGCCGCCCCGGCGCGGTCGGTCATCTGGTCGGGCCGCCGCACCAGGGGCTGGCCCAGATGTTCCACATGATGAACGAGGCCCGCATCGGGGTCGGCGCCGGCGCAACCGCGCTCGGCTACACCGGCTACCTCAAGAGTCTGGCGTACGCCCGGGAACGGCCGCAGGGCCGGCCGGTCGGCGCCAAGGACCCGGACACGCCGCAGGTGCCGATCATCGACCACCCCGACGTCCGGCGGATGCTGCTGGCGCAGAAGAGCTACGTGGAGGGAGCGCTGGCGTTGGTGCTCTACTGCGCGCGGCTGCTCGACGAGGAGAAGACCGCCCCCGCCGACGCCGACCGCGAGCGGGCGCACCTGCTGTTGGACGTGCTCACCCCGATCACCAAGAGCTGGCCCTCCCAGTGGTGCCTCGCCGCCAACGACCTGGCCATCCAGGTGCTCGGCGGCGCCGGCTACACCCGTGACCACGACGTCGAGCAGCACTACCGGGACAACCGGCTCAACCCGATCCACGAGGGCACCCACGGCATCCAGGCGCTGGACCTGCTGGGACGCAAGATGACGATGCAGGGCGGCGCTGGCCTGACGCTGCTCACCTCGACGATCCGCGAGACCGTCGACCGGGCCGGGAAGGCCGGGGGTGAGGCCGGCGAGCTGGCCGACCGGCTGGCGGCCTCGGTGGACCGGATCGTCGCGGTCACCCACCGGCTCTGGGCCGACGGCGACCCGCTGCTCGCGCTGGCCAACGCGAGCGTCTACCTGGAGGCGGTCGGGCACGTCGTCATCGCGTGGATGTGGCTGGAGCAGGTGCTGGCCCTGCCGCCGGAGGGGGCTGGCGACGCCTTCCACGCCGGCAAGCGGCAGGCCGCCCGCTACTTCCTCACCGTCGAGTTGCCCCGCACCGGCCCGCAGTTCGACCTGCTGGACAGCCGGGACCGGACCTCGCTGGACATGCGCGCCGACTGGTTCTGACCGGGCCGGCTCAGCCGGCCGTGCGGGCGACGTAGACGGTGTTGGCGGACTCGCCGCCGGTCAGCGGGTTGGCGAACGGCACGACGTGCGCCCGCGCGGTCGCGAACACCTCGGTGAGCGCCGCCGTGAACTCGGCGTCCGGCGGGTCGTCCGACCAGAGGGCGAAGACCCCCTCCGGGCGCAGCAGGGCGGCCAGGCGGCGCAGGCCGGCCGGCGCGTAGAAGGCCGCGTGACTGGGGTGCAGGACGTTGCGCGGGGAGTGGTCGACGTCGAGCAGCACGGCGTCGAACACCCGCCCCGGCGCCTCGGCGTCGAATCCGGTGTCGCCGGCCACCGCCGCGAAGAAGTCGGCCTGCGCGAACCGGGTCCGGGGATCCTCGGCGAGCCCCGCCGCGAACGGCAGCAGCCCCCGCCGGTGCCAGTCGATCACGTCCTCGATCGCCTCGACCACCAGCAGCGACCGCACCCGAGGGTCGTCCAGCGCGGTGCAGGCCGTGTAGCCCAGCCCGAGGCCGCCGACCACCACGTCGAGCGTGTCGCCGGCCAGCTCGGCCAGGCCCAGCCGGGCCAGCTCGATCTCCGCGACCGGGAAGAGGCTGGACATCAGGTACTCGTCGTCGAGCTTGACCTCGTACACCTCGACCTGGAGCGCCGGGTCCCGGCGCCGGCGCAGGCTGATCACGCCGATCGGGGTTTCCCGCCAGGCCAGCTCCTCGAAACGCGTGCCCACGGGTGCCCTCTCGCCGCCGGATTCGTCCCCGGATGGTACCGGCCGGACCGGCACCGGCCACGCAGGGTCCACGGGACATCGACGCAGCGCATATCCTGTGCCCGGCCGATCCAGTGGGAAGGGACCTCATGCCGTCGCGGCAGGACCAGCTGCACTCCTACCAGTTCAGCGTCCAGCGGGCGGTCGCCGCCCTGGTGATGCGCGAGACCGATCCGGCCCAGTCGCCGTTCCGGCGGTTGGCCGGCGCCGCGCTGGCCAGCGTTCTGGTCGCGGCGATCGGGCTGGGTGCCTCGGCGCTCTACGGCCTGTTCGCCGGTGGCGGCAGCGGCTGGCGCGACCCGGGCGCGGTGATCGTCGAGAAGGAGTCCGGCGCCCGGTTCGTCTACCGCGAGCAGAAGCTGCACCCGGTGCTCAACTACGCCTCGGCGCTGCTGATCGTTGGCGCGGACCGGTCGAAGACGGTGCTGGTCTCCCGACGGTCCATCGACGGCGTGCCGCGCGGATTGCCGCTGGGCATCGCCGACGCGCCGGACTCGCTGCCCGCCCCGGGGCGGTTGGCCAGCGCGGCGTGGACGGTCTGCTCGATGATCCCGGGCGGCGCGGGCGGCGAGTCACCCCGCTCCGCGCTGCTGATCGGCACCGAAGCCGGCGGTGGCCGGCCACTCGGCGAGGACGCGCTGCTGCTGCGCCACCCGGACGGCGGGCTGCACCTGGTCTGGCACCAGCGGCGCCACCTGATCCGCGACCCCAGCCGGGTGCTGGCGGCGCTGGCCACCACGCGCGCCCGGGCGGTGCCGGTGGCGCCCGCCCTGCTCAACTCGCTGCCCGCCGGCGCCGACCTGGCTCCGCTCGCCCTGCCCGACCTGGGCCGGCGGGCCACCGGGGTGCCGGGTGCGGCGATCGGCCAGGTGTACCTGGTGCGCAACTCCGGTGGCGGCCGGCAGTACGCGGTGGCGCTGGCCGCCGGGCTGGCCGGGATCACCGAGTTGCAGGCCGGGCTGTTGCTGGCCCGCACCGGGCAGGGCGAGCCGGAGCCGATGACGTTGGGCCGGTTCGCCGCGCTGCCCACGCTGCCCGATCTCGCCCCGAGGGGTCCGACCGCCCCGCCGCCGGTCCCGCCCCGGCTCGCGGCCGGCGACGGCGGGGCGCTCTGCACCCGGGTCGGCGACGAGGGGGGCGCCGGGGAGGTGCGGTGGGGCGTACCGCTGCCGGACCTGGCGGCCGTGCCGCGGACCGCGCCGGCCGGCGGCGCCGTGCTGGCCGACCACGTGGTGGTGGAGCCGGGGCGCGGCGCGGTGGTCGAGGCCGCGGCGGCGCCCGGCGCGTCCGGCGGTGCGGTCTCCGTGGTCACCGACCTGGGCCGGCGGTACGTGCTGGCCGACCGGGACGTGCTCCCGATGCTCGGCTACCGCGACGTGCGGCCCCTGCGGCTGCCGGCGGGTCTGGTCAGTCTCGTGCCGGCCGGCGCGACACTGGACCCGGCCGCCGCGCGGGCCGTCGCCGCCCCCGCCTGACCGCCCGCGGGTGCGGGGTCAGGCGGCCGGACGGCGCAGGATGCTGACCGCGAAGGGCGCGTCGTCGCGCCACGGGCGCAGGTCCCAGGTCGCGAAGCGGTGCTCCAGGCGCAGCCCGGCGGCGACCGCGTCGGCGTCGAACGCGGTCAGCGGATAGCCGCGCTCGGTGCCGAAGCCCACCGCCAGCACGCCGTCCGGGCGCAGGTGCCCGGCGAGCCGGCGCAGCACCTCCGGCTCGGTGCCGGCGGCGACGAAGGCGAGCACGTTGCCGGCCAGCACGGCGGCGTCGAACGGCTCGGCCTCACCGAGCGCCGCCAGGTCCAGTTCGGCCAGGTCGGCGACCAGCCAGCGCGGGCCGGGATGGTCGGCGTCGGCGGCGGCCACCAGTGCGGGGTCGGCGTCCACCCCGACCACGGTGTGCCCGCGCTCGGCCAGCGCCGCGCCCACCCGGCCGGTGCCGCTGCCGGCGTCGAGGATCCGGGAGCGGGGCGGGACCAGGGCGTCCACCAGCCGGGCCTCGCCGGCCAGGTCCGCTCCCTCGGCCGCGAGCTTCCGGAACCGGTCGATGTACCACTGCGAGTGCTCGGGGCCTGTGTCGGTCGCCCAGCGGGTCGGGTTGGCCATGGGGCCACGGTAACCGGGCCGCCGGCGGCGTGACGGGCGACCCGGGGGAGCAGGGGCCCAGGTCACCGGCGTCATCGGCCGGCGGGAACGCCGGCCGATGACGCCGCTGGCTCAGCCCTTCTCCGCGCCGCTGGTCAGCCCCTCGGTGAGCAGCCGTTCGCTGGCGAAGAAGAGGATCACGATGGGCAGGGTGAGGACGACCGACCCGGCCATCAGCACCGTCTTGGGCACCTCCACCCCGTCGGCGAGCAGGGACAGCCCGAGCGACACCGTCCACCGGTCGGGCTTGTCGACCAGGAACAGCAGCGCGAAGAGGAACTCGTTCCAGGCGATCATGAAGTCGTAGAGCGCGACCGCCATGATCGACGGCATGGCCAGGGGCAGGCTGACCCGGCGGATGATGCCGAGCCGACCCGCGCCGTCGATGGCGGCGGACTCCTCCAGGCTGACCGGGATGGTCTCGAAGTAGTTCTTCAGCATGTAGACCGAGACCGGCAGCGTCTGCGAGATGTAGACGAGCACCAGGCCGAACAGTGAGCCGCGCAGCCCGGCCCGGGTGAACACCACGAACAGCGGGATCGCGATGACGATCGACGGGAACAGGTAGACCGCCAGGAACAGGAAGTCGACCTGCCGCCGGCCGAAGAACCGCAGCCGGGCCACCGCGTACGCCCCGGGGATCGCCACCGCCAGGGTGAGCAGGGTCGCCGCGACGGCGACCAGGCCACTGTTGCGGATGAAGGTGAGGAACCCCTGGCCGCCGTCGTCGGTGGCCTTGAGCACCTCGGCGTACGTGGCGACGGTCAACTCGCCGAAGCCGACCACCAGCGAGCCGGGGTCGAGCAGCAGCCGCTCGATGGGGCGCACCGACAGCATCAGCATGTAGTAGAAGGGGAAGACGGTGACCACCAGGAACGCGGCGATCACCAGGCGGCGCAGCCAGCGCAGGCTCACCGTCTCGACGACGTCGCGGTCCATCAGCCGGCCCTCCGTCCGAAGAAGCGCAGGTAGATCAGCACGAACACGATCAGCACCACGGCCAGTACGACCGCCTGTGCGGCGGCGGCGCCGATGTCGGTCCGCGCGGTGAGGAACTCGTACACCCGCACGCTGACCACCTCGGTGCCGGCGGCCCCGCCGGTGAGCAGGTAGACGTCGTCGAACTTGTTGAACGTCATGATGAAGCGCAGTACGCCCAGCAGGGCGATCACCGGCAGCAGTTGCGGCAGCAGGATGTACCGGAACCGCTGGGTGGGGGTCGCGCCGTCGACCCGGGCGGCCTCCTCCAGCTCGCCGGGCACCGCCTGGAGCCGGGCCAGCAGGAACAGGAACGCGAACGGGAAGTACCGCCACGCCTCGAACACGATCACCGTGGCCAGTGCCGTCGACTCCTGGGAGAGGAACGGCACCGGGGCGTCCCAGCCGAGCAGCCGGCGACCCCAGTCGTTGACGATGCCGAGCTGCGGGTCGAGCATCACCTGCCAGACGAAGGTCACCGCGACCACCGGCGCCACGTACGGCAGCAGCATGGACGCCCGGACCAGCGTGCGACCGCGGAACGGCCGGCGGACCACCAGAGCGGCGACCAGGCCCAGCAGGATCGACCCGACGGTGCCGCCGAGGCTGTAGACCAGGGTGGTCCACAGGGTGCTGGCGAAGCCGGGGGTGTGCAGCACCCGGTCGACGTTGTCCATGGTGAACTCGCCGAACAGCCCGGTCCTGCGCAGTGTGGCGAGCCGGACCCGCTGGAAGGCGAGCACGACGGTCCAGACGATCGGGATGCCGATGACCGCGATGGTGACGAGCAGGGTGGGTGCGACCAGCGCGAGCCCGGCCCGGGATTCGCGACGCCGCAGGGTCAGCGGTCGGCGGGTCGGTGCGGGCCGCTCCCGGGTGGGGGAGCGGCCCGGGCCCGGCGCGGTGGTGGTCAATTGACGCCCGCCTTGATGGCTTCGACGTCCTTCTTGGCTCGCCCGGCGGTGGCCGCCGCGTCGGACTTGCCGGAGACGAGGTCGTTCAGCGCCTTGGGCACCGGCAGCTCGCCGAGCATGGCGCCGACCAGCTTGCCCTGCCCCTGACTGAGGCCCCAGCGTTGGAAGGTGTCCGGGCTGCGGCGCAGCGTGGCCAGCACCTCGTCGCCGTACACGTCGGCGAGGGGCTTCTTCGCGTCCACGCCGGCCTGGCTGGTGTTCCAGGCGGTGAGGTACGCCTCGGGCTCGGCCGGGGTGCCCTTGCGTACCGGGAAGCGGCCCTCGGGTGACATGCCGAACCAGCGTGGGTAGCCGTCGCCGAGCATGTACTCCACGAAGGACTTCGCCGAGCGGGTCGCCGCGCCGTCGAGCACCGCCCACGAGCTGATCTCGCCGTACTGGGCCGGTTCGGCGCCGTTCGGGCCCTTGATCGCGGTGACGAACCCGCTGTTCTTCGCGAGGAACGCCGGGTCGGCCTGGCACTGCGGGCAGGTCGGTTTGGCGTCGTTGCGCAGCCCGGCCAGCTCGTCGAGGATGAACGGCGACCAGACCACCATGGCGGCCTTTCCGGCGAAGTAGGTGGCCCGGGTGGTGTCCACGTCCTGCGCGCCCTTCACCGAGCTGTTCCGGATCAGGTCGCCGTAGAAGCGGAACGCCTCCACGCACTGGGGCGAGTCCAGGGTGACCGCGCCGGCGTCGTCGGTGAGCTGGCAGCCGTTGGCCAGCGCCAGGTGCTCGAAGGTCTGCTGGGTGAACACGTCGCTGGGTGCGGTCGCCGCGGTGATTCCGGCGACGCCGCCGGTGTTCAGCTTCGCGGCGGCGGCGGTGATCCGCTCGTACGTGTCGGGCGCGGGCAGGCCGGCGGCGTCGAAGAGGTCCTTGCGGTAGACGAGCAGCTGCCCCCACCCGTCGCTGGGCACGGAGAGCTGCTTGCCGTCGTCGGAGGTGAGCTCCAGCGCGCGCGGGGAGAAGGTCTGCTTGCCGAGTGTGTCGACGATCTCGGTGTTGGCCGAGGCGTGCAGCAGCTCGTTGCCGGCGAGCGTACGGATGCCGGCGAGTGAGACCGAGCCGACCACGTCGGGCAGGTCGCCGGCGGCGGCGTTGGCGGCGATGAGGGAGGGGAACTGGTCCTCGTTGACGGTCACGAGGTCGACCTGGATGCCGGTCTTCGCGGTGAAGTCGGCGATGATCGCCTTGGTGGCGGTGACCCGGTCGGCCACGTCCTCCAGGCTCCACACGGTGATCTTCTTGCTGTCGCTGTCCGGTTCGTCGTCGCCGCAGGCCAGCAGGGTGGACGCGGTAAGTGCCATGATCAGGGTGGTGGCGAGTATCCGCCTCGGAGGTGCTGACATCGGTGGCACTCCTCTCGAAGGGTACAAGCCGGATTGAACACCCTCGATTGATCAATGACAAGACATATAGCGATTTTTTGCTATCCTGGAGCCCAGTTCTACCGGGATGTGACTCATGGTCAACTGGGTTGTCTCTCTCGCCGGGCCCCGACGGATCAGCCTCGAGCCCTGCCCACCAGACCCGCTCGGCCCCGGCCAGGTCCGGGTCCGCACCCACTACTCGGGCATCTCGGCCGGCACGGAGCTCACCCTCTACCGGGGCAGCAATCCACGACTCAGCAAGGACTGGGACGACGCGGCCCGGATGTTCGTGCCCCGGCAGACCCCGGTGCCCTACCCGCTGGTCGGCTTCGGCTACGAGGAGGTCGGCGAGGTCGTCGAGGTGGCCCCGGACGTCGCCGACCGGCACCCGGGGCAACTGGTCTGGGGCATCTGGGGGCACCGCGCCGAGGCCGTGCTGCCCGCCGAGACGGTCCGCCCGTTGCCCGCCGGTCTGGACCCGCTCGCCGCCGTCTTCGCCCGGCCGGGCGCCATCGCGCTGACCGCGGTGCTCGCTGGCGACCTGCACCTCGGCGACTGGGTCGGTGTCTTCGGGCAGGGCGTCATCGGGTTGCTCGCCACCCGGCTCGCGGTGCTCTCCGGCGCCCGGGTGGTGGCCGTCGACCAGGTGCCCGACCGGCTGGAGCACGCCGCCCGCTACGGCGCCCGGTGGGCGGTGGACGCCGCCGCCGAGTCCGCCGCCGCCGTGCTGCGCCGGGCCACCGGCGGCCGGGGCGCGGACGTCTGCCTGGAGCTGTCCGGGGCGTATCCGGCGCTGCACGAGGCGATCCGGTCCACCGCACACGCCGGCCGGGTCGTGGCCGCCGGCTTCTACCAGGGCCAGGCCGACGGGCTCGGCCTCGGCGAGGAGTTCCACCACAACCGCATCCAGTTGGTGGCCGCCCAGGTTTCCGGCCCCACCCCCGCGCCGAGCATGGCGGGCCGGTGGACCGGCGACCGGGTGGCACAGACCTTCATGGAGCTGGTGGCTGAGCGCAGCGTCGATCCGCTGCCGCTGGTCAGCCACATCGTCGACGCCAGCGCGGTCGCCGACGCCCTCGCGCTGCTCGACCGCGGCGCCGGTGACGTCCTCCAAGTGGTGTTGAGGTTCAGATGACCACCATCGCGCTGGCCTGCCAGGAACAGCTCCTGCCGGGCACCGACCTGATCCAGAAGTACGCCCTCGCCACCGCCCTCGGCTACCAGGGCATCGAGCTGCGTGGTCGCGGCGATCTCGCGTTCGCCCGCCGGCTGCCCGAGCTGCGCCGGGCCCGCGCCGCCGGGGTGGTGATGCCCACCGTCTGCGTCGAGATGGACCACTTCATCGGCGACTTCGACCCCGCCCGGTCCGCCGACGCGGTGCGCAACCTGCGCTCCCAGCTGTCGGTGATCGCCGAGCTGGGCGGTGTCGGGGCGATGACCCCGGCGGCGTGGGGGATGTTCTCCCGGCGGCTGCCGCCGTTCGAGCCGCCGCGCCCGCCGGCCGGGGACCGGCAGGTGCTCCTCGACGCCCTCGGCGAGCTGGGTGAGCACGCCCGGGCCGAGGGCGTCAGCCTCTTCCTGGAACCCCTCAACCGGTACGAGGACCACATGGTCAACCGGCTCGACGAGGCGGTGGTGCTCTGCGCGGCGGTGGGGCTGCCGTCGGTGCGGGTGGTCGCCGACACCTTCCACATGAACATCGAGGAGGACGACGTGCACCGGGCGCTGCGCGCCGCCGCGCCGTACCTCGGGCACGTGCAGGTCAGCGACTCCAACCGGTACCAGCCGGGCGCCGGGCACCTGGACTGGCCGGCGTTCGTGCGGACCCTCCTGGAGCTGGACTACCGGGGCTGGCTGGCCCTCGAGTGCCGGCTGCGCGGCGACCCCGTCCGCGCCCTCCAGCAGGCCGCCACGGTGCTGCGGCACGCGCTGCCCCGGCGGGCCGCGGCATGACCGCCGGCGCCCCGGCCCGCACCGGCGGGCCGGTTGACCTCGCCGGGTTGCGCCGACTCGCGGTCGCCACCCTCGACGCCAACTGGGAGCACGACCACACGGTGCCGTCGCGCACGCTCTACCCGCACCAGTGGAGTTGGGACTCCGCGTTCATCGCCGTGGGGCTGGCCCAGGTCCGCCCCGAGCGGGCCTGGCGGGAGTTCACGAGCCTGTTCCGGGCGCAGTGGGCCGACGGCCGGGTGCCACACATCGTGTTCAATCCGGCGCTGCGGGTCGGCGCGTACTTTCCGGGGCCGGAGCTGTGGCGCTCGGCGGGCGCCGAGGGCGCGCCGGCCGTCGACACGTCCGGCCTGGTCCAGCCGCCGGTGCACGCGCTCGCCGCGCTGCTGGCGTACCGGCGGGCGCCGGGCCCGGCCGGCCTGGCCGCGCTGCGTCGGCTCTATCCGGCGCTGGTCGCCCAGCAGCGCTACCTGGCCGATCGGCGGGATCTGACCGGCGGCGGGCTGGCCTGCATCGTGCACCCGTGGGAGTCCGGTCTGGACAACAGCCCGGCGTGGGACGAGCCGATGGCCGCGGTTGCCGCCGAGGCGGCCGTGATGCGCGCGTACCGGCGACACGACACCGCGCACGCCCACGCCGCGCACCGCCCCACGGACCTGGACTACGCGCGCTACCTGGCGATCGTCGCCGCCTACCGGGACGCCGGCTACTCCGACCGGGGCCTGGCCGACGGTCACCCGTTCCTGGTGGAGTGTCCGCTGTTCAACGCGGCGTTCGGGGCGGCCGAACACGCGCTGGCCGAGATCGCCGTGCTGGTCGGCGGCGACCCGGGGCCGCACCGGGCCCGCGCGGCCCGGATCACCGAGGCGCTGGTGCGCCGGCTGTACGACCCGGCGACCGGCACGTTCGCGCCCCGCGACCTGCGCACCGACCGGCTGGTCCCGGCACGCACCGTGCTCGGGCTGGCGCCGCTGATCCTGCCCGACCTGCCCACCCGGCAGGCCGACGCGCTGGTCGTCGAGGCCCGGTCGGCGCGCTTCGGGGTGGCCCGGCGGATGGACCGGCCGCTGCCCAGCCACGACCGGACCGCGCCGGACTTCGAGCCGTTGCGCTACTGGCGCGGGCCGAGCTGGCTGAACGTCGGCTGGCTGGTGCGCCGCGGGCTGCTCACGCACGGGCATCCGGACCTGGCGGCCGGGCTGCGCCGGTCCATGGTCGGGCTGGTCGCCGGTGCCGGCTGCCACGAGTACTTCCACCCGGACACCGGCGCCGGGTTGGGCTCGCCGGCGTTCGGGTGGACCGCCGCGCTGCTGCTGGACCTGCTGGCGGAGGAACCGGCGCCGTTTGCCGCGACCGCCTCCGGGTAAGCGCGGGTCCCGTGGTGGACAGGAGGGCGGCGTGCGGTTCCCCCGCTTCATCGACGCAGTGTCCCGGCGCTCCGGGCTCTCGACCGAGCAGGCCGCCGTGGTGGCTCGCGCCGTGCTCCAGACGATGGCCGAACGGGTGACCGGCCGTCCGGCGGACGACCTCGCCGGGCAGCTCCCGGACGAGCTGGACGGTTACCTGGGTGGAACGGACGGGGCGGCGGGCGGCCCGCCGGCTGCCGCCGGGCCGGCGGAGTTCCTGCGCCGGGTGGGCGCGCGCGCCGGAGTCGACGAGGCCACCGCCCGGGTTGGCACCGGCGCGGTCTTCGCGACGCTGCGCGAGGCGGTCACGGTGCGGGAGTTCCAGGACATGGTGGCGCAGTTGCCGCGCGATTCGGACGGCGGTGTGGCACCCGTTCCGCCGCCGTCTGTCGGGGACTGAACGCTTCGATGTCGCCATTCGGACCAGCTGCTATATGTGGGGAAATTCCACTGCACAAATGGTACGTGACCGAAAAATAACCTGTTGGAAAGCGCTCTAGGCGAAAATCACGCGTCGCGCCAGGGGGATGATCGGACGATGTTCGTCGTCCCTCGTCGGAGTCTCGGTAGACCCTTCGGCTCGACTCTAGTCGATGATCTATCGCGGCAGACATCGAGCCATATGCTCTCTCCATTGTGACGTCCTGGGGGGGATAATGATTATGGCTGTCAGTTGCTGCGCGTCGGTCTGTTGTGGAGCGGTGTGCGCGTCCTGACATGGGGACCTCGACGCTGATCCATCGCTTCGGCGATGTCGCTGCCACCCGTCCCGATCATCCCGCCGTGCTCGGCGACACCGACCCGCTCGACTACGCCGCCCTCGCCGGCCTGGCCGGCGGGCACGCCGACCTGCTGGGCGCGGCGGGCGTCCGGCCCGGTGACCGGGTCGGCCTGCTGACCGCGCACGGCACCGGCACCATCGCCGCGATCCTCGGCGCGCTCGCCGCGGGCGCCGCCTACGTGCCGCTCGACCCCGGCTTCCCGGAGCAGCGGTTGCGTCACCTGCTCGACGGGGCCGACGTCACCGTCCTGCTCTGCGGTGGCGAGCACACCGAGCTGGCCCGGCGGCTCGCCGCCGACCGGCCCGGCCTGCGGGTCGTCCCCGCCGTCGACGTGTGGCCCGCACCGCTGCGGCCGGTGCCGGTGGACCCGGACGCGCTCGCGTACGTGCTGTTCACCTCCGGCTCCACCGGTCGGCCCAAGGCGGTCGGGCAGAGCCACCGCAACCTGACGCACGTGGTGGACAACCAGATCGCCACCCTCGACCTGCGGCCGGACGACCGGCTGAGCCTGCTCGCCTCGTTCAGCTTCGACGCGGCCATCCCCGACCTGTACCCGGCCCTGCTCACCGGCGCCGCCGTCGTTCCGGTCGACCTGCGGCGGCACGGGCTGGCGTACGCCGTCGAGCAGTTGGCCCGCCACGGCGTCACGGTCTACCACTCCACCCCGACCGTCTACCGGTACCTGTTGGACACCCCCGGCGTCGAGCGGCTGGACCGGGTCCGGGTGGTGCTGCTCGGCGGCGAACAGGCCAGCTACGCCGACGCCGCCCGCGCCCGGGGCCGTTTCGCTCCCGGCTGCGTCCTGGTCAACGGCTACGGGGCCACCGAGATGACCTTCGCCGCCCGGTACGCGCTGCCGCTGGCCGACGTCGACCCCGCGGCCACCGGTCCGCTGCCGATCGGCGCCGCCCTTCCCGGGTACGCGCTGCGGCTGGCGCCGGACGGCGAGATCGTCGTGCGCAGCCGGCACCTCGCCCCGGGCTACCTCGACCAGGCCAGCGACCGGTTCGGCCACGACCCCGACGGCGTGCCCGCGTACCGCACCGGCGACCTGGGGGAGCTGCTGCCCACCGGCGAGTTGCGCTGCCTCGGCCGGCTCGACCGGCAGGTCAAGGTGCGCGGCTTCCGGGTCGAGCTGACCGAGATCGAGGCGGTGCTCGCGGCCGAGCCGGGCATCGCCGAGGTGCGCGCCATCGCCCGCGACGGTGAGCTGCTGGCGTACGTCCGGCCGGCCGGGCCGCCGGTGGACCCGGCGGCGCTGCGGGCCGCGCTGGCCCGGCAACTGCCCGAGTACGCGTTGCCCCGCGCGGTCGTGCCGGTCGCCGAGTTCCCGCTGACCGTCAGCGGGAAGGTCGACGAGCGGGCGCTGCCCGACCCGGCGCGGGCGGTGCCGCCCGGGGACGGGCCCGCCACCCCGACCGAGCGGATCGTGCACGACATCTGGTGCGCCGTGCTCGGCCGGGAGGCGGTCGGCCGCACCGACAGCTTCTTCGACGTCGGCGGCCAGTCCCTGCTGCTCGGTCAGGTGCAGCAGCGGCTGGCCGAACGGTTCGGTGTGGCGGTGCCGCTGCTGCGGCTCTTCGACCATCCGACCGTCGCGGCCCAGGCCCGGTTGGTCGACCCGCCGGCGCCGATCACCCCGGCGGCGGTTGGCACGGCGCCGCCCCTGTCCGCCGTGCCGTCGACGGCAGCCAGCCCGTCCGCCGCGGCGGACGGTCCGCGCGAGTACACCGGCGACGAGATCGCCGTGGTCGGGCTCGCCGGCCGGTTCCCCGGCGCGCCGGACGTGGCCACCTTCTGGTGGAACCTGTGCGCCGGCGTGGACGCCATCCACGACCACACCGACGAGGAGTTGGCCGCACTCGGCGTCGGCCCGGGGCTGCGCGCCGACCCCCGGCACGTCAAGGCCACCGGCCGGCTCGACGGGGTCGCCGACTTCGACGCGGAGTTCTTCGCCTTCGGCGACCGGGAGGCCGCCCGCACCGATCCGCAGCACCGGTTGTTCCTGGAGACCGCGTGGGAGGCGCTGGAGGACGCCGGCCACGACCCGACCCGGTTCCCCGGCCTGGTCGGCGTGTACGGCGCGACGTCCGTCAACCGCTACTTCCTGTTCCACCTCATGGACAACCCGGCCGTGGTGGGCGACGTCGACCCGGACGACTGGGAGGCCCGGCTGGTCGGCCGGCAGCTCACCGACCACCTGCCCGGCCAGGTCGCGTACCGGCTGGGGCTGACCGGGCCGGCGCTGGCGGTGCAGAGCGCCTGCTCCAGCTCGCTGGTCGCGGTCTGCCTCGCCGCGCAGAGCCTGGCCGACTACCAGTGCGACATCGCCCTGGCCGGTGGGGTGAGCGTCACCTGGCCCCGGCACCGGCACACCCCCGGCGGCCTGGCCTCCCCGGACGGCCGCTGCCGCGCTTTCGACGAGGCCGCCCAGGGCGCCGGGTTCGGCTCCGGCGTCGGGGTGGTGGCGCTGCGCCGGCTCGCCGACGCGCAGGCCGACGGTGACCGGGTCCTCGCGATCCTGCCCGGCTGGGCGGTCACCAACGACGGCGCGGAGCGCGCCGGCTACGCCGTCCCCGGCCCGGCCGGGCAGGCCGCCGCGGTGGCCGGCGCGCTCGCCGCCGCCGAGGTCGCTCCCGGCGAGGTCCGCTTCATCGAGGCGCACGGCAGCGGCACCCCGCTCGGCGACGCGATCGAGGTGGCCGCGCTGCACGAGGTCTACCAGGGCACCGCTCCCGCCGAGACCTGCGCCCTCGGCTCGGTGAAGACCACCATCGGTCACCTCGACGCCGCGGCCGGCATCGCCGGGCTGATCAAGGCGGTGCTCGCCGTGCAGCACGGCGTCATCCCGCCGAACCTGCACTTCACCCGCCCGCACCCGGAGATCGACCTGGCGTCCGGCCCGTTCTACGTACCGACCAAGGTGCGGGACTGGCCGGACGCGCCGCGCCGGGTCGCCGGGGTCAGCTCGTTCGGGCTGGGGGGCACCAACGCGCACGTCGTGGTGGAGCAGCCGCCGTCCGCCGAGCCGGCCGACACCGGGCCGGGCGGCGCGCAGGTGCTGCCGGTCTCGGCGCGTACCCCGGTGGCGCTGCGGGCAGCGCTGACCCGGCTGCGCCGGCACCTGGCCGGCAGCGCCCCCGCGCTCGCCGAGGTCGCCGCGACGCTGGCCCTGGGCCGGCGCGAGTTCGCCTGCCGGGCCGCCGTCGTCGCCACCGACGCGGCCGGCGCGGTCGCCGCGCTGGACGAGCTGCTGGCCACCGACGCCCGGGTGGCCGGCCCGCCCGGCGCGCTGCGCGAGCTGGCCGCCGGCTGGGTGGCCGGTCAGCCCCTGGACTGGACGGCTCTGCACCCGGCCGGCGGCGTCCGACGCACCTCGCTGCCCACCTACCCCTTCCAGCGGCAGCGGTACTGGATCGACCCCCCTCAGAAAGGCGTGCGGTGAACTGGTTCCTCTCCGCCGGCAGCCGCGATCCGGCACCGGTGCAGTTGTTCTGCCTGCCCTACGCCGGCGCCGGCGCGAGCGCGTTCCGCCACTTCCCGGCCCGGTTCGGCCCGGACGTCGAGGTGCTGCCCGTGCAGCTACCCGGCCGGGAGAACCGGATCAGCGAGGACCCCCGGTTCCGGGTGGCCGACGTGGCCACCGCCATCGCGGAGCGGGCCGACCGCCCGTACGCCATCTACGGCCATTCCATGGGCGGGCGGCTCGGCTTCGAGGTGGTCCGCGAGCTGCGCCGCGCGGGTCGTCCGCTGCCGCTGCGGCTCTACGTCGGGGGTGCCCGCGCGCCGCACGTCAGCGCGCCCAGCGTCTTCGACGGGCTGTCCCGGGTGGACGACGAGGAGCTGCTGCGCCGGCTGCGGACCGGCGGCGGGCTGCCCGCCGGAGTGCTGGAGCACCCGGAGCTGGTCGAGCTGCTGCTGCCGCTGCTGCGCGCCGACTTCGAGCGGGTGGACGGCTACCGGTACCGGCCCGAGGAGCCGTTGCCGGTGCCGATCGTGGTGTTCAGTGGCCGTGACGACGGGGCGGTGACCCGCGAGCAGAGCGCCGCCTGGCGGGAGCACACCAGCGCCGGCTTCACCCTGCACGACCTGGACGGCGGGCACTTCTTCCTGCACGACGCGCTTCCCGACCTGGCCGCCGCGATCCGCGCCGACCTGGCCGCCGCGATCCGCGCCGATGCGGGCCCGGCCGGTCCGGGCGCCGTCGCGGCCGACGCGCACCGGGTGCCGCTGGGCGACACCGGCTGGTCGGTGTGGCGGGACGCGATCCTGCGCAGCACCGGTTTTCCGGCCGACGGGCTGACCCTGCTGTCCGCCCCGCAGGCCGCCGCGGCGGCCGACGACCTGCTCGCCACCGGCACCGGGGCCGAGCTGTTCGACAAGGAGTTCGCCGAGGCGGTGTCCGTCGCCGGTCGGCGGCTCGTCGAGCTGGCCGCCGACCCGCTGCTGCGCGAGGCGGTCACCTGGCAGAACCGGGGCGCGCTGGTCGCCCTCGACGGGCTGGTGCGCGGCGGCCCGGACGCTGCCCGCAACGTTCGGCGGCGCGACCGGGAACGCGCGGTGCTCAAGTACTGGCAGCGCTACTGCGGCAAGAACGAGACCGTCGGCTTCTTCGGCCCGAGCTGCTGGGTCACCCTCGACCCGGAGCTGCCGGTCGCCGCCGAGGCGCGCCCGGGCGCGGCGCTGACCCGCCGCCGGTGGGTGTGGTTCGAGTCGTGGGCGCTGGCCGCGTACGCCCAGCGGATCGGTGCGGACGTGGCGGTGCGCCGGTGGTGGGCGCCCCGGCTCGCACCGCAGCTGAGCCTGGTCGGCCGGGAGGTGCGCCGACCGGGCCGACCGCCGGTGCCACTGTCCCCGGTGGAGGCGGCGCTGCTCGCCGCCGCCGACGGCCGCCCGGCCCGCGACCTGGTCAGCGACCCGGGCATCGGGCTGCGCCGCCCGGAGGACGGGTACGCGCTGCTCGACCGGCTGGTGGAGCGGGAGCTGGCCACCTGGGACGCCGCGCTGCCGGTGAGCCCCGCCGCCGAGGAGGTGCTGCGGCAGCGGATCACCCAGATCGGCGATGCCCCCGCCCGGGCCGCCGCGCAGGCCGGCTTCGACCGGTTGTGCGCCGCCCGGGACGCCGTCGCCGCCGCGGCCGGCGACCCGGACCGGTTGCGCGTCGCGCTGGACGCCCTCGACGAGACGTTCACCGACCTCACGGGGCAGCCGGCGCAGCGCCGGGCCGGCGAGATGTACGCCGGCCGGACGCTCTGCTACGAGGACACCAGCCGAGACCTGGACGTGGCCTTCGGCGCCCCGCTGCTGGACGGCGTCGCCGCGCCGCTGGCCGTGCTGCTGCGGGCCGCCCGCTGGCTGACCGGCGCGCTGGAGGAGGCGTACGGGGAGGCGTTCCGGGAGCTGTACGACGAGCTGCGCGCCGAGGCCGGTGACGCCCCGGTGGCCCTGTCCGACCTGTGGTTCCTGGCGCAGGGACTCTTCTGGGGCAGCGGGCCGCGCCCGGTCGACGCCGTGGCCACCGAGTTCGCCGCCCGCTGGGCCGGGCTGTTCGGGCTGACCGACCTGCCGGCGGGCAGCACCGAGGTGCGCCTCGACGTGGCGGACCTGGCCACCCGGGTCGAGCAGGTGTTCCCGGCCGTCCGGCCGCGCTGGTCCAACGCCCGGCTGCACAGCCCCGACCTGCAGATCTGCGCCGCCGACGCGGACGCGCTGGCCCGCGGCGACTACACCGTCGTGCTCGGCGAGCTGCACGCCGCCTGGTCGTCGTTCGACTGCCAGGTGTTCACCCCCTCGCATCCGGACGTCGAGCGGCTGCGCGCCGCGCTCGCGGCCGACCTCGGCCCGGACCGGATCCGGCTGCTCTTCCCCACCGACTGGCCCCGGCGCACCAGCCGGGTCGCCGAGGCGCTGATCGGCCCGACCGACCGGCAGTTGGCCTTCGCGCCCGCGCCCAACGCCGAGCCGCAGCGGGTGCTGCCCACCGTGGCGCTGAGCGTGCACGACGAGGACGGCCGGCTGGTGGTCGCCGCCGCCGACGGGCGGCGCTGGCCGCTGACCGAGGTCTTCGCGAACCTGCTCAGCACGCACGCCGTCGACGGGTTCAAGCTGGTCGCCGCGGCGCCGTACACCCCCCGGATCACGCTGGACCGGCTGGTGGTGGCCCGGCAGACGTGGCGGACGACCGTCGGCGCGAGCGGCCTCGGCACGGTGACGGGGGAGCGGGCGCGATTCCTGGCTGTGCGCGACTGGCGACGTCGGCTGGGCCTGCCGGAGCAGGTGTACGTCAAGCTCGGCACCGAGACGAAGCCGTGCTTCGTCGACCTGAGCAGCCCCGCCTTCGCCAACATGTTCTGCGCCATGGTGCGGGCGGCACGCCGGTACGGCGGCGACGACACGACGCTGGTGGTCAGCGAGATGCTGCCGACCGCGAACGACGCCTGGGTGCCCGACGCGGCCGGCCGGCGCTACTTCAGCGAACTGCGGCTGCACATCGTGGACACCGACGAGCCGGAGCCGGCCCGATGAACCATCTGCTGCCGCTGGGTGACACGGGCTGGTCGGTGTGGCGCCACGTGGTGCTGCGCACGGCCGGCTTCCCGGCCGCCGGGCTGGACGCCTTCGCCGCGCCGGACGCCGCCGACGCCGCCGACGCGCTGTTGGCCGGCGAGGCCCCCGCCGAGATGTTCGACAAGGCGTTCGCCGTGGCGCTGACCGACTCCTCGGCGGCCGCCGGGCGGATCGCCGCCGACCCGCTGCTGCGTGAGGCGGTCACCTGGCAGAACCCGGAGATGCTGATCGCCCTGGACGGTCTGCTGCGCACCGACCCCACCGTGCGCAACGTCCGGCGGCGCAAGCGCGAGCTGAGCCTGCTGCGCTACTGGCAGCGCTACTGCGCGAAGGCCGAGACCATCGGCTTCTTCGGCCCGGTCTGCTGGGGCACCCTCGATCCCACCGATCCGGCAACCCGACTGTGGCCGGGCCCGGAGCTGGTGTCCCGTCGCGAGGTCCACTTCGAGGCCTGGGCGCTCATCGCGTACGCCGACCGGCTCGCCGATGACCTGGCCGTACGCCGCTGGTGGGCACCGGCGCTGCCACCGCACCTGAGCGTGACGGGGCGATGGCTGCACCGGCCGCTGCACCCGCCGGTGGAGCTGTCCGTGCTCGACGCGCGGTTGCTGGCCTCCTGTGACGGGCGTACCCCGGCCGGTGCCGTGGTCGAGCGTGTCCGCGCCGACGGCGACGCCGGGCTGCGTACCGACGCGGACGGCTTCCTGCTGCTCGACCGGCTGGTCGAGCGTGGCCTGCTGACCTGGGACGCCGGCCTGCCGATCAGCCCCCGTGCGGAGCAGGTGCTGCGCGAGCGGCTGGCCGCGATCGGCGACCCGACGCTGCGCGCCGACGTGACCGCCGGCTTCGAACGGCTCTGCCTGGCCTGCGACGAGGTGGCCGCGAGCGCGGGAGATCCGGACCGGCTCGGCGCCGCGCTGGCCGCGCTGAACACGGAGTTCACCGCCGTCACCGGCCGGCCCGCCACCCGGCAGGCCGGTCAGATGTACGTCGGCCGCACGATCGCCTACGAGGAGACCGCGCGGGACCTCACCGTCGCCGTGGGCGCCAACGTGCTCGACGCGCTCGCCGAGCCTCTGGCCGTGGTGCTCCAGGCGGCCCGCTGGCTGACCGCCGACATCGGCGCCGCGTGCGAGCGGATCCTCGCCGAGCTGTACGAGGAACTGCGCGCCGACGGGCCGGTGCGGCTGGCCGACGTCTGGTCCCTGGCCCAGGGGCTGCTGATGGCCTCGGACGGGCCGCTGGCCACCGCCGCCGCGGGCTTCACCGCCAGGTGGGCGGAGCTGTTCGACCTGGCCGCACTGCCGCCCGGTCAGCCCGAGCTGCGGTTGCACAGCGCGGAGCTGGCCGACCGGGTGCGCCGGATCTTCCCGGCGGAGACGCCCGGCTGGCCGTCGGCCCGGATCCACAGCCCGGACGTGCAGGTCAGCGCCACCGATCTGGCCGCGCTGAACCGGGGCGAGTTCCTGCTGGTGCTCGGCGAGCTGCATCCGGCCAACGCCACCTTCGACAGCGCGGTCTTCGTACCGTTCCACCCCGACCCGGCCGCGCTGCGCGCCGGCCTGGACGCCGACCTCGGGCCGGCCCGCGTCCGGGTGCTCTACCCGGAGGGCTTCCCCCGGATCACCACCCGCACCACGTACGCGCTGAGCGGCCCCGCCGACCGGCAGCTCGGCATCGACACCGCCCGCGGCGCGGAGGCCGACCGGCTGGTCGCGGCGACCGACGTGCGCGTGGTGCCGGCCGGCGACGGGTTGACGGCGGTGCTGCCCGACGGCAGCCGGTGGCCGCTGATGGAGGTGTTCGCCAACCTGCTCGGCTCGCTGCTGGTCGACGCCTTCAAACTGCTCGACCCGGCCCCGCACAGTCCGCGGATCACCATCGACCGGCTGGTCGTGGCCCGACGGACCTGGCGGACCACGGTGGGGGAGAGCGGCCTGGCCGGGGTGACCGGGGAGGCCGAGCGGTTCCTCGCGGTGCGCCGGTGGCGGAGCCGGCTCGGCCTGCCCGAGCGGACGTTCGTGAAGGTCGGCACCGAGGTCAAGCCCTGCTACGTCGACCTGACCGGCCCGCTTTACGCCCAGTCGCTGTGCGCGATGGTCGACGCCGCCGCCCGCAGCGGGCCGGACGTGACGCTCGTGGTCAGCGAGCTGCTACCGGCACCGAACGACAGCTGGGTGACCGACGGGTCGGGCCGCGCCTACGTCAGCGAGCTGCGCCTGCAGATCACCGATCCGAGCAGCTACCACGGGGGGAACGGGTGACCGACATCCTGTCCATCAGCGCCGTACGGGGCGAGCCCCTGCCCTGGCCGGACGCGACGATCGCCGACCTGGTGGTGGCGCAGGCCGCCCGCACCCCGGACGCGGTGGCGGTACGCCAGTGGAACGACCGGCTCAGCTACGCCGAGCTGGTGGCCCGGGCCGCCGGGGTGGCCGCCGCGCTGCGCGCCCGGGGCGTCGGTCGGCAGACCCGGGTGGGGGTGTGTGGCACCCGCCGGCCGGAGCTGGTCGCCACCGTGCTGGGGGTGTTGCTGGCCGGCGGTTGCTACGTGCCGCTGGAGCCGGGCGGCCCGCGTCGGCGGCTGCGCGGGATCGCCGCCGACGCGGGCCTGTCCCTCGTGGTCGGTGACGCCGCCGAGGCGGAGTTCGGCGACGCGCCCGGGGTCGAGGCGGTCGGCCTGCCCGGCCCGGCCCCCCTCGCGCCCTGCCCGGCGCTCCCCGGCGACCCGGCGTACGTGCTGTTCACCTCGGGCTCCACCGGCCGACCCAAGGGGGTGCTCACCAGCCACCGCAACGTGGTCGAGTTCGTCACCGGCGTGGTGACGCTCACCGGGGCCGACGCCGGCGTCCGCAGCCTCGGCATCGCCTCGCTCGGCTTCGACGCGGCCACCATGGACCTGTTCGTGCCGCTGCTGCTCGGCGGCACGGTGCAGCTGCTCGGTACCGAGGACCGCGCCGACCCGGCCCGGCTGGCCCGGTTCATCGCCGCGCACGAGGTCAACTGGGGCTTCATCACGCCCACCGTGCTGTCCATGCTGGACCCGGCCGAGCTGCCCGGCTGGCGCACCGTGCTGTGCGGCGGTGAGGCGGTGCCGGCCGCGTTGGTCGCCCGCTGGGCGCCCGGTCGCCGGTTCCTCAACGGCTACGGCCCCACCGAGACGACGGTGCTGGCGGTCAGCGGCCCGTTGAGCGCCACCGAGACCGACCCGATGCCGATCGGCCGGCCGCTGCCCAACCACCGGGCCCACGTGGTGGACGCCGCGCTGGAGCCGGTGCCGCCGGGGGAGACCGGTGAGCTGCTGATCGGTGGGCCCGGGCTGGCCGACGGCTACCTGGGCCGGCCGGGGTTGACCGCCGAGCGGTTCGTACCGGACCCGTTCTCCGGCCTGCCCGGCGAGCGGCTGTACCGCACCGGCGACCTGGTCCGGCACGACCCGGACGGGCGGATCGTCTACCTCGGCCGCGCCGATCGGCAGGTCAAGATCCGCGGGCAGCGCATCGAGCTGGGCGAGGTGGAGGCGGTGCTCGCCGACCTGCCCGGGGTGACCGGCGTCGCGGTCGAGGCGGTGCCCGGCCCGGCCGGCGTCGAGCTGGTCGCGTTCCTCACCCCGGCGGCCGCGCCCGACGACGCCATGCTGCGCGCGTACGCCGGCAGTCGGCTGACCACGGCGATGCTGCCGGCCCGGGTGCTGCGCTGCGCCGCGCTGCCGGTCAGCCCGGTCAGCGGCAAGCTGGACCGGTCGGCGCTGCGCGCGCTGGCCGCCGCCGCGCTGACCACCGCCCCCGCCGACAGTGCCGCCCCCTCCGACACCGTCGCTCCGGACGGGTCCGCCACACCAGACGGGTCGGTGGCGGCGGGGGTGGCCGGGATCTGGACCCGGTTGCTCGGCGCGGCACCCGGGCCGACGACCGACTTCCTCGCCGCCGGCGGCAACTCCATCGCCGCGATGCGCCTGGTCGCGGCGCTCCGCGCCGAGCTGGGCCGGCAGCTCGACACCCGCGAGGTGTTCACCCAGCGCACCTTCGGCCGGCTGGCCGAGCGGGTGGCCGCCGCGCCGACCGGCGGCGACGGGCTGAGCACCGGCAACCCGCCCACCCTCTCCCCGCCGCAGCGCCGGCTCTGGTTCGTGGACCAGCTCGCGCCGTCCAGCGCGCCGTACAACATCGCGGTGGCGCACCGGTTGCGCGGCCCGCTGGACACGGTCGCGCTCGGGGCGGCGCTGCGGGCCGTCGCCGAGCGGCACGACGTGCTGCGCTGGCGGATCCCGCAGACCGGTGGCGTGCCGTACGCGGTCTGCGCCGAGCCCACCGACGTGGCCGTGCCGGTGGTCGACCTGACCGGCAGCGCCGAGCCGGAGGCGGAGCTGGCCAGGATGCTCGCCGCCGGCGCCGCGCACCCCTTCGACCTGGCCACCGGCCCGCCCTGGCAGGTGACGGTCTACCGGCTCGGCCCGGCCGAGCACGTGCTCGCCGCCACCTGGCACCACGCCGTCTTCGACGGTTGGTCCGAGCGGGTCTGCTACGACGACCTGGCGGCCGGGTACGCCCGTGCGCTGGCCGGTGAGCCGCCAACCCTGCCGGAGCTGCCGGCCCGCTACGCCGATTACGCCGTCTGGCGGGCCGAACGGGACCGGCTGCGCGGCGCCGCCGACCTGGCCTGGTGGACGGCGCACCTGGACGGCGTGCCGACGGTGCTGGACCTGCCCCGGGACCGACCCCGGCCGGCGGTGCAGACCTACGCCGGGGCGGAAGCGGCCGTCCGGCTGTCCGCCGACACCGACCGCGCGGTCCGTGAGCTGGCCGAGCGGCGCGGCACGACGGTGGCCGCGGTGCTGCTGGCCGCGTTCGGTGAGCTGATCGCGCGGCTCACCGGCGGCGACGACCACGTGCTCGGCGCGATCGTCGCCGACCGGCGACTCGCCGCCTTCGACGACGTGATCGGTTTCTTCATCGACACGGTGCCGGTGCGGGTCCGCGCCGGCGGGGCGAGCTTCGCCGAGCTGGTCGACCGGTGCGCCGGTGAGCTGCACGAGGCCACCGCCCACCCCGGGGCGCCGCTGGAGCGCATCGTCGAGGCGCTCGGCGTCGGCCGGGACACCGCCCGCGCGCCGCTGGTGCAGGTGCTGTTCAACGTGCTCAACTTCGCGCCGCCCCGGCTGACGCTGACCGGGTTGACCGCCGAGCCGGTGCCGGTGCCCAAGCCGGGCTCACCCTTCGACATCACCGTCTACGTGGTCCAGTCCGACGGCCGCGCCGGGGTCGAGGTGGTCTACAACCCGGACCTCTTCGACGCCGGGCGCATCGACGACCTGCTCGCCGACCTGGCCCAGCTGGTGGGCGCGCTGGCCGGCGCACCGGACACGCCGGCCCGCGAGGTGGCCGCCGCGCTGCCCCGGCCCACCGTGCGGGTGCCGCAGCTCGGTGCGATGACGGTCGCCGGCAGCGAGCCGACCGGCCTCCCGCCGGCCCTGGTGCCCGCCGGTCCGGACGGGCTCACCGAGACCGAGGAGCTGATCGCCGGGATCTGGCGGGAGGTGCTGGAGCGCGACCGGGTCGGGGTGACCGACAACTTCTTCGACATCGGCGGGCACTCCCTCGCGCTCGCCGCCGTGCACGCCCGGCTGACCGCCGCCACCGGCCGGTCCATCAAGATGCTCGACCTGTTCCGCCATCCCACCGTCCGGGCGCTCGCCGCCAGCCTCGACGGCGCCGCCGACCGCCCGGAGTTGGCGCGGGCCGCCCTGCGCGCCGCCGCCCGCCGCAGCCGTACCCGCCGTATCCCTCCCCGCCGCCCCGGCGGCACCGCGTGACGAAGGACAGCCTGATGAGCAACCCGACCGCAGCCGACCTGCCCGACGACGCCACCGACCTGCCCGAGGAGGGCATCGAACCGATCGCGATCGTCGGCCTGGCCGCGCGCCTGCCCGGCGCCGCCGACGTGCACGAGTTCTGGCGCAACCTGGTCGACGGGGTGGAGTCGGTCACCGAGCTGACCCGGGAGGAACAGCTGGCCCGGGGCGCGCGGATCGAGGAGGTCGACGACCCGGGCTGGGTCAGCCGCGCCCCGCTGGTCGACGGCTACGACGAGTTCGACGCCACGCTGTTCGGGATGACGGCCCGGGAGGCGGAGCTGACCGACCCGCAGCACCGCCTGTTCCTGGAGTCCTGCCACAGCGCGCTGGAGGACGCCGGCTACGACCCGGACCGCTACGACGGCGCGATCGGCGTGTACGCCGGCACCGGCGGCAACACGTACCTGCACCGCAACGTGCTGCGCAACCGGCGGGTCGGCGGCAACCCGCACGGCGCGGTCTCCATCGCCACCGGCAACTCGCCCAACTACGTGGCCACCAACGTGTCGTACCGGCTGGACCTGCGCGGGCCGAGCCTGACCGTGCACACCGCCTGTTCCACGTCGCTGGTCGCGTTCCACCTGGCCTGCGAGGCGCTGCGCAACGGCGAGTGCGACATGGCCCTCGCCGGTGGTGTGAACATCGAGCTGCCGCACGTCGGCTACCTCGGCATGGAGGGCTTCACCTCGCCCGACGGCCGGTGCCGCCCGTTCGACGCCGCCGCCAACGGCACGGTGTGGGGCAGCGGCGTCGGGGTGACCCTGCTCAAGCGGCTCTCCGACGCGATCGCCGACGGCGACGCCATCCGCGCGGTCGTGCTCGGCAACGCGATCAACAACGACGGCGCCGGCAAGGTCGGCTTCACCGCGCCCAGCGTCGACGGGCAGGCGACGGCCATCGCGCAGGCCGTGGCGATGGCCGACATCGACCCGCGCACCATCACCTACGTCGAGGCGCACGGCACCGGCACCGCGATGGGCGACCCGATCGAGGTGGCCGCCCTCTCCGCCGTCTACGCCCGCGACACCGACGAGCGGGGCTGGTGCGGCATCGGCTCGGTGAAGTCGAACATCGGCCACCTCAGCCAGCCCTCCGGCATCGTCAGCGTGATCAAGACGGTGCTCGCCATGGAGCACGGGCTGATCCCACCGACGATCAACTTCGAGACGCCGAACCCGGCCGTCGAGTTCGCCGACACCCCGTTCTACGTGGCCAACACCCTCACCAAGTGGGACACCGACGGCGGGCCCCGCCGGGCCGGGGTCAGCTCGTTCGGCATCGGCGGCACCAACGCGCACGTGGTCCTGGAGGAGGCGCCGGCGGCGTACCGCACGGACCGCCGGGTGCGTCCGGCGCACCTGCTCCAGGTCAGCGCGGCCACCGCGAGCGCCCTGGACACGGCGGTGCAGCGCCTCGCCGCGCACCTGGACGGCGCCGCCGACGCCGGCCCGGCGTACCTCGCCGACGTCGCAAACACCCTGCTCGTCGGCCGCCGCCCGCACCCGTACCGCCGCGCCGTGGTCGCCACCGACCTCCCCAGCGCCGTGACCGCCCTGCGCGCCCCGAGGCGCGGACCGCGCGCACCGCAAGGACCGCAAGGCCCCCGCGAACCGCAACCATTGACCACCAGTCCAGCCCCGACAGTAAGCTTCCTGTTCTCCGGTCAGGGCTCCCAGTACGCCGGGATGGGCGCGCAGCTCTACGCCGAGCAGCCGCGCTTCGCGGCGGTCGTCGACGAGTGCGCCGACCTGCTCCGCGCCGACCTGGGCCTGGACCTGCGTGACCTGATCCTCGGCCGCGACCCGGCGGCGGGGGAGAAGCTCACCGAGACCCGCTACACCCAGCCGGCGCTGTTCACCGTCGAGTACGCCCTGGCCTCGCTCTGGGAGACCGCCGGGGTGCGGCCCGCCGCGATGATCGGTCACTCCATCGGCGAGTACGTCGCGGCCACCGTGGCCGGGGTGCTGAGCCTGCCGGACGCGCTGCGGGTGGTCGCCGCCCGGGGCCGGCTGATGCAGTCGCTGCCGGCCGGGTCGATGCTCGCCGTCGCGCTGGACGAGTCGGTCGTCGCCGACCTGCTGCCCGACGGACTCTCCGTGGCCACGGTCAACGGGCCGGGCACCTGCGTGGTGGCCGGCGAGTCCGCCGCCGTCGAGGCGTTCGCCGCGACGCTGAAGGGCAAGTCCAAGATGCTGCGCACGTCGCACGCGTTCCACTCGCCGATGATGGAGCCGATCCTCGCCGAGTTCACCGCGTTGATGGGCACGGTGTCGCTGCGCCCGCCGACGGTGCCGTTCCTGTCCAACGTCACCGGCACCTGGATCACCGCCGAGCAGGCCACCGACCCGGCGTACTGGGCGGCGCACCTGCGCCAGCCGGTCCGCTTCGGCGACTGCGTGGCCACCCTGCTGGCGGCCGGCACCTGGCAGCTGGTCGAGTGTGGCCCCGGCCGGCAGTTGGCCAACCTGGCCCGGATGCAGGTCGCGAAGGCCGCGCCGGCGCAGCGCGCGCTCACCCCGCTGGGCAGCCTGCCCGGCGCCGGGGAGAGCACCGGTGACCTGGCGGCCCTGCTCGCCACCGCTGGCGCGCTCTGGTGCGCCGGGCTGCCGGTGCGCGTCGACGCCGACCCGGCGGCCCGCCGGGTGCCGCTGCCCACGTACCCGTTCGAGCGCCGCCGCTACTGGATCGAGCCGGACCCGGAGCAGCCCGCGGCGGTCGCGCCGGTGGAGACCGGGCCGCGACCGCTGGCCGAGTGGTTCGCGGTGCCGGTCTGGCGGCAGGCCGCGCCGTTGCCGCCGGCCGGGTCGCTGGGCCGCTGCCTGGTCCTCACCGCGGGTCCGCGCGGTGACGCGCTGGTCGCCGGCCTGCGGGCCGCCGGTGCCGACCCGGTGCCGGTACGCCCCGGCGACGCCTTCGCCGCCGCCGACGGTGGCTACCGGCTGCGCCCCGGCGTACGCGCCGACCACGACGCGCTGGTCGCCGCGCTCACCGCCGACGGTGCGTTCCCGGGTCGGCTGGTGCACGCGTTCACCCTGGACGGGGCGCCCGCCGGCACCGACATCGCGGCTGCCTGGGCCGCTCAGGAGCGGGGCTTCTTCAGCGCCCTGCACCTGGTGCAGGCGCTCGCCGGCGCCGGCCTGACCGGCGAGGAGCACAACCTCGCCCTGGACCTGGTCACCGCCGGCACGGGCGACGTGCGCGGCGACGACCTGCGCCGCCCGGAGCACGCCACGCTCGCCGGTCTGGCCCGGGTGCTCCCCGCCGAGCTGCCCGGGCTGGCCGTCCGGCTCGTCGACGCGGACCCGGCCGACGACGACACCGGCGCGCTGGTCGCCGAGCTGCGCCGGCCCCGGGAGCCCGAGGTGGCCCTGCGCGGCGGCCGCCGCTGGGTGGCCGACGTCGAGCAGGTGACGATCGACGCCGAGGGGGAGCCGGGCGCGCTGCGCGACGGCGGCCGGTACGTGATCACCGGTGGGCTCGGCGGCATCGGCATCACCCTGGCCGAGGACTTCGCCACCCGGGCCCGCGCGAAGCTGGTGCTGCTGGCCCGTTCCGGGCTGCCGGAGCGGGAGCGGTGGGACGACCACCTCGCCGTGCACGGCGACGACCGGGCCGGTCGGGCCATCGCGGCGATCCGGCGCATGGAGGCCGCCGGCGCGGAGGTGCTGGTGCTCGCCGCCGACGTGACCGACCCGGCCGATCTGCGCCGGGTCCGCGACGCCGCCACGGCCGCGTACGGCGGCATCGACGGCATCGTGCACGCGGCCGGCCTGCCCGGCGGTGGGATGGCCGAGGTCAAGGAGCGGGCCGAGGCGGAACGGGTGCTCGCCCCGAAGCTCGCCGGCACCCTCGCCCTCGCCCAGGTCTTCGGTGACCTGCCGCTGGACTTCGTGGTGCTCTGTTCGTCCATCACCGCGGTGGTCGGCGGTTTCGGGCAGGTGGACTACTGCGCCGCCAACGCGTTCCTGGACGCGCACGCCCGCTCCGGTGCGGGCTGGCGTGCCCCGGTGCTGTCGCAGAACTGGGGTGGCTGGGCCGAGGTGGGCATGGCCGTGGAGACCGCCGCGCCGGCCGGGTTCCGGGCGGCCGGCCGCGACACCGTGACCAGCGCGGTCGACCACCCGGTGCTCACCACGAAGGTCACCGGCCCGACGGAGATCGTGCTGCACGGCCTGGTCTCCGCCAGCACCCACTGGCTGCTCGACGAGCACCGGATCGGCGGCGTGCCGGTCGTACCGGGCACCGCCCACCTGGAGTCGGTGCGGGCCGCGGTCACCGCCGCGCTGCCCGCTCCCGACGCCGGCGCGGCCGTGGAGCTGCGCGACGTGGTGTTCCTGGAGCCGTTCGCGGTGCCCGACGGCACCGTCGCCCAGTACCGGGTGGAGTTGACGCCGGCCGACGACGGCGGCACCGACTTCGCGGTCCGGAGCCTGGCCGGCGGCCGGCTGCGCACCCACGTGCGCGGCACGGCCGGCTGGACCGACGAGCCGACCCCGCCGGCCACTCCGGCCGTCGCGGACGGCCGCCGGGTCGACGACGACGCCTCGTTCGGGCGGGGCCGGACCAGCATGCTCACCTTCGGGCCGCGCTGGGCCGCGCTGGCCGAGCACCACCTGGCCGACGGCTCCGAACTCGCGGTGGTCGAGGCGCCCGCCACCGCCGTCGGCGACCTGCCCGCGTGGGGCCTGCACCCCGCGCTGCTGGACGTGGCGACCGCGTTCGGCCGGGGCCAGGGCAGCGGCACGTACCTGCCGCTGTCGTACGGCCGGATCGTGGTGCGGGAGCCACTGCCGGCCCGGTTCACCAGCGAGCTGCGGCACCGGACCGGCGGCACCGACGAGGTCGTCACGGCCGATCTGTCGCTGCGCGACCCGGAGGGCCGGGAGCTGGTCGCGATCAGCGACTTCGTGCTGCGCCGGGTCGACCAGGGGGCCGTCACCGGCGGCCTGACCGGACCGTCCGACGCGGACTCCGGTGCGGTCGCGCCGACCTCGACCGAGGACATCCGGCCGGTGGACGGTGCGGAGGCGTTCCGCCGCAGCCTCACCGCCGGCCTCGGCGCCCAGGTGGTCATCGCCACCCGGACGGTGGACGACATCCGGCACCGCGCCGGGCGGGTCACCACCGACAACCTCACCGGCGACGACGTGGTCGCCGACGCGGCACCGCCCGTCGTCGGGGACGGCAGCGCCGCACCGGGCACCGATCTGGAGATCACCATCGCCCGGGTGTGGCAGGACGCGCTCGGGGTGGCCCAGGTCGGCGTCGACGACGACTTCTTCGCCCTGGGCGGCAACTCCCTGGTCGCGGTGCAACTCATCGCCGCCATGCGCAGGGCGACCGGGGTGAAGCTGCCGATGCGCAGCCTCTTCGAGACCCCCACCGTGGCCGGGCTGGCCGCCCGGATCGAGGAGCTGCGGGCCGCCACCACCGACGAGCCGGCCAGCCCGGCACGGATTCCCACCATCCCGCGACTGCCCCGCGCGTGACGAGAAATCAGGAGTAGAGAGCCATGAGCGACACGATCGCCACGCTGCCCGTGGTCGTCGAATCCGACGGCCGGGCGCTGACCGAGCTGATCACCGAGCGCCGGGCCGAGCTGCGGGCCACCCTGGCCGAGCAGGGTGGCCTGCTGTTCCGCGGCTTCGACGTGGGCGGGGTGGACGGCTTCGACCGGGTGGTTCGGGCGCTGTCCGGTGAGCCGCTGACCTACACCGAGCGGTCCTCACCGCGGCACGCCATCAAGGGCCGGGTGTACACCTCGACCGACTACCCGCCGGACGAGGAGATCTTCCTGCACAACGAGAACTCGTACCAGGCGCGCTGGCCGTTGACGCTGTTCTTCTACTGCATCACCGCGCCGCAGACGCTCGGCGCCACCCCGCTGGCCGACATCCGCCAGGTCTACCGGGAGATCGACCCGGCGGTACGCGAGGAGTTCGTCGCCCGCCGCTGGATGCTGATGCGCAACTTCCACGAGGACTTCGGCGCGAGCTGGCGGCACGTCTTCGGCACCGACGACCGGGCCGAGGTCGAGGCGTACGCGGCGGCCAACCGGATCAGCCTGGAGTGGGTGGGCCGCGACGGCCTCCGTACCCGGGCGGTCCGCGACGCGGTGCACCACCGCCCCGGCTCGGACACCCCCCGCTGGTTCAACCACGCCACCTTCTTCCACGTGAGCAGCCTGGCCAAGGACCTTCAGGAAGGGCTGCTGGCCATGTTCGGCGCCGACGGGTTGCCGTCGAACACCTACTACGGCGACGGCGGCGAGATCCCCGCCGACGTCATGGACCACCTGCGCGCCGCCTACCGGGCCGCCAGCGTCCGCTTCGACTACCAGCGCGACGACGTGCTGGTGGTGGACAACATGACCGCCGCGCACGGGCGGGAACCGTTCACCGGTCCCCGCAAGATCGCCGTCGCGATGGCCGAACCGCACACCCCCGAGACCGTTGGAGAGCAGTGATGGCCGAATCCCGATTCCTGGTCGTGCGCAACGACGAGGAGCAGTACTCCATCTGGTCGGCCGAGCGCGACCTCCCGGCGGGGTGGCACGACGCCGGGTTCGCCGGCACCCGCGAGGAGTGCCTGGCGCACATCGACACCGTGTGGACCGACATGCGCCCGCGCTCGGTACGCGAGGCGACCCGATGAGAGCGCGGAGCCCGGCGGTAGCGAACGGAAGGCGGAAACGATGACCAGCGAGTGGACCTTCCCGGCGTCCTTCGCCCAGGAGCGGGTGTGGACGGCCAACCAGCTCGACCCGGGCTCGCCGGTCTACAACGTCTCCGCGCCTTGGCGGTTCCCGGCCGGCGTCACGGCCGCGCAGGCCGTCGAGGTGCTCGCCCAGGTGGTCGCGCGGCACGAGTCGCTGCGTACGCACCTGCGGATGGTCGACGGCGCGCTGGTGCAGGTGGTCCGGGCCGCCGAGCCGCTGGAGCTGCCGGAGCTGGACCTGACCGGTCTGCCGGCCGAGGAGCAGGAGCGCCGCTACGCGGAGACGCTCACCGAGCTGGCCCGGACCCCGATCCCGCTGGACGCCCCGCCGCTGTGGCGGGCCCGGCTGGTCCGCTTCGGCGACGGCCGGCTGCGGTTGCAGTTCGTGGTGCACCACGCGGTCTTCGACAGCCACTCCGCGGTGCTCTTCGACGCCGAGATGGCCGCGTTCGCCCGGGCCGCGCTGACCGGCGCGCCCGCCGACGTTCCCGAGCTGCCCATCCAGTACGCCGACTTCGCCGTCTGGCAGCGCGACCAGCTCACCGGTGACGAGTTGGCCCGGCAGCTCGCCTTCTGGCGCGACCACCTGGCCGGCGCGCCGGCGGTGACCGGCCTGCCGCTGGACCGGCCGCGCCCCACCCAGCTCGGCTTCGCCGGCGACGAGGTGCGCTTCGCGCTTCCCGACGGGCTGCTGGACCGGGTCGGGCAGCTCGCCGCCGGCACCTCGGCCACCCCGTACATGGTGCTGCTGGCGACCTTCGCCGCGCTGCTGTCCCGGCTCTCCGGCGACCCCGAGGTGGTGGTCGGTGTCTCCACCGCCGGCCGGGACACCGCCGAGCTGACCCCGCTGATCGGCATGTTCGTCAACCCGGTCGCGCTGCGGTGCGACCTGACCGGCGACCCGAGCGGGGCCGAACTGCTCGGCCGGGTCCGTACCGGCCTGCTGGACGCGATGGAGCACGGGCAGACGCCGTTCCAACGGATCGTCGAGGCGGTCGCCCCGCACCGGGACCCGTCGGTGCAGCCGGTGTTCCAGACCGCGCTGAACTTCATCCCGGACTCCGGCCTGGACCCGGTGCCGCTGGGCACCACCAAGGACGACCTGGCCTTCGACATCACCGGCGGCACCAGCCGGCTGGTCTACCGCACCGACCTGTTCGACCGGGCCACCGCCGAGCAGATCGTCGCCCGCTACCTGCGGCTGCTCGCCGCCGCCGTCGCCGACCCGGCGACGCGGCTGTCCGCGCTGCCCCTGCTCGACGACGCCGAACGCGCCGTGCTGCTCACCTGGACCGGCACCGGCGGCGAGGTGGCACCGACCACCCTCGTCGCCGAAATGGAACGGCAGGCCGCCGTCACCCCGGCGGCGGTCGCGCTGGTCAGCGACGGGGTGGAGCTGAGCTACGCCGAGCTGGCCGTCCGGGCCAACCGGCTGGCCCGGCTGCTGGTCGACCGGGGCGCCGGTCCGGAGACCCGGGTCGCGCTGCTGCTGCCCCGCTCGGTGGATCTGGTGGTGGCCATCCTCGCGGTCCTCAAGACCGGTGCGGCGTACCTGCCGGTGGACACCGACTATCCCGCGAACCGGATCGACTATCTGCTGACCGACGCCGAGCCGGCGCTGGTGCTGGCCACTCCGCAGACGGCCGCGCTGGCCCCGACCGGCGCGCTGGTGCTCGGCCCGACGACCGCCGCGGACCTGCGCGACGCCGATCTCACCGACGACGACCGGCGGGCGCCGCTGCGACCGGAGCACCCCGCGTACGTGCTGTACACCTCCGGCTCCACCGGCCGGCCGAAGGGCGTGCTGGTCGAGCACCGCGCGGTCACCGCCTACCTGGCCTGGGCCCGCGACACCTATCCGGGCCTGGCCGGCACCGCGTTGCTGCACTCGCCGGTCTCGTTCGACCTGACGGTGACCGGGCTGTTCGGCCCGCTCACCGCCGGCGGCACGGTCCGGTTGGCCGGCATCGACACGCCGGCGGCCCGTGCCGGCGGCCCGCCGACCTTCCTCAAGGTCACCCCCAGTCACCTGCCGCTGCTCGATGACGCGTTGTCGCCCACCACCGACCTGGTGATCGGCGGCGAGGCGCTCACCGGCGAGCAGTTGGCCGGCTGGCGGGCGGCGCACCCCGAGGTGGCGGTGATCAACGAGTACGGCCCGACCGAGGCGACCGTCGGCTGCGTCGCGGCCCGGATCGCCCCCGGGCAGCCGGTGCCCGCCGGGCCGGTACCGATCGGCCAGCCCACCTGGACCACCCGGGTCCACCTGCTCGACGCCGCGCTGACCCCGGTGCCGCCGGGCGTGGTAGGCGAGCTGTACGTCGCCGGGTCGCAACTCGCCCGGGGCTACCTGCGCCGGCCGGCGCTCACCGCCGAGCGCTTCCTGCCCTGCCCGTACGGCCCGGCGGGGGAGCGCATGTACCGCACCGGTGACCTGGCCCGCTGGCGGGCCGACGGGACGCTGGAGTACCTGGGGCGCCGGGACAACCAGGTCAAGGTCCGGGGCATGCGGATCGAGCTGGGCGAGATCGAGTCGGTGCTGCGCGCCCGCCCGGACGTGGACGAGGCGGCGGTCGTGGTCCGCACCGACACCGGCGAGCCGACGCTGGTCGGCTACCTGGTCGGCCCGGCCGACGATGCTGGTCTGGTCGGCCGGGGCGGCGATGGGGGGTGGGTGAGAGAGGTAGGGGGTGGGGTTGGGGAAGTGTGTGGGGTGAGCAGTGTAGTTGTGGGTGGGGGGCGGGGGATTTAAA
>NZ_JBFAQO010000007.1:0-26581 GCF_040678715.1 Micromonospora sp. NPDC049301 | reverse complement strand
GAGCGAGTTGGTTTTCTGTGGGCACCACGCGAACAAGTACGCGGAGGATCTCGTGAAGATCACACCGACGATGCTGGTTCGGTCGGCCCGGCCGACGATGCGGCGCTCGCCGCCGACCTGGCCCGTGAGCTGCCCGCGCACCTGGTGCCGAGCGCGTTCGTCCGGTTGGACGCGCTGCCGCTGACCCCGAACGGCAAGCTGGACACGGCCGCGTTGCCGGCGCCGACCGCCGTCGCCTCCGACGGCTTCCTCGCCCCGCGCACCGACGCCGAGGCCCTGGTCGCCGAGGTCTACGCCGAGATCCTCCAGCTGGAGAAGGTCGGCGCGCTCGACGACTTCTTCGCACTGGGCGGCAACTCGCTGCGCGGCATGCGGGCGATGGCCCGGATCCGCGCCGAGGTGGACGTGGAGTTGCCGATGCGGGCGCTGTTCAGCAGCCCGGTGGTGGCCGACCTGGCCGCCCAGATCGAACAGCGGATCGCCGCCGAGTTCGACGAGCTCTCCGAAACCGAGGTCGCCGCGCTGCTCGCGGCGGAGAAGGACAACCCGTCATGACCGACGTGAAGGACCCGGCCCGCGACGCCGCCCGACAGGCGCTGATCGCCCAACGGCTGCGCCGCCGGTCGGGCGGCACGTCCGCCGCGCGGATCACCCCCCGCCCGCCGGACGCAGAGGTGCCGCTGTCGTACGCCCAGGAGCGGGTCTGGTTCATGGACCAGCTCGCACCCGGCGAGGCGGCGTACCACATCGCGGTGCCGCTGCGGGTGCGCGGCCCGCTCGACGTCGCGGCGCTGCGCCGCGCGCTGGCCGACCTGACCCGGCGGCACGAGTCGCTGCGCACCCGGTTCCCGGCCGACTCCGACGGGCGGCCCACGGTGGTGCTCGACGACGCGGTCGAGGTGCCGCTGACGGTGGTCGACGCCGCCGACGAGGCCGCCGCGCAGGCGCTCGTCGACGCGGCCGCCGCCGAGCCGTTCGACCTGGCCAGCGGGCCGCTGCTGCGCGCCCTGCTGATCCGGCTGGCGCCGACCGAGCACGTGCTCTTCCTGGGTCAGCACCACATCGTCGGCGACGGCTGGTCGGTGGACGTGCTGCTGCGCGACCTGATCACCCGCTACCGCGACGGCGAGCTGCCGGCGCTGCCGGTGCAGTACGGCGACTTCGCCGTCTGGGAGGCGCGGGAGCTGGCCGGGCCGGGCGCCCGCCGGCACCTGGACTGGTGGAAGGAGCGGCTGGCCGGGATCACCCCGCTGGAGCTGCCGCTGGACCTGCCCCGGCCGGCCACCCAGACCTACCGGGGTGACTTCGTCGAGTTCACCCTGGACGCGGCCGCCACCGAGGGGCTGGCCGCGCTGACCCGCTCGTACGGCGGCACGCTGTTCATGACCCTGCTCGCCGCGTACCAGGTTTTCCTGGCCCGGCACGCCGGGCAGGACGACTTCGCGGTGGGCGCGTCGGTGGCCGGCCGGTCCGCGCCGGAGCTGGAGAACGTGGTCGGCATGTTCGTCAACATGCTGCCGCTGCGCGCCGAGCTGGCCGGCGACCCGACCTTCACCGAGCTGCTGGGGCGCACCCGCCGAGCGGTGCTGGACGGGCTGGAGCACGCCGAGGTGCCGTTCGCCCGGGTGGTGCACGAGCTGGGGCTGGCCCGCGACGTCAGCCGCTCGCCGCTGTTCCAGGCGATGTTCGTGTTGCAGAACTACGAGATGGGCCGGTTCGCCGGGGTCGCCGACGACGCCGGGGTCGGCTTCCAGTGGCATCCGATGGAGCTGCGCGCCACCCGCTTCGACTTCGAGCTGCACGCCGTCGACACCGGCGACGGCCTCTGGGGCAAGCTGATCTTCAACACCGACCTGTTCACCCGGGACACCGTCGAGCGGATGGCGCACCGGCTGACCACCCTGCTGCGCGCCGTGGTCGCCGCCCCGGATCTGCCGGTCTCCGCGCTGGACCTGCTCGCCCCGACCGAACGGGAGCTGCTGGCCGGGTGGAACGACACCGCCGGCGACGTCCCCGGGCAGCAGACCCTGCACGCCCCGATCGAGGAGCGGGCCGCCCGTACACCGGACGCGGTGGCGCTGCGGTTCGCCGGCCGTTCGGTGACGTACGCCGAGCTGAACGCGGCGGCGAACCGGGTGGCGCACCGGCTGCGCGGCGCCGGGGTGGGCCCGGAGACCCTGGTCGGCGTCTGCGCGGAGCGGTCGGTGGAGCTGGTCGCCGGCCTGCTGGGCGTGCTCAAGGCCGGCGGCGCGTACCTTCCGCTGGACCCGGAGTATCCGGCGGACCGGCTGGCCTTCATGGTCACCGACGCCGCCGCCCCGGTGGTGCTGGTGCAGGAGCACCTGCGCGACGTGCTGCCGGCGACCGACGCGAGCGTGCTCGCGCTGGACGACGAGTCGGTCTGGGCCGACCAGCCGGCGACCGACCCGACGCCGACGGCCGACCCGGCAAACCTGGCGTACGTCATCTACACCTCCGGCTCCACCGGCCGGCCCAAGGGCGTGCCGAACATCCACCGGGGCATCGTCAACCGCCTCGACTGGATGCAGCGCACGTACCGGCTGGGCGCCGACGACGCGGTGTTGCAGAAGACCCCGGCCAGCTTCGACGTCTCGGTGTGGGAGTTCTTCTGGCCTCTCCGCGAGGGCGCCCGGCTGGTGCTGGCCGAGCCGGGAGGTCACAAGGACGCCGGCTACCTGCGCGACCTGCTGATCTCCGAGCGGGTCACCACCGCCCACTTCGTACCGTCGATGCTCACCGTCTTCCTCGCCGAGGACGGCGTCGAGGCCGCCACCGCCCTGCGCCGGGTGATCTGCTCGGGCGAGGAACTGCTGGTCGCGGCGGCCCGGGACTTCACCGCCCGGCTGCCCGGCTGCGGCCTGCACAACCTGTACGGCCCGACCGAGGCGGCGATCGACGTCAGCGCCTGGGCCTGCGACCCGGCGCTCCTGGCCGAGCTGACCAGCGTGCCGATCGGCGCCCCGATCAGCAACCTGCGCCTGCACGTGCTGGACGGCCGGGGCAACCCGTGCCCGGTGGGTGTCGCCGGTGAGCTGCACATCGGCGGGGTCGGCCTGGCCCGCGGCTACCACCGCCGGCCGGCGCTGACCGCGGAGCGGTTCGTGCCGGACCCGTTCGCCGCCGAGCCGGGGGCCCGCCTGTACCGCACCGGAGACCTGGCCCGCTGGCGCGTCGCGCCCGGCGACAGGCCCGGCGGGGTGCTCGAGTTCCTGGGGCGGATCGACCACCAGGTCAAGCTGCGCGGGCTGCGCATCGAGCTGGGCGAGATCGAGAGCGCGTTGCGCGCCCGGCCCGGGGTGACCGAGGCCGTGGTGCTGGTCCGCGAGGACACCCCCGGCGACAAGCGCCTCACCGGCTACCTGGTCGGCGCGGCCGAGCACGACGCGGTCAAGGCGGCGCTGAAGGAGACCCTGCCGGAGTACATGGTGCCGGCCGCCTTCGTCACCCTGGACGCCCTGCCGCTGACCCCGAACGGCAAGCTGGACCGTAAGGCGCTGCCCGCGCCGGTGGTCACCCGCGCCGCGTCGGTGGCCCTCGTCGAACCGCGTGACGACACCGAGCGGCTGCTCGCCGGCATCTGGTCCGACGTGCTCGGCGTGGACACCCTCGGCATCGACGACGACTTCTTCGACCTGGGTGGGCACTCGATGCTCGCCACCCAGGTGGTCGCCCGGATCCGCAAGGCCGAGCACGGCGGACGGCCGGTCGGCGTCATGGACCTGTTCCAGCAGCGGACCATCCGCGACCTGGCCACGTTCATGTCCGGTGGCGGCGAGGACGACGGACCACGGCGGTTGCTCTACGAGCTGACCAAGCCCATCCCGGCGGCGCAGCGGGTGGTCACGTACGTCTGCGTGCCGTACGGCGGCGGCAGCGCGATCGTCTACCAGCCACTCGCGGACGCGCTGCCGGCCGGGCACGCGCTCTGGTCGCTGGCGATCCCGGGGCACGACGTGGGGCTCACCGAGGCCGCGCTGCCCTTCGACGAGCTGACCACCCGGGTCGCCGAGGAGATCCTGGAGCGTGTCGAGGGCCCGCTCGCCCTGTACGGGCACTGCGGCGTCGGCAGCGCGATCGTCGCCGAGGTGGCCCGCAAGGTGGAGGCCGCCGGCCGGGAGTTGAGCGCGCTCTACATCGGCGCGATGTTCCCGTTCGCCCGCCCGAAGGGGCTCTTCGCGGCGGTCCGTACCCGGCTGGAGAAGTTGCGCAGCAACAAGCACTACGCGAGCTGGCTCAAGTCGATGGGAGTGGACACCGACGAGCTGGACCCGGAGCAGGCCGACCGGATCATCAGCAACATGCGCGCCGACTCCCGGGCCTCGGAGGAGTACTTCACCGACCTGCTCGACCGACGCGCGGTCAAGCTGCGGGCCCCGATCATCTCGGTGGTCGGCTCGGAGGACCCGGTCACCGACTACCACACCGAGCGGTACGCCGAGTGGCAGTTCCTCAGCGACCGGCTGGCGCTGGTCGTCCTCGACCAGGCCGGGCACTTCTTCCTCAAGTACCGGGCCGAGGAGTTGGCCGAGATCGTCACCCGGGTGCATCCGGCGCTCGTCGCCGGCGACGTCACCGCGCTGACCCCGCAGGCACGCGGTGAGGACGCCGGTTGGGCGGTGGCCGACACCACGGGCGTGGACGCGCTCACCGGCCCGGAGCAGCCGGTGGTCCGGCCGAGCATGGCCCGGTTCGTGGCGGTCACCGCCGGGCAGCTGGTCTCCAGCACCGGCTCGGCGCTGACCGCGTTCGCCCTGCCGATCTGGCTGTTCACCCGCACCGGCTCGGTGGCCAACCTGGGCCTGCTCTGGGCTCTCGCGCTGGTCTGCGGAGTGCTGATGCTGCCGGTCGCGGGCGCCATCACCGACCGGGTCAGCCGCCGGAAGATCATGATGATCGCCAGTTGCAGCGCCGGATCGATCCAGCTGATCCTCGCCGCGCTGCTCTGGAGCGGCAACCTGGCGCTCTGGCACATCTACGCCCTCGTGGCGCTGAGTCAGGTGGCCGGGTCGTTCCAGCGGATCGCGTTCCAGTCGGCCGTGCCGCAGCTCGTGCCCAAGCGCTACCTCGGGCACGCCATGGGCATCACCCAGCTCTCCAACGGCTTCGCCATGCTGCTCATGCCCGTCTTCGCGGCGGGCCTGCTCGCCGCCATCGACCTCAAGGGCATCCTGCTGATCGACGTGGTCAGCTACCTGGTCGCGGTGGTGACCCTGGCCGTGGTCCGCTTCCCCGACCTGCTCGGCTGGCGGCCGAAGGAGCGGCTGCTGGTGGCGATCGCCAACGGCCTGCGCTACTCGTGGCGGCACCGCGGCTTCCGGCTGATGCTGGGCTACTTCGCGCTGGGCAACATCTTCCTGGCCCCCGCGCTGGTGCTCACCACCCCGCTGGTGCTCTCCTTCGGCAGCGCCACGCAGGTGGCCCAGGTGGCTCTCGCCGAGGCGCTCGGCGCGGTCGCCGGTGGCGTCCTCATGTCGCTCTGGGGCGGGCCCCGGCACCGCCGCATGATCGGCGTACTGATCGGCAACCTCGGCACGGCGGTCGGCTGCGTCCTGGTCGGCCTGGACGCGTCCGTCGCCATGATCTGTGTCGGCGCGTTCTGGCTGGCCATGTCGATGACCACCGCGCAGTCCATCTACGCCACCATCGTCCAGGTCAAGGTGCCGCAGCGCTTCCACGGCCGGGTGTTCAGCCTCAACCAGACCATCTCCTGGTCGACGCTGCCGATCGGCTTCGCCCTGCTCGCCCCGGCGGCCACCAGCCTGTTCGAGCCGATGCTCGCCTCGGACGGGGCCCTGGCGGGGTCGGTGGGCGCGGTGATCGGCACCGGTCCGGGTCGGGGCATCGGCTTCGCGTACGTCTGCTTCGGCGCGGCGCTGATCCTGATCACCCTGGGCGGCTTCGCGATCCGGCTGCTGCGCCGCTTCGACCTGGAGGTGCCGGACTCGCTGCCCGACGACCTGATCGGTGCCCAGGAGCGGGAACGCCGGCTGGCCGCCCGCGCCGAGCAGCGCGAGGAGGAGCGGGTGCCGGTCGGAGTGTGACGGGTGCGAGTGCCACGCGGTGCCGCACGGCACCGCGGTGGCACCCACCGCGTACGAGATCATCTTGCGGATTGTCCGGACCCGCTGAGCTGCGCCGTGGTACGAGTGCTCGGTGAATTCTGATGGCCGCCGTCGGCCGGGCGACAGCCCGCCACCGCGCGACCGAACGGTGGCCCGCGCGAAGGCGACTGCCGCTCGGGTTCGGGGCCGAGGTGGCCGGGCGGGACGACTGCGACTCAGTCAACTGGAAGTCGCCCTGGTCATCTCGGTGCAGGCCGGCCTCGCCGCCGCTCTGGCCTGGTCGATAGGCCACGATCTGCTGGATAACCCGGCGCCGATCTTCGCCCCGTCCGCCGCGGTGGGCACGATCGTCGCATCACTCGGGCAGCGCGCACACCGCACGGTGGAACTGCTGCTCGGAGTCGGGCTCGGCATCGCCACCACCGACTTCCTGCTGTCCCTTCTGGGCACCGGGTTCTGGCAGACCGGATTCATCGTCGGATGCGCCATCCTCGCCACGCTGGTGCTGTTCGGACGCAGCGGCGCGGCCGTCGGCCAGGCCGGCGGTACGGCGGTGCTGCTCGCGACCCTGGCACCGGCGCAGAAGGACCTGGAATGGCCGCGCATCGTGGAAGCCATGGTCGGCGGCGTGGTGGGCCTCGTGGTGGTCGCGCTGCTGGTGCCGTTGAACCCGATGCGGATCCTCGATCGTGACGCGGCCCCGATCTTCCACGGCCTCGCCCGGCAGTTGCGGGAGGTTGCCGCGGCGCTGACCACGAGCGATCAGGAGCGGGCGGTTCGCGCGTTGGACGCCCTCCGCGGCATGGGACCGGACCTCGACCGGATGCACCAGGCACTCAGCGGCGCCGAGGAGGTGGTCAGTCTCGCGCCGGCCCGCTGGCTGCGCCGTCAGGATGTGGAGCGGTTCGCGCGCGCGAGCCAGCAGGTGGAACGGGTCATCGAGCACAGTCGGGGAGTCGCCCGCCGGTCCGCGCTGGCGTTGCAGTACCACGAGCGGATTCCCCCCGACCTGCCGGCGAGCGTCGGACAACTCGCCGACGCGGTGGAGCTGCTGCGCCGCGAGCACCGCGCCGGGCGCCCCACCGAGAAGACCCACCACGCGGTACACGACGCTGTCCACCAGGCGGGCCGAGCCCGGGCCCAGGGGGTCGACGAGTTCGGCGACGCGGTGGTGACCCAACTGCGTACCGCCGCCAGCGACCTCCTACGTGCCACCGGCTGCGACGCGACGACCGCGAACCAGGAGGTACGCGACGCGGTGCAGCGGGGCGAGGACTCCGTCCGGGCAGGTGGTGGGTCCGGATGAGGAGCGCCGCTATTCGCGCCCAACCCAGGTGGCGACGCACGCCTCGTTGCCCTCGGCGTCTGCCAGGACCCACCACATCGGCGCGTGGGCCTCGGAGACGAGGCGACCGCCCGCAGCCAGGGCTGCGGTGATGCGAGCCTCAGCCTGGTCGTGCGGGACGGCGACATCGAGGTGCATGCGGTTACGCTGCGGGCGCGCCTCCTCCATCGGTTGCAATCCGAAGCCGGGGCCGCGGCGCGCCGGATCAGCCAGGTAATCGTCACCGATCTGGTGATACCCGAGCAGCGCCCGCCAGAACGGCAGCACGTCCGCGCCGACGAGTGCGTCCAGGGTGATGTTGATGAGTTGCACAGCGGTCGGGTCGGCTGGGATGTCCAGTGCCTTGGCGGCGGCAGAGATCCGTCGAGCCAGCGCGATGTCCCGCCGGGACAGGGACACCGTGACGCCGGCGTAGCGCAGGTCGACGTTGACGTACTGCTGCTCGGCTTCGCCGACGAGTCGGCCGATTTCATTGACGAGCGTGATGCCCAGGGCCAGCGTGCCGGTTGGGAAGTGGGCCGAGACCACATGGTAGAGAGAACGCCAGTCCTCGACACCATCGGCCGCGTGGAATCGCCCAGCGGTGATCTGCACCGTCATGCCGGCGAACTTAGCATCGGCAGCGCGACAGGCATCAGGCTGATCAGGGGACCCGCCCGGGCAAGGGCCTCGATCCGACGCCGCCCCGACCACCCGGCCGGCGACATTCTCTCCGACCGGGCCCGGCCCGACGACGACGTCGTGGGTGTTGCCGTCCAGGTCAGTCCCTCTTCGCGACGCGGCCGAGGCGGAGGGCCGAGATGAGGAAGAAGATGCCGCCCGGGATGGCGTAACCGGCCGCGTTGGTCAGCGTGGCGCCGTCCGCGCCGGCCATCACGATGAACGAGCCACCGGCGAGTACGGAGATCGCGCCGCTGATGATCATCGGCCACTGGCCGCCCATCGTGCGACGGGTGACGCCGACGATCAGCTGGACCAGCCCCGCCACGATCGCCCAGGCGCCCCACACCCGCAGGACCGCAGGGATACCGGACGTGCTGGCGACAGCCACGCCGATGGCGGTGAGCAGGCTGACCGCGATGTTCACGTACAACAGGGCGGGCGACCCGGTGCCGCGCGACGAGCGAGCGTCGACGACGGCGGCGGCCACGTCGAACAGCGGGTACAGCACGAGCAGTGTGACGGCGAGCGGACCGAGTTCCGACGCGGTCGTGAGCATCACGAGGGCCCACACGATGGCGAACGCGAAGCGGACGAAGTACAGCCGCCGCAGGGCGGACGCGGTCGTCGAGATGCGGGGTGCGGCAAGGGTGGTCACGGTGGTCCTTCCGAGGGGTGGCAGACCTGCAAAATGCCGCGGTCAGCCAGGTAGAACGAACGTTCTGTCGCGGCAACGATGGCACGGTCAACATCGACTGTCAAGACCGAACGTTCTATCCGCTAGACTAGTCGTCATGGTGCGCAGCGAATCCGAGAGCCGGCCGTCCGAAGCGCGGTCGCGGCTGCTCAACACGGCGATGAAGGTCTTCTACGCGGAGGGGATCCACTCCGTCGGCATCGACCGGATCGTCGCGGAAGCCCAGGTGACGCGGGCCACTCTCTACCGGCACTTTCCCGGCAAGGAAGAACTCGTGGTCGCCTACCTGCGCCAGGTCGACGAAATCATGCGCGGCCAGGCGGACGACGCTGTCGCCCGCGGGCTACCGGCGGCCGACACCATCCGGGCACTCAGCAGGTCCATCGCCGAGAGCATCAAGTCCCCCGGCTTCCGCGGATGCGCCTTCCTCAACGCCGTCGCCGAGTACCCCGACCCCGATCACCCGGTGCACCAGGCGGTGCTCGCCCACCGCCAGTGGTTCCTGGACACCGTCACCGACCTGCTGTCGCGAGTCGGGGAAGCGCCCGCCGAGCCCGCCGCCCGGCACTTCGTCATGCTGCGCGACGGCGCCATGGCCGCCGGCTGCCTGTTCGACCCGGTGATGGTGACCGACACCTTCCTGAGCGGAGTCGAGGGACTCCTGCAGGCTCGTTCCGCCTCCACCCAGGCCGGCACGTCGGAGGCCTGATCCCAGTCCCGTGGACCGCAGTGAACGGCTGACCAGGGCGGTCCTGCTCACCGGTCGGCGGCGTCGGCTTCGGGCAGTTCCTCGGGCTCGGTGACCCAGCCGGAGAAGACCGGCACCCCGTGCCAGGACCCGGTGGCGCCGTCGGCCCGCTTGTCGGTGGCGACCGCCACCACCGCGTACGGGTGAGCGAAGCGCAACTCGGCGACGCGGGCGACGCCTTCCGGCGGCATGCTGGTCAGCTCGAACATGCCGGTCACCGCCGCCGCCTCGAAGCCGTACCGGCCGTACCGGGCCATCGCCGCCTGCCGCGCCTCGAAGTCCTGCACCGGCAGGGCCAGCGCCGTCGCCACCGCCGCCGACGCGGCCGGGAAGCCCAGCGCGGGCGCGGTGAGGTCGTGCTCGCTGCGAGCCGACCAGCAGGGGAGCAGCGCCGTGTGCCGCTCCTCGCGGCCGTCGCGGGCCCGGGTCCGTACCCGCTCCTCGCGCAGCGTCCACAGCGGAGTGTCGCCGAGCGGCAGGTCGAACAGCGAGCGCCGGTCGGCCGGTTCCGCGCCGTCGGCCGCGCCGATGCTGAGCTGGTACGCGATCGCCAGCACCTCGGTCGGCGGCACGTGCGGCGCGGCGGCCACCGAGAGCACCACCAGCCCGGCGCCGTCGGTCGCCTGGGCGGGCGCGGCGTGCACGATCACGTCGCCGGCCCGCTCGGTCCGCACGATGGCGCCCCGGTGGCCGCGGCGCGGGCTGCGCAGCACCCGGCGCAGTTGTCGCGCCCAGGCGCTGCCGGCGCCGAGCGTCGGAGCGTCGGCGACCTCGAACGGGTCGGCCCAGGAGATCCGGGTGGCCAGCGCACTGGCCAGGGCCAGCACCACGTCCGGCCCGACCCGCAGCGGGAATTTCTCGATCAGGCCGAGGGTGTGCTCGCGGGCCCAGGCGTCCAACCCGGCCTGGTCGGGTAGCGGGCCGACCTCGGTCGTCGCGGGCAGCGCCGCCCGCCAGTCGGACGGCCCGCCGTCGCCCTGGCCCGGCCGGTGCCACAGCGCGGTGGCGGACGCGACCAGCGGGTGGGGTGCGTCCAGCAGCGCGTGGGCGACCGTGACCGCGCTGGGCAGGTCGGTGCCGAGGGCCTCCGCCAGCCCTTCGGCCGCCGGACCGTCCGCACGGTCGGTCGCGGTCGTGGCGCAGAGCGCCAGCAGGAGCCAGGCGCCGAGCGGGGAGGCGACGTGGTGCCGGTCGCCGATCGTGGTGTGCAGGGTGTCGGCGTACCGGGACAGCGGGCCGTGCAGATCCGTCGTCATGCCTCCACTCTGCCCGGCCGCGCGCGCTCCGGCATCCTCGCCGGCCCGGCTCACGACCACAGTTCGAAGGGCTCGTCGATCTCCTCGCCGGCCAGGAACGGCGTGATCAGCCGGGGGAGCTGCCCCGGGTAGAAGCGGGCCGAGCTGGCCACCACCTCGGGCAGTGGCCACCAGCGGAAGCCGAAGTAGTCCTCCAGCTCGTAGTCGAGCCGGTCCGTCTCGTCCACGTCCGGACCCGGGCCGTCCAGCCGTACCGCGACGACCACCTCGTCCTGGACGTGGCGCAGCTGTCGGTGCAGGAAACTCGCCCGCCGACGCCAGGTCGGCGCGCCCACCCGGTCGGCGGTGACCGCGATGCCGGTCTCCTCGCGCAGCTCCCGCACCGCGGTGTCGCGGTACGCCTCCCCGGGGTCCATCCCGCCGCCGGGCAGCTCCCACCAGGTGCCCAGCCCGGGTCGGTCCGGGTCGCGGGTGTGGAACAGCAGCACCCGGTCGGTGCTGTCGAGGACCACCACGCGTACCGCTCGCCGTTCGAGGATCGGCAAGTCGCGCGGCAGCTCAATCATCGATGTTCCGCACGCCGGCGTCCGACGGCCGGTCCACCACCAGGGTGTACGCCCCGGCGGACCCGAGCGCCGTCGCCGTCCCGGGCAGCGTGCTGGTACGCACCTCAATGGTCACCCCGACACCTCCGCGTCGTCCCGATGCCGGTACCAGTCTGCCGTAGCGCCGCCCGGTCCGGCGGCCGGCGCGGGGACCGGTAGGCTGCCCGCCGTGGCTGGTCTGTTGAGGAATGTGGCGGCGCGTATCTCCCGGGTGGGCGCCGTGATCCCGTCCCCGCGACGTGCCGGGCCGGCTCCGGCGCAGGTGGCCCGCCGTCGCCAGGTGAGCGCGTTGCAGCGGCGCGAGCTGACCTACGCCCCGGAGCGGGACGGTCAGGCCGACCCGGGGGAAATCGTCTGGACCTGGGTGCCGTACGAGGACGACCCCCGGCAGGGCAAGGACCGGCCGGTGCTGGTGGTCGGGCGGCACAGCCGGACGCTGTTCGGGTTGATGCTGTCCAGTCAGAGCGAGCGGGACGGGCAGCGGCACTGGTTCGCGCTCGGGCCTGGTGACTGGGACCGGGACAACCGGCCGAGCTGGGTCCGGCTGGACCGGGTGCTCACCATGCGGGAGGACAGCATCCGCCGCGAGGGTGCCGTGCTGGACCGGCCCCGGTTCGACCGGGTCGGGCAGGCCCTGCGCGCGGGCTACGGCTGGCGCTGACCGCACCCGACCCGCCCGTGCGCCGGGTCGTCAGGCCGGCTCGTGGCTGGGGCCGACCCCGGCGCCCCGCGCGTCCGGCGGCGGGTAGGGCTGCTCGGCGAGCAGCCGGGCCAGGTGTGCGCTGTTGAGCGCCAACGCCTTCGTGGTGCGGCCGGTGGTGTCGGGCTTGGGCCCGGCGTCGCGGTAGTCCACCTTGTGCAGCGCCTCGCCGACCCAGTAGGTGGCGCCCGCGGCGGCGCAGGTGAACCCGACCTCGTTGAGTGCCTGCTGCACCTGGCCGATGGTGTGGTGCGCGCCGTCCTCGTTGCCGACGACGGCCACACCGGCCACCTTGCCGTAGGTCATCAGCCGGCCCTCGGCGTCGGTTTCGGAGAGTTCGGCGTCGAGGCGTTCGAGGACCATCTTGCAGACGCTGGACGGCTGACCGAGCCAGATCGGCGTGGCGATGACCAGAATCTGGGCCGCCAGCAGCGTGGCCCGGATGGCGGGCCACCCGTCCCCGCCGCCCTCGTCGGTCGACACCCCGAACCGCACGTCGTGGTCGACCACCCGGACCAGGTCGCCGTCCACCCCCTGCTCGGCCAGTTCGGCGAGCACCTCCCGGCCGAGTTTGTCCGAGCTGGACGGGGCCGGCGACGGCTTGAGGGTGCAGTTGAGCACGAGGGCGCGGATGCTCGCCACGTCGGTTCCTCTCGGCGGTCGACAGGGGTGATCGACTCCCCATACCCGGGCGGTGGCCGGCGAACCACCCGGACGCGCGGTGGTTCTGCCGAACGTGTTGACGAGAGCTCCCCGGCCTGTATATTCAACCCATCGGTTTACAAACCAGATGGTTGAGAGCGACAGATGACAACAGACCCGGCCAGCGCCGTGTTCGCCGCCCTCGCCGATCCGACCCGTCGGGCCATCCTGGCCCGGCTGGCCACCGGCGAGGCGACGGTCAACGAGTTGGCGGAGCCGTTCCCGATCAGCGTCCAGGCGATCTCCAAGCACCTCACCGTGCTCGAGCGCGCCGGGTTGATCGTGCGGACCCGCGAGGCGCAGTGGCGGCGCTGCCGGCTCGACCCGGCGCCGCTGCGCACGCTGGCCGAATGGGTCGAGCAGTACCGCCGGCTCTGGGACGACCGTTACGACACATTGGACGACTACCTGCGCGACCTGAAGGAGAACAACCGTGGACAAGCTCCGTGACCTCGTCATCGACATGCCGTCCGACCGGGAGATCACCCTCACCCGTTCCTTCGACGCCCCGCGCGAGCTGGTCTTCGCCGCGCACAGCCAGGCCGAGCACCTGAAGCACTGGTGGGGGCGGGGCAACCCGGTCGACATCGAGATCGACTTCCGGGAGGGAGGCCGCTACCGCAACGTCGAACACGCCGCCGACGGCAACGACTACGCCTTCCGCGGTGAGTTCCGGGAGATCGTCGTGCCGGAACGGATCGTGCAGACCTTCGAGTACGAGGGCATGCCCGGCCAGGTGGCGGTGGAGACGCTGGTCTTCACCGAGCACGACGGACGTACCACCATCACCAGCACCACCCGGTTCGACACCACGGAGCAGCGCGACGGCATGGCCGAGTCCGGCATGGCGCAGGGCGCCGCCGAGTCGTACGCCGCACTGGACCGGCACCTCGCCACCCTGCGCTGACGCGGACGGCGCGACCGGTTAATCGGGTGGGCCGGGTGCCCACCCGATGGCATGGTGTGCCCGTGATCGAGGACGCGACAGGGCTGGTGACCGGCTGGATCCGCACGGAATTCGGCCTAGACCTGGCCCGCCTGGACGAGGTGACCCACGGCGCCGACCAGCGCGCCCGACTGTGGCTGGCGCACACCGCGGACGGCACCCGGTACGCGGTCAAACTGAGCGGTGGCGGCACCCCGGCCGGGTTGGTCGTGACGGCCCACCTGGCCGGGCAGGGGGTGCCGGGCATTCCCGCGCCGCTGCGCACGCGCGACGGTCGGCTGTACGGCGACCGGGAGGGCCACCGCCTCTCCGTGGTGCCGTGGGTCTCCGACCAGCGGGCTCTCGACGGCCCGATGACCGACGCGCACTGGCGCGCGTACGGCGAACTGCTGGCCGCGGTGCACGCGGTGCCGGTGACCGACGAACTCCTGGCGCTGCTGCCGCCCGGCGGCGCGGCGTACCCGGAGATCGTGGCCACGACCCGCGCGATGGCCGAGCGGCTGCGCGACCCTGGCGCGGCCGACCCCGCCGGTCCGTCGGTCGCCGAGATGGCGGCGGTCTGGGCCGCGTCGGCCGACTGGCTGTCCACACTGGCCGATGGGGTCGAGCGCCTCGCCACCGTCCAGCGCGACCGGCCGGTGGTGGTCTGTCACGGCGACCCGCACCTGGGCAACCTGCTGCTCGGCCCGCAGGGGCAGGTCTGGCTGATCGACTGGGACGACGCGGTGCTCGCCCCGCCCGAGTGCGACCTGATGTTCGTCACCGACGGGGTGCTCGCCTTCGCGCCGATCACCGCCGAGCAGCGGGTGGCCGTCCTCACCGGCTACGGCCGGGCCGACGTCGACCCGGCGCGCCTGGCCTGGTTCCTCGCGGTCCGTGCGCTCGACGACCTCACCGACTGGACGCGGCAGGCGTTGGACCCCGACGCCAGCGCGGCCGATCGGGGCAGGGCGGCGCGGATCGTGCGGGGACTGGTGTCGCCGGTCGGCCTGGTCACCCTCGCCGACGCGGCGCTGCGCGCCCTCGACGGGTCACGCTGAGCACGGACTCCACGCGCGTGGCCGCGCGCGGCGGAGGGGTCAGCACTCGGCCAGGCGGACGCTGTCGACGAGCTGCCGTGGCGACCGGTTGCCGCCCAGGCTCTTCGCCTGGTACATGGCCGCGTCGGCGCGGCTGAGCGCATCGGTGAGCTGGGCCGGGCCGGTCACCGGTGCGAGCCCGACGGAGGCGGTCACCTGGACGCTGGCCCCGCCCAACCGGATCGGGGCGGCGACCGTCTCGCTGAGCCGTCGGGTGGCGTGCTCGATCCAACGCCGGTCGACGGTCGGGCTCGCCAGCAGCCCCGCGAACTCGTCGCCGCCGAGGCGGGCGACGAGGTTGTCCCCGGCGAAACCGGCCAGCCGCTCGGCCACACTGATCAGCACCTGGTCACCGGCGGCGTGCCCGTACCGGTCGTTGATCTGCTTGAAGTCGTCCAGGTCGAGCACGATGGCGATCAACGGTTGCCCGGCCGCGTCGGTGAGCAGGGCGGCCGCGAGCCGGTAGAAGGCACGTCGGTTGGGCAGCCCGGTGAGCGGGTCGTGGCTGGCGGCGTGCCGCTCGGCGGCGAGCTCGGCCTGGAGGTGCCCGATCTCGGCCTCGGCGCGCAGCGCCCGCCGCCGTAGTTGCCAGGAGGAGATCAGCGCGCCCGCAGCGCAGATGCCGGAGGCGACACTCATCGGATCCGGCACGAACCCTCCCATCGCCGCGACCGCCTCCAGCCCATCGGCCGACACGGCTCGCGCGCCGCGCCGGGCCCGGTTTCCCCTTATCGATGCCCATGCCAGGTAACACAATGTGAACGGATAGGCACCGATCTTGTACGTTATCATGCTCGCCGTCCGGTGCAGATGCAATAGCAGATGCACGTGCAGCACGGCCCGATGTCGATACCGCACCCCTCGCCGTCACCGCTCCTCCCACGGCCACCGGCGGGCTCGTCAGCAGAAAGACGCCCTCATGCAGCAGCCACCGAATGGCGTTCCGATCCACCAGTTGCCACCGCTGAGCTGGCAGAAGAGTCGCCGCAGCAACCCCAGTGGCAACTGTGTCGAACTCGCCGAACTGCCCGGGGGAGCGGGCATCGCGGTCCGCAACTCCCGACATCCCGACGGGCCGGCACTCATCTACACGGTGGATGAGATCGCCGCCTTCGTGCTCGGCGCGCGGGACGGCGACTTCGACCATCTGATCAACTGAGCGGTCCCCGCCACCGTCGCGGTGGCGGGACCGAATCACCGGTCCGGAGGAGTTCACCTCACTGTCGGTCCATGGCATGCTTACACGTCGGCCGGGCCGGGGTGCCCGACCATGCTGGTCGGTATCCGGAGGTCCGCGCGTGACGATGGTTCCCGCCGAGGGCGGCCCGACAACCGGGCCGACCGTGCTGCGCATGCTGCTCGGTGCCCAACTGCGCCGGCTGCGGGAATCCAGCGGGGTGACCCGGGAGGGCGCCGGCTGGGAGATCCGGGCCTCCGAATCCAAGATCAGTCGGATGGAGCTGGGCCGGGTCGGCTTCAAGGAACGCGACGTGGCGGACCTGCTGACCCTCTACGGCGTCACCGACGAGCAGGAGCGCGAGGCCCTGCTCAAGCTTGCCCGGGACGCGAACAGCCCCGGTTGGTGGCACCGCTACGGCGACGTCCTGCCCACCTGGTTCCAGTCCTACCTGGGCCTGGAGGCGGCGGCGGCGTTGATCCGCAGCTACGAGGTGCAGTTCGTGCCCGGCCTGTTGCAGACCCGTGAGTACGCGCGGGCCGTCGTGCTGCTCGGGCACGGCAGGGCGGGTTCGGCCGAGCTCGACCGACGGGTCGCCCTGCGGATGCAGCGCCAGCAGTTGCTCCGCCGGGAGCACCCGCCGCAGCTCTGGGCCGTCGTGGACGAGGCGGCGCTGCGCCGCCCGATCGGCGGTGCCGAGGTGATGCGGGGCCAACTCACCGCGCTCATCGAGGCGACCAAGTCGCCGAACGTTCGACTCCAGGTCATCCCGTTCGCCGCCGGTGGGCACGCGGCGGCCGGTGGCGCCTTCACCATCCTGCGCTTCGGTGACCAGGAGCTGCCCGACATCGTCTACATCGAGCAGCTCACCAGCGCCATCTACCTCGACAAGCGCGACGACCTGGACTACTACGCGGTGGCCATGGAACGACTCTGCGTCGAGGCCGAACCGCCGGAGCGCACCCCGGAGATCCTCGGTCAGCTGCTGGAGGACCTCTACCCGGCCTGACCGCCGGTCGCCGACCGGCGACAGTGGACCGACCCTCCCGGCTCAAGCGAATGGTATTGACCGACGCCGACCGGTCGGGCTAGTCTCTGTATCGATACAGACTGGATCGATACAGAGAGGTGCCGGTGAAGCCGACCCTGCAAGCCGTGGCGGACGCCGTCGGCGTCTCCCGCAGCACCGTGTCCAACGCCTACAGCCGTCCCGACCAGCTCTCCGCCGCGCTGCGCGAGCGGATCCTCGACGCCGCCCGGCAGCTCGGCTACCCGGGCCCCAACCCCACCGCGCGTTCCCTGCGCCGCGGTTTCGTCGGCTCGATCGGGGTGCTGTTCACCTCGCAGCTGTCGTACGCCTTCACCGACCCGTTCGCGGTCCGCTTCCTCGCCGGCGTCGGCGCGGCCGCCGAACGGCACGGCACCAGCATGCTGCTGGTGCCGCTGTCCCGAGCGGAGCCCGACGCCCGTCGCGCCGTGGAGAACGCCGCCGTCGACGGGTTCTGCGTCTACTGCGTCGCCGACGAGGGCTGGGCGCTGGAGGTCATCCGCGACCGCGGGCTGCCCTTCGTCAGCACGGCCGCCCGTGACGACGCCGGCCCCGACGAGCGGTTCGTCGGCATCGACGAGCGGGCCGCGGCCCGCAGCGTCGCCGCGCACGTGGCCGGCCTGGGCCACCGCCGGGTGGCCCTGCTCGCCCACTCCGTGCTGCCCGACGTGCCGGCCGGCCCACTGACCCTGTCCGCGGTCGACCAGGTGCCGCACCCGACCACCCACGGCCGGCTCGCCGGGTTCGCCGACGCGTTCGCCGAGGTCGGCGTCGACTGGGCCGACCTGACCCTGGTCAACGCCCTGGACAACAGTCGCCAGGCCGCGGCGGCGGCCGTCGCCGGGCTGCTCGACCGGCCCGCGCCGCCGACCGCCGTGCTGGCCGGCTCCGACGTGCTCGCCCTCGGGGTGCTGGACGCGCTGGCCGAGCGACCGGCCGGCAGTCGTCCGCCGGTCTCGGTGACCGGCTTCGACGACGTCCCCGAGGCCGCCGCGGCCGGCCTCACCACCGTCCGGCAACCGGCCGAGGAGAAGGGCCGGATCGCCGCCGAACTGCTGCTCGACCCACCCGCGGACGCCGCGGCCGGTCATGTGCTGCTGCCCACCGCACTCGTCGTCCGGGCCTCCACCGGACCTGTCCCGAGGAGTTGACCATGGAACACCCGACCGGATACCTCACCGCCCTCGACGCGATGAACCGACACGTCAACTCGGCCCGACCCAACGCACCGGTCCAGGTCGAGCGAGCCCACCGGCCGCTGCTCGCCCCGACCCGGCAGGCCACCGCGCTCGCCCTGCGCCGGCTCGCCGACCGCATCCAGCCCCGACCGCTGCCCACGGCCACCCGCTGCTCCTAGCCGGCCGGGCACCCGCCATTTCGGTACGCACGGGAGGAGTGGGCCGCTACCGGGCGTCGCGGGTGGTCGAGGGGGACGCGGCCAGGCAGACTGGTGGGGCCATGTCTCCGTTCACGCCCACTCTCCGTCTCCACGACCGCTACGTACTGCACGAGCGGATCGGTCTCGGTGGCATGTCCGAGGTGTGGCGCGCCGACGACGAGGTGCTCGGCCGACCGGTCGCCGTCAAGGTGCTCGCCGGGCAGCTCGCCACCGACCCGCAGCTGCGGGCCACCATCCAGCGCGAGGCCCGCGCGGCCGCCCGGCTCACCCACCCGCACGTGACCCAGGTGTACGACTACGGCGAGGCGACCCTGGCCGGCGGCGCCGTCGTGCCGTACCTGGTGATGGAGCTGGTCGAGGGGCACAACCTCGCCGACCGGCTGCGGACCGGGCCGCTGCCTTGGCCGGAGGCGGTGCGGGTGGCCGGGCAGATGGCCGCGGCGCTGGCCGCCGCGCACCGGATCGGCGTGGTGCACCGCGACGTCAAGCCGGGCAACGTCATGCTCACCGACACCGGTGCCAAGGTGCTCGACTTCGGCATCGCCGCCCTCGGCGGCCCGCACCACCCGCTGGGCGGCCAGGCTGGCGAGCCGCTGATGGGCACACCGGCCTACTTCGCCCCGGAGCGGCTGACCGCCGGCCCACCGGACCCGGCCAGCGACGTGTACGCCCTCGGCGCGCTGCTCTACCGCACCCTCAGCGGGCAGGCGCCGCTGCCCGTGCAGAGCTGGGAGGACGCGCTCGAGGTGCACCGGCGCGGCACTCCGGTGCCGCCGCTGCGGGTGCCCGGCCTGCCGGCCGACATCGCCGAGCTGACCGTCGCCTGCCTGGCCGCCGACCCGGCCCGCCGCCCGACCGCCGCGCAGCTGGCCACCCGGTTCGGCGCCGGCCAGCCGGTCGAGCCGCCCACCGAGCTGCTACGCATCCTGCCGGCTGCCCACGCGGCCCACCCGCCCACACTGATCGACCGTTCGGCGGCGCGCCCCCTCCCCGTGCCGGCACCCGCCGCTCCGCGCCGCCGCCGGTCGCGTCGACCCCTCGCCGTCCTGGTCGCGGCCGGCCTCGCGGCGCTGGTCGGTCTCGGCGCGCTGCTCGCCCAGGGCCTCGGCTCGCCCGACTCTCCGGGCTCCGCCAACCCGCCGGCGAGCACCGCCCCGACGACCTCACCGGAGACGGAGCCCACGCCGGCGGCCCCGTCCTCGCCGCCGGCCAGCAGCTTCCCGCCGCCGACCGCCAGCCAGCAGGTGCCGGTCAGCCTGCGACAGGTGAGCGCCGAGTTCGCCGCGGTGCTGGCCGAGGCGCAGGCCCGGGGCGACATCGACTGGAAGACCGCCGAGGACCTGCGCGACGACCTGGCCGACCTGAGCCGCCGATCGAAGGACCGCGACAAGCGCATCGGCGACCTGCGCGAGCGCATCGCCGAGCTGGTCGTCCGGGACCGGTTGTCGGCGCGGACGGGCGCAGAGCTCGACGCCCTGCTCACCCAGGCCGGCGCTCTCTCCACCGGTCGTGGTGACAACTGACACATCCGTCGGCGTCGCTGGCATGATGGGCCGATGCGGACACGGCTCATCTTCGTGCGTCATGGCGAGTCGGTCCATCAGGTCACGGGGATCGTGGGCGGCCCGCATGGTTGCCGGGGTCTGACCGAGCTGGGCCGGGACCAGGCCCACGCACTCGCCCGGCGGCTCGCCAACGACTGCGCCGCCGACAGACCGGCTGCCGTGTACTCGTCCGTGCTGCGCCGGGCCGTCGAGACCGCGCAACCGATCGCCGCCGCGTTCGGCGTCCACCCCGTGGCCGACTGCGGTCTGTGCACCTGGCACACGCCGCCGTACGCCGACGGGATGCCGACCAACCGCTTCCGGGCCGACCACGCCACGGAGGGCGGGGGCCTGTTCCGGCCGTTCGAGACGGGCAACGAGAGCTGGGCCGAACTGGTCATTCGCGTCAGCCGCGCGATCACGGAGATCGCCCACCGGCACCGGGGCACCACGGTGATCCTGGTCGGGCACACCGAGACCGTCGAGAGCGCGTTCCACGCGCTCGCCGCCCAGCCGCTTCATCGAGCGTTCGACCTGGACGTGGCTCCGGCCTCGATCACCGAATGGACCAGCAGGGACGACACCGCCCGCTGGCCGCCGGCCCGCTGGACGCTACGTCGCTTCGGCGACATCGGCTGACGTGCCAGCGGGCGACAGCGTGATCCAGTAACGCCGTACGGCACCCGCTTCGGTGTCCCGGATGTCCTCCAAAACGCCGCCGTTACGCTCGATCGTCTTCGCCGACGCGATGTTGTCCACCTCGCAGGTGACCAGCACCCGATCCAGCCCGAGCGCCCGCGCCTCGCCGAACATCCGCCCCAGCGCCCAGGTCGCCAGCCCCCGCCGGCGTGCGGACGGCCGGATGCCGTAGCCGATGTGGCCGGCGACCCGCAGCAGGTAGTCGTTGAGCGCGTGCCGCAACGCGATTCCGCCCAGTACCCGATCACCTTCGACGATCCACCGGTACGTGCACCGCACCCGGCCAGCGGCCAACGGCCTCGCCGGCTCCGCCTCGTCCGCCAGTCGGCCCACCCAGGCCGCGAACCCGACCGACGAGCGCACCTCATCGGACGTCCGCAGCCCGAAACCGTCCTCGTGCAGGCCGGGGCCCCACTCGTCATGCGCCTCCAGCCAGGCGGCGTGCCGACGGACGGTGGGAGCGATCAACTCGGGCATGCCGCGACGGTATCGGCTGCGACCCGCGCACGGAGCAGCCCGATCCGGTGTTGGCGGTCGTAGTCTCACCACCATGACGACAACCCAGACGCGCACCCTCGCCGCCCCCGGCGTCGACCTGGTCTACGACGTCCGCGGCCCGCTGCCCCCGTCCGGCGGGCGCCCCGCACTGCTCATGATCGGCCAGCCGATGACGGCGGAGGGCTTCAACGCGCTCGCCGTACACTTCACCGACCGCACGGTCGTCACCTACGACCCGCGCGGCCTGGGCCGCAGCGTCCGCACGGACGGCCGGTCCGACCACACGCCGCAGCAGCAGGCCGCTGACCTGCACCTGCTGATCGAGGCGCTCGACGCCGGTCCGGTCGACGTGTTCGCCAGCAGCGGCGGTGCGGTGACCGCACTCGAACTCGTCGCGACCCACCCCGGCGACGTCGTCACGCTGGTGGCGCACGAGCCGCCGATCAACGCGGTGCTCCCCGACGCCGCGGCCGCCGAGCGCGCCCGCGCAGGCTTTCACGAGGCGTACCAGGCGAAGGGCACCGGCGCGGGCATGGCGTCGTTCATCGCGATGACCTCCTGGCACGGCGAGTTCACCGATGCCTACTTCGCTCAGCCCGTGCCCGACCCCGCGCAGTTCGGCATGTCGACCGAGGACGACGGCAGCCGCGACGATCCGCTGCTGTCGAAGAACTCGTGGGCGATCAGCGACTACCGCCCCGACGCGGCCGTGCTGACGGCGGCACCGACCCGGATCGTGATCGCGGTCGGCGAGGAGTCGACGGGCACGTACACCGCGCGTACGGCCCTGGGCACCGCCGCGCTGCTCGGCCAGGAGGCCGTGGTGTTCCCGAGCCACCACGGCGGCTTCCTCGGCGGCGAGTTCGGTTACGCGGGCAAGCCCGAGGAGTTCGCGGCGCGGCTGCGCGAGGTGCTGGACGCCGGCTGATCTCGGGGGGCATGGGCAGCACATAGACGATGGAGGAAGAGGACACGACTCAGCCGAAGGCGATGAGGGCACCCCGCTCGTCGAAGACGGCCGTGCCCGCCCACGCGATCTCCCAGCGGTTGCCCTCCGGATCGGCGATGTAGGCCGAGCGCCCACCCCAGGACCGGTCGGTCGGCTCAGCCACCACCGTTGCGCCGGCCGCGACGGCCGCGGCGAAGGCCGTGTCGACCTCCGCCCGGCTGTCGACGTTGCAGGCCAGGGTGACGCCGGACCAGCCGCCGGCCGGATCGGACACACCGGGCGCCGCCTCGGCCGCCAGGTCCGGCAGCGGATAGAGCGCGAGCAGGACGCCACCGAGCAGGAAAGCCGACCAACCGTCGTCACTGGACGGCAACTCCGGCCAGCCCAACGATCGGTAGAACCGGCGCAGCGCACCGATGTCGCGCGCGGCCAGGGTCACGACGGACAGTCGACCGGGAAGAGAGCTCATGCGGTCGATCCTGCCGGAGTCGTACGACATGCCCCTGGACAACGCAATCCGCCACGCTGTTGGCCGGGCAGCGGTCAGGTCAGCTCGGCACCCGGCGCCGGGACGGCCTTCTCCGCGTTACGACTCACCTTTTCCCAGCCGGCCCAGGTGTCCATGCGTCGCCGAGAGATGTCGAAGGCGAGGTCGTACACCATGCTGCCCAGCAGGAGCCGCAGCGGCGGGTCGTCGCTGGCGACCAGCGTCATCAGGGCCTCGGCGGCCAACCGTGGTTCGCTGTCGATCGACCCTTCCGCCCACTGCTTCTCCAGGTCCGCACGCAGCGAGTCGTAGGCCGGGTTCGGGGTGGTCGCCGTGCTGCTGGTGTAGAGGTCCGTCCAGTAGCCACCCGGCTGGACGATGGTGACCTTGACGCCGAACCCGGCGGCCTCGGCGGCCAGCGCCTCGCTCATGCCCTCCAGCGCGAACTTGCTGGCGCTGTAGAGGCCGGTGCTGGGGAAGCCGCCGAGCGCACCGATGCTGGAGATCTGCACGATGTGTCCGCAGCCCTGTGCCCGCATCGTCCGCAGGGCGGCCTGGCTGACCCAGAGCGCGCCGAAGAAGTTGAGGTCCAGTTGAGCGCGGGCCTCGGCTTCGGTGAACTCCTCCACCATGCCGGCGAAGAGCGCCCCGGCGTTGTTCACGACGATGTCGAGCCGGCCGAAGTGCTGGACCGCCTGGCCGACGACGTCGAAGACGGCCGAGCGGTCCGTGACGTCGAGGCGCAGCGTCAGCAGGCGGCCGGGATAGCGGGCGGCGAGGTCATCGAGCGGCGAGACGTCGCGGGCCGCGCCGACAACCCGGTCACCGTCGGCGAGCGCTGCCTCGGTGAAGGCGCGGCCGAGGCCACGGCTGGCCCCGGTGATGAACCAGACCCGGGATGCGGCAGTGCCTGAGGTTTCCATGAGGTTCCTTCCACCGTGCGAGACGAACCGTCCCGTCTCGCTGTAGCCTGACCTTACCCGTTGAACTGCGCCTGTCAAGACGGACCGTCTCGTCTCTTCTTTGCTAGATTGGACGAGTGCCCAAGCAGGTAGCCCCCGACTCCAGCCGCCGCAGCCAGACCGCCCGGCGGGCCATCCTCGCCGCCGCCTTCGACCTCCTCGGCAAGGTCGGATACGCGAAGCTCAGCATCGAGGGCATCGCCGCCGCCGCCGGCGTCGGGAAGCAGACGATCTACCGCTGGTGGCCGTCGAAGGGCGCGCTGCTGTTCGACGCCTTCCTCGCTCTCACCACCGAGGGGGAGGACGGCCAGACCGGTGCCCTACCCGACACCGGTGACCTGGCTGCCGACCTGAAAGTGGTCCTGCGGGCCACCATCGCCGAACTGGACGACCCGCGCTTCGACCAGCCGATGCGCGCCCTGCACACCGAGATCGTCCACGATCCGGCCCTGGCCGCCGACTACGCGAAGCGGTTGGACGAGCCGATGCGGGAGCTGAAGAAGGCCCGGCTGCGCGCCGCCCAACGCGCGGGGCAGTTGGCCGAGGACATCGACCTCGACGTGGCCGTCGACATGCTGTTCGGACCGGTCCTCAACCGATGGCTTCAGCGCACCGGCCCACTGAATGTCGAGTACGCCGACCAGGTGGTCGACACGGCATTGCGCGGTCTCCGGCCGCGTTCGCCGTAGCCCCGCCGAGGATCGAGCCTTGTCAGCCGTCGGCGCTGCGCTCGCACGCGATGGTGGCGGAAACCAGGTCTCCCGGCTCGGCGCCCGCTCGGGCGTACACCGCACCCTCCGGCGTCCAGATGGCGGAACCGCCGGCCGCCTCGGTGTAACCGCCGCCGGTCGACCCGGCGAAGCTCGCCGCCGCAACCCAGACCCGGTGCGCGGTGGCGACCCGGTGCGCCCGCTGGCCCGGGACGGCGGCGTCGCTCGCCGATTCCAGCACCCCCGCCGCGTAGACGTCGATCCCGAGCGCGGCGGTCCGCGCCGCGTGCGCGGCGACGCCGGTGTCCTTGCAGATCGCCAGCCCCAACCGCCACCCGTCCACATCGAGCACGGCCGGCGCGTCGCCCGGCCGGAACCGGCGGGCCTCCGCGTCGCCCAGCCACATCTTCCGGTACGCCACCGTCACGCCGCCGCCGGTCACGGCCAGCATCGCGATGTGGTCACCGGCGACCGGTGCACCGGCCAGGGCCAGCGCGCCCGTCTCGGCACACGCCTCGACCAGTGGCCCCAGGCGGGGGTCGTCGACCGGCACGACCGGGGCGTCCAGTTCGTACCCGGTCAGCGACAGCTCCGGAAAGAGCACCACCCGGGAGCGCGCCGCGCGGACCGCGCCGGCGTGTGCCCGCGCGTTCGCCGCGACGTCCCGGGGTACGCACAGCGGCTGCGCCACCGCGAGCCGCAGCGGGGTGAGGTCTTCCACACCCTCGCCGGTGTGGTCCACCCGCAGGGCCGGGCGGTCGGCCTCATGGTCGACTCTCAGGATCACTTCGTAGCGTGGGGGCATGATTCGAACGTCCCACGCCGTGCTCGCCACCGGAACCCCCGTCGCTGCGGCCGAACCGCCCCAGGACGGGATGGTCGGCTACGTCAGTGACCTGGTGGAACGGCTCGGTGGGCCGGGCGCCGGCCTGGCGGTGGCGCTGGAGAACCTGTTCCCGCCGATTCCCAGCGAGGTGATCCTGCCGCTGGCCGGGTTCGTCGCCGCGCAGGGCCGGATCAGCCTGATCGGTGCGATCTTCTGGACCACGCTGGGCTCGGTGCTGGGTGCGCTGGCGCTCTATCTGATCGGCGCGTCGCTGGGCCGGGACCGGATGCGCGCCATCGTGGCCCGGCTGCCGCTGGTGAAGCTCAGCGACGTGGACAAGACCGAGGCGTGGTTCCTCCGGCACGGTGTGAAGGCGGTCTTCTTCGGCCGGATGATTCCGATCTTCCGGAGCCTGATCTCCATCCCGGCGGGTGTGGAGCGGATGCCGGTGAGCACCTTCCTGCTCTACACCACGCTGGGCAGCCTGATCTGGAACACCACCTTCGTGCTCGCCGGCTACCTGCTCGGCGACAACTGGCACCTCGTCGAGGGGTACGTCGGGGTGCTCCAGAACGTGGTGATCGTGGCCTGCGTGGCGGCCGTCGCCTGGTTCGTCACGTCCCGCGTGCTGCGGGCCCGCCGTGCCGCCCGCAACCCCGAGCCGATCGGCGCCCCCGACCAGGGCGCGGGGCACGGCCAGCCCGACCCGAGTGGTCGCGGCACCCTCTACCGTGGCGGCTCGTGGGCCTCGGACGAGCGCTAGGCCGGCAGCCGGGCGGGCTCGGCGCGGAAGGACGTCAGGTGCTGGTGGGGGAGCGTCCGACCGGTCGGTGGTGGGACCGACTCCGGCTGCCGGCCGGTCGGTCTGCTGACACCGCGCGAACGGGACGTCCTGCACGAGATGGCCCAGGGGCACACGAACGCCGCGATCGCCCAGCGGCTGCACGTGTCGCAGAGCGCCGTGGAGAAGCACGTCAACGCCATCTTCGACAAGCTCGACCTCGCCCACGTGACCGGCTACAGCCGCCGGATCCTCGCCGTGCTGCGCTACCGCGGCACCTGACCGGCCGGTGTAGGTGATCTGGAGTCGACGCGCCGATGGCCACGCCGTCGCGGTGTTCGGCGTCGTTGTCGTGAGAGCGATATACCTGTGAGTCATAAGTATGCCTGTGAGGTATGGCGCTCACCGTCTACCTCGCCCTCGGACGGCTTGGTCAGGGTGATCGACGCGGTGTCGCGGTGTCGCGGTGTCCCAGTGGGCGGGGATGCCCTGATGTCGGGCATACGGAGTCGATCAACCCTTGATCGGCCGGTCTGACGCCGGGGACGCTCGGTGTTCTGGCACCGGATGTCCGGTATCGGGGGTTCTGGTGTGTGGCCGGCTGCACTCGTGGGGTGGAATCGGGGCGGGCCGGGGGTCGTTACATACGCTGACGATCGCAGGACCACGGCCCACCACCC
>NZ_JBFAQO010000006.1:427949-598727 GCF_040678715.1 Micromonospora sp. NPDC049301 | reverse complement strand
CGCCGGGTCCATCTGTAACGACCGCCGGGGCCGGGGGCATTCCGCGATCGGCCCGTCCATCGGCACTCTCGTGGAGGGTGCTGGTGCGGTCGTTCAGGGGGTGTGCAACGACCGCGGCCTGGCCGGCATTCCATCCCGGGCGGGCCCGGGGGTGGTGGGCCGTGGTCCTGCGATCGTCAGCGTATGTAACGACCCCCGGCCCGCCCCGATTCCACCCCACGAGTGCAGCCGGCCACACACCAGAGACCCCAATAGCGGACATCCGGTGCCAGAACACCGGGCCGACGGGCGTCAGACCGGCCGATCAAGGGTTGACCGACACGTATCCCCGACATCGGGGCATCCCCGACACTGGGACACCGGGACACCGCCGATACCGAGTCGATCACCGTGACCAAGCCGTCCGGGGGCGAGGTAGACGGTGAGCGCCATACCTCACAGGCATATTTATGACTCACAGGTATATCGCTAACGACAACAACCGCCCCCATCGGCGGATGAGCGACCACCGGGGGGATGCAGGCCTGCGCCCGCCGCAAGCAGACGGGCGCAATCCTGTCCCGGATCCGCAGCCCGCCGACCCCGCGCCAAGGACCGAGCCGGCCGACGCCAGAACAACTGGGCACCGAGCACTGCCACGGATCACGATGGGCGAAAGTCCCCAGTCCGCCGGACGGGCCACCGGCCCGTCGCGACGTGCCCGCCCCGGAGCTGGGCTTGCCGAATCGACCGCACGATCACGACGGACGCCAACCCCGACGGGGGTGGGGCCCGCCGTGCCCGGCGGAGGGATCAAGCCTGACCGCCCGGAGCCGGGCACGGCGGGCCCCACCCCACCCACAACGCACCGCACCCGACCGCACCGGACCGGACCGCACCGGACCGCACCCGACCGCACCGGACCGCACCGGACGCGGACCGCACCGGCCCCGGACCCCACCCAACCCCCGGCACCGGGCCCGCACCGGACCCGGACCCGCACTGCGCCCGGCACCGGCACGACGCACATACCCGCCACCAGGCGCAAACCAGACAGCCCGCCACCGTCGCGGCATAGCGAGGGTCAGGAAGCCGGCAAAAGCCTACGATCGGGCAAGAGCCTAGAGGAGGTCGGCATGACCGCAGCGATGGAAATGCCCCGGGTCCAGGAGTGCGTGGTCGTGGCGTGCGCGTACAACGACGGCGGCGACTGCCACGCCTTCGCGATCACGATCGGCAGCATGGATCACGCGCACTGCCACACCTTCGTCGAGTCGCCGGTGCGCGGCGGCGTGGAGAGCCTGATCGCTCAGGTGGGTGCCTGCCAGCGGTCCGACTGTCGGCACAACGAGCAGCTCGAGTGCCACGCGTCGTCCATCAAGGTCGGTCCGGACAACGACATGGCCGACTGCATGACCTACGACGGCCGGTGACCTGACAGACCCGGTGAGCTGCCGGACCCGGTGAGCTGCAACTGCCCGCAACCGCCGTTCAGGGCAGGTCGTTGGCGCGGCGGATGACCGTCACCAGGTCGTCGATGATGCCGGTGAGGGCGAAGTCCTTCGGGGTGAAGACCCGCGCCACCCCGGCCGCCCGGAGCGTGTCGGCGTCAGCGGCGGGGATGATGCCGCCCACGACCACCGGCAGGTCCGCCCGGCCGGCGGCGCGCAGCCCGTCGAGTACGGCCGGCACGGCGGCGAGGTGCGAGCCGGACAGCACGGAGAGCCCCACCAGGTCGACGTCCTCCTCGACGGCGGCGGCGACGATCTGCCCGGCGGTCAGCCGGATGCCCTGGTAGACGACCTCGAAGCCGGCGTCGCGGGCGCGTACCGCGATCTGCTCGGCGCCGTTGGAGTGCCCGTCCAGGCCGGGCTTGCCGACCAGCAGCCGCAGCCGGCCGCTGCCCAGCTCGCGGGCGGTGGCGGTGACCCGCTCGCGGACGGCCGCGAGGCCCGGGTCCCCACCGGTGCCGGCGCCGCCGGCCAGCCCGGTCGGTGCCCGGTACTCGCCGAAGACCTGGCGCAGCGCGCCGGCCCACTCGCCGGTCGTCACGCCGGCCCGCACGCACTCCAGGGTGGCCGGCATCAGGTTCGTGGTGGTCGCGGCGTCCGCGCGGAGTCGGGCCAGTGCCGCGTCGACGGCACTGCCGTCCCGGGCGGCCCGCCAGCGGCGTACGCCGTCCGCGGCGGCCGACTCGACGGCGGGATCGACCTGCTCGACCGCCTCGGCTCCGGCTGCGGTCAGCGGGGAGGGCTCGGTCTCGACGAACCGGTTGACCCCGACGACCACGTCGGCGCCGGACTCCATCCGGCGGCGGCGCTCGGCCAACGAGGCGACCAGCGCGCTCTTGAGGTAGCCGGTCTCCACGGCGGCCACCACGCCGCCCAGCTCGAGCACCTTGTCCAACTCGACGCGGGCACCGGTGACGATCTCGTCGACCAGCGCGGTCATCACGTGTGAGCCGGCGAAGAGGTCGGGGTATTCGAGCAGGTCCGACTCGTACGCCAGGACCTGCTGCATCCGCAGCGACCACTGCTGGTCCCACGGGCGGGGCAGGCCGAGCGCCTCGTTCCAGGCGGGCAGTTGGACCGCGCGGGCCCGGGCGTCTCGGGACATCGTCACGCCGAGCATCTCCAGCACGATGCGCTGGATGTTGTTCTCCGGCTGGGCCTCGGTGAGGCCGAGCGAGTTGACCTGTACGCCGTAGCGGAACCGGCGCTGCTTGGCCTCGGTGACCCCGTACCGGTCCCGGGTGATCTCGTCCCAGAGCACGCCGAACGCGCGCATCTTGGCGATCTCCTCGACGAAGCGGACCCCGGCGTTGACGAAGAACGAGATCCGCTGCACCACGTCGCCCATCCGCTCGGCGGGCACCTGGCCGGAGTCGCGGACCGCGTCGAGCACGGCGACGGCGGTGGCCAGCGCGAAGCCGACCTCCTGCACCGGCGTGGCACCGGCCTCCTGAAGGTGGTACGAGCAGATGTTGACCGGGTTCCACCGGGGCATCTCGCGCAGCGTGTACGCCACCACGTCGGCGGTGAGCCGCAGCGACGCGGCCGGCGGGAAGATGTACGTCCCCCGGGACAGGTACTCCTTGATGATGTCGTTCTGTGTGGTGCCGGCGCAGCGGGCCAGCTCGGCGTTCTGCTCCAGCCCCACGGTGCCGTAGAGGGCGAGCAGCCACATCGCCGGGGCGTTGATGGTCATCGAGGTGTTCATGTCGGCCAGCGGGAGGCCGTCGAAGAGCGCCCGCATGTCGCCGAGGTGGGCCACCGGCACGCCGACCCGGCCGACCTCACCGGCGGCCAGCTCGTGGTCGGGGTCGTACCCGGTCTGCGTGGGCAGGTCGAAGGCGACCGAGAGGCCGGTCTGCCCCTTCGCCAGGTTGCGGCGGAAGAGGGCGTTGGTCGCGGCGGCCGACGAGTGGCCGGCGTAGGTGCGCATCACCCACGGGCGGTCCCGCTCCGGCAGCCGTCCCGAAGATGCCTTCTCATCCATGGCCGGAGTCTAAGTTACCGTTCAGTAAAACGGGTTGTGGAAAACCACACAGGTCCATGTCGCGGACGTCCGGGTCCGAAGCACGCGCAGTGGTCCGGACCGCCACACCCCGGGCGTCGCGTCGTCGCAGCCAGGACGCACACTGGACGCCATGGATGACGAGCTGGCCATCTCCGTCCGGGGGCTGCGCAAGGCGTACGGCGACAACGTGGCCGTGGCGGGTGTGGACCTCGACGTCCACCGGGGTGAGGTGTTCGCCCTGCTCGGCCCGAACGGCGCCGGCAAGACCACCACCGTGGAGATCCTCGAGGGCTACCGACGCCGGGACGCCGGCGAGGTCAGCGTGCTCGGCGCTGACCCGGCCCACCCGGATGCCGGCTGGCGGTCCCGGGTCGGCATCGTGCTCCAGGGCACCGGCGAGTTCGACGAGCTGACCGTGGCCGAGGTGATCCGGCACTTCTCCGGTTTCTACCCGGACGCCGACGACCCGGCCAAGGTGATCGAGCGGGTGGGGTTGGCCGACAAGGCGAAGGCCCGCACGCACACGCTCTCCGGCGGGCAGAAGCGCCGCCTCGACGTGGCGCTGGGCATCATCGGCCGCCCCGAGCTGCTCTTCCTCGACGAGCCGACCACCGGCTTCGACCCGGAGGCCCGTCGCGAGTTCTGGGAGCTGATCCGCGACCTCGCGGCGGCCGGCACCACGATCGTGTTGACCACCCACTACCTGGACGAGGCGGAGGCCCTGGCCGACCGGGTCGGCGTGATCGCCGGCGGCCGGCTGGTCGAGGTGGCCGCGCCGAACCGGCTGGGCAACCGGCAGGAGGCGCTGGCGATGGTCTCCTGGCGTACCCCGGAAGGGGCGGTGGAGAGCGCGCAGAGCGCGACGCCGACGGCCCTGGTCGCCGAGTTGGCCGCGCGCCACGGCGGTGAGGTCCCCGGGCTCACGGTGACCCGGCCGACCCTGGAGGACGTCTACCTCACGATGATCGGACACGCGCGATGACGACCACGACGAAGCCGGCGACGCCGGTCGCCGCGACCCAGGGCCGCCGGCTGGGCGCGGGCGCGCTGGCCCTGCGGCAGGGCCGGCTGGAGATCACGCAGTTCCTGCGCAGCCGGGAGTCCGTGGTCTTCACGATGGGCTTCCCCATCATCATGATCCTGATCTTCGCGTCGATCTTCGGCGGCACGATCGGTGGCGGGGTCAAGTTCACCCAGTACTTCATCACCGGCATGATCGCGACCGGCCTCATGACGGTGAGCTTCCAGAACCTCGGCATCTGGATCCCGATCGAGCGGGACCGGGGTGTGCTCAAGCGCTACCGGGGCACGCCGATGCCGAAGTGGGTCTGGTTCGCCGGCAAGGTGATCATGGTGGTGGCGATCGGCATCGCCGAGACCGCGCTGCTGCTGGCGGTCGCGGTGGCGCTGTTCGACCTCGATCTGCCGGGCACCGCAGGCAGGTGGTTCACCTTCGGCTGGGTCTCCGTGCTCGGTGTCACCGCCTGCACCCTGTGCGGTATCGCCATCTCGTCGCTGGCCCGTACCGCCCGTAGTGGCTCCGCGGTGGTCACCCCGGTCGCGCTGGTGCTCCAGTTCATCTCCGGGGTGTTCTTCGTCTTCACCGAGCTGCCGAACTGGATGCAGCAGGTCGCCGCGCTGTTCCCGCTGAAGTGGATGTGCCAGGGGCTGCGGGCGGTCTTCCTGCCGGAGAGCTTCGGCGCCCAGGAGCCGGGTGGCTCGTTCGAGCTGGGCCGGGTCGCGCTGGTGCTGGCCCTGTGGTGCGTGATCGGCCTGGTGCTCTGCCTGACGACCTTCCGCTGGACCACCAAGCGCGACGGCTGACACGCGACGAGGGGGCGGGCGCTGTGCGCCCGCCCCCTCGTCGCGTCCGGCTCAGTACGTGTAGAAGCCCTTGCCGGTCTTGCGGCCCAGGTCGCCGGCGGTGACCATCCGCTGGAGCAGCTCCGGCGGGAAGAACTTCTCGTCCGCGGTGTCGGTGTAGATGTTCTTCGAGGCGTGCAGCAGCACGTCCACGCCGGTCAGGTCGGTGGTGGCCAGCGGACCCATGGCGTGCCCGAAGCCCAGCCGGCAGGCGGTGTCCAGGTCCTCCGCGGACACCACGCCGGACTCGACCAGCTTGACCGCCTCCACCACCAGGGCGGAGATCAGCCGGGTGGTGACGAAGCCGGCGATGTCCCGGTTGACCACCACCACCGTCTTGCCGATCTCCTCGGCGAAGGCCCGTACGGTGGCGAGCGTGGCGTCGCTGGTCTTGTAGCCGCGAACCAGCTCGCAGAGCTGCATCATCGGCACCGGGGAGAAGAAGTGGGTGCCGACGACCGCCTCGGGCCGCTCGGTGACCGCGGCGATCTGGGTGACCGGGATGGCCGACGTGTTGGTGGCGAGCACCGCGTCGGACTTGCAGATCTTGTCCAGGGCGCGGAATACCTCGTGCTTGATCTCCAGACGCTCGAAGACCGCCTCGACCACGATGTCCGCGTCCGCCGCCGCCTCGAGTTCGGTGGTCGGGGTGATCCGGGCGAGGGTCGCCTCGACCTCGGACGCCTCGATCTTGCCCTTCTCGGCGAACTTCTCCAGCGACTTCCGGATGCCGCCGAGCCCCCGGGTGGTGGCCGCGTCGTCCAGGTCGCGCAGCGTCACCTGCCAGCCCGCCTGCGCCGCCACCTGGGCGATGCCGGAGCCCATCAGCCCGGCCCCGACGACCGCGAGTCGACCCGCCATCTACTTCTCCCTCGCTGCGTTTGAGTGCCTGCCTGCACCCTAGTCGGCAGACCTGAACGACAGCTAAGGGAGTGGCCCCTCAGATCTCCAGCGATGGCTCCTCCGGCGCGGTGCCCCGCTCCACCGCCACCCCCAACGCGCGCAGGTCGGCCACGAAGTCCGGGTAGCCCCGGTCGACGTGGTGCACGTGGGAGACCTCGGTGACCCCGTCCGCGCAGAGCCCCGCGATGATCAGCCCGGCCCCGGCGCGGATGTCGGTGGCACGCACGGGCGCACCGGAGAGACTGTCCCGGCCCCGGACCACCGCGTGGTGCCCGTCGGTCTTGATGTCCGCGCCGAGGCGCATCATCTCGTTGGCGAACATGAACCGGCCGTCGAAGATGTTCTCGGTGATCAGGGAGGCGCCGTCACTGACCGCGGCCAGGCCGATCGCCATCGGCAGCAGGTCGGTGGCGAAGCCCGGGTACGGCAGCGTCACCACGTCGACCGCCCGGGGCCGGTCGTCCATCCGTACCCGGAAGCCGTCCCCCCGGGTCTCCACCAGGCCGCCGGCCGCCACCACCTTGTCCAGCGCGACCTCCAGGAGGGCCGGGTCGAGCCCGGTCACCGTCACGTCGCCACGGGTCATCGCCGCGCCGAACGCCCAGGTGCCGGCGACGATCCGGTCCCCCACCGTGGCGTGCCGCACCGGGCGCAGCCCGGGGACGCCGGCGATCCGCAGCGTGGACGTTCCGGCACCGGAGATCCGCGCGCCCATCTGGTTGAGCATGGTGCAGATGTCGACGATCTCCGGCTCCCGAGCGGCGTTGTCGATCGTCGTGGTGCCCTGGGCCAGCACCGCCGCCATCACCAGGTTCTCGGTCGCGCCCACACTGGGGAAGTCCAGCATGATGTCCGCGCCGCGCAGCCCGTGCGGCGCGGAGGCGATGACGAACCCATGCTCACCGGAGATGTCCGCGCCCATCCGGGTCAGCCCGGAGACGTGCATGTCCAGCCCGCGCGAGCCGATCGCGTCGCCGCCCGGGTGGGCCACCCGCACGTACCCCCGGCGGGCCAGCAGCGGGCCGAGCACGCAGATCGACGCGCGCAGCCGGCGGACCAGATGGTAGTCCGCGTCCGCGCCCGGCTGCTCGGGTACGTCGATGGTCACCGAGCGGGACCGCGCCACCCCGCCCCGCGCGACCATCGGATCGACCGGGTCGTCCGCGTCGAACCGCACGTCGCAGCCCAGCCGGCGCAGCACCTCGCCCATGATCGCGATGTCGGTGATCCGCGGGACGTTGGTGATCACGCTGCGGCCCGGAGCGAGCAGCGCGGCGGCCATCAACTTCAACGCCGAGTTCTTGGCACCCACCACGTGCACGGTGCCGGTCAGCCGGGCGTCACCGCTTACCCGGATGACGTCGACATCGTTGACACCCGGATCGCCCGCGCCCACCACCGCCGGCCAGCCGGCGGTGGTGTCCGGCCGTGCCGGGATCGTCAGGTCGGCTATCCGTAGGCTGTGCGTCATGGCCGTCCACCTCACCCGCATCTACACCAAGGCCGGCGACGCCGGCATGACCAGGCTGAGCAACAACGAGCAGGTGCCGAAGACCGACCCGCGGATCGCCGCGTACGCGGATGTCGACGAGTGCAACGCGGCGATCGGCGTCGCGCTCGCCCTGGGCCAGCTCGACGAGGAACTGCGGACCGTGCTGGGGTCGGTGCAGAACGACCTGTTCGACGTGGGCGCCGACCTGTCCACCCCGGTGGAGCCGGAGCCCAAGTACCCGCCGCTGCGGGTGACCGAGGAGTACGTCGAGCGCCTTGAGGGCTGGTGCGACGAGTACAACGCACACCTGAGCAAGCTCGACTCCTTCATCCTCCCCGGCGGCACCACGGGCGCGGCGCTGCTGCACGTGGCGCGGACCATCGCCCGGCGTGCCGAACGGGCGGCATGGGCGCTGGTCAGCCACGATCCGGAACGGACCAGCCCGCTCCCGGCAAAGTATCTCAACCGGCTCTCCGATCTGCTCTTTATCCTGTCAAGAACGGCAAATCCGGCGGGAGATGTGCTATGGGTGCCCGGCGGGCAGCGCTGAGCGTGGGCGCGCTGCACCACGTGGAGGTGTGGGTTCCCGATCTCGGGGCGGCCACGCGTAGCTGGGGCTGGCTCCTCGGAGAGTTGGGCTGGACGCTCCATCAGGACTGGCCGGCCGGCCGCTCCTGGCGCCTCGGCACCACCTACCTGGTGCTGGAGCAGTCACCGGCGCTCTCCGGGGCGGTCCACGACCGGCTCGCCCCGGGGCTGAACCACCTGGCGTTCCACGCCGGCCCGCCGGCCGCCGTGGACCGGCTGGTCGCGGCCGCACCAAACCACGGCTGGTCGCTGCTCTTCCCCGACCGCCACCCGCACGCCGGCGGCCCGGACACCTACGCCGCCTACCTCACCGACGATCAGGGATACGAGGTCGAGCTGGTCGCCGACCGGTAACGGCAGTTGACGAAAGCCGCGCCTGAACGACGCACAGCGCCCCGGGCAGGGTTTCCGGGGAGCCCGCCCGCGGAGGGATCAAGCCTGACCGCCCGGAGCGGGTGGGCTCCCCGGAAACCCCCAACGGCGACCAAAGGACGGCGGGTCAGGCAGCCGGCCAGTCCTGGGAGGCCATACGCGGCGAGACCGCCCCCGGAGGGGCGGCCTCGAGCCAGGAGAGGAAACCGGTCACTGTCGACCGCGCCATGGCGATCTCCACCGGTGCGTGGTGACTGGTACAGCGGAGGATCACCCAGTCGGCCGGCATGGAGAGACGTTCCTGGCCCTCGGGCAACCGGCGGCGCTCCACGGCGAGCCCTTTGCGGGAAAGCACCCGTTTGGGCCGCAGCGCGAAGCTGAACATCCGGTACCAGCGAAGCTCGTCACCGGCGAACCGGCCGAAGCCCGGCGACCAGCCTCGGCCGTCGAGCATGGTGGAGACCCGGACGCTGAGCCGGATGATGCCACCGCTGCGGGTGACCAGGGCTCGCCGGACGAAGAGGATGAGAAGCGCGCCGAGGATGACGGCTACGCCGATCCCGATTCCCTCGACGATCTCCATCCCCGGTGCGGCTCAGTGACTCTGCGCGGAGACCGGGGTCGCGCTCTCGGCCAGCACGGTTACGCCGTCGGCGCTCACCGAGAGGAAGCCACCGGCTACGTCGTAGGAGACCTGCTCACCGCCGGCCAGCTTGATGCGCACCTGGCCGGGCTCGGCCAGCTGCCCGAGCAGCGGCGCGTGCCCCGGCAGTACGCCGAGCTCACCCTCGGTCGTCCGGGCGACGACCATCTCGGCCTCACCGGACCAGACCTTCTCCTCGACGGCGACGAGCTCGACGTGAAGCTGCTGTGCCACGCTGTCTCCTTGCTGCGGCGACGGATTGCCGAAAGTCTAGTCCTGACGCCGACCCGCCCCCAACGCGGGTGGGGAGAGCTACGCCACGGCTACTTGGCCTTGTTCTGGAACTCCGGATGCTCCAGCAGGAACGGGTCCAGTTGTTCATTGTGCAGGGCGGTGAAGAAGTCCGACACGCCGGACTGGAACTTCTCCCCCTTGTACTTCGACCCCTCGAAGACCGGGCCGCCAGGCAGCTTAATCATCTGGATGGTGTTGGGCCGGATGTTCTTCAGGGCGATGCCGAAGTCGACCACGCTGTTGCCACGACCGCTGAAGATCAGCGACTGCCCGGCGGCACGGAGCACCTTGTCCAGCTTGAGCGGGTTGGCCACCACGTCGGCGCTGAACGCCTGGCCGACCATCGCCTTGACGAACTGCTGCTGGTGGCGCTGCCGGCCGTAGTCAGCGTCCGGGACACCGTTCTTCGGGTAGCGCTGCCGCACGTAGTCCAGCGCCTGCCACCCGCTCAGGTGGTGGTTGCCCTTCTTGTAGACCGCCTGCGGGCCGACGTAGCCCTCACCGCGCGTGTTGCCCGGCCGGGGCTTGCCGTCCGGCTGCTTGTGCTCGGACTTCACGTCCCGCTCGACGTACATGTCGACGCCGCCCATCGCGTCGACGATCTTCTGGAAGCCGGTGAAGTTGATGATCGCTCCGGCGTCGAACCTCTTGATCCCGGTCACCTTCTGCACCGTGGTGGCCAGCAACTCGAAGCCCCGCGCCGCGTCCGGGTTCTCGCCCGGCACCCGACTGCCGAACGACATGGCCGCGTTGAGCTTGTCGGTGGTGCCGTTGAAGTTGGACCTGGGGAACTCGGGGATGCTGACGTAGAGGTCGCGGGGCATCGAGAAGAGGTATGCCCGGTCCATCGAGGCCGGCACGTGCAGCACCATGACCGAGTCGGCCAGTGGCGCCGCCGTCGGCGTACGCGGGTCGATGCCGACCAGCAGGATGTTGAGCGGACCCTTGATGTCGCTCTTCTTCGTTTGGGCCCCGGCCGCCTGGTCGCCGAAGAGGTCGGCCTTGCCGACCGCGCCCTCGTAGCGGGCCAGCAGCACCTCAGTGCCGACCAGCATCGCCCCGCTGAGCACGGTCAGCACGGTGCCGAACACCGTGCAGATCCTGGCCCAGCGCGGCACGCCCCGCCAGATGGACGACTTGCGGCCACTTTTGCCGGCCTTACCCACGAGCATCTCCGTTCGTTACGCCCACGATGAGGAGACGGGCGCACGTAGCCGAAAGGTTGCAAGGATCAACGCTCGTTCACGTGAGCGCGGAACGACCGTATCTCGGGCGTGTGGAACCGACGAGCCACGAGTAACGGACCGCGAAGACGATAGGGCGCGAAGATGAACAAAAGACTGCCCCGGCATGGCCGGGGCAGTCTTTTTGTTTCGGATCTGACGGGGCTGTCAGCCCTTCATCAGCTCCTCAGCCTTGCGCTCCAGGTCCTCGAGACCGCCGCACATGAAGAACGCCTGCTCGGGGAAGTGGTCGTACTCGCCCTCACTGATCTTGCGGAACGCCTCGATGGTCTCCTTGATCGGGACCGTCGAGCCCGGAACGCCGGTGAACTGCTCCGCGGCGTAGGTGTTCTGCGAGAGGAAGCGCTCGATCCGCCGGGCCCGCGCCACGGTGATCTTGTCTTCCTCGGAGAGCTCCTCGATGCCGAGGATGGCGATGATGTCCTGCAGGTCGCGGTAGCGCTGCAGGATCCGCTTCACCTCGGTGGCGACCTGGAAGTGCTCGGTGCCGACGAACTCCGGGGCGAGGATCCGGGACGAGGACGCCAGCGGGTCCACGGCCGGGTAGATGCCCTTGTCGGAGATCGACCGCTCCAGGTTGGTGGTCGCGTCCAGGTGGGCGAACGTGGTGGCCGGGGCGGGGTCGGTGTAGTCGTCCGCCGGCACGTAGATCGCCTGCATGGAGGTGATGGCCTGGCCCCGGACGGAGGTGATCCGCTCCTGGAGCTCGCCCATCTCGTCGGCCAGGGTCGGCTGGTAGCCCACCGCGCTCGGCATACGGCCGAGCAGGGTGGAGACCTCGGAACCGGCCTGGGTGAAGCGGAAGATGTTGTCGATGAAGAGCAGCACCTCCTGCTTCTTGACGTCGCGGAAGTACTCGGCCATGGTCAGCGCGGAGAGCGCCACCCGCAGCCGGGTGCCCGGCGGCTCGTCCATCTGGCCGTAGACCAGCGCGGTCTTGTCGATGACGCCGGACTCGGTCATCTCGGCGATGAGGTCGTTGCCCTCACGGGTGCGCTCACCCACGCCGGCGAAGACCGAGGTACCACCGAAGTTGCGGGCCACACGGGTGATCATCTCCTGGATGAGCACCGTCTTGCCCACGCCCGCGCCGCCGAACAGGCCGATCTTGCCGCCCTTGACGTACGGGGCGAGCAGGTCGATGACCTTGATGCCGGTCTCCAGCATCTCGGTCTTCGGCTCCAGGTCCGCGAAGGCCGGGGCCTTGCGGTGGATACCCCAGTGGTCGTCCGGGGTCAGGGTCTCGCCCTCTTTGAGGTTGAGCACCTCGCCGATCGCGTTGAACACGTGGCCCTTGACCGCATCGCCCACCGGCACGGTGATCGGCTCGCCGCGGTCACGCACCTCCGCGCCGCGGACCAGGCCGTCCGTCGGCTGCATCGAGATGGCGCGGACCAGGTTGTCACCCAGGTGCTGGGCGACCTCCAGGGTCAGCGTCTTCTCACCGCCGGACAGGTTCACATCGACGTTCAGGGCGTTGAACAGGGCCGGCATGGCGTCGCGCGGGAACTCGGCGTCGACGACCGGGCCGATGACCCGGACCACGCGACCCGTGGCCGTCTTGGTCTCTACTGGTGCAGTCATCACACTTCACTTCCCGCCGCGGCCAGCGCGTTGGCGCCGCCGACGATCTCGCTGATCTCCTGGGTGATCCCGGCCTGGCGAGCCGAGTTCATCTCACGCGTGTACTTCTCGATCATGTCTTCGGCGTTGTCGGTGGCGCTCTTCATCGCCCGCCGCCGTGCCGCCGACTCACTCGCCGCCGACTCGATCAACGCCGCGTAGATCCGCGTGTTGATGTACCTCGGCAGGAGCGCGTCGAGCAGCGCCTCCGCCTCCGGCTCGAACTCGTACGCCGGCAGCAGCCCCTCGGAGCGCGGCCGGTCCTCGACCTGCATCGGCCCGATGATCTTGGCGACCGGCGTCTGCGTCATCAGCGAGTGGAACTCGGTGTAGACGATGTGCAACTCGTCGACGCCGAGCACCCCGTCCGCCCCGGCGCCGCCGTCGGCGTCGTCCGCGCCGGCCGTGAACGCCTTGATCAGCGTCTCACCCACCGTGCGGGCGTCCTCGAACGACGGCTGCTCGCTGAACCCCGTCCAGTTCGCCTCGATCGGCCGGTCGCGGAACCGGTAGAACCCGACGCCCTTACGCCCGATGACGTAGAGCACCGGCTCCTTGCCGTCCGCCCGGAGCCGTGCGAGCAGCGACTCCGCCGTCTTGATCGCGTTGGAGCTGTAGCCGCCGGCCAGGCCACGGTCGCTGGTGACCAACAGGACGCCCGCCCGCCGCACCCGCTCGCGCGGGGTGAGCAGCGGGTGGTCGATCCGCGCGTTGGACGCCAGCGCCGTGAGCACACCGGTGATGGCCTGGGCGTACGGCAGGGACGCCTGCACCCGGGCCTGGGCCTTGGCGATCCGGCTCGTCGCCACGAGCTCCATCGCCTTGGTGATCTTCTTCATCGACTTCGCCGAGCGGATTCGTTGACGAAGAACGCGTACCTGGGCCGCCATGGGATCAGCTCTCGACCGGGCGGTCGGTCGCGCCGTCGCGGAAGCGGGTCACCGTCTCGCGGTTCTCGTCGCCCTCCAGCGGCGCGGCCGGCGCGTCGTTGACCCGACGCTCGTCCGCCTTGCCGAGGAAGACCTGCTTGAACTCGCTGATCGCGTTGTCCAGGGAGCCGATGATGTCGTCGTTCCACTGGTTGTCGGCGATCCCGGCCAGCACACCCGCGTGCTTGTGCCGCAGGTACTGGAGGAACTCCGACTCGAAGCGCCGGACCTCACCCACCGGGATGTCGTCCAGCTTGCCCTCGGTGCCGGCCCAGACCGAGACGACCTGCTCCTGCACCGGGAACGGCGAGTAGTTCGGCTGCTTGAGCAGCTCGACCAGGCGCGAACCGCGGTCCAGCTGGGCCCGGGAGGCCTTGTCCAGGTCGGAGGCGAAGGCGGCGAACGCCTCCAGCTCGCGGTACTGGGCCAGGTTGAGCCGCAGCGAACCGGCGACCTTCTTCATCGGCTTCACCTGCGCGGCGCCACCGACCCGGGAGACCGAGGTGCCGACGTTGATCGCCGGACGGACGCCCTGGTTGAACAGGTCGGTCTCCAGGAAGATCTGGCCGTCGGTGATCGAGATGACGTTGGTCGGGATGAAGGCCGAGATGTCGTTGGCCTTCGTCTCGATGATCGGCAGACCGGTCATCGAGCCGCCACCCAGCTCGTCGGAGAGCTTCGCGCAACGCTCCAGCAGGCGGGAGTGCAGGTAGAAGACGTCACCCGGGTACGCCTCACGGCCCGGCGGGCGGCGCAGCAGCAGCGACACGGCCCGGTACGCCTCGGCCTGCTTGCTCAGGTCGTCGAAGACGATCAGGACGTGCTTGCCGCCGTACATCCAGTGCTGCCCGATGGAGGAGCCGGTGTAGGGGGCGATGTACTTGAAGCCCGCCGGGTCCGACGCCGGGGAGGCCACGATGGTGGTGTACTCCATCGCGCCCGCCTCCTCCAGCTGGCCCTTGATGGAGGCGATCGTGGAGGCCTTCTGGCCGATGGCGACGTAGATGCAGCGGACCTGCTTCTTCGGGTCGCCGGTGCGCCAGTTGTCCCGCTGGTTGAGGATGGCGTCCAGGGCGACCGTGGTCTTGCCGGTCTTCCGGTCACCGATGATCAGCTGCCGCTGGCCCCGGCCGACCGGCGTCATGGCGTCGATCGCCTTGATGCCGGTCTGCAGCGGCTCGAACACCGACTGCCGGGCCATCACGTTAGGAGCCTGCAGCTCCAGCTCGCGGTAGCCCTCGTCGGCGATGTCGCCGAGGCCGTCGATCGGCTGGCCGAGCGCGTTGACCACGCGGCCGAGGAAGGCGTCGCCGACCGGCACGGAAAGCACCCGGTCGGTGCGCTTGACGCGCTGCCCCTCCTCCAACTTGGCGGCGTCACCGAGAACGACGACACCGATCTCCCGGACGTCGAGGTTCAGCGCCACGCCGAGCGTGCCGTCCTCGAACTCCAGCAGCTCGTTGGTCTTGGTCGAGGGCAGGCCCTCGACGTGGGCGATGCCGTCACCGGTGTCGGCGACGGTGCCGACCTCCTCGCGGGAGACGTCGGTCGAGTAGGAGGAGACGTAGCGCTCCAGGGCGCCACGGATCTCCTCCGTCGAGATGGTCAGCTCGGCCATCCTCTGCTTCCTTAAAATTCAGGGGCCCGGGATACCTAGTACCGACCGGTCCGAATGGCGTCTGTCATTCCGGGCGCTGCGCGGCGGAGCCGCCCCAGCGCTGGGCGGCGGAGCCGGTCAGCGCTTCGCGAGCGCGTTGCGGGTCTCGTTGAGGCGGCGCAGGATGGTGCCGTCGTACAGGTCGGAGCCGACCCGCACGCTCACGCCACCCAGGACGTGGGGGTCGACCGTCTGCTTGACGGAGACCTCTCGACCGTATATCGCGGTGAGGCTCGCGCCCAGCCGTCGCTCATCCTCGTCACTCAACGGGGCTGCCACGGTGACGTACGCCACCTGGCGGTCCCGCCGTTCCGCGGCGAGCTCCACCAGCCGGGTGAGCGCCCCGGTGAAGGAGCGTCCCCCGAACCCGCCGAGCGCCACCTCGACGAGGCGGACGGTGACCGGGCGGGCCTTGTCGGCGAGCAGCTCACGGGCCAGGGTGGCCCGCTGCTCGACCGGCGCGACCGGGTCGGCCAGCGTGTTGCTCAGCGCCGACTGACCCGACACGACCTGGCCGAAGCGGAACAGCTCGTCCTCGACCTCGCCCAGCTCGCCGGCCTTGTCGGCGCTGGCGAGCAGCGCCTCCACGCCCAGCCGCTCGGCGCCGTCGAGCAACTCCGACGGTGCCGACCAACGGCCGGAGACCAGCACCACGAGCAGATCGAGCGCGTCGGCGCCGATCCGGCCACCCAGCATGTCGCCGAGCAGAGCGCCGCGGTCCTCGCCGGAGCGTGCCGGCTCGGACAGCGCACGGCGCAGCCGCGGCTCGCGCCGCAGCAGGGCCGCGACGGAGAGGATGGCATCGGCGGTGGAGGTCACCGCCGACGGCTCCGCGCCGCGGACGTACGCGTCGAGGCGCTCGGCCGCGATCTTGTACGACTCCCGGCTGGCGGCCTGCATCAGCGGGCCCCCGTGCTCTCGAGACCGCTCAGGAACCGGTCGACGGTGCCCTTGCGCCGTGCCTCGTCGGCCAGCGACTCACCGACGATCTTGCTGGCCAGGTCCACCGCGATGGTGCCGACCTCGGTGCGCAGCTCGCGCACGATGGTGGCCCGCTCGGCGGCGAGCTGGTCCTTGCCGGCCGCGATGATCCGGTCGGACTCTTCCCGCGCCTTGGCGAGGACGTCCTGCCGGATCCCCTCGGCGTCGGCCCGGGCGTCGTCGCGGATCTTCGCGGCGTCGGTGCGGGCCTCGGCGAGCTGGGCACGGTACTGCTCGAGCAGCTGGTTCGCCTCGGCCTGGGCGGCCTCGGCGCGCTTGATGCCGCCCTCGATCGCGTCGACCCGAGCCTGGAACGTCTGCTCCATGCGGGGGAAGACGAACTTCATCAGCACGAAGCAGAGCACGGCGAAGGCGACCGTACCGACCACGATCTCCTGCCAGAGCGGGATGATCGGGTTGTGGGTCGACTCACCACCCTCAGCGGCGAGGAAATACATGGTTACCTCCCGGTCGAAAAGGGCGGGATCAGGCAGCAGAGCCGGCCCAGATGAAGCCGAAGGCGATGCCGAGCAGCGCCAGCGCCTCGATGACGGCGAAGCCGATCCAGACGTACGGCAGGGTCATCCGGGACGACTCCGGCTGACGGGCGGTCGACTGGATGTAGGCAGCGAAGACCAGGCCGACGCCGATGCCGGGGCCGATGGCGGCGAGGCCGTAGCCGATGGCAGCGGTGCTACCGGTGACCTCGGCGAGAACGCTAGCGTCCATTGGTGTGGTTCCTCCTGGTTATCACGCGTGACTCTCACGCGGGACGACAACGGTTGGTGCGGTGGATCAGTGCTCTTCGGCGAGCGCGCCCTGCACGTAGCTGGCGGTGAGGACGGTGAAGACGTAGGCCTGCAGGCAGATCACCAGGAACTCCAGGAAGGTGAGCGCGATGGTCATCACCCAGGAGAGCACCGAGACCGGAGCCAGCCAGGCGTTGGCGCTCAGCATGGCGAAGCCGCCGAGCGTGAAGACCAGCAGGAGCATGTGGCCGGCGAACATGTTCGCGAACAGACGAACGGCGAGCGAGAACGGCCGGACGATGAAGGTCGAGAAGAGCTCGATCGGGATCAGCAGCGGCAGGATGTACCACGGTGCCGGCGGGATCAGCGAGTTCTTGAAGTACTTCACGAAGCCGTGGTGCCGAATGCCGATGTAGTTGAACAGCACGTAGCTGATGATCGCGAGGATCGCCGGGAAGGCGATGTGCGAGTTCGGCGAGATCTGGAAGAACGGGATGATCGCGAACGCGTTCGTCAGCAGCACGAAGCAGAACAGCGTGGTGAAGTACGGCGCGAACCGCACGCCCGCGTGCCCGATCATGTCGACCGCGATGTTGTTCCGCACGAAGCCGTAGATCGACTCGGCGAACCACTGCTTCTTGGTCGGCACCAGCTGCGGGTTCCGGTAGCTCGCCAGGAAGAAGATGATCAGAACGCCGACCGCGATCCAGACCATCGCCGTGATCTTGGTGAACCAGTACGAGTCGTGCGCACCCCAGGGCAGGATGCTGGGCAGGTAGAAGTCCTCCACAGTGGGTGGGAATGCCGCCTGGCCCGCTGCCAGAACGTTCGCCTGTCCGAACACCGCGTCCCTTCCTAAGTAGGCGTGCCGAGCCGGCGGACGACCAGGATGATGCCCCCGGCCATGCCGAGCACGACGCCGATCCCGGTGGCGACGCCGCCGGTGTCGAGCCACTGGTCGACCAGCCAGCCGATGAAACCCCACACGAGCATGCCTCCGATGAGGTAGCTGAGCGCGGTCCAACCCTGACCGGCGCCGGACGGAATGTCGTCCGGTTCGCCGGCGGGACGGGGGGTTTGGTCACCAGCCATGACGGGGCGAACGATATCAGCCGGGAAGACGAGGCTGTGCCTCACCCCCCGCACAACCGTCGTTGTGTGGGCATCTCGGGGGCCGCGTCGTCTGTGGGCACGCTACTCCCCTTCCGCCCGTGAAAGAATGACCGATGGCCGACAGGTTGCCACGCGTCCGAGGGATGGGACGGCGACCGGTCGATCGCCTGGTCAGCCCCGCGGCCGGCGTGCGTGCACGGTGGTCAGCCACCAGATGTGCACCGCGGTCCACACTGCCACCCCGGCGACGATGCCGAGGCAGAGCGGCACCAATCCGGGCCAGCCGGTCGACGCCACCGCCACCATCACCACACCCAGCAGGGTGAACTTCAGCGCGTACAGGCCCAGCCCGAGGGGCAGCAGCAGCTGTGGGTTGATCTGGTCGGCCCAGGCCAGCACCACCGTGGTGAGGGTGTAGCTGAGCACCGTCACGCCGACCCCGGCCGCCGCGCCGAGCGCGGCCGTCATGCCACCGGTCGCGCCACCCACGACCGCCGCGACCGCGGCCAGCGCCACCGAGGCCACCAGGAGCACCGGCAGGTGTCGCAGCCGCCAACGTCGGTCGGTGCCGGCGTCGGCGATCGTCGGCTCAGCCATGGGGGTACGCCGGGAACGCCGCGACCAGCTCGGCCACTTCGGCACCGATGCGGGTGAGCTCGTCGGCGCCACCCGGGGCACCGGGATCGGTGCGCACCGCCCGCGCGATCAGCCCGGCCACCTGCCGCAGCTCCCCCTCCCGCATGCCCTGGGTGGTGACACTGGGCGTGCCCACCCGGATGCCCGAGGCCACCATGGGCGGCTGCGAGTCGTACGGGATGGCGTTCTTGTTCAGGGTGATCGAGGCGGCGTCGCAGCGGGCCTCGGCCTCCGCGCCGGTCACCCCCAGCTCGCGAAGGTCGATCAGGGCGAGGTGGGTGTCGGTGCCGCCGGAGACCGGGCGCATCCCCTCGGCGGCCAGCCCGGCGGCGAGCGCCTGCGCGTTGCTGACCACCTGGCTGGCGTACGCCTGGAACTCGGGCTGGGCGGCCTCGCGCAGCGCGACCGCCTTGGCCGCGACCGCGTGCATCAGCGGGCCGCCCTGGGTGAACGGGAAGACCGCCTTGTCGATCCGCTGGGCCAGCGACTCGCGGCAGAGGATCATGCCGCCGCGCGGGCCGCGCAGCACCTTGTGGGTGGTGGCGCAGACGACGTCGGCGTACGGCACCGGGGACGGGATCGCCCGGCCGGCGACCAGGCCGATGAAGTGCGCGGCGTCCACCATCAGGTACGCGCCGACCTCGTCGGCGATCTCCCGGAAGCGGGCGAAGTCGATCAGTCGGGGGTACGCGGTGGCCCCGCAAATGATCATCTTTGGTCGGTGCGCGCGGGCCAGGTCCCGCACCTCGTCGTAGTCGATCAGCTCGGTGTCCGGACGGACGGTGTACCCGACCGTGGCGAACCACTTCCCCGAGAAGTTGACCCGGCTGCCGTGGGTGAGGTGCCCGCCGTGCGGCAGATCCATCGCCAGCACCGTGTCCCCCGGCTGCACCAGGGCGGCGTACGCGGCCAGGTTGGCGCTCGCGCCCGAGTGTGGCTGGAGGTTGGCGTGCTCGGCGGCGAAGAGCTCCTTCGCCCGCGCGATGCCGATCTCCTCAGCCCGGTCCACCTCGGCGCAGCCGCCGTAGTAGCGCCGGCCCGGGTAGCCCTCGGCGTACTTGTTGGTCAGCGTCGAGCCGAGCGCCGCCAGCACCGCCGGCGAGGTCAGGTTCTCGCTCGCGATGAGCTGAAGGCCCCCGCGCAGCCGGTCCAGCTCGCCGAGGACCACCCCGGCGATCTCCGGGTCGGTGGCCCTGAGCTGGGCGAAATCCGGCCCCCAGAAGGTACTCGTCTCGGTGTCCACAGCGAACGAGTCTAGGGGGCCGCACACTGGAAGCCGTGAGATGCCTCGTCACCGGAGCCACCGGGTACATCGGCGGGCGGCTGGTGCCGCTGCTGCTCAGCGAGGGGCACGCCGTGCGCTGCCTGGCCCGCAAGGCCGGGCGGCTGCGCGACGTGCCCTGGGCGTCGGCGGCCGACATCGTCGAGGGGGACCTGAGCCGGCCGGAGACGCTGCCCGCCGCGTTCACCGGCGTGGACGTCGCCTACTTCCTGGTGCACTCGCTGGGCCGGCCCGACTTCGAGGCGGCCGACCGGGCGGCGGCGACCAACTTCGCGGCGGCGGCCCGGGCGGCCGGCGTACGCCGGATCGTCTACCTCGGGGGCCCGGAGCCGGTGGCCGACGAGGAGGTCCCCTCCCCGCACCTGCGGTCCCGGGCCGAGGTGGGCCGGATCCTGCTGGGCAGCGGCGTGCCCACGGCGGTGCTCCGGGCCGCGGTGATCATCGGCTCGGGCTCGGCGTCGTTCGAGATGCTGCGTTACCTGACCGAGCGACTGCCCGTCATGGTCACCCCGCGCTGGGTCCGCAACCGGATCCAACCGATCGCGGTCCGCGACGTGCTGCGCTACCTGGCCGGCTGCACCGCGCTGCCGCCGGAGGTCAACCGCGGCTTCGACATCGGCGGGCCGGACGTGCTCAGCTTCCGCGACATGATGCAGCGCTACGCCCGGGTGGCCGACCTGCGCCGGCGGATCATCGTGCCGGTCCGCCCGCTCACCCCGTCGCTCTCCTCGCACTGGGTCGGCCTGATCACCCCGGTGCCGAACGCCATCGCCCGCCCACTGGTGGAGAGCCTGGTGCACGAGGCGATCGCACACGAGCACGACATCGCCCGGTACGTGCCGGACCCCCCGGGCGGGTTGACCGGCTTCGACCAGGCGGTGGCGCTGGCCCTGGCCAAGGTGCGCGACGCCCAGGTGGAGACCCGCTGGTCGACAGCGAGCGGCCCGGACGCCCCGGCCGAGCCGCTGCCCAGCGACCCGAAGTGGTCCGGCGGCACGGCCTACACCGACCTCCGGGAACGGACGGTGGACGCGCCGCCGGCGGCGCTCTGGCGGGTCATCGAGGGTGTCGGCGGCGAGCACGGCTGGTACTCGTTCCCGCTCGCCTGGTCGATCCGTGGCTGGCTGGACCGGCTCATCGGTGGGGTCGGGTTGCGTCGGGGCCGGCGCGACCCGCACCGCCTCCAGGTCGGCGAGGCACTGGACTTCTGGCGGGTGGAGGAGATCGTCCCGGGCGAGCTGCTGCGACTGCGCGCCGAGATGCGGCTGCCCGGCCGGGCCTGGCTGGAGATGCGGGCACTGCCGGCCGACGGCGGACGTAGCCGCTACCTGCAACGCGCGGTCTTCCTGCCGCGTGGGCTGGCCGGGCACGCCTACTGGGGGTCGGTGGCCCCGTTCCACGCGGTGGTCTTCGGCGGGATGGCCCGCAACATCGCCCGGGGCGCCGAGCAGACCGCCGACCGTCCCGCGCACACCGGCTGACCCCGGCCGGGGTCAGTTGCCCGTACGGGCACCGGTGACCTGGAAGGCGACCCGCTCGCTGGGCGGGACGAAGTCCCGCACCGGCTGGTCGCGCAGGGCGAAGGCGAGCACCTCGCCGACCCCGGTCACCATCCGGGCCTGCACCGCCTGACCCACCGCGTCGCGTGGGTCGTCCGGGTTCGCCGCCATCGAGGCCACCGCGAGCTGCGGGGTGAACGCCACCACCGTCTCCGTCTCGTACCGCTCCGAGCTGCCGGTCTTTCCGGCCACCGGTCGGCCGAGCTTGGCCCGCAGGTCGGGTGCGGTGGCACCGTCGCAACTCCCGTACATCGACTGGTCGCCGACCGGGCAGCGGGCCGCGTCGGCGGCCGCCCGGGCCACGTCGGTGTCGAGCACCTGCCGGCAGTCCGGCTTGGCGGCGTCGACCGCACGGCCGGACGAGTCGGTGATCGAGACCACCGGCAGCGGCGCGCACCAGGTCCCCTCGGCCGCCACCGTGGCGTACGCCGTGGCCAGGTCGAGGGGGGTCGTCGCGGCGACGCCCAGGGTGAACGGGCCCCAGTTCTTCGCCCCGTTCCGGGCCAGCCGGGCGTCGGAGTCGGCGCGCAGCACGATGCCGAGCCGCTCGGCCATCTCCACCACCCGGTCGGCGCCGACCCGCTCGGTGAGCCATGCGAAGTACGTGTTCACCGAGCGTCCGAACGCGGTCCACATGGTGCGCGGGCCGTCCATCGACGAGGGGTTGGAGTTCTCCGGGCACCAGAGGCCGTCACAGCTCGCCTCCCCGGTCACCGGGAAGCGGGTGACCAGCCGGGTCGGCGAGGTGAAGTCGGTCGACAGCGGCATGCCGGACTCCAGCGCGGCCAGCATGGTGAAGAGCTTGAACGTCGACCCGCCCTGGTACCCGTCGATGGCCCCGCCGCCGGCCACCAGCTGGTTCACGGTGTTCGGGTGGTTCTTCTGCCCGACCGGGTTGTCCGCCACGCTGTAGTTGCGGTTCACCGCCATCGCCAGCACCCGGCCGGTGCCGGGCTGCACCACCGTGGTCGGCACCGCCCGGGCCTCGGACGACCGGTAGATCCGCAGCACCTGCTCGGTGGTCGCCCGCTGCACCGCCGGGTCCAGCGACGAGACGATGGAGAACCCGCCCCGGCGCAGCGTGCGCTGCCGCTCGTCGGCCGTCGAGCCGAACGCCGGCTGGCTGCTCCACCAGTGGGTGAACCAGTCGCAGAAGAAGCCCCAGTCGTTGTGCCCGTCGGGCACCGCCGTGCAGTCGTTCGGGGTCTCGCTCGGTTTCAGCTCCAGCGGCTCGGCCCGGGCCGCGGCCGCCGCGTCCGCCGACACCTGGCTCGACTCCACCATCTGCGCCAGCACGTACCCCCGCCGGCGCAGTGCGCTGTCGGCGTCGCCGTTGATCGGGTCGTCGCTGTCCGGCGACCGGACCAGCCCGGCCAGGAGCGCGGCCTGGGCCAGGGTCAGCTCGGCCGGTGACCGGGAGAAGTAGCGCTTGCTGGCCGCCGCGATGCCGTACGCCCCGGCACCGAAGTACGCGATGTTGAGGTAGCGGGTGAGGATCTCCTCCTTGCTCAGCTCGCGCTCCAGCGCCAGCGCGTACCGCATCTCCTGGATCTTGCGGACGGTGCTGACCTCGGTGGCCGCCTGGCGCTGGCTCTCGGTCAGCCGGGGATCGCTGCTGAGCACGTTGCGGACGTACTGCATGGTCAGCGTGGAGGCGCCCTGCCGGGTCTGTCCGTCGCGCTTGTTCACGGTGAACGCGCGCGCCACCCCGCGCAGGTCCACCCCGCTGTGCTGGTAGAACCGGACGTCCTCGGCGGCCACGATGGCCTGGCGCATCACCGGCGCGACCTCCTGCAGCGGCACGTCCACCCGGTCCTCCTGGTAGAAGGAGGTGATCAGGGTGGTGCCGTCGTTGGCGTAGAGGTTGGAGCGCTGGGCGGTGGGCGGCGTGCGCAGCGTGTTGGGCAGCTCCGAGTAGGGCGTGGACAGGGCGCTGAAGCCGATCCCGAAGACGAGTGCCACGGGCAGGGCAGCCGCCGCCAGCACCAACCCGGCCAGCACACCGGCGATCACCACGGTCAGGAGTTTGTCGAGACGGGCCCGGATCATCAGCTCTCCCCGCAGGAGCCGTTCACGCTAGGACCCGTTCAGAATGACCCGGAATGCCCCTTTCGCCCCTGGTTTTCGACAAACCCGGAGGAAACTCGCACCGCGCTCAGGGAAGCAGTGCGCCGGCCAGCGGGTGGACCGTCTCCTCGATCTCGTCGGCGACCCGGCTGAAGCACTGGTCGCCGCGACCCCACGGGTCGTCCAGATCGTCGCCCGGCAGCAGCGAGGCGCCCAGCCGGGCGTCGTGGCCCGCCGCCACCAGGGCCACGCCCCGGGCGTACACCGCCTCCGGGGTCGATTCGGCCGGCGGCAGCGCGGCGGCGTCCACCGCGGCCAGCAGCCGGCCGAACTCACCCAGCACGAAGGTGCGGGCCGCCGCGTCCGGACGAAGCGCCACCACGTACTCCTGCTGATCCGCGGTCGCGGTCAGGACCAGGTCGGCGGCGTCGATGTGCTCCGAGCGCAGCTTGCGCGCGGCGAACCCCTCGACGTCCCCGCCCCGGCTGGTGACCTGCCGGGCCGCCGGCGGGTTCATCTCCTCGCCGGCGTGCCAGCCCCCGGTGCCGGCGCTGTGGCTGTGCAGCAGCTCCTCGGCGCGGGCCGGGTCCTGCTCGCGCCGGGCCAACCGCTCCCGCACCGCAAGGGCGAGCAGCCGCTCGGCCATCGGCGAGCGGCAGATGTTGCCCATGCAGACGTGCAGGACGGTGAACGGGGGCACTCAGGCCCCCTGGACGTCGACGAGATCCGGCACCACGTCGCGCAGCTTCTCCAGTGGGATCGCGCCGGCCCGCAGCAGCTGCGGCACCTCACCGGTCAGGTCCACGATCGTGCTGGGCACCGGGTCCGGGCAGGGCCCGGCCTCCAGGTACGCCCGCACCGAGTAGCTGAGCTGGTCGCGCGCCTCCTCCGCGGTGACCGCGGCGGGCTGGCCGGTCTTGTTGGCCGAGGAGACCGCCATCGGGCCGGTCTCGCGCAGCACCTCCAGCGCCACCGGGTGCAGCGGCATCCGCACCGCCACCGTGCCCGTCTTGTCGCCGAGGTCCCACTGCAGGCTCGGCGAGTGCTCGACCACGATCGTCAGGGCACCCGGCCAGAACGCCTCAACGAGATCGCGCGCGGCGGTGGGCAGGGAGAAGACCAACCCGTCCAGGGTCTGCCGCGAGCCGATCAGCACCGGCGGCGGCATCTGCCGCCCCCGGCCCTTCGCGTCCAGCAGCGCCTTGACCGCGTACGGGGTGAACGCGTCCGCGCCGATGCCGTAGACGGTATCCGTCGGCAGGACGACCAGCTCGCCGTTCTTGACCGCCTCGATGGCCGCAGCGATGCCGCGGTCCCGATCGGCGGGCGACCGGCAGTCGTAGAGCATCACGAGGAGTCAGTCTGCCACGCCGCCCCGCTCGGGGCTTGCTGGCCGTCCGCCCGTCGGGACGCGGTGGCGTAGCGAGGGCGGCCGGTGAGGTCCGGATGCTCCGCGACGGCGGCGAACCGGCCGTCCGCGGCGAGCAGTCCGGGCACCGCCGCGCCGTGCGTGTCGTCGTGCTCGATTCCGACCACGCCGCCGGGACGCAGCAGCGCCGCCGCCCGGCTGACCACCGGCCGGATCACCGCCAGACCGTCCGCGCCGCCGAAGACCGCCTCCGCCGGGTCGTGCGCGGCCACCTCCGGCGACACCACCACGTCGACCGGCACGTACGGCGGGTTGCAGAGCAGCACGTCCACCCGGCCGACCAGGTCGGCCAGCAGGTCAGGCGCGGTGACGTCGGCCTCGATCACCTCGATCGGGCGGTCACCCGCCCCGGCCCGCTCCGCCGCGTTGCGACGCAGCCACGCCAGCGCCGCCGGGGACCGCTCCACCGCCACCACGCGCGCCCCCGGCAGCTCCTGCGCCACCGACAACGCGATCGCGCCGGAGCCGCTGCACAGGTCCACCACCAGCGGGTCTTGCCGGGAGCGGCCCTGCTCGACGCCCCAGCCGGCCAGCAGTTCGGTCTCCGGCCGGGGCACGAAGACACCCGGCCCGACCGCCAGCTCCAGGTGCCGGAAGCCCGCCCGACCCGTCAGGTGCTGCAACGGCTCCCGGCCGGCGCGGCGGCGCACCAGCTCGTCGAGCCGGGCCAGGTCGTCGTCGGTCAGGTCGTCGGCGAGCGCCAGCCGACCCCGGGGCACCCCCAGCACGTACGCCGCCAACAGCTCGGCCTCCACGCGGGCCGGGCCGACCCCGGCCGCGGCGAGCGAGCGGGCCGCCCGGGCCACCGCGGCGGACGGACGGAGCCGCCCTGTCCCTTCGGGGGGGTGTTGCGGCAGAGTGGTCACGACATAATCATGAAGCGTCGCGGGCGACGCCACGAACGAGTGCGTCGCGGCGCACACGACGGGAGGTCGCGAGTGGGCTGGCTCGACCGGGTCGATGACCAGGTTGACGCCCTCACGCACGCCCGGGCGTTGCAGGAAGCAAGTCGCTCCGCAGAGTCGTACGCCCTGCTGGAGCGGGTGATCCGCACCACCACGGACCCGGCGGCGCGAGCGGACGCCATGGTGCAGCGACTCTCCGCGCTGATCAATCTCGGTCGGACGGCGGAGTTCACCCGGGCCATCGAGGAGGCCTCGGCGGCGGTCCGCGACCTCGCCGAGCCCTACCTGCACGGGCACCTCAACGCGCTGGCCGCGCTGGCCGCGCACCACCAGGGCGCACTGGACCGCTGCGTCATGCACCTGGTGAAGGCAGCCCGGGCGCTGGGCGCCGTGGAGGACCCGGACCGGGACACCGCCTGGGGCTGGCACGACCTTGCGATGGCGTACAGCTACCTGAGCTTCCACGGGTACGCCCTGGGCGCGATCGAACGGGCCCGGCAGCTCGGGGTGACCGCCGGGATCCCCGAGGAGACGTTCGCCGCGCCGGGCATCCGGCTGCGCAACGCCGTGGCGCTGGACCACAACGGCGACAGCGACGGCTGCCTGCGCGTGCTCCGGGACGTCGCCGCCGACCTGGCCCGGTTCAGGCGTGCCGGCCGCGCCGGCCGGCTGCGGCCGAGCAGCCTCGCCGCGTACGGCTACGCGGCGGCCCGGCAGGCGGCGCTCGGCGACCGGGTGGAGTCCGCCGGAGAGGCCGAGCCGTCCCGGCTGCTCGCCCACGGCGGGGACAGCGCCCGGGCCCGCGACATGCGTCAACTCGGCCAGGTCTGCCTGGCCGTCGCCGCCGGGCGGCCGATCGAGGCGGTCACCCGACTGGATTCGATCCGGGTGTCCACCGAGACGCTCGGCGCGGCCGAGCCGGCCCGGCTACGCAGCATCGCGCTGGCCCGGGCCGGGGACCACGTGTCGGCGCACCGGGCCGACCGGCTGGCGTTCCGGCTCGCCGCGCAGCGCAACGACCGGCTGCGCGACGTCTACATCGACGGCATCGCCGCCCGGATCGACCACGAGGAGATGCGCCGCGAGGCGGCGCGGTTCGAGGGCGAGGCGCTGACCGACCCGCTCACCGGGCTGCCCAACCGACGGCGGTTGGAGCGGTACATCACCGCCGTGGTCACCCGCGGCGAGCGGGTGGTGATCGGCGTCTGCGACCTGGACGGCTTCAAGGCGGTCAACACCCGGCACGGGCACCACTCCGGCGACCTCGTGCTGCAACGCATCGCCGGGGTGATCAACCGGGTGATGCGGCGGGGCGACTTCGTGGCCCGCTACGGCGGTGACGAGTTCGTGGTGGTGCTGCCGGACACCGGCATGGCCGAGGCAGCCGAGGTGGCCCGCCGGATCGAGACGGCGGTCCGCGCCGAGGAGTGGGAGTCGCTGGTGCCCGGCACCCCGGTCGGGGTGAGCATCGGCTTCGCCGAGGTCTCCGGCGGGGGTGGCTTGCGCGACGCGCTCAGCGTCGCCTTCGAGGAGGCCGACCGGGAGATGCTGCGGGCCAAGTCCCGTGCCCGCGCGAGCTGACCGGGGTCAGCGGCGGGTCAGCTCGGTGTCGCCGGCCAGCCGGGCGGCGCGGTCGGCCTCGGCCAGGGCGTCCAGCACCCCGTCCAGGTCGCCGGCGAGCGCCAGATCCAGGTTGTACGCCGTGTAGCCGATCCGGTGGTCGGTGATCCGGTTCTGCGGGAAGTTGTAGGTGCGGATCCGCTCCGAGCGGTCCACGGTGCGCACCTGCGCCTTGCGGGCGTCCGAGGCGGCGGCGTCGGCCTGCTCCTGAGCGGCGGCGAGCAGCCGGGCGCGCAGGATCCGCATCGCCTGCTCCCGGTTCTGCAACTGGGACTTCTCGTTCTGGCAGGAGACGACGATGCCGGTCGGCAGGTGGGTGATCCGCACCGCCGAGTCGGTGGTGTTCACCGACTGGCCGCCCGGGCCCGACGAGCGGAACACGTCGATGCGCAGGTCGTTCTGGTCGATCGTGACATCGACGTCCTCGGCCTCCGGCAGCACCAGCACACCGGCGGCGCTGGTGTGGATCCGACCCTGCGACTCGGTGACCGGGACGCGCTGCACCCGGTGCACCCCGCCCTCCCACTTGAGCCGCGACCAGACGCCGTTGCCGCCCTCCGGCACGCCCTTGGTCTTGATCGACAGCGAGACGTCCTTGACCCCGCCGAGGTCGGAGTCCTGCGCGTCGATCACCTCGGTGACCCAGCCGTGACGCTCGGCGTACCGGGTGTACATCCGCAGCAGGTCACCGGCGAACAGCGCCGACTCCTCGCCGCCCTCTCCGGCCTTGATCTCCACGATCACGTCCTTGGCGTCGTGCGGGTCACGCGGGATGAGCAGCTCGGCGAGACGCTCCTCCAGGACCGGCAGGGACGCCGCGATGGACTCCGCCTCGGACGCGAAGGAGGGGTCCTCGGCGGCCAGCTCACGGGCCGCGGCCAGGTCGGCGCGCGCCTGCTCCAGCTCGCCGGCGGCCTTGTGCAGCGGCACCAGCTCGGCGTACCGGCGGCCGACCCGCCGCGCGGTGGCCTGGTCGGCGTGGATCGCCGGGTCGGCCAGCCGCTTCTCCAGCTCGGCGTACTCGTCGAGGAGGCCGGCCAGACGCTCGCTGCTCATGCTGCGGGTGCTCCTTCGAGGGTGCGGCGCCGGCCGGGCCAGGCGAAAAACTCAGGCGGAATGCGGACGGCGCCCGCGTCCGGTGGAAAACCGGACGCGGGCGCCGAACGTGGAGTTACTTGGCCTTCTTGGCCTGAACCTTGGCGTACTTCTGCTGGAACTTCGCGACCCGGCCGGCGGTGTCGAGAACGCGCTGCTTACCGGTGTAGAACGGGTGGCAGGCGCTGCAGGTCTCGACGTGGATCGCCCCGCCCTTGGCGGTGCTGCGGGTCGTGAACGTGTTGCCACAGGAGCAGCTGACCTCGGTGGTCACGTACTCCGGGTGGATGTTTGCCTTCATCTCGCCTCGGTCCTCTCGTTGGTGGTCGCCGGGTCGCCGTCACCGCCCGTCGCGCCGTGCGCGACGGGCTCGGGCGTGAACCGGAACCGGTGGCCGATTGACCAGTGTGCCATGGGCCTGAGCCGACCCGGTAATCGGGCCGCACACCTCGTCCGGCATCGTCAACACGTGCCTCCCCGTCCGCATTCCCGCCGCTCGGCGGGGCATTCACCCACTCGGCGGGCCGCCGCCGAGTGCCCCGCCGGGGGTACGCCCGCCGAGCCGGAGGGGAGCGGATGACCCGCCTGATCGCCACCCGGGGCCTGCCCGCGTCCGGCAAGACGACCTTCGCCCGGACCCTCCAGCCGTCCGTGGTCCGGGTCAACCGCGACGACCTGCGCCGGATGCTGCACGGCGAGCGGCTCTTCACCCAGTGGGCCGAGGCGCAGGTGACCGTCGTGCAGCGGGCGCAGGTCGAGGCGCTGCTGCGGGCCCGGGCGGACGTCTGCGTGGACGACACCAACCTGCGCTCGCGGACCCTGCGGGACTGGGCCGACCTGGCCGCCCGGTACGGCGCGGAGTTCGAGGTGCACGACTTCACCGACGTGCCGCTGGCCGAGTGCCTGCGCCGCGACGCCGCCCGGCCGGAGACCGACCGGGTCGGCGCGGACGTGATCTGCCGCCTGCACGAGCGCTACCTGGAGGGGCGGACGCTGCCGTTGCCGGTGCCGCAGGCCCGCACCGGACGACCCGCCGCAGTGCACCCGCCGTCGACCGAGCCACCGGAGATCGTCCTGGTGGACATCGACGGCACCGTCGCGCTGGCCGTCTCACGCAGCCCGTACGACATGACCCGGGTGGGCGAGGACCGGCCGAACACGGCGGTGATCGCGGCGGTCCGGGCGATGCACGCCGCCGGGTACGGGGTGGTCTTCTGCTCCGGGCGGGACGCCTCGGCCCGGGCGGCAACCGAGGCGTGGCTGGCCCAGCACGTCCGCGTCCCCTACCTCGGCCTGCACCTGCGCGCCGTCGGCGACTCCCGGAAGGACTCGATCGTCAAGCGGGAGATCTACGACCGGGAGATCCGGGACCGCTACCGGGTGGTCGGCGTCTTCGACGACCGCGTCCAGGTGGTCCAGATGTGGCGGGCCCTCGGTCTCACCGTCTTCCAGGTGGCCGACGGCGACTTCTGACGGAGGCGTCGGGAAGGGCCCCTCCTGGGCCGGAGGGGCCCTTCCCGACGACTACCGGGTGATGGTGATGGTGGCGTCGGCGAGGACGCCGTTGACGCTGACCGTCAGGCGGACGGGGGCGCCCGGGCGTAGGGCGGTCAGGGTGCCGGTGGCCGGGTCGAAGTGGGCGGTGTGCCACGGGCGTACCCCGGCCGCGGAGCCGATGTGCACCCCCGGCGAGGCGAACCAGTCCGCGCTGACCGGGGCGGCCACCGGGACGGCACGCCCACCGGGCTGGGTCAGCGTGGCGGTGACCGGCGCCGGGACGCCGACCGGGACGCTGGCCGGGGCGTCCACCGCGAGCCGGTCCACGTGCGCGTGGACCTCCGCGTCGACCCAGCGGGGGCCCTCGGCGAGCGGGTCGCGGCGGGCCCGGTCGGCCTCGGCCGGGCTGACCGGGTCCACGCCGAACTCCGTCCAGCCGGTGAAGCCGCCCTGGTTCGCCGGGGTGGAGGGCGTCTTGCCCGCGTTGCCGTTGATCACGTACGGCACCCCGTCCACCCGGTCGGCGTGGAAGGTGCCGACGTGCCCGCCCACGAACAGCGCGCCCTTGCCGGAGCGGTGCTGGAAGTCGGCCAGCCACTGCTCCAGCAGCGCCGCCTCCTTGCGGTCACCGAGCTGGCTGGCCTGCGCCGGGCTGGGGTCGCGCGGCGGGTGGTGGTGCAGGACGACGACCGACCCGACCCGCTTGTCGGCAGCCGCCGCGTCCAGCGTCTCCCGCAGCATCCGCACCTGGTCGAAGCCACCGCCGCGCAGCGTCCCGGTGGACGAGTTCAGGGTGACGAACCGGGTGCCGGCATGGTCGAAGACCCGCGACGTGGCGCCGAACACGGCCTGGAAGTTGCTGATCGGCGCACCCATGATCTCGTGGTTGCCGGGCACGTAGTACCAGGGCAGAGCGTCGCCCAACTCCTCGTCGAGGATCCGCTTCGCCAGCGCGAAGTCGGCCGGGTAGGCGGTGTCCACGAAGTCCCCGTTGATCAGCAGGAAGGCCGGCCGGGCCGCCTTCACCTCGCGCAGCGTCCGCCGGGCCTGGGCGACCAGGTCGCTGTCCGGGTCGGCGGCGACGAACTGGGCGTCGGAGAGCACCGCGAACCGCCAGGGCGCGCCGTCCACGGTGCCGTCACGGACCACCACCCGATCGGTACGCGGCGCCACCGCCGGCACGTCGACCGTGGGCGGCACCTTCGCCACCAGGTCGTCGATGACGACCTCGCTGGTGTACTGCGCGGCGGCGTTGGTCTCGGCCACGTAGAACCGGCGTACGCGCACCGGGTACTGCACCCCCGCCGGCACGGCGAACTCCACGTACCGCCAGCCGGTCCAGGTGATCAGCGGGCCACGCAGCACGTGCTGGGTGTCCTGGGCGTCGTGCAGGTGCAGGCTGGGCCACTCCCCCGTGCCGTTGCCGTGGATCCACATGCCGAATGCCTGTGGCTGTCCGGGCACCTCGATCCAGGCCGGCGGGTCCGCGTACGCGGCCCGGGTGCCGGTGGACTGGCTGAAGTCGTACGACATCCGCAGGCCGGTGCCGGTGTGCCCCGGCGCGGGCGCGACCGAGCCACTGGCCCGAGCCTGGCTGAACCGCCAGGACGCGGCGTCGTCGAAGCCCGCCACCGGGACGTCGGTCAGCCCGACGGTCACCGGCAGGACCGCGCTGTGGCGTCCGACGTGGACGGTCACCAGGCCCGAGCCGGTCTCGCGCAGCGCGGTGACGGCGAGGTTGCCGTCGCCGGTGGGGGTGATCCGCAGCAGGTCCCGGTCGTAGTCGAGGGTCAGGTCGGCCGGCTCGACCGGTGCGGTGTTCCCCTCTGCGTCGTAGCCGACCACACCGACCAGCGCGTTGCCGTCCCGGCCGGTGAGCCCGACCCGCTCCACTGTGGAACCGACCCGGGCCAGCGGGCCGAGCACCGTCAGGCCCAGCGATCCGGTGGCCCGCCCGCGCGCCGCGGTGACCGTGCCGGCCCCCGGCACGCCCGCGTGGAACACGCCGGCACGGTCGACCCGGCCACGGGCCGCCGGGGTCACGCGCCAGGTCGGCGTGCCGGCCGCCGGGCCGTACGTCTCGTCGTAGCCGGCGGCGGTGAGGGTGCGGGTCAGGCCGGGGAACACGCGGTCGGGCCGGCCGCCGCGCACCGGTGAGATGCCGGGGGCCACGGTGGGGTCGCTCGCGGTCTCCACCCAGTAGCCGGTGAGCCGGCCGCTGCCCTTCGGCGCGTAGATGGCCAGGCCGTTGGGCACGGCCCGCTCGCTGCCGTCGGAGGGCGTGTTCTCGACCTGCACGGCCGGCGCGCCCGGCTCCCGGGCCAGCAGGGTGGACGAGCCACCGCCGTCCAGGTTGAGCGCGTGGTGGGCGCCCAGTTCGGCCATCATCCGGCCCATCTCGGTCTGGGTGACGCCGCGACTGTCGACCTGCCGACCGTCCACCGTCAACATGATCATTTTGCGACCGTCGGCGGTGAAGCCGACCGCCGTGCGTGGGGCCAGCGTCGGGTCGGCGATGCTCTGCACCACGCCGTCGCGAACCAGGACGTTGCTGCCGCCGACCGCCGCGCGCAGGATGCTGCCGTCGGACGGCTTCGGTTGCCAGGCAACCGTCACCGGGTCACCGGGGCGGAGTCCGGCCAGCGCGTCCGCGCCGGCGTCGCGGCCGAGCAGCACAGTGCTGCCGGCGACGATCGGGCCGCTGCCGGCCGCGCCGGCCACCGCGACCACGCGCCCGCCGGCCACGGTGACCTCGACGACCCGGGTCGCGCCCGCCACCGCGCGCTCCCGGGTGTACGTCCCCCAGAGCTCGGTGAACGCGCCGATGCCGTCGGCCTGCACGATGTTGTTGAACTGCGTCAACGACACCGGTCCGGTGGGCAGCGTGGCGGTGCCGTCGAAGTTCACCTCGATCACCCGGCCGAGCCCGTCCGCGGTGACCGCCACCGCGTTGCGGTGCCCGCTGACCGCCGACTGGATGAGCTGGCCGTCACGGATGCCCACGCCCTGCGCGGCTCCGGAGTTGTTGATGTCGAAGAAGTCACCGTTGACCGCGGCGACCGCCCGCGAGCGGTCCACCGCCGCCCGCAGCGGCTCGGCCCGGCTGACCGCCCCGGAGTTGACGTAGTCGACGGTGGCCCCACCGGTGAGGTCGGTGGTGAGGGCGTCGGCACGCAGCCAGCCCTCGGCGTCGTACCGGTCGAAGGAGGTGAGCTGCACGCCCGGCGCGACCGGCCGGCTGGCCTTCGTGGTCTCCAGGCCGCCGGCCGGCTCCACGCCGCCGGGTGCGGCGGCCGACGCGGTCGCGGTGGCCGGGTCGGCGGCCAGACTGATCGACCCGGCCGACCGGGACGACGCGGGCGGCGCGTCCTCGGCGACGGTCGAGTTGGCCACGGGGGCGATGGACGGGGTCGGTGGTGCGGCTGTCGCCGGCGCCGGAACAGCGAGGGCGAGCAGCGGCGTCAGCAGCAGGACGCCGGTGCGGCGGGCGGATCGTCTGCGGGTACGCATGGACGACAGTCAACCCGATGCTGAATAGAAGTTTCAAGATGCACCGACTGAACCGAAGGAAAACTCCAGATCTGGCCGGGCCGGTTCTCGCCGCGACGCCGCCGCCCTGGCCGGCCGGCCGGCCGGCCAGCGGGCCGGCGGGCCGGCCATCCTCCCTCACCTTTGCTCTGCTTCAACGGGCGCAACGAAAAGCGGCCCGAACTGTTGCGCGGGTGTAAGCAGAGCAAAGGGGCCGATGGGCATGACGAAGGGGCACGGCCGCTGTGGCCGTGCCCCTTCGTTGGTCAACCGAGGGTGGTTACTCCCCCGGCGTCGACTTCGCGATCTGCATCAGGAACTCGATGTTGGTGCGGGACTGCTTGAGGCGGTCCAGCAACAGATCCATCGCGGCCTGCGAGTCCAGCGAGTGCAGCACCTTCCGGAGCTTGTGGATGATGGCCAGCTCCTCGGGCGCGAGCAGGACCTCCTCCTTACGGGTGCCGGACGGGTTGATGTCGATGGCCGGGAAGGTGCGCTTGTCAGCGATCTTCCGGTCCAGCTTCAGCTCCGCGTTGCCGGTGCCCTTGAACTCCTCGAAGATGACCGTGTCCGCCATGGACCCGGTCTCCACCAGCGCCGTGGCGATGATGGTCAGCGAGCCGCCGTTCTCGATGTTGCGAGCCGCGCCGAGGAAGCGCTTCGGCGGGTAGAGCGCGGTGGAGTCGATACCACCCGACATGATCCGGCCGCTGGCCGGCGCCGCCAGGTTGTACGACCGACCGAGGCGCGTCACCGAGTCGAGCAGCACGACCACGTCGTGCCCCAGCTCGACCAGGCGCTTCGCCCGCTCGATCGCCAGCTCGGCGACCGTCGTGTGGTCCTGCGGCGGACGGTCGAACGTGGCCGCGATGACCTCGCCCTTGATCGACCGCTGCATGTCGGTGACCTCTTCGGGCCGCTCGTCCACCAGCACCACCATCAGGTGGCACTCCGGGTTGTTCCGGGTGATCGCGTTCGCGATCGCCTGGAGCACCATGGTCTTACCCGCCTTCGGCGGCGACTGGATGAGCGCTCGCTGGCCCTTGCCGATCGGCATGACCAGGTCGATGACCCGGGTGGTCAGGATGTGCGGCTCGGTCTCCAGCCGCAGGCGCTCCTGCGGGTAGAGCGGCGTGAGCTTGTAGAACTCCGGCCGGCGCCGCGCCTCCTCCGGCTCCATCCCGTTGATGGTGTCCAGCCGCATCAGCGGGTTGTACTTGTCCCGCCGCTGGTCGCCGCTGTTGCCGCCCTCACGGGCCGCGCGCACCGCACCGGTGATCGCGTCACCGCGGCGCAGGCCGTACTTCTTGATCTGGGACATCGACACGTACACGTCGTTCGGGCCGGCCAGGTAGCCGGTCGTCCGCACGAAGGCGTAGTTGTCGAGCACGTCGATGATGCCGGCCACCGGGACGAGCACGTCGTCCTCGCCGACCTGCGGCTCGCGCCCACCGGTGTCCCCACTGGTCTCGCCGCGCTCGCCACGGCCACGCCGACGGTCCCGGAAACGGCTGCGCCGGCCACGCCGGCCGCCGCCCTCGCCGTCATCGTCGTCGTTGTCCCGCTCGGCGCGCTGACCACGGTCGTTGCGGTCGCCCCGATCGTTACGGTCACCACGCTCGTTGCGGTCGGCCCGCTCACCACGCTCCGGCCGGTCGTTGCGCTCGCCCCGCTCGGCACGGTCGCCCCGCTCGTTGCGCTCGGCACGCTCGCCACGCTCGGCACGGTCACCGCGCTCGGCACGGTCACCGCGCTCGGCACGCTCGCCCCGCTCGGCACGGTCACCACGCTCGCCGCGCTCCGGCCGCTCGGCACGCTCGCCCCGCTCGGAACGGTCACCGCGCTCGGCACGCTCCGGGCGCTCGGCCCGGTCCCGGCGGTTCTCGCTCCGGTCGGTCCGCTCGCCGGCCTCCGCCTCCTCGGTGCGCGCCTCGGTGGTACGCGCCTCCGTCGCGGCGGTTCGGCTACGCCGGGTACGACCCCGGCCCTCGGTCTCGGCGGCCGGCTCGGCCGGCGCCTGCTCGGTGCGTCCCTCAGCCGCTGGACGGTCCACGGTCTCCCGCACCTCCTCACGGGTCGGAGCGGCCGCGGCCGCGACCTCGGCCCGCGGTCGAGGGGTGCCGGCGGCGTTGCCGCCCTGCCGCTCGGAGATCGCGGCGATCAGCTCGCCCTTGCGCATGCGAGCCGTGCCGGAGATGCCGAGCGACGCAGCCAGGCTCTGCAGCTCTGGCAGCAGCATCGCCGACAGACCGGTGCCGCTACGCCGACGACGGGCGGGAGCGGCGGTGGTGGCATCGCCAGCGACGTTGGAAACATCCGACGTCACGTCGGTGGTGTCGCTCAATGGATTCCTTCCCTCGATAAGGCCGGGACTGCCCGGAGTCGGAACTCAGGTGGCCGGGCGGCCTCGGTGCACCCGCCTCGCAAGGACGCGTCGCGGGAGTCTGTGACACAGCAGCCGGTGGTTTCCCGACTCACCAACGGTCGGTGAGCAGGTCTCGCCGTCTGCGGCGACCTGTGGAAACTGCGGTGCGGCGTGGGCCTTGGCAGGGGTGACGGGCTGACCGCCGAGAGCTTCGGGGGTGCGCCGCCCCGCAGAGATCGCGTGCTTCGCGGCTGTGCTAGGTCTAGAGCGTAATCAACTCTTCCGACCTGCGGCAACAGGGTCCCGCTCGGCGTGTCCAAGTCTACCCCGGGCAACCCGCGCACCGCTGACGTCTATCGGTAACTGCCAGATCTGCCAGTCTGTTCCCACCGGGAAGCTCGGCGGGGGCTCGCTGAGCGCCAGCACCGTCGGCCCCGCCCCACTGACAACAGCCGCCACACCCGCCGCTCGCAACTCGTTGACCAGGGCCGATGTGCCCGGCATCCCCGGCGCGCGGTAGGCCTGATGGAGGCGGTCGACGGTGGCTGGCAGCAGCAGCGACGGGTCCGCGGTCAGCGCGTGCACCAGCAGCGCCGCCCGCCCGGCGGTCAACGCGGCGTCGCGGTGCGGCACGGTGGCCGGCAACGCGGCCCGCGCGGTCGCGGTCAAACCGCGCTCCGCCGGCACGAAAACCGTCGGCCGCACCGCGTCGGCGACCGGCAGGGACACCGCGCGAGCGCCGGTCGGCTCCGACCAGGCCAGCGTGAAGCCGCCGAGCAGGCACGGCGCGACGTTGTCGGGATGGCCCTCGATCTCGGCGGCCAGCCGGAGCACGGCCGCCTCGTCCAGCCGGCGGTCCCCGTCGGCGACCAGGCCCCGCGCCAGCAGCACCCCGGCGACGATCGCCGCGGACGAGGAGCCCAGCCCGCGCGCCTGCGGGATCCGGTTGACGCACTCCACGATCAGGCCAGGGGGCTGCCCGCCGAGCACGTCGAAGGTGGCCCGCATGGCCCGCACCACCAGGTGCCGGTCGTCGTCGGGCAGCTCACCGGCACCCTGCCCGGTCACCGTCACCCGGACGCCATCCGGCGCGACCTCGGCGGCCAGGTCGTCGTAGAGCCCGAGGGCGAGACCCAGCGCGTCGAAGCCCGGGCCCAGGTTGGCGCTGGTCGCGGGGACCCGGACCCGGACCGGCCCGGCGCTGAAGTTCATCGGCACGCGCTCATGCTAGGGGTCGGCACCGACGATCCGGTCCGACGCCCGCAGCGTGGGACCGACGCGCTCAACCGGCCGGGTCCGGAACAGGTTCGGTGACCGGGTCGGTGAGCGAGAGTCGGCGGGTGGCGATCCACCAGCCGACCGCGTACACGAGGGTGACCAGCCCGCAGCCGGCCAGCACCACCCGCTCGTCCACCACGTCCACCACCAGGGCCACCGCCAGCTGACTCACCGAGATGGCCAGCGTCGCGAGCATCATGTCGGTGGCGAAGACCCGACCCCGCAACCGGTCCGGCACCTCGCCCTGCAGGGCGAAGTTCGACATCACCCAGTTGCTGCCGCCCGCGAAGTGCGCCAGAAAGACCAGCAGCAGCACCAGCGGGAACCAGCGGACCACCGACGTGCCCAGGTACGACAGGCCGTAGAGCGACATGGACAGCGCCAGCCCGGGAAGCAGCCAGGACCGGTTGGTCAACACCCGTCGCATCAGGATCGGCCCCACCAGGGCCCCCGCGCCGCGTACCGCGAAGAGCAGGCCGGCGCCCAGCGAGCCGACCCCGTACACGCTGGCGAGCAGCGGAAACACCGTCAGCACGCCGTTGCCCAGGCCGACCGCCGACTTCACCGTGACCAGCGCCAGGACCCGGGGCCGGTGCCCGATGTAACCGAGCGCCTCGCGGACCGCCGGCCAGGTCCGCTGGGCCGGCAGGTCGGCGTCCCGGGCTGCCTGCAACGGCCGGCGGATCCGCGCGGCGAGGCCCGCCGCCAGCGCCAGACCGACCGCCGCCACCCAGAAGCAGACGTACGGGCCGGCGGCCGAGCTGAGCACGCCGCCGAGCGAGGCGCCGACCACCGTCATGGTGCCCCAGGCCGAACCGGCCACCGCGTTGCCGGCGGCCAGCTCGTGCGGCTCGAGCACGTTGGGAAGCGCGGCCTGGGCGGCCGGCGAGTAGAACGCCTTGGCGACCGCGACCACGCCGATCGCCACCAGCGCCAGCCACGCCGTCCCGGCGCCCCGGACCCCGAGCAGCAGCAGCACGCCCGCCAGCGCGGCCACGTTCGCCGCGATCATGACCTTCCGCCGGTCGAACCGGTCGGCCACCGTGCCGGTGTACGGCAGCAGCAGCGCCACGATGCCGGTGTCCACCGCCAGCACCAGCGCGCCCCAGACCCCGCTGCCGGTCAGCTGGGGCAGGAGCACCAGCAGCGGCACCATGACGAACCAGTCGGCACCGAAGACCACCAGCTCAGCGAGGAAGAGGTTGCGGAAGCTCCGGTTGCCGGTGAGGACCGAGAGGGTGGACGCCACGTAGCGCGACGCTACCCGGTCGACAGCGCTCGATACCGCTCGCGAGCAGCAACGACCGGGTCCCCCGGGTACCGCCCGGAACCGGCCCGGGGTGCGAAAGCAGGAACGCCCCCGGCAGGTGAACCCGCCGGGGGCGTTCCGAGGTGCCGGTCGACTACTCGGTCGGCTCCGTGGGGGGCAGCGGCGAGGTGCGGCTACGGGGCAGCCGCAGCACCTCGAACTGGTCCGTGCCGTCCACCAGCGCGCCCGACGGGGCGGGTCGCCCCGCCTGCGGCTGCGAACCCTCGGCCTGTGCCGGCGCCGGCGCACCGCTCGGCACCGCGACCTTGTTCGGGCTGATCGAGTCGGCGGTCTCCGGGTCGGTCGGCCCGGTCACCGTCGGCTCGCCGGTACGCCGCCGGCGGCGCCACTCCCGCAGCGACTCCTTGGTGTGTTCCACCATCGTGTACAGCGTCGGCACCAGGATCAGCGTCAGCAGCGTCGAGCTGAGCAGGCCACCGATCACCACGACGGCCAGCGGCTGCGAGATGAAGCCGCCCTCGCCGGTCAACCCGAGCGCCATCGGCAGCAGCGCGAAGATGGTCGCGACCGCCGTCATCAGGATCGGGCGCAACCGGCGCCGTCCGCCCTCGACCACCGCGTCCCGGACCCCCATGCCCTGGGCCCGGTACTGGTTGATCAGGTCGAGCAGCACGATCGCGTTGGTCACCACGATGCCGACCAGCATCAGCACGCCGATCAGCGCCGGCACGCCCAGCGGCGTCCCGGTGATCAGCAGCAGGCCGATGGCGCCGGTCGCCGCGAACGGAATGGAGATCAGCAGGATCAGCGCCTGGGTGAGGCTGCGGAACGTGGCCACCATGATCAGGAACACGATCGCGATCGCGGCCAGCACCGCCAGGCCCAGGTCGCCGAAGGCGTCCGCCTGGTCGGCGCTCACACCGCCGATGGTCAGTTTCGCCCCCGGCACGTCGATGGCGTCCAGCCGCTTCTGCAGCTCCTGGCTGGTCGCGCCCAGGTTCGAGCCGGTCGCCGCGCCGGTCACCGAGACGCTGCGCTCACCGTCGATCCGGGTGACCTGCTGCGGCCCCTCGCCCTGGGTCACGTCCGCGATGTCGTCCAGCTTGACCGGGCCTACCGGCAGCGCCCGCAGTTGCTCCACCGACACCGGCGGCTGCGCGCCCAGCCGCAGCACGACGTTCTGCTGCTGGCCGTCGAGCGTGACCTGCCCCAGCGGCGCCCCGCGGAACGCCTGCGAGACGAGCTGACCCACCGCGGCCTCGGTGAGCCCGACGCGGCCGGCCGCGACCCGGTCGACGGTCACGTCGACCCGCGGCACCCGGTCGGCCAGGGTGGTGGAGACGTCCTCGACGTCCGGCACACCGGCCATCGCCGTCCGGGCCGCCTCCGCGGCCCTGGCCAGCACCTCCGGGTCACTGGCCTGGACGATCACCTCCAGCTGGCTGGTCGAGGCGTCCTGCCCGCCGCCGAAGCTGATCTCGCCCAGCCCGGTGCCGAGCGTGTCGAACTCCTTGCGCAGCACCTCGCGCATCTGCTTCGCGTCGGTGTCCCCGTCGAGCGCCACCGACCAGGTGGCGACGTTGTTGCCGCCGCCACCGGCCCACGGGTTGTCCCCGCCGCCGGCGGTCACCTGGTACGTCTCGACCCCGTCGGTACGCCCGAGCACCGCCTCGACCTGCTTGGCCGCCGCGTCGGTGGTGGCCAGGCCACTACCCGCCGGCAGCTCCTGCTGGAAGCTGAGCGTGTCCTGACCGGAGTCGTCCAGGAAGTTGGTCTCCAGCTTCTGGGCCAGGCCGAAGGTGCCGAAGAGCAGCAGCAGGCCGAGCCCGACGGTGATCCAGCGGGTGGACCGCTTGCGGGTGGCGAACCCGATCACCGGCAGGTACGCCCGCTGCAACGGGCTGCGCAACTCCTTCTCCTCGGCGACGCGTCGCACCGCCTCGTCGTCCGGGGTGCCACCGCGCGGCTTGAGGAACCAGTACGCCAGCACCGGGATCACGGTCAGCGACACCAGCAGCGACGCGAGCAGGGCGACCGTCACGGTGATCGCGAACGGCGCGAAGAGCTGCCCGACGAACCCGCCGACCAGCGCGATCGGCGCGAACACCGCGACCGTGGTGAGGGTGGACGCGGTCACCGCGCCGGCCACCTCGCGGACGCCGGTGATGATCGCGTGCCGCTTCTCCTCGCCGTACTCCAGGTGTCGTTTGATGTTCTCCAACACCACGATCGAGTCGTCCACCACCCGGCCCACCGCGATGGTCAGCGCGCCGAGGGTGAGCAGGTTGAGCGAGTAGTCACCGATCCACAGGGCGATCAGGGCCACCAGCACGGAGAGCGGGATGGAGACCGCGGTGACCACGGTCGAGCGCACCGACAGCAGGAAGACCAGGATGACGATGACCGCCATCAGCAGGCCCAGCAGACCCTCGGTGGTCAGCGACTCGATCGACTTCTCGACGAACGGCGCCTGGTCGAAGACCACGGTCAGCTCGGCGCCGGAGGCGTCCTTCAGGTCGGCCAGCCGGTCCCGGATCTCGTGCGAGATCTCCACGGCGTTGCCGTCCGGCGCGGCCGTGACCGCGATGCCGAGGCTGTCCTTGCCGTTGGTCCGGGTGATCGCGGTGGCCGGGGCGAGCTGCTGCTCGACGGTCGCCACGTCACCGAGGCGGACCGGGGCGGCTCCCGGGGCGACCACGATGCCGCGCAGGTCGGCCAGGGTGGTGACCGGCGTACCGACCTGCACCGGCAGGGCCAGGCCACCATCGGCCACCGCACCGGCCGGCACCGACACGCCGTTGGTCTTCAGCGCGGCGCCGATCGCGGTCGGCTGGAGCTTCGCCGCGGCCAGCTTCGCCGGGTCCGGGGTGACCACCACGACGTCGTCGCGGGTCCCGGTCACCTCGACCGTACGGACCCCCTCGATGCCCTCCAGCTCCGGCACCACCGTCGCGCGCAGCTTCTCGGCCAGCGCCCGCTCGTCGGCAGCACCGGTCGCCGCCAGCACCACCGCCGGCAGGTCGTCGGTGCTGCCCGCGATGACCTGCGGGTCGACGCTCTCCGGCAGTTGGGCGTCGATCCGGCTCAGCGCGGTCTGCATCTTGTTGACCACGTCGTCCAGGTCGGTGCCGAACTCGTACAGCACCTGGACGGTGGCCGCCCCCTCGCGGGAGGTCGACGTGATCTGGTCCAGCCCGGGGATGCCCTGGAGCGCGTTCTCGATCGGCTCGGTGACCTGCGACTCGACGATCTCGGGTCCGGCGCCGGGGTAGGGAGCCACGATGAACGCGGCCGGGAATTCGAGCGACGGCAGCAGTTGCTGCTTCAGCGACGGCACGGCGAACGCTCCGAACGCCGTGGTCACCACCGCGATGAGGGCGACCAGCCCTCGGTTGGCGAGGCTGAATCTGGCGAGCAGCGACATCGGCCTGGCTCACTCCTGAAAAGAGAATGCGGGCGGGGATACCCGAAAGTGTGCCTGACTCGATCACCCCGACCCCCGCCGGACCCCATGCCGCCCACCGCCGGCCACGTTCCACCCGATCGCCGCCAGGACGGCGGGGATCCCGTGGCGCGGTGGTCGCTCAGACCAGGTCGAGGGCGCGGGCCGCGGCCAGCGGGTCGTTCGCGATGGTCACCGGGGCGGGCGCGGTGGAGATCGCCCACTCCGGGTCCTTCAGGCCGTGGCCGGTCACCGTGCAGACCACCGTCGAACCGGCCGGGACCGCGCCCGCCGCCGCCTGCTGGAGCAGGCCGGCCACGCTGGCCGCGCTGCCCAGCTCGACGAAGACGCCCACCTCGCGGGCGAGCAGCCGGTACGCGGACAGGATCTCCCGGTCGGTCACCGCCGCGATCAGGCCGCCGGAGGCGTCCCGGGCGTCCAGCGCCTTCGTCCAGCTCGCCGGGTTGCCGATCCGGATCGCGGTGGCGATGGTCGACGGCTCCGGCACCACCTGCCCGGTGACGATCGGAGCGGCGCCTGCGGCCTGGAAGCCGTACATCTTCGGCGCCCGGGTGGTGGCGCCGGCGGCGTGCTCCTCCGAATATCCCATCCAGTAGGCGGAGATGTTGCCGGCGTTGCCGACCGGCAGGCAGTGGATGTCGGGCGCGTCACCGAGCGCCTCGACGATCTCGAAGGCGGCGGTCTTCTGCCCGTGCAGGCGGTCGATGTTGACCGAGTTGACCAACGCGACCGGGTAGTCCTGGGCGAGCTTGGCGGCGGTGGCCAGGCAGTCGTCGAAGTTGCCGTTGACCTGGAGCAGCTTCGCGCCGTGCACCAGCGCCTGCGCCAGCTTGCCCAGCGCGATCTTGCCCTGTGGCACCAGCACCGCGCAGGTCAGGCCGGCGCGCGCCGCGTACGCCGCGGCGGAGGCGCTGGTGTTGCCGGTGGAGGCGCAGATGATCGCCTTGTTGCCGGCCTCGACCGCCTTGGACACCGCCAGGGTCATCCCGCGGTCCTTGAACGAGCCGGTCGGGTTGGCACCCTCGACCTTGAGGTGCACGTCGCACCCGATCCGGGCGGAGAGCACCGGCGCGGGCAGCAGCGGGGTGTTCCCCTCGTGCAGCGTGACGACGGGCGTGGCCTCGGTGACCGGCAGTCGGTCCCGGTACGCCTCGATCAGACCCCGCCACATGTCGCTCTCCTCGCCTCTAGCGTCGCGCCGACCTGGGGATCAGGCCACCCTGGACCAGCCTGCCGGAGTGGCCGGCGGCGGACCCCGGATTACCCACCTGGCGGGACGGGCGGACCGGCCCACCACCGGGTCAACGACTCACACCCCGCCCTCGACCCTCAGCACGCTGGTCACCGACCGGACGATGTCCAGGCCGCGCAGCTCGCCCACGGTCGCGGCGAGCGCCGCGTCCGGCGCCACGTGGGTGACGATCACCAGCTCGGCGTCGCCGTCCCGGCCGGGCGAGCCGCCCGCCGAGCCCTGCCGCACGGTCGCGATCGACACGTCGTGCCGGGCGAACACGCCGGCCACCGCGGCCAGCACACCCGGACGGTCGGACACGTCCAGGCTGACGTGGTAGCGGGTCAGCGCCTCGCCCATCGGCCGGACCGCCAGGTCGGCGTACGCGCTCTCGCTGGCCGCGCGCACCCCGGCGAGCCGGTTGCGGGCCACCGCCACCACGTCGCCGAGCACCGCGCTGGCGGTCGGCGCGCCACCGGCGCCCCGGCCGTAGAACATCAGCTCGCCGGCCGCGTCCGCCTCCACGAAGACCGCGTTGAACGCGTCGCCGACGCTGGCCAGCGGGTGGCTGCGCGGGATCATCGCCGGGTGCACCCGGACGCTGACGGTCTCCCGGCCGGCCGGGTCGACACCCCGGGCCGCGATGCAGAGCAGCTTGATCGTGCAGCCCATCGCCTGGGCGCTCGCCACGTCCGCGGCGGTCACCTCGGTGATCCCCTCCCGGTGCACGTCGGCGGCGCCGACCCGGGTGTGGAACGCCAGCGAGGCGAGGATCGCCGCCTTGGCCGCCGCGTCGAAGCCCTCCACGTCGGCGGTCGGGTCGGCCTCCGCGTACCCCAGCTCGGTGGCCTCCTCCAGGGCCTCGGCGAAGCCGGCGCCGGTGGCGTCCATGGCGGAGAGGATGAAGTTGGTGGTGCCGTTGACGATGCCGGTGACCCGGTTGATCCGGTCCCCGTGCAGGGACTCGCGCAGCGGGCGCAGCAGCGGGATGGCCCCGGCCACGGACGCCTCGTAGTAGAGGTCGCCACCGCCCTCCGCCGCCGCGTCGTGCAGCGCCACGCCGTCCTCGGCGAGCAGCGCCTTGTTGGCGGTGACCACGCTCTTGCCGGCGCGCAGCGCCTCGACCAGCCAGGTCCGGGCCGGCTCGATGCCGCCGACCACCTCGATCACCACGTCCACGTCGTCGCGCTTGATCAGGCCGAGCGCGTCGGTGGTGAACAGGGCCGGGTCGATCGGCAGGTCACCGCGGTCGCGGCCGAGCCGGCGGACGGCGATGCCGGCGATCTCCAGCGGAGCGCCGATCCGGGCGGCCAGGTCCGCCCCCTGCTCGTGCAGCAGCCGGACCACCTCCTGGCCGACCGTGCCGCAACCGAGCAGCGCCAAGCGCACAGGTGACGTCATCCCACATCCAAAGCGAGCAGGTCCTCTTCGGTTTCCCGCCGGACGATCAGACGCGCCTGGCCGTCGCGCACCGCGACCACGGGCGGCCGCGGCACATGGTTGTAGTTGCTGGCCATGCTGCGGCAGTAGGCACCGGTGCCGGGCACCGCGACAAGATCTCCGGGCTGCACGTCGGCGGGCAGGAATTCATCCTTCACCACGATGTCCCCGGACTCACAGTGCTTTCCCACCACGCGGGCGAGCAACGGCTCGGCCGTCGAGGCTCGGGAGGCCAGCGTCGCCGAGTACGAGGCGTCGTAGAGCGCGGTACGGATGTTGTCGCTCATCCCGCCGTCCACGCTGACGTACGTGCGGATGCCGTCGAGGTCCTTGACCGTGCCGACCTCGTAGAGGGTGAACACGGCCGGCCCGACGATGGCCCGCCCCGGCTCGATGGAGAGCCTCGGCACGGCCAGCCGCTCGGCGGCGCACTCCGAGTCGACGATCTTACGGAGCCGCTTGGCCAGGTCCTGTGGGGCGGCCGGGTCGTCCTGGGTGGTGTACGCGATGCCGAAGCCACCGCCCAGGTCCAGCTCGGGCAGCTCCACCCCGCGCGCGTCGCGGATCTGCCCCTGCAGGGCGAGCACCCGGCGGGCGGAGACCTCGAAGCCGCTCGCGTCGAAGATCTGCGAGCCGATGTGCGAGTGCAGGCCGCGCAGCTCCAGCACGTCCTCGTCGAGGACCTTGAACGCGGCCGCGGCGGCCGCACCGCCGGCCAGCGAGAAACCGAACTTCTGGTCCTCGTGGGCGGTGGCGATGAACTCGTGGGTGTGCGCCTCGACCCCGACCGTGACCCGGATCAGCACCCGGGGACGGACCCCCCGCTCGCGGGCCAGCGCGGTGAGCCGGTCGATCTCGGTGAAGGAGTCGACGATGATCCGGCCCACCCCGGCGTCCAGCGCGCGGGCCAGCTCGACCACCGACTTGTTGTTGCCGTGGAAGCCGATCCGCTCCGGCGGCATCCCGGCCGCCAGCGCGGTGGCCAGCTCGCCACCGGTGCAGACGTCGAGGTGCAGCCCCTCCTCCGCGATCATCCGGACCACCGCCCGGCAGAGGAACGCCTTGCCGGCGTAGTACACGTCCTCGTTCGGGAAGGCGGCCCGGAAGTCCCGGCAGCGTGAGCGCAGGTCGTCCTCGTCCAGCACGTACACCGGGGTGCCGAACTCGGCCGCGAGGTCGCGGACGCTGAGGCCCGCGACGGCGAGCGCGCCGTCGGCGCCGCGCGTCACGGTCCGCGGCCACAGCGCCGGCATCAGGGCGTTGACGTCGTCCGGGGTACGCAGCCAGGCCGGCCCCCGGCTGCCGATGTCGCCGTGCAGCGCACCAGCCTCGTGAGCACGCATCAGGGACTACATCCTCTCGGGAGCGGAGACGCCCAGCAGGTGCAGCCCGTTGGCGATCACCGTGCGGGTGGCGTTGTTGAGCCAGAGCCGGGCACGGTGCAGGTCGGTGACCTCCTCGTCACCCAACGGCAGCACCCGGCAGTTGTCGTAGAACCGGTGGAAGGAGGCGGCGACGCTCTCCTCCAGGTAGCGGGCCACCCGGTGCGGCTCCCGCAGCTCGGCGGCGGTGGCCACCACCGCCGGGAACTCGGCGAGCGCCTTGAGCAGCTCGTTCTCCTTCTCGTGCCCGAGCAGCTCGGGACGGAAGGCGTCCGCGTCACCCTGGACCAGCCCCATCTCGGCGGCGTTGCGGGCGACACCCGCCGTCCGGGCCGCCACGTACTGCACGTAGTAGACCGGGTTGTCGCGGGTCGCCCGGGTCCACAGCTCCACGTCGATGTCGATCGGGGAGTCGCTGGAGTAGCGGGCGAGCGCGTACCGGGAGGCGTCCACACCGATCGCGTCGACCAGGTCCTCCAGGGTGACCACGGTGCCGGCCCGCTTGCTCATCCGCACCGGGGCACCGTCGCGCAGCAGGTTGACCAGCTGGCCGATGAGGATCTCCAGGTTGCGCTCCGGGTCGTCGCCGAAGCAGGCGGCCATCGCCTTCATCCGGCCGATGTAGCCGTGGTGGTCGGCGCCCAGCATGATCACGACCCGCTCGAAGCCGCGCTCCCGCTTGTCCAGGTAGTAGGCGCAGTCCGCGGCGAAGTACGTCCACTCGCCGTTGGACTTGCGCAGCACCCGGTCCTTGTCGTCGCCGAAGTCGGTGGTGCGCAGCCAGGTGGCGCCCTCGGACTCGTAGAGGTGCCCCTGCTGGCGCAGCCGGGCCAGGGCGAGGTCCAGTTCACCCCGGTCGTGCAGGTCCTTCTCGTTGAAGTAGGTGTCGAACTCCACCCCGAAGTCGCGCAGCGAGGAGCGGATCTCGTCGAACATCAACGCGACGCCCTCGATTCGGAAGACCTCCTGGGCGGCGGCGTCGTCCATGGTCAGCACGTCCGGCCGGCGGGCCTGGACCTCGGCGGCGATCTCGGCGATGTACGCCCCGCCGTAGCCGTCCTCCGGCGCGGGCTCACCCTTGGCGGCGGCGAGCAGCGACCGGGCGAACCGGTCGATCTGCGACCCGGCGTCGTTGAAGTAGTACTCCGTGCCGACCTCGGCGCCGGTGGCCCGCAGCAGCCGGCTGAGCGCGTCACCGACGGCCGCCCAGCGGACGCCACCGATGTGCACCGGGCCGGTCGGGTTGGCCGAGACGAACTCCAGGTTGATCTTCTCGCCGGCGAGCCGGTCGCTGCGGCCGTACTCCGCTCCGGCCTCGACGATCACCCGGGCGAGCTGGCCGGCGGCGGCCGCGTCCAGCCGGATGTTCAGAAAGCCCGGCCCGGCGATTTCCACCGACTTGACCCCGGGTGCCCGGCTCAGCTCGTCGGCAAGCGCGGCGGCCAGCTCGCGCGGCGGGACGCCCACCTTCTTGCTCAACTGCAGGGCGAGCGTGGAGGCGTAGTCGCCGTGCTCGGGGTTGCGGGGTCGCTCCACCGCCGTACGCTCCGGCAGCGCGGCGTGGTCCAGGCCACGCTCGCTGAAGACGGCGTGGGCAGCGGTGAGGACGACCGAGGCTAGTTCTGCAGGAGTCACCGAACCATGTTATCGGGGGTAGACTCGGGCACTCGGCGGCGACCCTGCGCGTCATCCGGCCCGCCACCTCCCCTGACCGACCGACCTGACGAGGCACGATGAGCATCAGCACCCCGGGCGGCCCTGAGCGCCGCCCGACCGTGGTCAGCACCGGCAAGAAGCCGGCCGCGGGCCGGCCGGCGTCCGGCGCCAAGGCCGGTTCCGGCAAGCCGGCGGGCACTCCGCGGGCAGGTGGCAAGGGTCCCCGCAAGCCGATCGCCCCGGTCAAGGTGAGCCAGGGTCGGGCCTGGGGCCCGATCGCGCTCTTCGTCGCCGTGGGCGTGCTCGCGGCCGGCATCATCGGCTACGGCGCCTGGGCGTCGTTCCAGGGCTCCAAGCCGTGGGACAAGCGGGCCAACGCCATCGACGGCATCGTCAACATCCGCAAGTCCGACCCGGAGAGCCTGAAGTACGAGTCGCACAAGTCCGGCCCGCTGACCTGGAAGTACTCGCCGCCGGTGGGTGGCGTGCACAACGCCGCCTGGCAGAACTGCATGGGCGACGTGTACGACGCCCCGATCGCCAACGAGCACGCGGTGCACAGCCTGGAGCACGGCGCCGTGTGGGTCACCTACCGGCCGGACCTGCCGAAGGACCAGGTCGACAAGCTCGCCGGCAAGGTGCGCGGCGTCGAGAAGACGCTGATGAGCCCGTACGAGGGCCTGGACAAGCCGATCTCGCTCCAGGCGTGGGGCTACCAGCTCAAGGTCGACAACGCCGACGACTCGCGCATCGACGAGTTCATCAAGGACCTGCGGGTGAACGCCTCCGCCGAGGGCCCGACGGCGCTGTGCAACACGGGCATCACCGCCACCGGCACCACGCCGCGTGAGCTCCCGCAGCAGCCCACCCAGTAAGGACGGCGATGACTGCTCCCGCCACGACCGACACCGAGCACGACGACGTCCCGGCCGCCCCGGATGAGGGCGGCCGGGCCCCGGCGTCGCGCTACGGCGTGCTGGCGCTCGCCATCATGCTGGTGGTGGGGCTGCTCCTCGGCTACGCCGGCGGTCTGCTCACCCCGCGGCTCACCCGGCCGGGTGACGCGTCGGTCGAGGCGGGCTTCGCACGCGACATGACGACCCACCACGCGCAGGCGGTGGAGATGAGCCTGATCGCGTACCGGTCGGCGACCCTTCCCGAGGTGCGGCAGATCGCCGTCGACATCGCCACCGGGCAGCAGGGCGAGATCGGCGCCATGCAGACCTGGCTGCGCGAATGGGAACTGAGCCCGACCGGGTCGCAGCCGCCGATGTCGTGGATGTCCGACGGCGCCGCCGTCAAGGACGGGCTGATGCCGGGGATGGCCACGCCGCAGCAGATGGCCGCCCTGCGCGACGCTCGTGGCATCGAGGTCGACCGGCAGTTCCTGGCTCTGATGTACAACCATCACCTGGGTGGCATCCACATGATCGACGCAGCGCTCGGCGAGACCGACAACGCCGAGGTGCTGCGGGTGGCACGGACCATGAAGGCCACCCAGCAGACCGAGCTGAACAACCTCCGGCAGCTCCAGGCGCAGGCCAAGGGCTGATCCACCGGACGGGCGCACCGGGCCCGCGTCACCGCCGCACGCCGGCGGGGCGCGGGCCCGGTTTCGCTGCCCGCGCTTGATCGACTTCGTCATGGCAGGCCAGCGTCTGCGGCCTTTGTCCGGGAAAGCTCCCTATAGGCGGTTTGACCGGTCCAACCGATTACGTTGCTTCGGGAGTTTTCTCCGCACATATCGTGACCAGTTGCGATTCGGGCTCGTTGCCCAAGACGTGGGGGTTGCACTCAGAGACGCACGGCGTTCGGTCACCAGCTGGTGCCGACGCCACACCATCGGCGGTGACGGGGCGGTGGCAGCCGTCCGTCGCGGACAGCGGCAGGGCGAGCCGGGAATGCTCAGCCGCGAACAGGAACTCGAACTGATCGACACGCTGCGGGGCGTCCACCCCGACGAGTTCGGCCTGGACGAGGAGCTGTGGACGCGGCAGAGCCTCACCACGCTCATCCAGCGCCGGTTCGACCTGCCGCTGGACGCGGGCGCGGTCGGGGCGTACCTGCGGGCCTGGGGGTTGGGTCCGCGGGAGCCGCGGGAGCGGGCCTGCGGCCTCTGCGTCAGCGCCGTCGAGCGCTGGGTCCGCAGCGAGTACCCGGCGATCACCCGGGCGGCCCAGGAGCACCTCGCCGAGGTCTACTGGATCGGCCGGGTACGGCTGCGCGGCACCATGCCGGCCGCTGACGTGATCTCCGCCGTGTCGTCCCGCGGTCGGGTGCGCTTCATGATCACCACGCCGACGGTCGACCCGCCACTCCCCCGCGACTTCGTGCTGCGCCTCAGCGGCGAGGAGCAGCGCACCGTCCACCTGATCGTGGACGGCTCGTGGCCGCGCAACGAGTGGCCCCGCCGGCTCCCCCGGCGGATCGTGCTGCACCCACTGCCCAGCTGCGGCCGGGCGGTAGCGGCCTGACCGCCTCGGGCCGGGCGGGCCAACCGCTTCGGGTCCGCACGCGCCGGACCGCCGACCGCTGCGCGCTGGCGCGCAGCCTGGCCCGCGCCGGACGCGTGCCAACCACCAGGGGCATCGGGCGATCGGCGACACGATCGGGGCACCGATACCGATTCGGCGTTCGCGGAGGAGGTTTGCTAGTCTTCTCCAGTCGCTGAGCCCCCGTAGCTCAGGGGATAGAGCACCGCCCTCCGGAGGCGGGGGCGCAGGTTCGAATCCTGCCGGGGGCACGTCACAGAACTGCAAACGCGCATCGCGACCGGCCGATCACTGATCGTAGAGGCCAGTTTCGCGTTCGAGTAGACGTCCAAGGATGCCCCCGGCCGAGCGGCTGGGGGCATCCTCGCGTTGGCTCGATGTACGGGCTGATGTGTCAGCGGCTTCACCGATCAGAATTCTTCCGCCACGTCGTCGGTTCTGGTAGCCCCGTCGCGCCGGTGGAAGGATTGGTGACCATGACCGACGCTGGACCGCTGGGCGCTGACGAGGCCTCGTTCATCGCGGTGGTTCGCTCAGGCGATACGGCGCGGTTTGCGCTCATCACGGAGCGCCACCGGCGTGAGCTGCAGGTGCACTGCTACCGGATGCTTGCGAACTACGAGGACGCCCAGGACATGACGCAGGAGACGTTCCTGCGAGCGTGGAACAAGCGGGAGTCGTTCAAGGGCCACGCTGCGCTGCGGACCTGGCTGTACCGGATCGCGACGAACGTCTGCCTTGACTTCCTGAAGAAGCGCAACAACCGCACACCCGTACCGTCCGGGCTGTCGGACTCCGGCTCCGAGGTGCTGTACCTGCAGCCGTACCCCGACCGGATGCTCCCCGAGGACCCGCAGGAATCGGTGGTGGCGCGGGAGACGATCGAGCTGGCGTTCATCGTCGCCGTCCAGCACCTGCCGCCGCGGCAGCGGGCGGTGTTCATCCTGCGCGACGTCGTCGGCTGGCCGGCGTCGAAGGCCGCCGACGCCCTCGATCTGACCATCGCATCGGTGACCAGCGCGCTGCAGCGGGCGCGCGTGACGATGCGCGAGCAGCTGCCCGACCGCCGCCTCGACTGGCGGAGCCCCGCCGCCCACGAGCTGTCGAATGACGAGCGCGGCGTGGTGAAGTCGTACATCGACGCCCATGAGCGCAACGACCTCGCCGGGCTGATGTCCCTGCTGCGCGACGACCTGCGCTTCGTGATGCTGCCCGAGGCGGGCACCTCGGTCATCACGGCCAAGGACGCGGTGGACGGCTGGGTCTCCGGTGGGCTCTTCCAGCCCGGCTACGACGACTGGCGCTGTATCGCCACGACGGTCAACCGCATGCCCGCCGCCGCGCTGTACCTCCGCACCCCTGACGACCCGGAGTACCGGTTGTTCAACATCGCGGTCCTGCACATCGTCGGCGGGAAGATCGCCGAGCTCACCGGATTCGACGCCACCGACAAACCATGGCTGGACCTGCCCCCGACACTGCGATCAGACAAGTCCCCGTCGTCGCCGAGCGCAGCGCCACGGGCCGGCGTCACGGAAGTCACCGCGGAATGAGCACCCCGACCAGCTGAACACCAACGCGACAACGCGAACACCACCGCCCCGCCGGCGTTGCCGGCGGGGCATCTTGATGCCCGAAGAACGTCAGGAAGGATTTCGACCCGGCCTCACGAACCGAGCAACTGGCCCGTGCTCATCGCCTCGTCTCGTATCGGGTCAGCACGACGCCGCCGGGAAACGTCCGCGTCTCCACGAGGTTCAGGTTCACCCAGCTGTCCAGCGCGGTGAAGAACGGCGTGCCGCCGCCCACCAGGACCGGCACGGTGACCAGCATGTACTCGTCGATCAGCCCGGCCCGCATGGCCGCCCCGGCGAGCGTCGCGCCGCCGATGTCCATCGGGCCGGCGTCCTCTGTCTTGAGCCGGGTGATCTCGGTGACCGCGTCGCCGGTGACCAGGCGGGTGTTCCAGTCGACCGTGCTGGTCGTCGAGGAGAACACCACCTTCGGCATGTCCCGCCAGCGGCGGGCGAACTCGATTTCCGCCTGTGTGGCGCCGGGCTGCTGGTCGGCGGTCGGCCAGTGGGAACTCATCGCCTCCCACAGCTTGCGCCCATACAGCGCCAGGCCCGTCGCCCCCACCCGGTCGGACCACCACTGGAACAGCTCGTCGCTCGGCGACGAGTCCGGTCCATCACCGCCACTCCAGCCGAGGTCGTCGCCGGGCGCGGCGATGTAGCCGTCCAGGGTCACATTCATGCCGAAGGTCAGTTTCCGCATCAGGCCAGCCTCTCGTAAGTCGATCTCATACGTACAGACGGGCGCTGCGCGAAACCCTCATCGGTGCGCGCTGCTGGCAGACACAAGGTCACCGCGTAGACATGGCCAGCCAACCGCATCGGCGAAGACGGTCATGAGACGTACGCAGATCCGACATGCGGGACATTCCGACAACCCTCCCAGCCGGGCCCCAAGATCGTGCTTGATGCCGGAAGTAGTGGCGTCGCCGCGTCGATGACCCCACTGTTCCATGGATCGAGCGCGATCTTCCCGATGGCGGAAGGGGAGCGGTGGCGGGAGGTTCGGCGACGACGCGGACCACCCCGCCGACTTCCTCGGATCTGTTAACAACCCTTGATATTAAACGTCACGAACGTCAATATGTGGAGGTCGCGGGTCGTCGATGCCTGGGGAGTGAGCCATGAGAAGCCGTCGGATTTTCGCAGTGGTAGCCGGGGCGGCCATGACCGTCGCGGCGGCCGTCGCCTTCGTCCCCAGCAGCATGGCCGCCGTGTCCTCGGCGGACGCCACCCTGATGGTCGCGTGCACCGCGCCGGCCTGGGCCGAGGGCAACACCTACCAGGCGGGCGCGCAGGTCACCTACAACGGCCGGCTCTACCAGGCTCTGGTCACCCACACCGCACACCCCGGCGCCGGCTGGAACCCGGCCGCGACCCCGTCGCTCTGGCGTGACCTGGGCGCGTGCTCGGGAGGCACCCCGCCGCCGACCACGCCGCCGCCCACCACGCCTCCCCCGACCACGCCGCCGCCCACCACGCCACCACCCACCACGCCGCCGCCGACCGGCGGGACCTGCGGGGTGAAGTCGCGGCCCGCCGGCAAGGTGCTGCAGGGCTACTGGGAGAACTGGGACGGCGCCTCCAACGGCGTGCATCCCGGCCTCGGTTGGATCCCGATCACCGACAGCCGGCTGAGCCAGCACGGCTACAACGTGATCAACGCGGCCTTCCCGGTGATCCGCGCGGACGGCACCGTGCTCTGGGAGAACGGCATGGACGCTGGCGTGAAGGTGGCCACCCCGGCCGAGATGTGCCAGGCCAAGGCCGCCGGAGCCACCATCCTGATGTCGATCGGCGGAGCCGCGGCGGGCATCGACCTGAGCTCCAGCGCCGTCGCCGACCGCTTCATCGCGACGATCGTGCCGATCCTGACGGCCTACCACTTCGACGGCATCGACATCGACATCGAGACCGGCCTGACCGGTAGTGGCAACATCAACACGTTGTCCACGTCGCAGGCCAACCTGATCCGGATCATCGACGGAGTGCTGGCCCGGATGCCGTCGAACTTCGGCCTGACCATGGCGCCGGAGACGGCCTACGTCACCGGCGGCAGCGTGGTCTACGGCTCGATCTGGGGTTCCTACCTGCCGATCATCAAGAAGTACGCGGACAACGGCCGGCTCTGGTGGCTGAACATGCAGTACTACAACGGCAGCATGTACGGGTGCGCGGGCGACTCCTACCCCGCCGGCACCGTGCAGGGCTTCACGGTGCAGACGCAGTGCCTGAACAACGGCCTGACCATCCAGGGCACCACCATCCGCGTGCCGTACGACAAGCAGGTTCCGGGCCTGCCCGCGCAGACCGGCGCGGGTGGCGGCTACATGTCGACGTCGCTGGTCACGCAGGCGTGGAACTCCGTACCCGGCCTCAAGGGCCTGATGACCTGGTCAGCGAACTGGGACGGGTCGAAGGGCTGGACCTTCGGCGACAACGTGAAGCGTCTGCAGGGACGCTGACAGGGTCACCACAGCCGTGGTCTCCGCGGGAGCGCGGAGACCACGGCTGGTCGCTGGGCCCCGGGGCGTACCGTCAGCCGGCTTCGCGGCGGGCGCGGGCCCGGCGCTTGCCCTCGTGCATGGCCTGCACCCGGGCCACCGGGATGGTCCGTCCCTCGGCCACGAGGTCGGCGGGCAGCGGCTGCGGCGCCGGCATCGACGCGGCCCACGGATCCGCCTCGGCCACCAGCGGCGGCACGGTCCGGATGGTGAAGTCGGCCGGGGTCACCTCGGTCAGGTCGGCCCAGTCGACCGGGAAGGAGACCGGCATCCCGGGGCGCAGACGCGGGCTGTACGCGGCCACCACGGTCGCCCCGCCGGCCCGGGTGGCGTCCACGAAGACCCGGCCGCCCCGGTCCTCCTTGATGTACGCGGTCGTGGCCAGTGCCGGGTCCAGCCGCTCGGCGCGGACGGCGACCGCCCGGGTGGCGGCGGCCAACTCCTCCGCCGTGGGCTCGCCGGCGATCGGAACGAAGACGTGCACGCCCTTGGCGCCGCTGGTCTTGACCGCCCCGGCCAGGCCGGCGTCGGCGAGCGCCTGGCGGACCAGCAGCGCGGCGCCGACCGCCGCGCCGAACCCGTTCCCCTCCGGCGGGTCGAGGTCGAGCACCAGGTGGGTCGGGCGGTGCAGGTCCGCCGTGGTGGACAGCGTGGGGTGGTACTCCACCGCCCGCTGGTTGGCGAACCAGAGCAGGGTGCGCCGGTCGTCGCAGAGGGCGTACGACACCTCCCGGTGCGACGCCTCCGCCCAGACCGGCACCCGGCGAACCCAGTCCGGGGTGTACCGGGGCAGGTTCTTCTGCATGAACGGCGGCTGGCCGGGGCGGACCCGGATCACCGACAGCGGGCGGTCCCGCAACTGCGGGAGGATCCGGGCCCGGACCGCGTCCAGGTAGTCGACCAGGTCCCGCTTGGTCGCGTCGTCGCGGTCGGACAGCGGCTGGTCGAGGTTGGTCAGGGCCACCCCGTCCCGGGTTTCGTCAGCCTCGCTCACCCGCTCACCCTCCCGGCCCCGGTGCCCTCGGTCAACTGGACGCGGCGCTTCGCTGCCGCTCAGTTTCTCCGCGCAGCGCGGGCCGGCCGCCGGGCAGCGTGGTCAGCGTGACCACCAGCGCGGCGACCACCAGGGCGGCGGCGACGGTGAACGCGAGCCGGTAGCCGCCGGCCAGCGCCGCCGCATCGGCCCAGCCGGCGGCCCGCAGACCCTCGGTGCGGGTGGCGGCCAGGGTGGCCAGCGCGGCCAGACCGACCGCACCGCCGACCTGCTGGGTGGTGTTGGCCAGCCCGGACGCGAGCCCGGCGTCCGCGTCGGTCGCGCCGGCCATGGCGAGCGTGGTGACCGCCGGCAGGGTCAGGCCACCGGCCACCCCGAAGATCAGCATCGCGGGAAGCACGTCGGCGAGGTAGCCGCCGTCGGCGGGCAGCCGGCCGAGCAGCAGGAAGCCGACGGTGGCCAGGCCGAGCCCGGCCAGCAGCACGGCCCGGGCGCCCCACCGGGCGATCAGCCGGCCGGCCAGGCCGAGCGACACCACCGCGATCACCACCGGTGTGGGCAGGAAGGCCCAGCCGGTCGCCGCCGCGTCCAGCCCGAGGACCAGTTGCAGCTCCACGGCGAGCAGGAACTGGAACCCGAAGTACGCGGAGACCATGAGGAACTGCACGGCGTTCGCCGCGACCAGGCCGGGGACGCGCAGCACGCGGGCCGGCAGCAGCGGGGTGGGCGCCACCCGCTGCCGGACCGCGAACCCACCGAGCAGCAGCGCGGCGAGCGCCGCCGCACCGAGGGTCCGCGGGCTGGTCCAGCCGTGCTCGCCGGTCCCCACGATGCCCAGCACGGCGGCCATCAGTCCGGCGGTGGCGAGCAGCGCGCCGGGCAGGTCCAGGCCCGCCCGCAGTCCGATTCCCCGCTCGGCGGGGAGCCGGCGGACGGCGGCGAGCAGGATGGCCGCCCCGATCGGCAGGTTGATCAGGAAGATCGACCGCCAGCCGGCCAGCTCGGTGAGCACCCCACCGGCCACCGTGCCGACCGACGCGCCCGCCGCCCCGGTGAAGCTGAAGACGGCGATCGCGCGGGCCCGCTCGGCCGGCTCGGGGTAGAGCCGGACGATCATGCCGAGGCTGACGGCCATGGCCAACGCGCCACCGACGCCCTGGCCGAAGCGGGCGCCGACCAGCAGGGCCGGCCCGGTGGCCAGTGCGCAGGCCACCGAGGCCAGGGTGAACAGCGCGATGCCGGCCAGGAAGACCCGCCGCCGGCCGAGCAGGTCGCCGAGGCGGCCGGAGAGCAGCAGCAGCCCGCCGAACGCGACCAGGTACGCGTTGACCACCCAGGCCAGGCCGGCGGCGGTGAAGCCCAGGTCGCGTTGCACGGCGGGCAGCGCCACCGCGACGACGCTGCCGTCCAGGATGATCATCAGACTGCCGGCGCAGAGCACGAGCAGCGCCGGCCAGCGGGACGGGACGGCACGGTCCATCGGAACGCCTCCTTGGTGCATGGTTTGTTACCGACGTCATCGTCTGTGACCATGAGCGGGAGCGGAAGGAGGCACTGTCATGTCCCAGAGGAACAGCGATGTGTCCGCGCTGGTCCAGGCCGAGCTGGCCTGCGCGCCCGGGAACGTGCCGTTCACCCCCGGCCAGGCCCGGGCGTGCACCGTCCGCGAGGTCCTCGACCGGGTCGGCGGCAAGTGGAGCATCGGCATCCTGGTGGCCGCCTCGAACGGCCCGGTGCGCTTCACCGAGCTGGAGCGGCACATCGAGGGGATCAGCCGCCGGATGCTCACGCTGACCCTGCGCAATCTGGAACGCGACGGCCTGCTGCACCGCACGGTCTATCCCACCGTCCCGCCCAAGGTGGAGTACACCGCCACCCCGATGGCGCTGGAGCTGTACGAGTCGCTGATGGCGCTGACCAACTGGGCCGAGCGGCACCGCCGGGGCATCGCCGAGGCGCGGACCAGGTACGACGCGGAGCACGCCGGTTAAACCGGGCCGGGGTGTGGGGAACGCCACCGTGGCAATCTGACCGATCGGTCAGGATCTGACCGATCGGTCAGGCATGCTGGTCTGCGGGAGGTGGACCGGTGATGGCCAGAGCGGTGTCCGAGACGCACGGTGAGATCCTCGCCGCCGCTGGGCGGCGGTTCGCGGTGACCGGCTACCGGGGCACCTCGTTGCAGGACATCGCCCGCGAGGTCGGCTGCTCCAAGGCCACCGTGCTCTACCACTTCGCCAACAAGGAAGCGCTGCTCGCCGCGCTGATGGCCCCGGCCATCGCCGTCCTGCAGGAGCTCGACGACCGGCTCGCCGGCCTCACCGGCGGGGCCGCCCAGCAGGTCGCCGCCGTGGGCTTCGTCGACCTCGCGGTGCGCTTCCGGCGGGAGATCGCGCTGCTTCGCGGCGAGTTCCCGGAGCTGCTGGCCCAGCCGGCCTTCGCGCACATCCAGCAGATCTCCGAGCGCCTGCGGGACGCCTTCGCCGGGCACTCCGACCGGCCGGGCGCCCGGATCGCCGCGCTGGTGCTGCTCGCCGGCATCTCCGAGGCGTGCGCCGAGTTCGTCGACGTTCCCGACGACGAGCTGCGCCCCGCCCTGCTCGCCCTCGTCCGGCGGGCCGTCGAGCCCGTCGAGTCCCCCCTGCCCCAACCACCCACGACCGAGGACAAGGAATCCTGATGGCCACCCTGCTCTACCGGCTCGGCCGGGGCGCGCTGCGTCGGCGACGGCTCGTCGTCGCGCTCTGGCTCGTCGTACTCGTCGTCGCCGGCCTGGCCGCGGCGACCCTGCGCGGCCCGACGGCGAGCAACTTCACCATGCCCGGCACCGAGAGCCAGCGTGCCCTCGACCTGCTCGCGCAGCAGTTCCCCGCGGCCAGTGGCGCCACGGGGACCATCGCGGTCAAGGCACCGGGTGACGGCCAACTGGCCAGCCCGCAGGGTCGCGGTGTGGTGCAGGAGATCGTCCAGCAGGCCTCGACGCTGCCCGGCGTGGTCGGGGCGGTCGACCCGTTCCAGGTCGGCGCGGTCTCGCCGGACGGCCGGTACGCGCTGGTCCAGGTCCAGTTCTCCACCGGCGCGGACGAGGTGACCGACGAGCAGAAGACCGCGTACGAAAAGGTCGGCGCGGCGGCCGAGGCGCAGGGCTGGCAGGTCGCACCGGGCGGCGAGGTGCTGGGTGGTGAGCCGGAGATCGGCTCCACCGAGGCGCTCGGCGTACTGGTCGCCGCGATCGTCCTGATCATCACCTTCGGCTCGCTGGTGGCCGCCGGCATGACCATGCTCAACGCGCTGATCGGCGTGGGCGCCGGAATGGCCGGCCTGTTCGCGCTGAGCAGCGTCGTCGAGTTGACCAGCACCGCGCCGATCCTGGCGCTGATGCTCGGGCTCGCGGTCGGCATCGACTACTCGCTGTTCATCACCTCCCGGCACCGCCAGAACCTCATGGACGGTCTGTCCCCGGAGGAGGCGGTGGGCCGGGCGGTGGGCACGGCCGGCTCCGCCGTGGTCTTCGCGGGCGCCACCGTCGTCATCGCCCTGGCCGGCCTGGCCGTGGTGGACATCCCGTTCCTCACCGTGATGGGTCTCGCCGCCGCGGGCACCGTCACCGTCGCGGTGCTGGTCGCCATCACCCTCCAGCCCGCGCTGCTCGGCTTCGCCGGTCGCCGGGTGCTTCCCCGCCGGCTGCGTCCGGTAGCCGCCGACGGCACGCCGGCCACCGATGCGGACGCCACCGACCGGCCGGTTGCCGCCACCGCACCGGCCGAGGACCGGTCCGGCTTCGGTTTCCGCTGGGCGCGGCTGGTCACCCGGTTCCGCGTACCGGTCATCCTGGTCGGCCTGCTCGGCCTCGGCCTGCTCGCGCTGCCCACGCCGGACATGCGGCTGGCCCTGCCGGACGCCTCGACGGCGGCCGTCGGCTCGCCGGCCCGGGTGTCGAACGACCTGATCACCGAGGGCTTCGGGGCGGGCTTCACCGGCCGGCTCGCGGTGGTCGTCGCCGGTGACACGCCGCAGGCCACCTCGGCGGCCGTGCCGCAGGTCACCGCGCTGATCCAGCGCACCGACAACGTGCTCGCGGTGGCGCCGCCGCAGCTCAGCCCGGACGGCCGGACGGCGCTGCTCGGCGTCGTGCCGAAGACCGGCCCGACCGACGAGGCCACCGAGACCCTGGTGCACGACATCCGTGCCTCGGTCGGTGGGATCCGCGACGCCGACGTGCTGCTCACCGGCGTCACGGCGATCGGCATCGACGTCTCGGAGAAGCTCTCCGACGCGCTGCCGGTCTACCTGCTGCTGGTGGTCGGGCTCTCGGTGCTGCTGCTGATGCTGGTGTTCCGCTCGCTGCTGGTGCCGGTCAAGGCCGCGCTGGGCTTCCTGCTCACCGTCGCCGCCACGTTCGGCATCACGGTGGCGGTCTTCCAGCAGGGGCACCTCGCCAGCCTCGTCGGCCTGGACACCCCGGGCCCGCTGATCAGCTTCCTGCCGATCCTGCTGATCGGCATCCTGTTCGGGCTCGCCATGGACTACGAGGTGTTCCTGGTGTCCCGGATGCGGGAGGACTTCGTGCACGGCGAGTCCGCCCGCGAGGCCACCATCAGCGGCATGGGGCACGGCGCCCGCGTGGTCACCGCCGCCGCGCTCATCATGATCTCGGTCTTCGGGGGCTTCGTCTTCCTGGAGGATCCGGTGATCAAGTCGATGGGCTTCGCGCTCGCCGTGGGTGTGGCCATCGACGCCTTCGTGGTCCGGATGACCATCGTTCCCGCGGTGATGTCGCTGCTCGGCGACCGTGCCTGGTGGCTCCCCCGCTGGCTCAACCGCGCCCTGCCCAACGTCGACATCGAGGGCGAGGGCCTGCGCGCCAAGCTGGCGGACCGAACCCCGGCCGGCGTCTGACAGCGCCAACCACCTCGTCGATCATGGAGTTGTGGTGCCCGTTGAGCCCCGAACCGAGGCCTTCGTCCGGCACCACAACTCCATGATCGACGCCACCCGGTCAGACGCCGGCCGGGTAGGTCTCCATCTCGCCCGCCACCGCCGGGGCGCCCAGGGGGTGCAGGGCGGTGGTCTCGTCGCACCAGATGAAGGCGTCGTAGCGTTCACCGAGACGGGTGGGCACGTAGTTGCCCCAGGACTCGAAGGACGGGTCGTACACGACCCCGATCGCCCGGTGGTCCGCGGTGTCGGTGACCCAGCCCGGTTGGTCGTCGCCGCCGAACACCAGCACCGCCCGCTCCGGCATCAGCTCGTGCAGCCGCCGCTCGACCGACCCCTCCCGCGCCGGGGGTACGACCATCGCCTCGGCCGGTGACCCCCACCGGGGGGCGGCGATCGCCGTACCCCGGTAGCTGCCGAAGCCGACCAGGACCACGTCGTCGTCACCGAGCCGCTCCCGGGCCAACTGACCAATGTTGATCATCCCGTCCGCGGCCATGTCGGTGGCCCGGGCATCGCCGACGTGGGTGTTGTGCGCCCAGACGATCCCCCGGGCGTCCGGGCCGTACCGGTCCAGCAGCCGGTCCAGGGTGTCCTGCATGTGGGTGTCGCGGATGTTCCACGAATCCGGCCCGCCGGCCACCATCGCCCGGTAGTAACGCTCCGCGCCGGCCACCACCTCCGCGTTCTGCCAGGCGGAGAAGCGGTCCGGGCCGTCGGAGAGTGCCTGCTCCCGGGTCCGCGCCAGCAGGCGCACCACTTCCTCCTCGCACCGGGCGGAGACGAACCGGCTGGCCGCGCCGTACTCCTCGACCCGCTTGCCGTACGGCTCGAAGCACCGGTACGCGTCCTGCGCCGCCTCCAGCGAGGTCGGGTCCTCCTCCCCCAGGTAGTCGAAGATCGCCTGCATCGACTCCCAGAGGCTGTACACGTCGAGGCCGTGGAACCCGGCCCGTTGATCCTCCGGCCGCTCCAGGTTCCACGCCCGCTGCCAGCGGCAGAAGCGGGCCACCTCAGCGTTCGCCCACATCCAGGTCGGCCACCGCTCGAACCGCTCGAGCGCCGTCTGCGGGTCCGGTGCACCGCCCGGCGCGGCGGTGACCGAGCGGTGCACCCGGTCGCAGTCCGGCCAGTCACCCTCGACGGCCACGAACGAGAAGCCGCACTCCGCGATCAGCCGTCGGGTGAGCTGCTCGCGCAGCCGGTAGTAGTCGTAGCTGCCGTGGGTGGATTCGCCGATCATCACCACCCGGGCGTCCCGGACGCGCTCCAGCAACGGGTCGAAGTCGCTCGGCGCGCCGAGCCGCTGAACCAGCATGTCCGCGGCTACCCGGCGGCCGCTCCGACAAACCGTCGGCGCGCCGCCCGCGACACGCCGTACGCCGGCCGCCGGGTCGACCGGTGTACGGGTGCCGCGAGCGGGTAGCCGGCCGGCATGACCGTCACCGGGGTGCAGTTGCAGGAGTACCTGGCCGGGCTCGACTACCCGGTCTCCCGCGAGGACCTGGTCCGCTGGGGCCAGGAGAACGGGGCCAGCACGGCCATGTTGCAGATGTTGCGGGCGTTGCCGGCGGAGCAGTTCGAGTCGCCGGACGAGCTGAACGCCGTGCTGTCCAGTCTCTCCTGACCCCCTACGCGGTCAACGGGCGTCCAGCAGTCGGAACAGCACCAGCCACTGTTCCGGCCAGACGTACCCGACCGGCGTGTCCGGCGCGATCCGGGTGGCGCGCAGCGCCGCGGCCACCCGGGCCGGCGGGTGGTGCCGGCGCAGGCTCGCCGCCAGCGAACCGCCGACGCCCTCGAAGCCCACCGCCACCAACCTCCGGTACGCCGGCAGGGCGGCCCGGGACAGCAGCGGCTCCGCCCGCCGCTCGATCCGCAGGATCCCGGCGTCCACCGCGGGCACCGGTCGGAACGCGGTACGCGGCACCCGCCCGGCCAGCCGCCAGTCGACCTCGGGCCAGGTCGACACGGTGAGCCGGGTCCACCGGCCGTAGTCGCCGCTGCGGCGGCGGGCGTACTCCAGTTGGGTGAGCAGGGTGGCCGAGCGCAACCGGGGCGCGGCCAGGCACCACCGCACCACGGCGGACGTCAGCGACCACGGAATGTTGCCGACCACCGCGAACGGCTCCGGTGGTGACTCGGCGGCGAGGAAGTCGGCCTGCCGGTGCTCGACGTTGGGCAGGGCCGCACAGACGGCGGCCAACTCCCGTCCGGCCGCCGGGTCCACCTCGTACGCCCTCAGTCGCCCGCAGCGGGCGGCGAGCGGGCGGGTCAGCTGGCCGCGACCGGCGCCGACCTCCAGCAGGAGCCCGTCCGGATCGGGATCGGCGGCGCCGACCAGCCGCGCCACGGCGGCCCGGTCGACGAGAAAGTTCTGGCTGAGTACGCGACGGGACCGGTCGCGTTCGGTTGGTCGGAAGTTGCGGGGCGCCACGGGTCGTCGTCCTGTCTGTCGCCGTTCGGCGACGGGCTGGACAGGCAGCCGGGATTCCGGGCCTGTCCGAGTGGATCGGGACTCGGACGGCCCTGGACGATGGCGCAAGGACGCGGCGCCGACGGGGCGGCTGCCCCTGCGGCGGCAGGAATGAGCTGATCAGCGGCGGCGGGGCTCAACCCCGGCTCGCCGCGACGGTGGACCGATCAGCGGCGGGTCGCGTCCCGGCCGGCCAGGGCCGGACGCCGGACTCGCGGACGGGACACCAGCATCGGGGCCCCGGCGGCCGGCGTACCGACCCCCTCGATCAGGGCATGCGTAAACATCCCGCCACCCTAACCACTCCCACCCCCACCCCCCACCCATTTCCCGCACCCCTCCCCCGGCCCCTGCCCCCAGCTCTCCCCGGCTCTCCCCCGGTGATCATGGAGTTAGCGTCACGACACGCCGTGCCGGGTGTCGCTAACTCCATGATCAACGAGAAAGGGCGGGGGGCGGGCCGGGGCCGGGCCGGGGCCGGGGGCGGGCGGGGGCGGGGGTTACGGGAGGGGGATGGTGCGGGATTCGGTGCGGGCGGTTTCGGCGGCGGCGAGGATGGCGACGACTTCGCGGCCGAAGCGGACGTCGCAGCGGTGGTCGCGGGTGCCCGCCTGCACCTGCTCTACGAGCTGGTCGATCGCCACGCCGAACGCCGTCGCGGGGTCGTTCTCGCCGACCGGGACGGTCTCGATGCCGTTCTCGCCGTAGAACACGAACTCCCGGGCCATCGCCTCCCGCGGGGCGTCCAGGGACAGCGAGGCGCTGCTGGTGGCGCCACCGTCGTGGGTGAGCAGCAGGTGCACCATCCCGTTCGGCCCGTCCATCGCGGCCACCCGGGTCACCTTGCCCAGCACCGGCAGGAGGATGGAGAGCGCGTGCGGGGCGATGTCCCAGAGCGCGCCGTGCTCCCGGCGCCACAGCGAGCCACCGTACGGGCTGCCCTCCTGGAAGATCGAGGCGAACGCGGTGGTCCGCCCGTGCTGCCAGCCCCCGGCGGCGGCGGTCGCGGCGAGGAACGCGGTCACGTTCGGCTGGAACCGTTGGGTGAAGAAGACGACCGAGGCGACCCCGGACGCCTCGGCAGCCGCGACCACCCGATCGGCGTCCTCGACGGTGAGCGCCAACGGCTTGTCCAGCAGCAGGTGCCGGCCGGCGGCGGCCGCCCGGACCGCGATGTCGGCCTGGATGTCCGGCGGCAGCGCGACAGCGATCGCGTCGCACACGTCGAGCAACGCGTCGACCTCGGCGAACGCCGGCACCCCGTACCGCTCGCCCAGCGCGGCGGCCCGCTCCGGGTTGCGCCCCCAGACGCCGACCAGCTCCGCGTCCGGGTGGGCGTGCAGCGCCTTCCCGTGCGTCTCGATCGCCCAGTGACCGGTGCCGAACAAGCCGAACCGCAGCACGTGTACCTCCGCCGTTTCCCCTCACCGCGGCGACGCCACGGCCGAGATCCACGCTAGTCGCCCCACCAGCCGTGACGGCGGCGGGTCGACCAACCGGAGCGGACAGCGAGGCAGCCTCGGCGGGTACTACGGCGGTTAGTAGGCTGTGCCGGTGACCGAGGCAACGACCGGGTGGGACCGATGACCAGTGCGGCGGCGGCCAACTCGCCGGTGGACGGGATCCTCGCGACGGTGTCGATCGTGCTGTCGCTGCTCGTCGCGGCGTGGGCGCTGGTGGCGGCGGTACGCCACCGGCCGCCGGACCGGGTGCAGTTCGTCGGCCTGGCCGTACTGGAACTGGCCCTGCTCGTGCTGACCGTGCTGGCGCTGGTCGCGGTCGGCGGTGGGGACCGGCCCGGCGAGCCCGGCGCCTTCTTCGGCTACCTGGTCACGCTGGTCTGCATGCCGCCGCTGGCCTGGGTGCTGGCCCGGATGGAGCCGACCCGCTGGGGTTCGGCGATCGTCTGCGCGGTCTGTCTGGTGGCCCCGGTCGTGGTGGTCCGGTTGCAGCAGACCTGGGAGGTCCTCGGTGGTTGAGACACAACCGGTCCGGCGCGCCACGAACAGCGGTCCCGGGCGGCTGCTGATCGCGGTCTACCTGCTCTTCGCCATCGCCGCGACCAGCCGGGCGGGCCTGCAGATCGCCACCAGGTTCGACGAGGCCCCGGTGGCGTACCTGCTCTCCGCGTTGGCCGCGCTCATCTACATCGTCGCCGCGGTGGGGCTGGCCCGCGCCGGGCACACCGGTCGACGGGTGGCGCTGGCCTGCTGCTCGCTGGAGCTGGTCGGGGTGGTCGCGGTCGGCATCCTGAGCCTGGCCGACCGGGAACTCTTCCCCGACGAGACGGTCTGGTCGCAGTTCGGTAGCGGGTACGGCTACATCCCGCTGGTGCTGCCGGTGCTCGGCCTGTTCTGGCTCTGGCGCACCCGCCGCGACCCCGCCTGACCGACCCCGCACACCCGTCGAGGGCGCCCCCTGCCGCTCGGAGCGCCCTCGACGGGTGCACGGGTCAGTCCCGCGGGCCGCCGGCCACGTAGATGACCTGGCCGGAGACGAAACCGGCCCCCTCGCTGGCCAGGAACGAGATGGTGTGCGCGACGTCCTCCGGCCGGCCCGGGCGACGTACCGGGATCTCGGCGGCGGCGTGCTTCTGGAGGTCCTCGAAGTCGACCTTCATGCGGGCGGCGGTGGCGGCGGTCATGTCGGTGACGATGAAGCCGGGCGCCACCGCGTTGACGGTCACCCCGAACGGGCCCAGCTCGATGGCGAGCGTCTTGGTGAAGCCCTGGAGGCCGGCCTTGGCGGCCGAGTAGTTCGCCTGGCCCCGGTTGCCCAGCGCCGAGGTGCTGGACAGGTTGACGATCCGCCCCCACCTGCGGTCCACCATGTGCTTCTGCGCGGCCTGGCTGAACAGGAACGCCCCGCGCAGGTGCACCCCCATGACCGTGTCCCAGTCGGCGTTGGTCATCTTGAACAGCAGGTTGTCGCGGAGCACACCGGCGTTGTTGACCAGCACGGTGGGCGCACCCAACTCGGCGGCGATCCGCTCCACGGCCGCCTCGACCTGGGCCCGGTCGGACACGTCGGCGCCCACGCCGAGCGCCCGGCCGCCCGCGCCGGCGATCGCGTCCACCGTCTCCTTGGTGGCTGCCTCCTCGATGTCGACCACGGCGACGGCCATGCCGTCGGCGGCCAGCCGGCGGGCGGTGGCCGCACCGATACCGCGCGCGGCTCCGGTGACGATGGCGACTCGGGGCTCCTCCGACATGATTACCTCCCGGTAACTTGGGGTCGATCGAAGGAGCTTAACTCCCGCACCGGCAGTCACCAGCGATGACCATCGCGACATCGCCGACACCGAGCCGATCACCCCTGGCCGGGCGAGCCGGACGACGCCAGGCGGGCTGGCCTTACCGGACCGAGCCCCGACAGAGCCGGATCCAGCGGTAGCCGTAGCCGGAGAGCTTGACCGCGCCCAGCTTGCCCAGTTCGCCGTAGCCACGGTCGGCGAGCACGTCGTTCGGCAGATCGGCCTCGGCCTCCAGGCTGCTCAGGTCAACCTCGACGTCGTCGGTGCCCAGGTTGTGCAGGAACACCATGGTCCCGGTCGGCCCGTCCGCCCGGTGCGCCAGCACTCCAGCCGGCGCCGCCACGTCGATGTGGGTGGTCGAGCCGGACCCGACCTCCGGTGCCTCCCGCAGCGTCCGGATCATGCGTTCGAACCAGGCGAGCAGCGACTTGGCGTCACCGCGCTGGGCCGTCACGTTGACCTTCTGGTAGCCGAACTCACCCTTGTCGATCACAGGGCGGACCAGCTTCTCCGGGTCCGCCGTGGAGAAGCCGGCGTTCGGCTGGTACGACCACTGCATCGGGGTACGGATCGCCTCCCGGCCGGGCAGCGACAGGTCCTCGCCCATCCCGATCTCCTCGCCGTAGCGCAGCACCGGCGTGCCGCGCAGCGAGAACTGGAGGGCGTACGCCAGCTCGATGCGACGCCGGTCGTTGCCGAGCATCGGGGCGAGCCGGCGCCGGATGCCCCGGTCGTAGATGCGCATGTTCTCGTCCGGGCCGAACTGCGCGTACACCTGGTTGCGCTGTTCGGTGGTGAGCCGGGACAGGTCGATCTCGTCGTGGTTGCGCAGGAAGGTGGCCCACTGACCACCGACGGGCAGCATCGGGGTGTCGCGCAGCGCCTCGACCAGCGGCTCCGGGTCCTGCCGGGCCAGGGCCAGCATGAGCCGGCCGTTGAGCATGAAGTCGAAGAGCATGTGGATGCGGTTGCCGGACCCGCTGGCGTCACCGAAGAAGGTCGGCAGTTGGTCCGGCTCGACGTTCGCCTCGGCCAGCAGGACGGCGTCGCCGCGCCGCCACTGCACGTGCTGGCGCAGCTCGGTGAGGAACTCGAAGTCCTTCGGTGAGTTCGGGTTGCCCGGCTCGGTCAGCTCGATGATGAACGGCACCGCGTCCATCCGGAAGCCGGAGACGCCGAGCTGGAGCCAGAACGACATGATCTTCTTGATCTCCGCCCGGACCTCCGGGTTGGCGAAGTTGAGGTCCGGCTGGAACTTGTAGAACCGGTGGTAGAACCACGCCTTGGCGGTGCGGTCGTAGCTCCAGGTCTCGTTCTGCTCGCCGGGGAAGACCATGCCCTGGTGCCGGTCGTCCGGCTCCGTGTCGGACCAGACGAACCAGTCGCGGTACGGCGAGTCCGGCGAGGAGCGGGCGGACTGGAACCAGGGGTGCTCGTCGGAGGTGTGGTTGACCACCAGGTCGATGATCACGCGGATGCCCCGGTTCTGCGCCTGGTGCAGCAGCTCCGCGAAGTCGCCGAGGGTGCCGAAGCGCGGGTCCACGTTGTAGAAGTCGGTGGCGTCGTAGCCGTCGTCGCGGTTGGGCGACGGGTGGATCGGGTGCAGCCACAGGCAGGTCACCCCCAGCCGGGCCAGGTAGTCCAGCCGGCCGATCAGGCCACGGATGTCACCGACCCCGTCGCCGTCGGAGTCGGCGTACGTGTCAATGTCGAGGCAGTAGACGACGGCTTCGGAGTACCAACGGTCACCCATGCCGGATGAACTTCTCCGGTCGATCACCGCGGCAAACCCGCCGCCGGGCGGCGGAGACCGACCGGCCCCCTCCGGCCGGTAGCGTGCCGGTCATGGAGATCGACCTCGTACCGCCGAGCCAACCGTTGGACTGGGCCCAGGGCGGCTGGCTGTACCCGCCGGTCCGCGCGGAGGAGAGCCCGGCGGGCGAGTTGACCGTCGAACCGGCGGCGGAGAGCGACTTCTGGCGGCGGACCAGTTACGGGTTCGTGCACGACAACGGCCCCGCCCTGCTGGCCCCGCTGCCGGTCGGCAGCGCCATGGAGGTGAGCTTCCGACTCGATCTCACCGGGCAGTTCGACCAGGCCGGTGCGCTGGTCCGGGTGGACGAGCGCAACTGGGTCAAGGCTGGCGTCGAGGTGAGCGACGGCGAGCTCCAGCTCGGCGGGGTGGTGACCCGGGAGTTCTCCGACTGGTCGGTCGCGCCGGTGCCGGAGTGGGCGGGCCGGGAGGTGACCGTGCGGGTCAGCCGGGCCGGCGACGCGCTGACCGTCCGGGCTCGGGTGGACGACGAACCGTGGCGGCTGGTCCGGCTCGCCCCGCTGGACCCGGCGGCCGAGGCCATGGCCGGGCCGTTCTGCTGCGCGCCGGTCCGCGCCGGCCTCACCGTGGTGTTCACCGGCTGGCGGCAGGGGCCGGCCGACACCGCGCTGCACCCGGAGCACTGACCGCCGGGGCGGCGTGGCGTGGCCCACGGGCACGTGTGCCCGACGGCTGACGGGGTATCACCATCCGATCCCCCTGCTGCCGACGCGGAAGGACGACCATGGCGCTCGCCCAGAATGTCGACCCGTCCAGCTTCACCGGGTTGACCGGTTGGGTGGCCACCGTGATCGACGGGATGGGGCCGGTCGGTGTGGCGCTGCTGGTGGCGTTGGAGAGCATCGTCCCGCCCATCCCCAGCGAGATCGTGCTGGCGCTCGCCGGCTATCTGGCCAGCGAGGGCCGGTTCAACGTGGTGCTCGTGGTGCTGGCCGCGACGGTCGGCTCGCTGGTCGGCGCGCTGGTGCTCTACTGGCTCGGCGCGGCGCTGGGCGAGGAGCGGCTCAAGCGGTGGCTGGACCGCATCCCGCTGGTGGACCGGGACGACCTGGAGAAGGCCGACCGTTGGTTCGAGCGGCACGGCCGGTGGGCGGTGCTGATCGGCCGGGTCGTGCCCGTGGTCCGCAGCCTGGTCTCCGTCCCGGCGGGGGCGAACCGGATGCCGCTGGGCGAGTTCATCCTGCTCACCACGATCGGCAGCGGGGTGTGGAACGCCCTCATCGTCGGGGCCGGCTACGCGCTGGGCAGCCGCTGGCAGGACGTCGAGCGGTACAGCGACTGGTTCAACTACGGGATCGTCGCGGTCTTCGTCGTCATGGTGGTCAGCTGGGTGATCCGTAAGGTCCGGCGACGCCGGGCGCGCGACGACCGGCGGTCGGTGACCGCCGGTCGCTGATCCGCGCCTCCGCTCAGCCGAACTGGGCGGTGATCGAGGTGAACTCCCACGTGTTCTGCGCGATGCCGGAGCAGTTGGAGACCACTCCGCCGCCCGGGCACGGCCGGTCCCGGTTGACCGCCCAGAAGGTGAACCGCGCGAGCCCCCGCGCCTCCGCCCAGTCCCGGATCTGCGTCCAGGTGGCCGGTGTGGTCAGCTCCTGCTGGTCGGAGAGCCCGTTCATTCCGGAGATGCCCATGTGCGCGTACGCCGTGGCGTCGGACCAGCCGAAGGCCGTCTTCAGCGTGTTCTTCAGCCCCTCGGCGGCGTTGACGGTGCTCTGGTACATGTTGGCCCCACCGCCGAAGTCGAACGGCATGATGGTGAAGGTGTCGATGTTGGCGCCGAGCGCGGCGGCCTGGTTGATCAGCCGGGTGCCGTAGTACGACGGCCCGGTGGTGGTGGTGCCGAACGTGATGATGGTCTTCAGCGCCGGGTTGTTCTGCTTGACGATCTTCAGCGCGCCCAGGATCCGGTCCTGCACCACCTCGTTCTCGAACTCGTCGCTGTTCTCGATGTCGATGTCGATCGCCTTGAGCCCGAACGCGTTGATCACCTGCTGGTACGCGCCGGCGAGGGCGCTCGCCGAGGAGCAGTTCGGGCCGAGCTTGTTGCCGCTCCAGCCGCCGATGGACGGGATCACGTCGCCGCCGGCCGCCCGGATGGCCGCGATGGTGCTGGCGTGCACGCCGCTGGTGAGTGGGCCGCCGCCGTCCCAGGCGGGGGCGCAGCCGCCGCCGGAAAGCACGAACGCGATGGTGAACCACTTGACGCCGGTCGCCGACATGACGGTCGCCGGGGCGGGCGGGTCGCCCCAACCCGGGTAGAGGTACGGCGCGGCGGCCATCGCACCACCGCCGCCGGTGCAGCCCGTGGTGCTCGCGGCGACCGCCGCCGACCGCGCCGACTCCCCGGCCGAGTTGTACGCGGTGACCGTGTAGCTGTGCGCGGAGCAGGCGGCCAGACCGGAGACCGTGGCCGAGGTGCCGGTGACGGTGGCGCGGACCGTCGAGCCCTCGTACACCCGGTAGCCGGTCACCGTTCCGCCGACCGCGTTCCAGGCCAGCGAGACGGCCGAGTTGGTGCTGCCGGTGACGCGCAGGCCGCCGGGGGTGGCGGGGGCGCCCGGCGGGGTGGTCGGACCGCCGGCGCAGGGCGAGCCGTTGACCGTGCAGTTGGTGGGATCGCCGGTGCCGGCGACGATGAAGCCGAACGAGGTGCTCGCTCCGGCCGCCAACGCGCCGTTCCAGGACTGGTTGCGGGCGGTCACGTGCTGACCGGAGCTGCTCACCACCGCGTCCCAGGCCGACCCGACCGTGCTGCCGGTGGGCAGGTCGAACTGGACGTTCCACGAGGTGATGGCCGTGGACGTGTTGTTGGTGACGGTGAACTTCGCCTCGTACCCGCTGCTCCAGCTGCTGGTGCGGACGAAGGCGGCGGTGGCCGCGGACGCGGCCGGCGGCGCCACGACGGTGGCCGCCACCAGGGCGGCGGCCAGCGCGACGGCGAACGTCGCCGCGCGGGGGGATCGGAGTTTCACGGTGGCCTCCAGGGACCGGGGTGGTGGGGGTGCCACCCGTACGGCCGGCCGACGCCGGCCCTGCGGGTGGGTGGTGCGGGCGCCCGCGCGGGGCGTCGAGGCGGGTCAGGGCAGGGTGTCGAGGTGCGGGGCGACCGTGCGGGCGAAGCCGTTGCCGTTGCTGACGTCCCAGTTCACCGACCAGGTCATCGCGCCACGGATGCCGGGGTAGGTGCGCGGCGGCCGGAAGCTGCCGCAGTTGGTGCCCCGGGCCAGGCAGTCGAGGGCGGCGTTGACCACGCTGGGCGCGACGATGCCGCCGCCGGCCGCGCCGGGACCGGCGGGCAGGCCGAGGCCGACCTGGTCGGGGCGGAGCCCGGCCTCCAGTTGGATGCAGGCCAGCGCGACGATGAAGTTCACCGTGCCCTGGGCGTACGCGGCGTTCTGGTCGCAGCCGAGCATCGCCCCGGAGTTGTAGTACTGGGTGTTGACCACGGTGAGGATGTCCTTGATGTCCAGGGCCAGCTTGAAGTAGCCGCCGGCCGGGGACTGCATGTCGATGGTCTGCGGTGCCATCGCGATGATCAGGCCGGCGCCGACCTTCGCCCGGAGGGCGCGCAGCGCCTGCGCCATGTACGTCGGGTTGAGCCCGTTCTCCAGGTCGATGTCGATCCCGTCGAAGCCGTAGCGGGCGATCAGCGCGGCGGCGGTGTCGGCGAACGCGGTGGCCGAGGCGGCGTCGTTGACCGTGACCCGGCCGGCCTCACCGCCGACCGAGAGGATCACCCGCTTGCCCCGCGAGTGCAGGGTGCGTACGTCGGCGGTGAAGTCCGCGTCGGTGTAGCCGCCGAGCGCCGCGGCGAGCCCCGGGTCGACGCCGAACGTGAGCGCGCCCGGCGTCGCGGTGGCCTCGGCGAAGGCAACCGCGACCAGGTCGTACTCGGCGGGGACGTCGCGCAGCCGCAGCTCGACGGCGGGGTTGTCGAAGTTGTGCCAGTAGCCGGTGAGCAGGTGCTTCGGCAGGTCACCGGTGGGTGGCGGGTTCGTCGGCGGCGGGGTGGTCGGGGGCGGAGGGGTCGTGGGCGGAGGCGTGGTGGGCGGCGGGGTGCCGCCGCCGCAGGGCGCGCCGTTGAGCTGGCAGCCCGTCGGCGAGCCGGAGCCGCTGGCCAGGAAGCCGAAGGAGACCGAGGCGCCCGGGGCGATGGTGCCGTTCCAGGACCGGTTGGTGAAGGTGTGCCGCTGGCCGGCGGAGCTGAGCAGGGCGTCCCAGTAGCTGCCGAGGGTCGTGCCGGCCGGCAGGTCGAAGGCGAGGCTCCAGCCGTTGATGGTCGATCCGCCGCCGTTGGTGATTGTGTACTTCCCCTCCCAGCCGGAGCCCCAGTCGGCGGTCTTGACGAAGCTGGCGGTGGCCCCGGCGGCGAACGCGGGCAGCGCAACCCAGGCCGCACCGAGCGTCGCGGCGAGCGCGGTGACCAGGGACAGGACAAGGGATCTGGCAGGTTTCATGTGACCCTCCACGCCGGACGGGCATCCATGGACATCAACGTTGCCGCTTATTATTAAGATAGTTAACTGTTTCTGTCCAGGGGTCGACGCAGATGGATGGGCCGCCCGCCGTGCGACCACGCGGCGGACGGCCCGGACGGTCCGCCTCAGCGGCGGAAGGTGAACCAGTTGACGTTGACGAAGTCGTTCGGCTGCCCGCTGGTGAAGGTGAGGTAGACGGTGTGCCGGCCGGTCACCCCGCCGACGTTGCCGGGCACCGAGCGCCAGCTCTGCCAGCCACCGGTGTTGCCGATCGCGAAGCTGCCGATCGGCGCCGCGGTCGGGCTGTCCAGCCGCACCTCGACCAGGCCACTCGCCCCCCCGCCGGCCCCGGAGGCCACCCGGGCCAGGAAGTCCCGTGGCCCGGCCGAGCCGAATTCGACGTTGTCGTAGCGCGCCCAGTCCCCGTTCCGCAGCGCGGCGATGTTCTGCCCGCCCTCGGAGCACGCCTCGACGAGCACCCCGTTCTGCCCGTTGAACGACTCGGCCTGGATCTGCGCGTACGCGTCCCTCCCACCGCCCGGCGGTGGCGTGGTGGGCGGCGGGGTGGTCCCGCCGCCACGGCGGTACACCGCCACGTAGTCGACAAGCATCGGTCGACCCGGCACCGTCGCCGCGGTCGGCGTGCCGCTGCCGGCCACCCCGTTCGGGAAGGCCCCACCCATCGCCACGTTGAGCAGCAGGAAGTAACCCGCGTGCGAGGTCATCTGCGACCAGGCCGGCTCACCGACCCGACTCTGCGTGACGGTGTGGTAGAGCTGCCCGTCGACGTACCAGCGCAATTGCTGGGGGCTGATCGAGGCGTCCCACTCGAACCGGTAGGTGTGGAACGCCGACTGGCAACTGGCCCCCGGGCAGGCCCGGGAAGCGCCGATGCCGTTGAACTCGTCGCACGGCCCGCCCGGGGCGACGCCGCAGTGCAGCACCCCCCAGACAGAGTTGATGCCGTTGACGTTCTCCATCACGTCGAACTCGCCGATGCCGGGCCAGTTCTGGTAGTTGCCCCGGTAGGGCGCACCGAGCGCCCAGAACGCCGGCCAGTAGCCGGCCGCCGCGGCGCCGGTGACGTTCGGCATCTGGATCCGGCCCTCGATGGCCAGCACCCCGCCGGCCGGGGCCTTGAAGTCGCTGCGCACGGTCTCGATCCGGGCGGAGGTCCAGCCACCCCCACCGTCGCGCAGCGGCGTGATCCGCAGGTTGCCGCCGCCGTCGTGGCTGACGTTGGCGGTGCTGGCGGTGTAGTTCTGGATCTCGCCGGTGCCCCAGTTGGCCGGGCCACCCGGGTAGTTGTGCCCGGTGTCGATGATCCAGTTGGCGGCCGACGGCAGGGTGCCGGCCGCGCCGGTGAAGTCGTCGCTCCAGACCGTGCTCCAGCCGGCCGGGGGTGGCGGCACGGCCGCCTGCGCGGTGACGGTGACGCCGGCCAGGACGGTGGTGGTCGCGACGAGCAGGACGGACGCCAGCCGCAGCCGGCGTCGGACGGGCGGGGCGGCAGTGGCCGCCGAGGGAGGTGACATGGACGTGCCTCTCTGCGGGGACGGGTCGAGAGAGCGCTCTCTCAGAGTTGTACGTCCCGCCGAAACAGTTGTCAACGTCGATCTACGTTGGCGCTCGCCGGAGCCGCCTGCGGCCGGCGGAGCACCACCTGCTCCAGCGCCGACCAGGCGGTCGTGGTCACCAGGTAGATGACCGCGGCGAGCGGCAGCACCAGCGCCACCAGCACCGTCGTGAACGGCAGCAGGGGCAGCAGCCGGCCGAGCGTCGCCGCACCCGGCCCCTCGGTGGGCGTACCGGCCACCGTGCCGACCACCGCCGACGCCCGGCGGGCCCGCCGCGACGACCACCAGGCCAGCAGCAGCAGCGCGGCCAGCAGACCCGCGAACAACGGACCGGCGGCACCGGCCAGCCCGTCGCCGAGATGGTGGCCCAGCGGCACCCCCGCCAACCGCTCCTCCAGCAGGCCGGTGCCGCCCTCGGTCGTGGTGAACAGCCGGTACAGGACCAGCAGGAACGGCGCCTGGAGCAGCAGCGGCAGGCAGCCGGCGATCGGGTTGGCGCCGGCCGAGCGGTACAGCGAGAACACCTCGCTCTGGAGCTTCGTCGGGTCGTCGGCGTACCGCCGCTGGAGGTCACGCACCTGCGGCGCGAGCGCCGCGCGGCGTCGCTCCCCGCGGACCTGGGCGACGGTGAGCGGCGAGATCAGCAAACGGACGGCGATGGTGAACAGCACGATGGCGGCGGCGGTCGCGGTGCCGCCGGCCAACGGTTCGAGCAGATCGGTGAGCCAGGACAGCGCGGTGCCGGCAGCGCCGACCACGCCGGTCAGTGGTGCGAAGGCGAGCATGGGAAACCCCTCGGTCCGATTCCGGTGGGGTCCTCCCCGGCGGCGTCCGCCGGGCGGGAGGACCGATGACGGCGGGATCGGCCGCGCGGCGGCGTGGCGCTACGCGGCCGAGGGGCGCCCGGGTGCGCGGGGGCGGGGCCGGCCGGCGGCGTCGGGGTCGACCTGCCGGGGCACCCGGCGACCACGGGAGCGGGCCAGCAGCCCGGTCCCGCGCCGGCCGATGCCCGACGCGCCTGAGCGGCCGGACATCCGCGCCGCGAGCAGCACGGCGAGCAGCACCAGGGCGGTCAACGCGGCGCCGGCGAGCAGGTCGGCAGGACGCGCCGCGAGCGTGGTGAGCTGCGTGAACACGTAGATCCACGCAGCCCCGAAAAGCCCCAGCGGTACCGGCACGGGTCCAGCCTAGGGCCCGGTGTCACGCCAGCCGATCGAATCGCGGCCGCCCCTCGGCACGTGGCGGGGCACCCGCCGGCGACCGACACGCCGAGCGCGACGCGCGGTGCTCGCCCGACACGCGGGTCGACGCGCCGTCACCACGTTTCCCGCCATCGCCACGGTGGGTAACCAAATGACCGACCGACGCGGACGGACCGCGACCGGCAGGAACGGACGGTGGTGGCGATGACCGGCCAGGTGGCGGAGGCGCCCAGCGGAACGGCCGCGGGGACCGAGTTGCTCACCGTGGGTGTCGAGGAGGAGTTCCTGCTCGTCGACCCGCACAGCGGGGCCGCGGTACCCGCCGTCGACCTGGTCCTCGAGCAGGTGCCGGCGGAGCTGCGCGGGCAGGTGGAGCGGGAGTTCCAGACCAGCCAGATCGAGATCGGCAGCCCGCCCGGGCTGGAGCTCTCCTCGATCCGGCACTCCCTCAGCGTGCTGCGCAGGGCGCTCGCCGACGCCGCCGAGCGGGCCGGCGTACGGCTGCTGGCCATCGGCACCGGGCCGGCCGACGGTCCGGTGCCGCCGGTGGTGGACAAGCCCCGCTTCGACCGGATGGTCGAACGGTTCCGGCTGCTCGTCCCGGGGCCGGGCAACAACGGCATGCACGTGCACGTGGGCGTGCCCGACCCGGAGACCGGCGTGCAGGTGCTCAACCACGTCCGGCCCTGGCTGCCGATGCTGCACGCGGTGACCACCAACTCCCCGTTCGCCCGCGGCGAGGACACCGGCTACGCCAGCTGGCGCTCGGTCGAGTGGGAACGCTGGCCGTCGGTGGCGCCGACGCCCTGGCTCGAGTCGCACGAGCACTACCAGCGGCTCATCCGCCAGCTGATCGCCAGCGGGGTGATGCTCGACGAGGGGATGCTCTACTGGTACGCCCGACTCTCGGCGAAGTACCCGACCGTGGAGCTGCGGATCGGCGACGTCTGCCCGTCGGTGGACGACGCGGTGCTGGTCGCCGCGCTGGTCCGGGCCCTGGTGGCCACCGCCATGGCGGACGTCGAAGCCGACCGGCCGGCGCTGCCCACCGACCACCACCTGCTGGTCGGGGCGCACTGGCGGGCCGCCCACGACGGCCTGGAGGGCCAGGGCGTCGACGTCACCACCGGCGAGCTGCGCCCGGCCTGGGAGCTGCTGGACCGGTTCGTGGAACGCCTGCGACCGGCGCTGGAGCAGCACGGTGACTGGGCCGAGGTGACCGACCTGCTGGGCGGGCTCCGCCGGCACGGCACCGGCGCTGCGCGGCAGCGGGCGGTGTTCGCCCGCAACGGACGGCTCATCGACGTGGTGCAGGACGTGGCGCGACAGACCCGCGGCTGATCACCGCGTGACAGGATGGTCCGGTGGCGCAACGACTGATCGTCATCGGCGGGGACGCCGCCGGCATGTCGGCGGCGTCCCAGGCCCGACGCCGCAGTGGCCCTGACGACCTGGAGATCGTGGTCTTCGAGCGCGGCCACTTCACCTCCTACTCGGCGTGCGGCATCCCGTACTGGATCAGCGGCCTGGTGCCCGACTCCGAGCATCTGATCGCCCGGTCCCCGGAGACGTTCCGCACCGAGCACGCCATCGACGTGCGGCTGCGTCACGAGGCGACCGCCATCGACCTGGAGCGCCGCGAGGTCGTGGCCCGGGACCTGGAGCGGGGCGGCGAGGTCCGCGAGCGCTTCGACGAGCTGATGTACGCCGCCGGCGCGGTGCCGGTGAAGCCGTCGTGGGCGGACACCGACACCCAGGGCGTGTTCGGCATGCAGACCCTCGACGACGGGGCGGCGCTGCGCGACTGGCTGGACGGCGAGCCCCAGCCGCGCCGGGCCGTGGTGGTCGGCGGCGGATACATCGGCGTCGAGATGGCCGAGGCCCTGATCGCACGCGGCCTGTCGGTCACCCTCGTCGAGGCGGCCGACCAGCCCATGTCGACCGTGGACGGCGACATGGCCGAACTGGTCGCCGAAGCGATGCGCTGCCTGGGCATGCAGATCCGCACCGGGATGCGGGTGACCGGTCTGGAGGAGCGCGACGGCCGGGTGTCCGCGGTGGTCACCGCCGAGGGGCCGATCCCGACCGACGTCGTGGTCCTGGGTCTGGGCGTACGCCCGAACGCCGCGCTCGCCGAGGCGGCCGGGCTGCCGCTCGGGCCGACCGGCGGGATCCGGGTGGACCGACGGATGCGGGTGATCGGGCTGCCCGGGATCTGGGCTGGCGGCGACTGCGTGGAGACGCTGCACCGGGTCAGCGGGCTGCCGGTGCACATACCGCTGGGCACGCACGCCAACAAGCAGGGCCGGGTGGCCGGGATCAACATCGGCGGCGGGTACGCCACCTTCCTGGGCGTGATCGGCACGTCGGTGACCAAGGTCTGCGACCTGGAGGTCGGCCGGACGGGCCTGCGCGAGCGCGATGCCACCGCGGCCGGCTTCGACTTCGTCTCGGTCATCGCCGAGTCGACCAACCGGGCCGGCTACTACCCCGGGGCCCGCCCGATGACCGTCAAGCTGATCGCCGAGCGACCCAGCGGGCGGCTGCTCGGCGCGCAGATCGTCGGCTGGTCCGAGGCGGCCAAACGGATCGACACGCTGGCCGTGGCGCTGTGGAACGGCATGACGGTGGACGAGATGACGGCGCTCGACCTGGGCTACGCTCCGCCGTACGCGCCGGTCTGGGACCCGGTGCTGATCGCCGCCCGAAAAGCGGTCGACGTGCTGACCGCCGTCGGCCGCTGACCCGCGCCGCCCGTGGAGGACCACCCCGTGACGCAGACCCCGACCCGGCCGACCGCACGCCGGCGCCCGACCATGGTCGACGTGGCCCGGCACGCCGGGGTCAGCCTGAAGACCGTCTCCCGGGTGGTCAACGACGAGCCGGTGGGGCAGGAACTGGTCGGTCGGGTGCTGGCCGCCATCGCCGAGCTGGGCTTCCGGCGCAACGACATCGCCCGCAACCTGCGTTCCCGGCAGCTCAACGCCACCGTCGGGCTGCTCATCGAGGAGATCGCCAACCCGTTCTACGCCACCATCGCCAGTGTCGCCGCCGAGATCGCCGCCGCGCACGGGACGATGCTGATCACCGCCTCCTCGGAGGAGGACCCGGAGCGGGAACGCGCGCTGCTCCAGGACTTCACCCAGCGCCGGGTCGACGGGCTGCTGGTGGTGCCGGCCGGCCCCGACCACTCGTTCCTGCGCCGCGAGGTGGAGTTGGGCATGCCGGTGGTCTTCCTGGACCGGCCGCCGCAGGGGCTGCTCGCCGACGCCGTGCTCCTGGACAATCAGGGCGGCAGCCGTGCCGGGGTGGGCGCTCTACTCGATGAGGGGCACCGCCGGGTGGGTGTCCTGCTCGGCGCGCCGAGTGTGCCCACCATCCGGGAGCGGCTGGTCGGCGCGCGGGCGGCGCTCGCCGCCGCCGGGATCGAGCCCGACGACTCGCTGGTCCGCGACCGGCTCATCGCCCCCGAGGAGGCCGGGCGGGCGGTCGCCGCGCTGCTCGACCTGCCGGACCCGCCCACCGCCTTCTTCTGCGGCAACAACCGGCTCACCGTCGGTGCCCTCCAGGAGCTGCACCGGCAGGGCAGCGACGCGGCGTTGGTCGGCTTCGACGACTTCGAGTTGGCCCACCTGATGCCCCGGCCGTTCACCGTCGTCGCGTACGACACCCGGGAGCTGGCCCGGATCGCCAGCGAACGGCTGTTCCGGCGGATCGCCGGTGACGACTCCCCGCCGTCGACCACCGTGCTCCCGACCCGGCTGCTGCGTCGCGGCCTGACTCCGCCGGCCGCCTGAGGCGCGGGCCCCGCACCCCGCAGTCACGCGCCGAGCAGGGCCGCCACCTCGGCCCGGCTGGGCGGGTCCGCGCCGCGGCGGGCGCAGGTCAGCGCGGCGACCAGGGCGGCCTGCCGGAGCACCGTGGCCCACTGCTCCACGGTCAGCGCGGCGAGCCGGTCGACCGGCCGGTCACCGAGCGCGTCCAGGTCGGCCAGCGCCGCCAGCAGGCCGCCGGTGAACGCGTCGCCGGCACCGACCGTGTCGACCACCGTGGTGGGCACCGCCGGTTCCTGGTGCATCGACCCGTCCGGGGCGAGCAGCCACGCGCCGTCCGCACCCCGGGTCACCACCGCGCAGCACACCCCCGCCTCGCGCCACTCGGCCATCACGTCGGGCACCGTCCGGTCCGGGTGGAGCCAGGCCAGGTCCTCGTCGCTGGCCTTGACCAGGTGCGCGAGGCCGACCTGACGCCGTACCCGCGCCTGCTCGGCCGCCCGGTCCGTGACGATGCTGGGGCGCAGGTTGACGTCGATCGAGACGGTGCGGCCGTCCCGGCGGCGTTCGCGGGCGAGCAGGTCCTCCAGCACCCGCGCGCCCGGCGCCAGCGCGAGCGCGAGCGACCCGGTGTGCAGGGCGGTCGCCGTCGACCCCGCCAGCTCGGGCAACTCCTGCGGTGTCCACTGCCAGTCCGCCGTGCCGTCCAGCCGGAACTCGTAGCTGGCCTGCCCGGCGGCATTCAACGTGGCCACCGCCACCGAGGTGGGCTGCTCGGCGCGGACCGCCCAGCCCAGGTCCACCCGGTTGGCACTCAGGTGCTCGGCGAGCTGCCGGCCGTACTCATCGGTGCCGAGCCGGGCCAGTAGCCGTACCGGCTGGTCGAGCCGGGCCAGCGTGACCGCCACGTTGGCCGGGGAGCCGCCCGGCACGGCCCGCTGCCCGTCGGCGGTGACCACCAGGTCGATGAGCGCCTCACCCGCCACCACGATCACGCGGGCACCTCGCCGGGGGCGAGCGGGCCGGGGCCACCGAGCGCGTCGGCCGAGCGGGACAGCAGCACCGCCTGGTACGCGTGGTAGACGTCCGGCCGGCCGTGCCAGACGGTGCTGGCGGGCCGGTTCCGCGGGTCCAGCTCGTGCCGCCACCCGGCGTCGTCGATGAGGTGCTGGCGCGCGTACGCCCAGAAGACCCGGTACCAGTCGGCGTAGACGGCGTCCCCGGTGCGGCGGTGCAGGGTGACCGCCGCTCCGATCGCCTCGGCCACCACCCAGTGCATCCGGGAGCGGACGACGGGCCGGTCGTCCCAGTCGATGGTGTAGACGAAGCCGTCGGCGCCGTCGACGGCCCAGCCGCGCCGTACGGCGGCGGCGAACAGGGCGCGGGCGTCGGCGAGCAGCCATTGCGGCGGCTGCGGCAGGACCGCCTCCAGCTCCAGCAGCAGCCGGGCCCACTCCAGCCAGTGCCCGATCGTGGAGCCGTACGGCCGGAACGGGTCGGCGGGCCGGTCCCGGTTGTAGTCGGGCAGCGGCGCCCAGCCGGCGGTGAAGTGCTCCGGCAGCCGCCAGTCGTGCCGGGCGCCCTCGCCGTGCACCAGGTGGGTGCCGATCCGCAGGGCCCGGTCGGTCCAGCTCGCGTCGCCGGTGGCGGCGGCAGCGGCGAGGAACGCCTCCACCATGTGCATGCTGCTGTTCGCGCCCCGGTAGTCCTCGGTGACCGTCCAGTCCCGGTTCCAGGATTCGCGGACGGCGCCGGCCTCGGCGTCCCAGAACCGGTCCCGCACCACGGCGACGGCGTCGTCGAGGAGCCGGTCCGCGCCGGGCCGCCCGGCGCGCGCCGCCCCGGACGCGGCGAGCAGCACGAAGGCGTGGTCGTACCCGGCCTTGCGCTCGTTGGTCGGTGTGCCCTGCTGGTCGACGGCGCCGAACCAGCCGCCGTACCGGTCGTCACGCAGCAGCGTGCTGAGCGCGGCGACCCCGTGGTCGACCAGAGCGGCCGCCTCCGTGTCGCCGTTGCGGTGGGCGAGGGCGGCCACGTGGGTCATCCGGCAGGTGATCCAGGTGTGCAGCGGTTCGCTGCGGTCCGGGGTGCGGTCGTCGGTCAGCCACCAGAAGCCGCCCTCGGGCCGGACCGCGCGCCGAGCCGTGTCGAGCAGCGTGCGGGTCTGGTCGGCGAGGAACAGGTCGAGGTCGGGCAGGTCGGGTGTTCCTGCCGGAGCAGGGGTCGGTTCGGCTGCGGAGCGGGGCACATCGGTCATCTCAGCTGGTCACCGTCGGGTCGGGAAGGGACATATGGCCAGAATCGGCGGGCGGCAACGATGGTGGGTGGGATTCATCCCATTCGCCCGTTGACATCGTTGTCTCGTCTCCACCCTGCTCTGGGGGCCGGTCGCTGTCAATTCTGCTTCGTCACACCGCCACCGGGCACCGCGCCCCCGGACAGCCACACGCCCGCCGATGATCCAGGATGACCGGATGGAACTGCCCGAGGGACTTGGCTGGCTACGCCGCTCGCCGGAGGGCCGGGACTGGCTGGCCACACTCCCCGACCGGCTCGCGGAATGCGCCGAGCGGTGGTCGCTGCGGCTCGGGCCGCCCTTCCGGTACGCCTTCGCCTCCCTGGCGCTCCCCGTCGAGATGCCCGACGGCACGCCGGCGGTGCTCAAGCTCCAGTACCCGGACGACGAGAGCCGGCACGAGGCCGACGCCCTGGCCCGGTGGGACGGCCACGGGGCGATCCGACTACTCGGGCACGATCCGCGGCGCCGGGCACTGCTGCTGGAGCGCTGCCGGCCCGGCGGTTCCCTGCACGATCTGCCCGCCGACCGGGCGTTGGACGTGCTGACCGGGCTGCTCCCCCGGCTCTGGCGGCCGGCCGGCGCGCCGTTCACCCCACTGGCCGAGGAGGCCGCCGGCTGGATCGACCGGATGCCGCGCAACTGGGCACGGGCCGGCCGGCCGTACGAGCGGCGACTGCTCGACACGGCGCTCGCCCTGCTCGCCGAACTGGCGTCGAGCCAGGGCGAGCAGGTGCTGGTCAACCAGGACCTGCACGCCGGCAACGTGCTCTCCGCCGAACGGGAACCATGGCTGGTGATCGACCCGAAGCCGCTCACCGGCGAGCGGGAGTTCTCGGTGGTCCCGATGGTGCGCGGTCGGGAGCTGGGCCACTCCCCGGCCGCCGTCCGGCACCGGCTGCACCGGCTCAGCACCGAGCTGGGGCTGGACCGGGAACGGGTCCGGGGCTGGACGGTCGGCCAGACGCTGGCCTGGAGTCTCGACGGCGACGCCGTCCTCGCGCACCACCTCGAGGTGGTCCGGTGGCTGCTCGACGAGCGGTGACCGGGCGCGCCGATCAGACGGGCTGGCAGGTACGGCACCAGTAGAGATTGCGACCGGCCAGCTCGCCGCGACTGACCTCGGCGCCGCAGACGTGGCACGGCTCGCCGGGGCGGCGGTAGACGTACACCTCGCCGCCGTGCCGGTCCACCCGGGGCGGACGGCCCATCGCCTCCGGGAGGTGCGCGTCGCGCACCGTGTCGATCCGGCCGTGCTCGACCGCGAGACGCATCAGCCCGACCAGGTCGATCCAGAGCGCGTCCCAGCCGGCCCGGGTCAGCTGTCGGCCGGGCATCCTCGGCGGCAGCCCGGCCCGGAACAACGCCTCGGTCACGAAGATCAGCCCGGTGCCGGCCACCACCGACTGGTCCAGCAGCAACGCGGCCAGCGGCGTCGGGCTGCGCGAGATCCGGGCGTACGCCCGCTCCGGGTCGGCGTCGGCGCGCAGCGGGTCCGGCCCGAGGCGGTCCCGCAGCGCGGCCACCTCGGGTGGAGTGAGCAGCTCGCAGGCGGTGGGCCCGCGCAGGTCGAGCCAGTGCCGGTCGCTGGCCAGCCGCAGTCGCACCTGGCCGACCGGCTCCGGCGGCTCCCCCGACCCGTCGGCGAACTTGCCGTACAGCCCGAGATGTACGTGCAGCGTCAGCTCGCCGGCGTAGTGGTGCAGCAGGTGCTTGCCGTACGCCTCAGTGCTCTCCAGGACCGTGCCGGAGAGCCGGGCCGCGCCCTCGGCGAAGCGGCCCTGCGGGCTCGCGGCGTGCAGCTTGTCACCGGCGAACAGCTCGGTGTGCCGGGCCGCCAGGCGGTGGATCGTGTGTCCCTCTGGCACGGGTGCCAAGGATAGCCAGCAGCGCCCGGCCGGGCCGAGTGAGCCGTGCGGCCACGTCAGCCCTGGCGCTGTCACGGTGTTGCGCCCTGGCCCACACAGCCGGTGAACACCCCGGAAAGAATTTATTGACTTCTATTACTAAGGAATATTAACTGTTAAGCACGCCCGGCCGGCACCGACAGCACCGCCGCGCGAGAGGAAGACGCCGATGCCCACCACCCCCGTACCCCTGCCGTCAGGCCACCGTCAGCGGCCCCGACGCCGAGCCGTCCCGGCGGCCCTGCTCGCGATCTGCACCGCGACGGCCGCCGCCGCGGTCGCGCTGCCGACTCCCGCCTCCGCAGCCGGCGAGCAGGTGAACATCTGGCTGACCACCACCTCGGACTCCGGTGGCCGCCAGGTCAGCCGGGGCCTCCAGCAGCAGACCCCGATCGCCTTCGCCGCCACCAGCGGCGGCGCGACGCACACCATCACTGTCAACGAGAACACCCGTTACCAGCAGTTCGAGGGCGGCGGCGCGTCGATCACCGACAGCACGGCGTACCTCTTCCGGGGTGGTCCGATCAGCGCCGCCACCCGCGACACGGTGATGAGCAAGCTCTTCTCCCCGACTGACGGCATCGGGCTCTCCTTCGTCCGCAACCCGATCGGCGCCTCGGACCTCTCCCGGCCCGGCAACGTCTCCCTCGACGACACCTGCTGCGACCTCAACGACTTCAACACCAACGGCTACGACACGAACGTCCGGCTGCTCACCGCGCAGGCCCGGTCACTCAACCCGGCGCTGCGGGTGATGGGCGTGCCGTGGAGCGCGCCGGGCTGGATGAAGGACAACGGCCGGATGGACCAGATGGGCTGGCTCAAGGCCGAGTACTACCCGATGTACGCCCAGTACCTGGTCAAGTACGTGCAGGCATACCAGGCCGCCGGCATCGCCGTGAACTACCTCTCGGTGCAGAACGAGCCCAACTGCTGCCAGGCCGCCAACCCGACGGCCATGACGTACCCGGGCATGAGTTGGAACGGCTCCGGGCTGGTCGAGTTGACCAAGAACCACCTCTACCCCGCGCTGCGCGCCGCCGGCCTCACCACCAAGGTGCTGGTGCACGACTGGAACTACGGCGACCACCCGAACTTCGGGGCGGTGCTGCTGGCCGACGCCGGCGTCCGCAACGACCCACTCTTCGGCGGCATCGCCTGGCACGGCTACTTCGGCGACCCGGCGGTCGGCACCCAGGTGCACAACCAGTACCCGGCGGTGCGCCAGTTCAGCACCGAGCACTCCGGCGGCACCTGGATCGGCAACCAGCACAACGAGGACCTGGCCGACATCGTGAACTACGCCCGGAACTGGAGCGGCAGCCTGGTCAAGTGGGGTCTCGCCCTCAACCAGTCGATGGGCCCGCACAACGGCGGCTGCGCCACCTGCACCGGTCTGGTCACCGTGCAGGAGGGCGGCTCCCGGGCCGGCCAGGTCGACTACACGATCGAGTACTACACGACCGGGCACCTGACGAAGTTCGTCCAGCCCGGGGCGTACCGGATCGACTCGACCGCCAACGGCACCGTGCAGAACGTGGCGTACGTCAACCCGAACGGCTCCAAGGCGCTCATCGCGCACAACGGCGGCACCAGCGCCCAGTCGGTAAAGGTTGTCTGGGGTGGGCAGTCCTTCACGTACTCGCTGCCAGCCCGCACCACGGCGACGTTCACCTGGTCGGGCACCCAGTCGGGTGGCGGCGGCGGGGGCCGGACCGGCGCGATCGTCGGCCTCGCCGGCAAGTGCCTGGACGTGGCCGCGGCCAACAGCGCCGACGGCACGGCCGTCCAGTTGTACGACTGCAACGGCAGCGCCGCCCAGCAGTGGACGATCGGCAGCGACGGCACCGTACGGGCACTGGGCAAATGTCTGGACGTCCGGGATAACGCCACGGCCGACGGCACCCGGGTGCAGATCTGGACCTGCACCGGCGGCGCCAACCAACGCTGGACCGCGACGGCCGCCCGTGACCTGGTCAGCGTCAGCGCGAACAAGTGTCTGGACGTGCTGGGAAACACCTCGGCCAACGCCACCCCCACCCAGGTCTGGACCTGCACCGGTGGCGCCAACCAGAAGTGGACGGTGCCCGCCTGACCGGGCGCGGACGCACCACGGGCGGTGGGTCGTCGGGGGCGGCCCACCGCCCGTTCAGGTGGGTGTCAGAAATCGAGCATCTGGGTATCTCCGTGACGTACCGCGTGGGTGCCACCCGATACGTCGGCCACCACGCATTCATCAGGAGGTGTGTTGTGGTCAGGATTCCTTCGCTGTCCCGCCGGTCCGAGCCGGCACCGACGCGGGACGAGAACCTCGACGGTCGCATTGACGACCGAGACACCCCGGCCAGCGACCGGGAGAGCACGACGCTGACCGAGGGCCGGTCAGACAGCGGCGACACGGGCCGCCCGGTGGTCACCGACCGGGACGCCGACCAGACGACGTACCGCAGCACCACGGCGACCGGCGACCAGGCCGGCGAGGCCGAGCGGCGGGCGAGTGAGCGCGCGGCGGGGGCCCGAGCCGCCACCGCCCGGCCGGACGCCGAGCCCCGCACCGTCACCAGCCCGGCCTCGACGCCGGAGCGCACCGCCACCCCGACCATCGAGCGCACCGGCGACCGGAACGCCGCCCTCGACAGCACCACCCGGCGGCCCGACACGACGGACCGGGTCACCACCGACCGCCCGGTCGACCCGACCCCGGACCGGACGGCGCCGGAGCCGCCGGTGACGCGCGGCCCGAAGCCTCGGGCCAGCCTGCTCGCCACCCTCGGCCTGATCGTCGCGGTCGCCGGTGCGCTCTTCGTGCTCACCGGCACCCTGGCCGGGTACGGCATCGGGCTCGGCGCAATCGGCGCGGTGCTCTCGGTGCTCGGCCTGATGGCCACCCGCCGCCGGCACGTCGCCGGCAAGACCGACGCGCTGTTCGGCGTGCTCATCGGGCTCGCGGCGGTGGTGCTCGGCGTGCTGGCGATGACCGGCCAGTTCGACTGGCCGACCACCGACGGCGACTGGGTGCAGCGGTTCCGGGAGTGGCTCGACTCACAGTTTGTCGATCGTTTCTAGCGGGCACTGTCCCGCTCGCCGGTGGTGCACCGGCAAGGCCGGCGGTTCGCCGGCTGCCCGATCTCCCGGTGGTTCACCGGCCGGGCGACACCCGTTCAGGGGCGGCGATTCGCCGCCCCTGAAGTCTGTCCGGGGCCCGGTTCGCCGGGCTCCGAGGCGTTTTCGCGGCCCGCCCAGCCGCTCACACAACGAATCGCAGCCGCTGACCGCCCAGACGCAACGAATGTTCGGTGCGCGCAACTCTCGGTGGTGGATCCTGCCGCTGGCGCCGCATAACGTTGAGCAACGGCGCCAGCCCGTGGGCCACGGTGGCCGGGCGCGCCCGACCCTGGGAGCACCACAATGACGATGGACGCCACCAGCCAGCGCCTGCTGATGTGCCGGCCGACGTACTTCGCCGTCGACTACGCGATCAACCCGTGGATGGACCCGAGCGCGCCGGTCGACGCCGCGCTGGCCGTCCGGCAGTGGGAGCGGCTGCGCCAGACGTACCTTGACCTGGGCCACACCGTCGAGGAGATCGCTCCGGTGCCCGGCCTGCCCGACATGGTCTTCGCCGCCAACGGCGGCACCGTGATCGACGGCAAGGCGATGGCCGTGCAGTTCCGCGACCCGCAGCGCGCCGACGAGGCGCCGGCCTACCGGGCCTGGTTCGAGGCCGCCGGCTTCGAGATGTACGACCCCAAGCACGTCAACGAGGGCGAGGGCGACGTCCTGCTGGCCGGCGACCACCTGCTCGCCGGCACCGGCTTCCGCACCGCGCACGCCTCGCACGCCCAGTTGCAGGAGGTCTTCGGTTACCCGGTGATCACCATGCAGCTGGTCGACCCGCGCTTCTACCACCTGGACACCGCGCTGACCGTGCTCGACGAGCGGACGGTGGCGTACCTGCCCGAGGCGTTCTCGCCCGGCAGCCAGGCCGTGCTGCGCCGGCTCTTCCCCGACGCGGTGCACGCCACCATGGCCGACGCCGAGGTGCTGGGGCTGAACGCGGTCAGCGACGGGCGGCACGTGGTGCTGCCCGCGCAGGCCACCGACCTGGCCGCCAAGCTGCGCGACCGGGGCTACGAGACCATCGGCGTCGACCTGTCCGAGCTGCGTAAGGCCGGCGGCGGACCGAAGTGCTGCACGCTGCGACTCCGTCAGGGAAAGGCAAGCAAGTGATCGTGGATGACATCCTGCGGACGCCGGGAGCGGTCCGGGACGCCGAGCGCTGGACGGCGCACAACTACCACCCGCTGCCGGTGGTGATCTCGTCCGCGGAGGGTGCCTGGCTCACCGACGTGGACGGCCGGCGCTACCTGGACTGCCTGGCCGGCTACTCCGCGCTCAACTTCGGCCACCGGCACCCCCAGCTCATCGCCGCCGCGCACGCCCAGCTGGACCGGCTGACGCTGACCAGCCGGGCCTTCATCCACGACCAGTTCGCCGACTTCTGCCGCGAGCTGGCCGAGCTGTGCGGCAAGGACCTGGTGCTGCCGATGAACACCGGCGCCGAGGCGGTGGAGACCGGGATCAAGGTGGCCCGCAAGTGGGGCTACCAGGTCAAGGGCGTGCCGGCCGGTCAGGCCAACATCGTGGTGGCCGAGGGCAACTTCCACGGCCGGACCACCACCATCGTGAGCTTCTCCACCGACGAGGACGCCCGCGCCGACTTCGGGCCGTACACCCCGGGCTTCACCGTGGTCCCGTACGGCGACCTGGACGCGCTGGCCGCCGCCATCGACGAGAACACCGTGGCCGTGCTGCTGGAGCCGATCCAGGGCGAGCAGGGCGTGGTGGTGCCGCAGGAGGGCTACCTGCCGGGCGTGCGCCAGGTCTGCACCGAGCGCAACGTGCTCTTCATCGCCGACGAGATCCAGTCCGGCCTGGGGCGCACCGGCGCGACCTTCGCCTGTGACCACGAGGGCGTCGTGCCGGACATGTACCTGCTGGGCAAGGCGCTCGGCGGCGGCATCGTGCCGGTCTCCGCGGTGGCCGCGAACGCCGACGTGCTCGGCGTGCTCAAGCCCGGCCAGCACGGCTCCACCTTCGGTGGCAACCCGCTGGCCTGCGCGGTGGCGATCGAGGTGGTCCGGCTACTGGCCACCGGCGAGTTCCAGCGCCGCTCGGCCGAGCTGGGCGAGCGGCTGCGGGCCGGCCTGGAGGGGCTGGTCGGCAAGGGCCTGGTCGGGGTGCGCGTCCGTGGTCTCTGGGCCGGTCTGGACATCGACCCGGCGCTGATGAGCGGGCGGGAGGCCTGTGAGCGGCTCGCCGAGCGCGGCGTGCTCGCCAAGGACACCCACGGCTCCACCATCCGGCTCGCTCCGCCACTCGTGATCACCGAGGAGGAGATCGACCTGGCGGTGGCTCAGCTCGCCGCCGTGCTGGCCGGCTGACCCGGCACGAGCCTGGGGCGGGCGTCGGGACCACGGTCCCGACGCCCGCCTTCCGCGTCAGGCGCGGGGCAGGCGCATCGCCATGGTGGGAGCCTCGGCCATCACCGAGGTGGGGGTGAACGGGGCGCCGGTGGGCAGCTCCTCGGCCCGGCCGATCTGCACCCCCGGGTAGAGCTCCACCATGTCGCCCTCACCCAGCACCCGGGACTGCTGCGGGGCCAGGGCGATACGGTCCGCCTCAGCCATCGAGCCGGCCGGCCGGATGCCGGAGCCGTTGGTGCTGACGTCGGTCACCACGACCTCGCCGACCCGCAGCTCGAAGCGGACGTGGCCACGGCTGATCCACCGCCGGGCCTCGTCGTTGAGCCACTGCCCGAGCATGATCCCGCCGTCCTGCTCGGGGGCCCGACCGGCCACCACCGGCTGCTCCTCGCTGAGCACGAACCGCCGCCGGACCAGGCCGCCGACGCGTACCGCGAGCACCTCCGTACGCGGCCGGGGGCCACCGTCGCCCAGCCGTGCGCCGTGTCGGGGGCAGGTCGGTACGCCGCCGCGCAGCGCGGGCGGCGGCTGCCCGGCCGGGCTGCGCTCCACCCGCGCCAGGTCGGCGAACGCGCCACCCCCACCACCGCCACCGAAGAGCGCGCAGCCCGGCTCGGGGCAGCGCCACTGGCGGGCCAGCAGCTTCACTCCCGCCGGCGAGCGGGTGCCGGAGACCGGCGAGTGCCCGCCGCCGACGTGCGCGATGAACACCGGGCCGCCGGCGCCGGGCACCGGGGCGAGCAGCCGACCGGGCTGCTCGACCAGCCACGGGAAGCGCCCGCGCAGCCCGTCGAAGCGGACCCGGCTGAGCACCGGCAGCCCGAGCAGGTCCGCGACCTCCAGCATCCGGTCGCCCGGGTTGTCGAGCACCTCGACGAGCCCGTCGTCGGCCCAGCGGCGGACCACCATCCGCTCGTTTGAGGTGAGGTCGGCGTCGGAGAGCAGCGCGCGGTGCACCACCGCGTACACCTGGACGCTGTCCTCCTCCAGCTCACGGGAGAGCGCGTCGATGACCATGCCGAGCCGTAGCAGGCTGGCCGGCCGACCACCGTCGATGTCCTGGTAGCGGATCACCTCGGCCAGGTCGAGCACCGCTCGCACCAGCGACGGGTCCGTGCAGACCCGGCCCTCGATGGCGTCCAGCACCTTGCTGATCTCGAACCTCATCGGGCACTCCGGATGATCTCGTCGATCCGGCGGGCGAGGTCGATGTCGCGGTGGGTGACCCCGTCGGCCGAGTGGGTGACGCAGCGGAACGTCAGCGTGCGCCAGCGGATGTCGATGTCGGGGTGGTGGTCCAGTTCCTCGGCCGCCCCGGCCACCCGGTCGACCACCGCGATGGCCGCCGGGAAGCTGGTCAGCTCCACCGTGCGGCTGATCCCGGTCTCGTCGCCCGACCAGCCCGTCAGCCCGCCCAGCTCGTCTCGCACCGCTTCCGCGGTGAGCAGGTCTGCCATGCGCCGACCCTACCGGGGCCGGCGAGCGGCATCGACCAGCGGTGGCGGGGTGTCGGTCGGGGCCGGTACGACGAAGCGGGGGCGGTGCCCTGCGGCACCGCCCCCGCCACGTACGTGCTCAGCCGCCCAGCGGCCCGCGTGCTCAGCCGCGCAGCGGCTGGCCCACCTCGTGCAGGTGGCCGAGCGCCTGCCGGTACGACTCGACCAGCCCGGTCTCGGCGTACGAGATGCCCTGCTCGGCGCAGTAGGCGCGGACGATCGGCTGCGCCCGGCGCAGGTTGGCCCGGGGCATGTTCGGGAACAGGTGGTGCTCGATCTGGTAGTTGAGCCCGCCCAGCGCCGTGTCCACGAACCGGCTGCCCCGGACGTTGCGGGACGTCAGCACCTGCTTGCGCAGGAAGTCCAGCTCGTCCTCGGCGGTCGGCATCGGCATGCCCTTGTGGTTCGGCGCGAACGCGCAGCCCATGTAGAGGCCCCACAGCCCCTGGTGCACGACGGCGAAGAGCAGCGCCTTCCCCGGCGACATGACCGCCAGCAGCAGCGCCACGTAACCGGCGGTGTGCGCGAGCAGCAGGGCCGCCTCGGCCGCCCGGTGCCGCATCGGGGTGGCGTACCGGCCGTCCGGCCCCCGGCCGACGATCGCCCGGATGCTCGCCACGTGCAGGCTCAGCCCCTCGAGCAGCAGCATCGGGAAGAAGAAGTACGCCTGCCGCTTGGCCAGCCAGCGGCCGAACCCCCGGGTCTCCAGCGCCTGCTCCGGCGTCCACACCAGGGCGCCCGCGCCGACGTCCGGGTCCTCGTCCTCGTGGTTCGGGTTGGCGTGGTGCCGGTTGTGCTTGTCGACCCACCAGCCGTAGCTGATCCCCACCGCCGCGTTGCCCGCGAACAGGCCCACCAGCTCGCTGGGACCACGCCGGCGGAACATCTGGCGGTGCCCGGCGTCGTGACCGAGGAACGCGACCTGGGTCGTGGCCACGGCCATCACGGCCGCGAGCGGCAGCTGCCACCAGGAGTCGCCGACGAGGAACACCCCGACCCAGCCGGCGATGAAGGCACCGAGTGTGAGCACGATGCGGGCGACGTACGAGCCGGGACGCCGCTCCAGCAGGCCCGCCTCGCTGATCCGTCGGGACAACTGTGCGTAGTCACTGCCTCGCCGTCGTACCGGCGGTTCCGCCACCGCTCCGAGCGCCATGGGCTGCTCCCGTTCCCGCTCACGCCCGTACCGGGGTGGCCCGGGCTATATCTAGCCTGGCGGGATTAGTTGCTGTGAGTAACCCTGACAACCCCCGAATGGGGGGTAGGGCGAGCCCTACCCCCGGGTTCGGTTCAGCCCAGCCGGGCCACCACGTCGCGCAGCCGGGCCAGGTCGCGCCGCCGTCGCTCGTAGCTCGCGGCGAGCCCGATCAACGCCAGCCCGCCGGCACCCAGGTAGATCCAGCGGGGCAGCAGGTCCCAGCCACGAGCCAGCTCGTGCAGCGCCAGCGCCGCCAGCACTCCGCCACCGAGCAGGACCGGAGCCTGCCAACGGCGGGTGGCGCCGGCCAGCACCGCGCCCAGCGCCGCCGCGCCGAGCAGCAGCCGCCGCCACGGCTGCGGGTCCGGGCCGGCCAGCACCGACACCAGGCTCGGCAGCAGCGCCGCGACCAGCCCCGGGCCGAGCGCCGGCCAACTGGTCAGACCGGGCCGGGTGCGCAGCGCCAGCAGGCCCGCGCCGAGGGCCAGCGCCGCGGCCGGCAGGGTGTACGCCTCCAGCACGGTCACACCGCCGGCGGCCAGCAGCACCCACGCCCCGAGCAGTTCGCTGCCGCCGGCGATGGCGGCGAACGCCCACCGCCGGGCGACGGGCTCGCCCCGGCGCAGCAGCCGCAGCGCGACGGCGACACCCCAGAGCACGCAGACGGTCGCGACGTGCCGTGCCACCTCGACGGCGAGCAGCACCGCCACCAGCGCCACCGCCTGCGCGGCGGCATCGAGCACCCGCCCGACCCCGGCCCGCGCCGACGGGCTCCCGCCTGCCACGTTCCCGGTCGCGGCCGCGCCGCTCGCCCAGGACGCCGAACCGATCGGGTCAGCCGGCCGGCCGGTCGCCGCCGGGCTGGTCGCGGCGGCGACGGCCAGGACCAGGGCGGCCACCGCCAGCAGCGGGTACGCCGCCGCCCGGAGCGGTTGCCCGCCGGCGAGCGGGGCGGTCACCGCCAGCGCCGACGCCGCCCCCACGGCGGCGAGGCAGCCGGTGACGCGCACCTCGACGTACCGCGCTCCGACGGCGACGACGACCGCCGCCACCAGCAGCACACCCTCCGCGGCGAGCGTGCCGGCCCGGGTGGCCAGCAGCCCCACCACGCCGGACGCGGCCAGGACCACACCCACCGGCGCGGCGGTCGGCGCGAGCGCCGGTCGGGGCACGGCGAGAGCGGCGACGAGCAGCGCGGCCACCCCGGCGAGCAGGACGACGGCCGGCAGCACCGGCCAGGGCGCGCCGGCCGCGACGAGCAGCACCGGCAGCGCAGCCGCGGCGAACGGCACTGCGCGCAGCAGCGGCGGGCGGACCCCTCGACCCGCCAGCACGGCGGCCACCGCCAGCACGACCAGCGCCAGCCCGGCGGGGAGCGCCGCCGGATCGGCGACAACCCTCGGCACCCCGGACCACACCGGCCCTCGGCTGCCGTACGGGGCGGTGAGCGCGGTGAGCAGCGCCGGCAGGGCGGCCAGCACCGCGACCGCCACCAGCACGACGCCGGCCACAGCGACCAGACCGGTCACCGGCGACACCCCGACCGCCGGGCTGCCCGGCTCGCGGTCGCCGGCCACCGGCGCGCCCACGGCGGCCCGCTCCGGTTGGTCACCGGTCGTCGGCACATCCCAGCGGGCGACGAGCGCGACGCCCAGCGCCGCCAGCGCGGCGTACAGCGCGAGCGGCTCGTTCCCCGCCACGACCAGCGGCGCGAGGCCGGGCACGGTCACCGCGAGCACGGCGCCGCCCACCGCGTACCCGGTCAGCTCCGCCCGGTGGCGACGCGTCGCGAGCAACGCGACCAGCGGCAGCCCGGCCGCCACCAGCGCGACCCGGGCCTGCCACCAGGGCGGCGCGCCCGCGGCGAACAGCGCCAGCGCGGCGACCCCGGGCAGCGCGAGCTGCGCGACCAGCAGACCCGCGCCGGCCACCCACCGGTACGGCCCGGCGGCCCGCCGCACGGCCAGCGCCAGGCCGAGCACGGTGACCGTTCCGAGCGCCACCAGGGCGGCGGCCGGAGCGGCCAGGGCCACCAACAGCCCGTGCCCGAGCAGGACGGCGCCGCCGAGAGCCCCGGTGAGCAGCGTTGTCGGCCGGACCGCCGGGCGAGCCAGCACGGCGAGCAGCAGCACGACCCCGCCGATCAGGTCCACGGTCACCACGGCCGGCCAGGCGGCCGCCCAGCCGGCGGGCACCGCGAGCAGCACCGCCGCTGTGCCGGCCGTGGCGAGCACGACCCCCGCGCTGCGGGGCAGCAGCAACGCCGTCGCGCCGAGCGCCAACGCCAGCACGGGTGCCACCTGCCAGCCCCAGGTCAGGTCCGGCCCGTTTCCGGCACCGCTCCACGGCGGCAACGACCTGCCCACGGCGGCGACCGCCAGCCCCCCGGTGATCAGCACCGCGACCTGCACCGTGCCCGCCGCGACCAGCAGCGCCCCGGCGCGCGGCCCGGTGCGCCAACCGGCCGGCAGCAGCCGTACCGCACCGGCCAGCCCGAGGGCGACCGTGGCCGTCGCGAGCAGCAGCAACGACGACCGCAGCTCGGCCACCGGGCGCAGCAGCGCGGCGGCGACCACCGGCACCAGCAACCCGGCGGCCACCGCCCGCAGCGCCCGTCCGCCGACCAGTCGGGCCGCGCCGAGCCCGGTCGACGCGACCAGCACCAGCGGCACCCCGGCCAGCAGCGGTGCACCCGCCGCCCGGCCGAGCAGCAGCGGCACCAGGGCGCAGCCGGCCGCAGCGACCAGCGCGGCGACGTGCCCGACCCCGGCCAGCACCCGGCCGGCCATCGGGGCCTGCCCTCCCCTGCCGCGCAGCGCGGCGAGCACGGCCAGGTCCACCAGCGCCACCCCGAGCAGGACCAGGGCCCAGCCGTCCGCACCCGGCCGCGCCGCCACGGCGAGCAGCGGCAGCACCGGCTGGACGGCCAGCAGCGCGGCGAACCAGGGACCGGTCAACCGGCTCCACCGCGCGTACACCGCGGCGACCGCCGCGCTGGCCCCCCCGACCAGCGCGGCGTACCTGCTGCCCGGCCAGCCGGCCACACCCGCCAGGTCCACCGACCAGGCGGCGTACCCGTCCAGCACCACCAGCAGCAGCCCCACGGCGGCGAACGTCTCCGCCGTGCCGCGCAGCCCCCGGCGGACCGCCAGCAGCGGAGCGGCCAGAGCGAGCGCGGTGACCGCCGCCAGGATCAGCGCCCGTCCCCCGACGCCCACCGACGCCCAGGCGACCGCGGTGAAGACCACCGCCGCGGTGCCCAACAGAAGTCCACCGAGGACGAAGAGCAGACCCTGGACCGTCCGTGTGGACGCCTCCGCGGCGCCCGGCGCCGGGGAACCCGCACCGACCGCCACCGGCTCGGTGCGCACCTCAGGCCCTCTGGGCGCCGGCCCGGTGAACGGCGCCGCCACCCCGGCGCGGACGATCGCCGCCAGCTCCGCCTGCCGCCGGGACGTCGCGGCCAGCCGCGCAGCCAGCTCGGCGTACGTCCGGCGGGCCCGCTCCACCTCCGGCCCGAGCCGCGCGACCTCCCGGCCCAGGCGGACCACCTCGGCGGCGATCGGGTCGGGTGGGCGGCGGCAGCCGGCGCAACCGGCGCTCAGGTCGGCCGGGGCACCGCAGGCGGGGCAGGGATAGCCGATGTCATCCACGCGGTCATCATCGAAGCCCCACCGGGGCGCCGCCCAGAGTGCGCGTACTCAGGGGCGGGTGTGCTCGTGCACCCAGGTGGCGTAGCCGGGGTCGCCACTCTCCACCCTGGACACCAGGATCTCCGGAACCTCGTACGGATGGCTGGCACGGATCTGGTCCACCAACGCGGTGAGCCGGTCGGGTGCGGTCTTGAACTGCACCGACCACTCGGTGCTGGTCTCCACCCCGGCCCGCCACCAGTAGGTGCTGTCCACCTGACCGCCGACCTGGGCGCAGGCGGCGAGCCGTCCGGCGACGGCCGCGGCCGCCAGCACGTCGGCGACCGAACGCGCGTCCACGACCGTCGTCACCACGCAGATCTGGTCCACGAGCGCACCCTACGCGGCGCCGTCCCGATTGGCCGCGATCCAGGCGTCGATCTTCCCCCACCAGTCGTAGAGCCAGTCGATGCGTTCCTGCCGACCGGTCGGCACGTCCTCCGGCGGCACCGACCAGAACCGCATCACGATCCGCTTGTCCATCGGCAGTTCCCGCCACACGTCGGCGACGGTGAGCATCCGGTCCAGCCCGGTGTGGGCGACGAAGATGACCCCGGCGTCCGGGGCGGCGTCCAGCGCGGCGAGCATCCCGCCGGGCTGCGGGGCGAGCACGTGCCGCATCCGCTCGGCGCGCAGCGCCATCCGCTCCAGCCCGAGGGAGCGCAGTCGGGCGATGGCGCGCAGCCTCCGTCGGGGGGTGAAGTTGCCACCCTCCGGGAAGATGACGAACGCGTCGTTGTCGTCCAGGCCGGTGGCCAGGTGCCCGATCTGGCGTACCGTCGCCTCGCCGCGCTCCGGCGTCGGCGCGATGAACCGGTTGGGCAGCCGGTTGAGCAGCACGTCGATCGCCGGGTCCCACTGGAGGCTGTCCTTGAGCACGATCCGGGGCTCCCGGTCGAACCAGTTGACCAGCCCGTGGATCAGGATGAACGAGTCGCCCGGCCCGGCGTGCCGGCAGAGCACCAACTCGGGCCGGCCGGGCAGCGCGGTGTCGGGGTCGGTGCCCACCACGTCGATCCGCAGCCGCAGCGCCCAGCGGGCCTGCCAGAACAGCACCCGCAGGAACCAGCCGGCCAGCACGTAGTGCGCGCGCTGGAAGGCCGGCGACCGGCTCCGCCATCCGAAGCCGGAGGCGACCCAGAGCGCGAAGAGCGCGAGCAGCGCGGCAGCGTCCCAGACGAGGTAGACGCAGCCGATCCAGAGCAGCCGCAGCGGACGCAACCGACCCGGGACCAGCGGGGAGGCGGCCGCGGCGAGCAGTGCCCAGACCGGCAGGGTGGTCACCACCGTGACGGCGAGCAGCACCACACCGGGGGCGAGCAGCAACCGGCGCAGCCACCTGGGCGGCAGCGGCATCACCGCTCCACGTTGGCCGCGAGGTAACGCCGGGAGGCGGTGTACGCCCGGCTGATCCGCCGTCCCACCGCCGCCATGTCGCGGTACGCCCACGGGGTGTCGTCGCGCGGGTTCAGCCCCCCGGTCGGCAGGACGTGCACCTCCACCCCCTCCGGCAGCGCGGCCATCTCCCGGAAGAACCGGTGCCGGCGGGAGATCTCGAACGCGACCTGTGCGATCTCCCACGGCCGGCGGGGCGGCGTCAGCTCCCGTTCGATCCGGCCCACCTGAAGGACGAAGATCTGGCCGGCGCCGCCCGCCACCGCCTCGCCGATCGGGATGGAGTTGACGATGCCACCGTCCACGTAGTGCGCACCGTCGATCTCGGTGGGTGGGAGCAGGCCCGGCACCGAGGCCGACGCCAGCACGGCGGGCACCACCGGGCCGCTGTCGAACCAGTGCTCGGCGGCCCGCTCGATGTGCGCCGCGCAGCAGCGGAACGGCACCCGCAGGTCGGCGAAGGTGGTGTCCACCCCCAGCTCGGATTCCAGCAGGCGGCGCAGCGGCCGGGGCGAGTGCAGGTGGGTCCGGGCGGCGAAGCGGCGCAGCTGCCGGGCGACCGAGTCGCCGTACACCTCGCTGGCCTCCGGCGAGGCCCAGAGCCGCACCAGCCGGTCGGTCACCGCCTCCGAGGGGTCGGCCGCGACCAGCGCGCCGTTGACCGCGCCGATCGACGTGCCGAGCACCATGTCCGGTTGGATGCCGGCACGGAACAGGGCACGCAACATGCCCACCTCGACGGCGCCGAGCACTCCCCCGCCCCCGAGTACGAACGCCACCGGTCCCCCCGCCATGCCACCCATCCTGGCACGGGCCCGCCGCCGACCCGTCGGCCACCGGCTGGGGCGGTGGGCGCACGCACCCGTCCCGGACCGGTGGCGGGCACCGACGGCGTTGACAGCCAGGAAACATTCGCGCAACCTGATACCGCTCCCACCCCCGAGGCAGGTGCGATCCGTGAAGGCAGCACTGCATCCGGGCCGGTTGCTGGCCCGCCGGTACCGGCTTCTCGACCAGATCGGCGCCGGCGGCATGTCGGTCATCTGGCGCGCCCACGACGAGGTGCTGGACCGGGTCGTCGCGCTCAAGGTGCTCGCCCCGTCGCTGGCCGCCGACGCCCGTTTCCGCGACATGGTGCGCGAGGAGGCCCGGGCCGCCGCCCAGCTGGTGCACCCGCACGTGACCTCGGTGCACGACTACGGCGAGACGGTCGCCCCGGACGGCACCATCACCTCGTTCGTGGTGATGGAGCTGCTCAGCGGTGAGGAGTTGGAGCTGCGGCTCACCGAGGGCCCGCTGCCGTGGGCCGAGGCGGTCCAGGTGGGCGCGCAGGTCGCGGACGCGCTGGCCGCCGCGCACCGGCTCGGCATCGTGCACCGGGACATCACCCCGGCCAACGTGATGATGACCGGGGTCGGCGTGAAGGTGCTCGACTTCGGCATCGCCACCCGGATCGGCGCCCCCGACGAGGACGAGGACGGCGGCACCTTCGGCACCCCGGCGTACGTGGCTCCGGAACGACTCGACGGCGCGCCCGCCCAGCCGGCCACCGACGTGTATTCGCTCGGCGTGCTGCTGTACGAGGCGCTGACCGGCCGGGTCCCCTACCCGGCGGACACCTGGGAGCAGCTCAGCGACGCGCTGGCCAGCGGCCCGCCGCCGACGCTGACCGGCCTGCCGGAGCTGCCCCCGGCGGTGGCCCGGGTCTGCCTGCGCAGTCTGGCCCGGGATCCGGCCGACCGGCCGACCGCCCGGCAGGTCGCCACGGTGCTGCGGGACCACCTGCTGGCGACCGATCCGCCGACCACCACCCGGGTACCCACCCTGACCCTGCCGCCGGCGCCACCCGCTCCGACAGCCGAGGGTGGGCCGGGCGCCGGGCCAGCCGCGCCGGATCGGGACGACCGCGGGCCGGGCCGGTCGCGCCGGCGGCCGGCGCTGCTGCTGGTCCCGGCGGTCCTGGCGGTCGGCGTGGCGCTGACCGTCGCGACGCTGCTGCCCGAGCGGCGGGCGACACCGCGGACCCAACCCACCGCCGGTCCGGTGACGACCCTCTCGACCGCCCCGCCGGTCACCGAGCCGTCCCGGCCCGCACCCACGCCGTCGGCCCGGCCGAGCGCCGGCTCGCCCACCTCCGCGCCGGGCACGCTCGTGGAGGCCGCCAACCGGGTCGACGGCCTGATCGGCGCCGGTTTGACCGCCGGGGAGATCCGCGCCGACGTCGGCCTCGACCTGCGCAACGAGCTGCGCAACCTGACCGCCGCGGCCGGCTCCGGCAACCGGAACGAGCTGGCCCCGCCGGTGGCGCGGCTGCGCGAGAAGGTCGCGGTCCGGCTGGGCGAGGGCGCCATCAGCCCGGAGTACGCGGACAGGCTGGACGCCGCCATCGCCGAGCTGGGAGCCGCCCGGGTCTGATCCGGGCCCTTTCGCACGCGGGGCTGGCCGGTCAGCGGTCCGCCACCCGGGCCGCCTCGCGGACGTCGTGCCGGCTGGCGAGGAAGCGTCGGTAGACCTCCTCGTAGCCGTACGCCAAGCGCTCGACCGAGAAGTTCTCCGCGACGTGCGCCACGCAGGCCGCCGGGTCCAGGTCCTTCGCCGCCCGCAACGCGGCGGGTAGCTCCTCCGGGTGCTCGCAGACCAACCCGGTCACGCCGGGCCGGACCAGCTCCGGCACGGCGCCACGGTCGAAGGCGACCACCGGGGCGCCGGTAGCCATCGCCTCCAACATCACCATGCCGAACGGCTCCTCCCACTGGATCGGCATGATCAGGCAGCGGGCGTCCACCAGCATCCGCAGCGTCTCCGCGCGGTCGGCGTTGAACACGACGGTCACGTCGTCGCCGACCAGCGGCGCGACGACCTCCTCGTAGTAGCGGCGTTCGGCCGGCTCGTTGCACTTGCCGGCGAGCAGCAGCGGCAGCCCGGCCGCCCGGCACGCCCGGATCGCGATGTCCGGGCCCTTGTCCGGGCTGAACCGGGCCAGCCACAGCACCGGCCCGGTGCCGGGCGCCGTCTTGCGCGGAAACCCGCGCAGGTCCAGTGCGTTGTGCACGGTGCCGGCCCAGGGCAGGGTCGGGTTGAGCCGGCGCTGGGCGTGCGAGATGGCCACCAGGGCGACGCCCTCGTCGACCTGGCTGAGCACGTCGCCGTACTCCCCGACCGGGTTGCCGTGCACCGTCGCCACCGTCGGCACGGCCCGGCGACCGGCCACCAGCGGACCGATCGTGGTGTGGTCGTGGATCAGGTCGAAGTCGCCCGCCCTGACCATCCGGTTCACCTGGGCCAGGTGGGCCAGCTCCGGCAACGACTCGCCGAGTCGCGCGTACTGGACCTCGGGGATGGTCGAGACGAAGTCACCGGCGGTGCCGTGATGCCCGCCGGCCCCGAACAGCGTCACCGCGTGTCCGTGCCCCTTCAGGGTGTCCACGAGACCGGCGACCACCTGCTCCAAGCCGCCGTATCCGGGCGGCGGCACGGACAGCCACGGCGGCACCACCATCGCGATGCGCAGCGGCCGCTCCGAAGCACGGGCGGCGGGCGGGTGGTTCACGGCCACGAGTCCTCCCCGTTGCTCCCCGGTCCGGTGTCGCCGTCGGCCGGAATGGTCCGCAGCGGTTTCCCCGTGCCCTGACCGGTAAACCGGACACGACGGACGATCACCCACCGACCAGGAGCTGGTCATGGACCATCCGCACCCCCGGCGCGGACCAGGCCACCCGCTCGACCTGGTCGCGTTCCCACCACGAGCGGACCACCCCGGTGAGGACCAGGGTCTCGCCGTCCACCTCGACCGTCACCCGTTCGCTGCCGAGCGTACGCAGCAGCGCGCGTTGGACGTCCCGTCGCAGCCGGTCAGCGGCCGGTGGCGCCGGCGGACGCACCTCGACCAGGTTGGTGATCCCCCGTACGCCGTCCAGCCGGCGCAGTTCCCCCTCGGCGGTGCGGCGCTGCCACCCGAACTCGACCTCACCGCGGAGCATCAGCCAGCCGTTGGCGACGGTCACGTCCAGCCGTTCGGCGGGCACGAAGCTGTCCCACTCCAACGCCCGGCTGGCGGCGATGGCGATCTCGGCGTCGGTACGCCCCGGTGTGCCCGGCAGCCGCACCTCGATCTCGTCGGCCACCGCCCGGACACCGCGCACCCGCTGGGCGCAGCGGGTCGCCGCCCAACTGCGCGCGGCCCCGTCCACGAACCCGGTCAGGGTGACGATCCCCCGGTCGACGGTCACGCCGATCTCGTTCGGTTGCAGCTGCGGGTCCCAGGCCAGCTCGGCCAGGACGTCGCGCTGGATCCGCTGGTCGTCGCGGACATCCGTCACCGTGCTCATCGCCACCCCCCGTACGTCGCGGGCTCACCTGCCGAACGTGCCTGGCGTACGGGTGACGGCGGCTCACCCAAATCGGGTGAACCGCCGTCAGGGCGGAAAGAGCGGCGGGTGACGGAGCCAACCCCCTTGGCCCCGCCACCCGCCGCCGGAGGGAGGAGGCAGGTTCAGATACCGGTCAGGACGTCTCGGCGAGCGTCACGGTTGCGGTTTTCTCGGTGCCGTTGCGCTTGAACTGCACCTCGACCCGGTCGCCGACCTTGCCGGCCTGCACCGCGCCGACCAGGTCGTCGGAGTCGTTGACCGCCTTGTCGCCGAACCGGGTGATCACGTCGCCCCGCTGGAGGCCAGCCTTCTCGGCGGGGCTGCCCGCGGTGACCGACGCGACCAGGGCGCCGCCGCCCTCGGCCTGGTTGACGCCGACCCCGAGCGACGGGTGGCTGACCTTCTCGCCGCGCTGGAGCTTGCCCGCGACGTCCTTGGCCTTGTTGCTGGGGATGGCGAAGCCCACGCCGATGTTGCCGGTGCTCTGCCCGGAGGTGGCGATGGCGGTGTTGACGCCGATCACCTCGCCACGGGTGTTGACCAGGGCGCCACCGGAGTTGCCGGGGTTGATCGGGGCGTCGGTCTGGAGCAGGCCGGAGATCGAGCTGACGGCCTGGCCCTGCTGGTTCGGGTCCTGCGGCTGGCCCTCGCCGGCCCGGATGGTGCGGTCCCGGGCGCTGAGGATGCCCGAGGTCACCGAACCCTGCAGGCCGAGCGGGCTGCCCAGGGCGAGCACCTGATCGCCGACCTGCATGCCGTCGCTGTCACCGAAGGTGGCCGGCTTGAGGTTGCTCACCCCGCTGGCCTTGACCACGGCCAGGTCGGTCTTCGGGTCGGTGCCGATGATCTTCGCTTGGGCGGTCTTGCCGTCGGCGAAGACGACCTGCACCGTGTCGCCGGCGGCCGAGGCGACCACGTGGTTGTTGGTGAGCACGTAACCGTCGGCGCTGAGCACCACCCCGGAGCCCTCGCCGCTGGTGGTGGTGATGGAGACGACGCTGTCCTGCACGGCGGCGGCGATCTTCGGCAGGTCCGCGCTGTTGAGCACCGGGGCTGCGGAGTAGGTGCGGGTCACGCCCCCACCGTCGCCGTCGAGGGCGAGTGCGAGCGCACCGCCGGCCACACCGGAGCCGAGCATCAGGGCGAACACCGCGACGCCGGCGCCGGCGAACTTGGCGATCCGGCCCGGACGGGGTCCGGTGCCGGGCGGGGTGGCCTGCGGGCCCCAGGGCGGCACCGGCTGGCCGGGGTGCTGCTGCAGGTGCGGCTGGCCCGGGTGCGGCTGGTGCTGGTGCTGGTGCGGCTGGTACGCCACGCCCGGCTGGCCCCCGCCGGCCCAGCCGGACTGCTGGCCCGGGTACCAGGGAGCACCGGGGTACCGGCCGGCGGTCGGCTGCGGGTAACCGGGCTGGCCGGGCGCCGGGTGCCCGGAGACCGGGTACGGCGGCGCGGAGTGGGTGCCGGCGGGGGGCTCGTACCCGGTCGGCTGTCCGGCGGCCGGCGGCGCGCTGGCCTGCTGGCCGGCGTACCCAGCAGGCGCTGTGGGCTCGGCGGGCACCGCCGGGTTGGCGGCGGTGGTCGCCGCGTCGTCGGTGGTCGAGACGACCGGGACAGGGGTGGTCGGGGAGTCGGACTGCGCGCGCTCGTCGCGCGGCAGCTCGGCGGTGGGATGCGACGGCTCGGCGTCGGTAGGGGCCGGCCGGCGCTGCGGGTCGGACTCGAACTCGGTCATGGAACTACCTTCTCCCCGGCCACTGCGACCAACCTGGAACCGTCCTGGAAGTTGCCTGAAAGTCATTCTCCCGCGTCGGACTGCGGCACCTGCGGCAGCCGGACCCGGAAGGTGGCGCCACCGCCCGGGGTCTCGCCCACCTCGACCGTGCCGTGGTGGGCGGCGACCAGCGCAGCCACGATGGCCAGGCCGAGGCCGGTGCCGGTGTTGCCGTCGGCCCGCCGGGTCCGCGCCGCGTCGGCCCGGTAGAACCGCTCGAAGACCCGTTCCGCCTGGTCCGGGGAGAGCCCCGGGCCGGTGTCGGCCACCTCCACCACGGCGAGGTTCCCCGGCTCGGCACGCAGCCGCAGGCTGACCTTGGCGTCCGGTGGGGTGTGCGTCAACGCGTTGGTGACCAGGTTGCCGATCACCTGACGCAGCCGCGCGTCGTCGGCGAACACGACGAGGGGGCCGGAGCCCGGCTCGATGTCCAGCTCGATCCGCCGGTCGGGGGCGACCGCCCGGGCGGCCTGCACCGCGTCCGAGGCGAGCACCGGCAGCTCGACCGGGGCGAGCGAGAGCGGCCGTTCCCGGTCGAGCCGGGCGAGCAGCAGCAGGTCCTCCACCAGCAGCCCCATCCGGGCCGCCTCGTCCTCGATCCGGCGCAGCAGGCCGGCGGTCTGCTCCGGCGCCCGGGCCGCGCCCTGCCGGTACAGCTCGGCGAAGCCACGGATGGTGGTCAGCGGGGTCCGCAGCTCGTGTGAGGCGTCCGCCACGAACTGCCGCATCCGCTCCTCGGAGCGCCGGGCCCGCGCCTCGGACGCCTGCGCGGCGACCGCCGCGTCCCGGGCGGCGCTCTCGGCCGAGCGCGCCGCGGTCTCCGAGGCGGCCCGGGCGGTGAACGCCGCCTCGATCTGGGTGAGCATCGCGTTCAGCGCGCGGGAGAGCCGGCCCAGTTCGGAGGTGGGATGCTCCTGCCCCTGCTCCGGGTCGGGCACCCGGCGGGTCAGGTCGCCGCCGGCGATGGCGGCGGCGGTGCGTTCGATCTCCACCAGCGGCTTGAGGCTGGTCCGCACGATCGCCGCGCCCACCGAGGCCAGCATGATCAGCACTGCCCCGCCGACCAGCAGGTCGATCCAGGCCAACCGCTTGACGGCGAGGTCGACATCGGTCAGGTGCTCGCCGATCGCCGCCCTCTGGCCGCCGGGCAGCTCGGTGTAGAGCATCCGCCAGCGCACCGAGCTGTCCCGGGCGCGGACGGTGCGCGGGCTGTCCTTCTGTGCCCTTTCCTGCGCTGCGAACCCGGCCTCGTCGCCCGGCCACGGCGGCAGGTCGCTCACCGTGAAGCGGGACTTGTCGTACGCGAAGCCCAGCACCTTGCCGGTGTTGCGGTCGGTCAGCACCACCACGTAGTCGCTGGGCAGGTAGACGTCGTTCGACGACGGCAACTGGATCCGGTTTGCCGACTCGCGCAGTTCGAGGTCGATCTGGTCGACCAGGTAGCTGTGCAGGAAGTACGCGGTCGAGACGCTGATCACCACCAGGGCGCCGGCGACCAACGCCAGCACCGAGGCGACCAGTTTGATCCGCAGTGGTACGGCCCGCAGCCGCCCCTTCGCCTGCTGGACCCCGTTCACGCCGCCGGCTTGCGCAGCACGTACCCGACACCGCGGAGGGTGTGGATGAGCCGGGGCTGGCTGGTGTCGACCTTGCGCCGCAGGTAGGAGATGTAGGACTCGACGATGTTGTCGTCGCCGCGGAAGTCGTAGTTCCAGACGTGGTCGAGGATCTGCGCCTTGGACAGCACCCGGTTGGCGTTGAGCATCAGGTAGCGCAGCAGCTTGAACTCGGTCGGCGACAGCTGCACCCGCTGCCCGGCCCGGTGCACCTCGTGGGTCTCCTCGTCCAGCTCCAGATCGGCGAACGTGAGCCGGGACGGGGCCTGCTCGCCGGTGGTGGTGCGCCGCAGCACCGCGCGGATCCGGGCGGTCAACTCCTCCAGGCTGAACGGCTTGGTGACGTAGTCGTCGCCGCCCAGGGTCAGGCCCCGGATCTTGTCGTCCGTGGCGTCCCGGGCGGTCAGGAAGACCACCGGAGTACGCGTGCCGCCCTCGCGGAGCATCCGGATGACCTCGAAGCCGTCGAGGTCCGGCAGCATCACGTCGAGCACCACCAGATCGGGCCGGTGGTCCTTGGCGGCGTTCAGAGCCGCGCTGCCGCTGGTCGCGGTGGCCACGTCGAAGCCCGCGAAGCGCAGGCTCGCGGAGAGCAGTTCGAGGATGTTGGGGTCGTCCTCGACGACGAGCAGTCGCGCCTCGGTCTGGGTAGCGGGCATGTGCCCATCATCGGTGACCTCACTGCACCGGCGCTGGACGCTTCCTGCAAAAATCCTGTGAGTCGGAGGTCGACCCCGACCGGTCGGCGGCGTCGGTCAGCGCAGCAGCCGGCGCAGGCCGTCCAGCGCGCCGTCGAGCAACCGGATCGCGGTGCGCAGTTGGACGTCGCTGAACTGCCGGGCCCGCGCCAGCCGGCCAACCTCGGCGGTGAACGCGGTCAGCCGCTGGTCGAGCTCGTCGAGCAGTGCCGCGCGTTGTCCGTTGGCCGGCGCCGGGCGGGGCGGCGCCGGAGGTTCCCACCGGTTACGCCGGGTCTGCCGGGCGGCCTCGCTGAGCTCCCGCTTGAGGTCGCGTACGGAGCCGCTCACCTCGCTGCGGATCTCACCGGCCAGGGTGGAGAGGTCCGCCACCGAGGCGGCGATGTCCGCCTCCAGGGTGGTCAGCTCACCGGCCCGCTGGCGCAGCTCGTCGCGGCCGGCGTCGGTGATGCTGTACGTCTTGCGGCCTCCGGCGGCGGTGTGGCTGACCAGTCCCTCGGCCTCCAGCCGTTGCAGGCGGGGGTAGATGGTGCCGGCGCTGGGCGCGTAGAGCCCGAGGAAGCGGTCCTCCAGCAGGCGGATCAGCTCGTAGCCGTGCTTCGGACCGTCGTCGAGGAGTTTGAGCAGGTAGAGCCGGAGCCGGCCGTGGCTGAACACGGCGGTCACGGCAGCTCCTCCTGGTCGGCGTCCACTCCTCGGGCGAGTAGCGCGATGCTCCCCGAGGTCGCGGACGCCCAGAGCTTACCCTCGCCGGCGCCGAGCACCCCCTCGCTGTTGGCCAGGGGGAACGTCGAGGTGCGCACCTGCGGGAACCCGCTGGTGATCCGGCCCGAGGCGGTGTGCAGCCGTACGTCGAGGTCGCTGTCCTCCCGGACGCGGACGGTGATGCTGCCGGAGACGGTGGTGAGCCGGATCTCGCTGCGGCGGGGGTTGTCGAGGTCGCAGGTGATGGCGCCCGAGACGGTCTGCGCCCGCACCCGGTCGGCGGCGCTGTCGGCGACGATCACCTCCCCGGAGACCGTCTCCAGGGTGAGGTCGCCGCCGACGCCGAGCGCCTCCACCGACCCCGAGGTGATCTTGCCGAAGGTGCCGCCGCGCAGCCCCATCAGGGTGATCTGGCCGGCGGTCACGTCGACCGTGGTCTGCCGGCGCAGCCCGGACGCGAGCAACGAGCCCGCGACGAGACGCAGGTCGGCGATGACGTCGGCGGACACCGCGACGGAGACGTCCACGCTCGGGTACCTGGCGAGGGACCGGAACCACCGCACGGCGTCCGCCCAGCCCTGACCGCGCTCCTGGCGGATGGTGAGCCGGCCGTCGGAGTGGGTGACCAGGACGGGCCGGCGGCCGACCCGGGTGACGTCGATCCGGGCCGGGCCGTCGGTGGCGACCACGTTGAGTCGCCCGCTCACCAGCCGGACGTCCAACCGGGTGACCGGACCGTCCACGGTGAGTCGCTGTGGACTGTCGACCGTCCATTCGGTCATGGCGCCCTCCCCTCGACGACGCGCGACGCACGTCCGACGAGAGGACAGTAACGCGATACATCGCGACAGCACAAGACTGTCGCGACTCCGTCAGGCGGCCAGGTCCAGCTCCCGGCCGGCGTCGGATGCCAACCCCGTCGGCGCGGGCCCGACGGCCGACGGCCGGACCGGGACGGCCGTGGGCACCGCGTGCAGCCGGGCCCGCGCCGCGGCCCCCACCGGGGGCGGCAGGTGTACGGCCGACTCGGCGGCCCGGGCCAGCAACCGCCGGTCGGCGTCGCGGGCCGGGTGCAGTGCGGCGGCGACCGTCACCGACACCACCAGCTCCCGCGCCGCGACCACCCGGGCCACCGAGCGCAGCAGGGTGTCCGCACCGAGGAAGGCGGCTGCGGTGGTGGCCGCCCCGGTGACCTCGCACCGGTAAGCGAGCCGCAGCGGCACCACAGGGCTACCCGAGTCGATGGCCGCCTGGAACATCGCGGGCCGGAACCCGCCGCCGGGGCGACAGTCGTCCGCGCCGTCCCCGGCGCACCAGGTCGTACCCTCCGGGAAGACCGCGACCGACCGGCCGGCGCGCAGCGCGTCGGCGACCCGGCGCACGGTGGCCGGCAGCGCCCGCGGCCGGGACCGGTCCACGAAGACCGTGCCCGCCGCCGCGGCCAGCAGGCCCACCACCGGCCAGGACCGGACCTCCCGCTTCGCCACCATCCGGGTCGGCGCGACCGCCAGCACCGCGAGGATGTCCAGCCACGAGACATGGTTGGCGACCAGCAGCGCGCGCCGCCGGGGCAACCGGCCCCGGATCACCAGCCGGACGCCGAACGCGCGCGCCGTGCCCCGGGCCCAAGCGCGCATCGCCGCCTGCCGCTCCGGCGCCGGCAGCACCGGCAGCAGCACCACCAGGCCCACCCCGGCCAGCAGCATGCCGGTCGCGGCGACCAACCGGAGCACCCGGCGTGCCACCGGCACCGTCGGCACCTCGCCGGCCGCCGGCAGGCACTCCTCGTCGCAGCCGGACGAGGGCCGCCAGAGGTCGCGCTGCGCGGCGGTCACTGCTCCGCCCCGCCCAGGAAGTGCCGCAGGTAGCGCGGGTTCATCCGGTCCAGCGAGAAGAGCACGTAGAAGTCCGCGACCCCGAAGTCGGGGTCGTACGACGGCTCGCCGCAGACCCACGCGCCGAGCCGGAGGTAGCCACGCAGCAGCGGCGGCACCGCGGCGCGGCCGAGAGGCTCGCCGGCGGCCACCGGGGCGACGGCGGCGGCCGGCTCGGCGAACCAGGGGCGCAGCGGGCGGACCCGCAGCGGCGGCGGCGCCAGGTGCCGGGCCTGGGCCTGCGCCCACACCTCGGCCACCGACCGGCCCCCGTCGGCCACCGGCACCGAGGCGCAGCCGCCGAGCCAGCGGGAGCCGCGCAGGTGCAGGTACCGGGTGATCCCCGCCCACATCAGGTTGATCACCGCACCCGAGCGGTGGTCCGGGTGCACGCACGACCGTCCCGCCTCGACCAGGTCGTCGCGGAGCGGGTCGAGCGCGGCGAGGTCGAACTCGTCCTCGGCGTACCGCCGGCCGGTGCGGCCGGGCGGCAGCAGCCGGTACGTCCCGACCACCTGGCCGGTGCTCTCCTGGCGGACGATCAGGTGGTCGCAGTGGGCGTCGAATGGGTCCACGTCCAGCCCGGCCTCGCCCGGGCGGAGGGTGGCGCCGAGTTCGGTGGCGAACACCTCGTGACGCAGGCGTTGCGCGGCCGCGACCTGGGTGGGGTCGTCGGCGATCAGCAGGGTGTATCCGCTGGTCGTCAGGGGTGCGCCAGCGACATGCAGAACGGCCATGGGATCTGTGTAGGTGCCTCGGGTTGCCATCGGCGGTGACCACCGGTGTCGACCGGGTGAACGCCGGCCGGCGTATGTGTCCGACCACGACCGTGCGAGGCTGCCGGACGCACCCGGCGACGGCGCCGGAACGCCCCCACCGGAGGTCGACGATGCGCATCGAGTCCCGCTACAACGGGCCGTCCGGCTCCGGCAACGGCGGCTGGAGCGCCGGAGTCTTCGCCGCCGCGGCCGGCGGTCCCGGCCCGGTCGAGGTGACGCTGCGCCGGCCACCACCACTGGAGACCGCCCTGCGACTGGTCGACGGCGAGGTCCGTGACCCGGCCGGTGAACTGGTGGCCGAGGTCCGCCCGGCCGGGGCGGTGGACGCCGTCGTACCGCCGGTCGACCGGGACACCGCGGTGGCCGCCGCGACCCGCTACCCGGGCCTGGTCGAGCATCCGTTCCCCGACTGCTACGTCTGCGGTCCGCACCGGGCGGACGGGCTGCGGATCTTCCCGGGCCGCCTGCCGGACGGCCGGACCGCCGCGCCGTTCCGGGCGCCCGAGCAGGTCAGCGACGCCACGGTCTGGGCGGCGCTGGACTGTCCGGGCGGTTGGACGGTGCTCGCGCCGGGCCGCCCGTACCTGCTGGGCCGGATCGCCGCCGTGGTCGCCGCGCTGCCGGCGCCGGGCGACGAGTGCGTGGTGACCGGCGCGTTGATCCGCGCCGAGGGGCGCAAGGCCCTCGTGCACACCAGCCTGTACGGTCCGGACGGCGAGCTGCTGGGCGCTGCCCGAGCCACCTGGATCTCCCGTTGACCCACGCCGTCGTCCGCAGGGAGGACCCGCGTCCACCCCCAGAGGGACCACGCCGTACGGACCGCGCCTGATTGACCTTGTTGCCCGGGGCCGTCACGCTGTGCCACGGCGTACCTCGACGCCACGCACGGGAGGAGAACGATGACTGACGGGCAGCGAAGCCCCACCAGCGACGGTCAGATCGTGGTGTCCGGTCTGACGAAGCAGTACAAGAACGTCCGGGCGGTGAACAACCTGTCCTTCACCGTCGCGCCGGGGCGGGTGACCGGCTTCCTCGGCCCGAACGGCGCCGGCAAGACCACCACGCTGCGCATGCTGCTGAACCTGGTCACGCCGACCGCCGGCACGGCCACCATCAGCGGCCACCGGTACGCCGACCTCACCGACCCGCTGCGGCACGTCGGCGCGATCCTGGAGGCGTCGAGCGCGCACAAGGGCCGTACCGGCATCAACCACCTGCGGGTGATCTGCGCGGCGGCCGGCCTGCCCAGGCAGCGGGCCGACGAGGCGCTGGCCCTGGTCGGTCTGACCCCGGCGGCGAAGCGCAAGTTCAAGGGCTATTCGCTCGGTATGAAGCAGCGGCTCGGCATCGCCGCCGCGATGCTCGGCGACCCCCGGGTGCTGATCCTGGACGAGCCGGCCAACGGGCTCGACCCGGAGGGCATCCGGTGGATGCGGGGGTTCCTCAAGAACCTCGCTCAGGAGGGCCGCACCGTGCTGGTCTCCAGCCACCTGCTGTCGGAGATGCAGCTGCTCGCCGACGACGTGGTGATCATCGCGGCCGGGCAACTGGTCCGCCAGGGGCCGGTCGACCAGGTCCTCGGGTCGATGGCGCAGGGCGCCCTGGTCCGGGTCCGCACCCCGCAGGCCGAGGCGCTGATCACCGCACTGAAGGCGCTGTCGGCCACCGTCGACACCGGCGAGCAGGGTGTCCTGCTGGTCGGCGGGGTGGACGCTCCGGCGATCGGCCGGGCCGCCCTCGCGGCGGGCGTGGAGCTGCACGAACTGACCACCGAACGGCCCGACCTGGAACGGGTCTTCCTGGAGCTGACGGCCGGAAAGGCGGGCATCCGATGAACCTGGTCCGAGCCGAATTGCTCAAGATCCGTACCACCAACACCTGGTGGGTCTTCGCGCTGATCAGTCTGCCGCTCTGGGCGCTCACCCTGCTCATCAACTGGTTGCAGGCCGACGCCCTGACCAGCAACACCGTCACGGACCTGTCGTCCGAGCAGGCGGCCCAGTTCGAGGCCGCGGCCAGCCCGGACGCGCTCTCGTCGAACCTGTTCACCACCGGGCAGTTCTTCGGCCTGCTGATCGTGATGCTGCTCGGCATCATCGTGGTGACCAGCGAGTTCTTCCACCAGACGGTGACCACCACGTTCCTCACCACGCCGCACCGCACAGCGGTGATGAGCGCCAAACTGGCCGCGGCGGGTGTGCTGGCGCTGCTGTTCTGGCTGGTCACCACCGCACTCAACCTGATCGCCGGCGCGGCGGTGCTCAACGCGGTCGGGGTGGGCTCCCAACTGGGCAACGACGCGGCCTGGCGGGCGATCGGATTGAACCTGCTCGCGTACCTGCTCTGGGCGGTGTTCGGCGTCGGCATCGGGGTGCTGATCCGCAGCCAGATCGGCGCCACCGTGACCGGCATCCTGCTCTACCTGGGCGGTTCGATCGGCGCCATCGTGGTGATCAGCATCCTGGCCGCCCGGTGGGGTGACTGGATCAACAACCTGCAACTGCTGGTGCCGTCGCTGGCCTCGTCGCTGATGGTCACCGGGGCGGACATCCCCGGCAACCCGCCGCGCTGGGCCGGCGCCGTCGTGCTGGTGGCGTACGCGGTGGTCACCGGGCTGGTCGGCACCCTGCTGATGCGCCGGCGCGACATCTCCTGACCCGGACCGCCCCCGGGGCGGCGGCACGGCCGCCGCCCCGGGACGCCTCTGCCGTCGAACCCGCCGGCGGCTCACCCGCCCGGGCAGCCCCGGCCGCCGCTGATCGGGATGCAGTGGCCGACCGGCGGATCCGGCTCCTCGTCGGCCGGGGTGTGACCGATCAGCGTGCTGGTCGCCATGCTGCCGGCGAGCGCAACCACCAGGTACAGCAGAACCGTCCCGCCGAGCGCCCAGCCGAAGTGCCGCCGCCAGCCCGCCTCCCCGGCCAGCCCGGCGAGCAGCAGGCCGGTCAGCGGGAGCGCGGCGTTGAGCACGAGCCCGGCGGTCAGCAGGGCGTCGGTGGTCGCACCGAACGCCCGCGCCGCGTCGTGGGTCGGCGTGTACGGCGTGGACGTCCGTCGGATCAGGCCCACCACGAGCAGGAACGGCACACCGTAGAGCCAGGTGAGGAAGAGCCCACCGAGGCCGAGCCGCTTCACGAGCGACCCAGGTAGGCGGCGGCCACCACCGAGCACACCGCAACGCTGGCCGCCACGGACAGGGTGCCGGCCAGCACCGCCGAGGTGACCCGGCGGACGACCAGCGCGTTGACCACCGCCGTGACGATCAGCAACCCGACGAGCACCGGCCCGCCCCAGATCAGCCCGGCCAGCGCCAACGACTCCATGGGCGAGAGGCAACTGAACATCGCCGAACAGTCCTGCCGCGGCGGGCTCGGCACGCTGGTCGTCCCCACCACCACCGCCGCGATCGCGGTGACGTACCAGCCGAACGCGACCGCCATGCTCCTGCCGTACCGCTCCCGTGCCCCCGTGCCATCCATGCCGGCGATCCTGCCGGTGACCGCCCCGACGGGCATCCGTACCGGTACTCAGTCGCCGGCCGCCCGAGGGGCCCGCCGCAGGCCGGCCGGGCCCTACCAGTCCTCCGAAAGACCCGCAGGACTTGCTGAACTTCTGGCATCTTCTGTGAAACGGACCACGCGACCGAGGCGGAAATGCCTGCGGGTTCGGTACGGCGTAGCCTGGGAGCCGTCCTGTCCGTGCTCCGATCCGGGCGCGACGGACACCGCGTGACACACAAAACCCGCGTGAAAGAGGCGATTACCGGCCGTGTCGACCCAGCAGACTTCGCAGGAGAACCCACTGGCGGGTTTCGGCCCGAACGAGTGGATCGTCGAGGACATGTACCAGCGCTACCTCGCCGACCCAACGAGCGTCGATTCGGCCTGGCACGACTTCTTCGCCGACTACCGACCAGCGCCGGGCGCCGCCACACCACGTGGTGAGTCGACGGGCACGCCGGCCGCGGCACCGGAGCCGGACGGCCAGCCGGAGGCGGCCGCGTCGGTCAGCCAGCCCAGCCCCCCGACCAAGCCGGCGGCCGCCAGCAAGCCGGCCGCCCCGCAGCCGGCACCGGCCAAGCCCGCCGCCGCACCCGCCCCGGCGAAGGCCGCCCCGGCCAAGCCGGCCGGGAAGGCCGCCGCGCCGAGCGCCGACGGCCCGCAGACCACGCCGCTGCGCGGTGTCGCCGCGAAGATCGTCCAGAACATGGACGCCTCGCTGAGCGTCCCGACCGCCACCAGCGTGCGCGCGGTCCCGGCCAAGCTGCTGGTGGACAACCGCATCGTGATCAACAACCACCTCGCCCGTGGGCGCGGTGGCAAGGTCAGCTTCACCCACCTGGTCGGCTACGCGATGGTCCGGGCGCTGGTCCAGCACCCGGAGATGAACAACAGCTTCGCCGAGGCCAACGGCAAGCCGGCCGTGGTCCGCCCGGCGCACGTCAACCTCGGCATCGCGATCGACCTGGCCAAGCCGGACGGCAGCCGCAACCTGGTGGTCCCCTCCATCAAGGGCTGCGAGCAGATGGACTTCCGGCAGTTCTGGCAGGCGTACGAGGACGTGGTCCGGCGGGCGCGGCGCAACGAGCTGACCATGGAGGACTACTCCGGCACCACGATCTCGCTGACCAACCCGGGCGGCATCGGCACCGTGCACTCGATGCCGCGGCTGATGCAGGGGCAGAGCGCGATCATCGGCGTCGGCGCGATGGAGTACCCGGCCCCCTACCAGGGCATGTCCGAGGCGACCCTGGCCGAGCTGGCGGTCAGCAAGATCATCACGCTGACCAGCACGTACGACCACCGGATCATCCAGGGCGCGCAGTCCGGCGAGTTCCTCAAGGTCATGCACGAGCTGATCCTGGGCGAGCACGGCTTCTACGACGAGATCTTCACGTCGCTGCGCATTCCGTACGAGCCGGTGCGCTGGGTGCGCGACGTGGCCGTCAACTCCGAGGGTCAGATCAACAAGACCGCCCGGGTGCACGAGCTGATCCACGCGTACCGCGTGCGCGGTCACCTGATGGCCGACACCGACCCGCTGGAATTCACCATCCGCAAGCACCCCGACCTGGACGTCCTCCAGCACGGGCTGACCCTGTGGGACCTGGACCGCGAGTTCCCGGTCAACGGCTTCGCCGGCCGGAAGCGGATGAAGCTGCGCGAGATCCTCGGCGTGCTGCGCGACTCGTACTGCCGCCGCGTCGGCATCGAGTACATGCACATCCAGGACCCGGAGGAGCGGCGCTGGATCCAGGAGCGGATCGAGCGCAAGTACGAGAAGCCGTCCGCCGACGAGCAGAAGCACGTGCTCAACCGGCTCAACGCCGCCGAGGCGTTCGAGACCTTCCTGCAGACCAAGTACGTCGGCCAGAAGCGCTTCTCGCTGGAGGGCGGCGAGTCGCTGATCCCGCTGCTGGGCGAGGTGCTGGAGTCGTCCGCCGAGAGCGGGCTGGACGAGGTCGTCATCGGCATGGCGCACCGGGGTCGGCTCAACGTGCTGGCCAACATCGTCGGCAAGCCGTACGAGAAGATCTTCTCCGAGTTCGAGGGTCACCTGGACCCGCGCTCGACGCAGGGCTCCGGCGACGTGAAGTACCACCTGGGCCAGAACGGCAAGTTCACCACCCCGGACGGCGAGCACGTCGTCAAGGTGTCGCTGGTGGCCAACCCGTCGCACCTGGAGGCCGTCGACCCGGTGCTGGAGGGCATCGTCCGGGCCAAGCAGGACCGGATCGACCTCAAGCTGGAGGGCTACACCGTGCTGCCGCTGGCGGTGCACGGTGACGCCGCGTTCGCCGGGCAGGGTGTGGTCGCCGAGACGCTCAACCTGTCGCAGCTGCGCGGCTACCGCACCGGCGGCACCGTGCACGTGGTGGTCAACAACCAGGTCGGCTTCACCACCGCCCCGGAGTACAGCCGGTCCAGCCTCTACAGCACAGACGTGGCCCGGATGATCCAGGCGCCGATCTTCCACGTCAACGGCGACGACCCGGAGGCCGTGGTCCGGGTGGCCCGGCTGGCCTTCGAATACCGGCAGGCGTTCAACAAGGACGTCGTGATCGACATGGTCTGCTACCGCCGGCGCGGCCACAACGAGGGCGACGACCCGTCGATGTCCAACCCTCAGATGTACAAGATCATTGACTCGAAGCGTTCGGTGCGCAAGCTCTACACCGAGGAGCTCATCGGTCGCGGCGACATCACCGTGGAGGACGCGGAGGAGCTGCTGCGCGACTACCAGGCGCAGCTGGAGAAGGTCTTCAAGGCCACCCGGGACGCCGCCGCCGCGCCGCGCCAGCTCAACCGGCCGCGCCGCGAGGAGGAGCCGGAGCCGGCGGTCGACACCGCCACCGACGCTTCCGTGGTGAAGGCGATCGGCGAGGCGCACGTCAACCTGCCGGAGGGCTTCACCCCGCACAAGCGGATCCAGCAGCTGCTCGACCGGCGGGCCAAGATGTCCGTCGAGGGCAAAATCGACTGGGGCTTCGGCGAGATCATCGCGTTCGGGGCGCTGCTGCACGACGGGGTCACCGTCCGGCTCGCCGGGCAGGATTCGCGTCGCGGCACCTTCGTCCAGCGGCACGCCTCCGTGGTGGACGCCCGCACCGGCGACGACTACCTGCCGCTGAAGTCGCTCACCGGCGACGGCGAGCGGTCCCGGTTCTTCGTGCACGACTCGCTGCTCAGCGAGTACGCCGCGATGGGCTTCGAGTACGGCTACTCGGTGGAGAACATCAACGCGCTGGTCGCCTGGGAGGCCCAGTTCGGCGACTTCGTCAACGGCGCCCAGTCGGTGATCGACGAGTTCATCTCGTCCGGTGAGGTGAAGTGGGGTCAGCGCTCCGCGGTCACCCTGCTGCTGCCGCACGGCCACGAGGGCCAGGGCCCGGACCACACCTCCGGCCGCCCTGAGCGGTTCCTGCAGATGTGCGCCGAGGACAACATGCGGGTCTCCATCCCGACCACCCCGGCGAACTACTTCCATCTGCTGCGCCGCCAGGCCCTGTCGCCGAAGCGCAAGCCGCTGGTGGTCTTCACGCCGAAGTCGCTGCTGCGACACAAGCTCTGCGTCTCGGCGGTGGAGGACTTCACCACCGGCACCTTCCAGCCGGTGCTGCGCGACACGGCCGCCCCGGCGCCGGAGGCGGTCAAGCGGGTGCTGCTCTGCTCCGGCAAGATCTACTACGACCTGTTCCAGGCCCGGCAGGAGCGCGGCGTCACCGACACCGCGATCATCCGGATCGAGCAGCTGTACCCGCTGCCGGTGGAGGAGATCCGGGCCGCCCTGGCGCAGTACCCGAACGCGGAGGACTTCGCCTGGGTGCAGGAGGAGCCGGCCAACCAGGGTGCCTGGTCGTTCGTCGCGCTCAACCTGCTGGAGCACCTGACGGACGTCCGGCTGCGGCGGATCTCCCGCCCGGCCGCGGCCGCCCCGGCGGTCGGCTCGGCGAAGACGCACGAGGTCGAGCAGACCGCGCTGATCGAGGCGGCTCTCCCCCGCCCGTGACCTGACGCACCGCGAGAGCCGGGGCAGGGCCGTCACCACGGTCCTGCCCCGGCTCCGTCGATCCACCCGCCCGGCCCGCGCCGGGCCGAGCAGGAGGACGTACCGATGTACTTCACCGACCGTGGCATTGAGGAACTGGTCGAGCGCCGGGGCGACGAGCAGGTGACCCTGGAGTGGCTCGGCGAGCGCCTGCGCGACTTCGTCGACCTCAACCCCGACTTCGAGACCCCCATCGAACGCCTGGCCACCTACCTGGCCCGCCTAGACGACCCCGACGACGACTAACCCCACCCCACTCCACCCACCCACCCACCCACCCACCCGTTGATCATGAAGTTGTTGCGCGTGTCGTCGGCGGGTCACGGCAACAACTTCATGATCGACGGCGAAAGAGCCTGGGGGCGGGGGCCGGAGGGCCCGGGTCGGCGGGTGCGCGATCTTCTAGGGTGGGGACGTGGCCCGGAGCGTGTACCTGACGAGTGTGGGATCGGGCGGCGGTAAGTCGACCATCGCCCTCGGGCTGGCCGAGTTGCTGTCCCGCCAGGTCGGCCGGATCGGCGTGTTCCGGCCGTTGGTCGCCGACACCGGCCCGGACCCGATCCTCGCCCTGCTCAGCGACCGCTACCGGATCGAGCAGCCGCTGGCCGAGCTGGCCGGTACGAGCTACGCCAAGGCCACCGCGCTGGTCGCCGACGGCCGGCGGGAGGAGCTGATCTCCGCCATCGTCGAGCGCTACCGGGCGGTGGAGCGGCAGTGCCCGGCGGTGGTCGTGGTGGGCAGCGACTTCGACGACCCGGGCGACCCGGCCCATCCCCGGGAGCTGGCCTTCAACGCCCGGCTGGCCACCGAGTTCGGCAGCGTGGTGGTGCCCGTGGTGGACGGCTTCGGGCAGGAGCCGGCGACCGTCGCGGCGGCCATGCGCGGGGCGTACCACGATCTGGCCGACCTGGGCGCGACCGTGCTCGCGGTGATCGCCAACCGGGTGCCCGGTCCGATGACCCTGCCCGAGCTGCCGGTGCCCGCGTACGCCATCCCGGAGGTGCCGAGCGTGTCGGCGCCGACGGTGGCCGAGGTGGCCACGGCGCTGGGCGCCACCCTGCTCGCCGGCGACGACGCCGCGCTCGGCCGGGACGTGCTGGATTTCGTGGTCGGCGCCGCGCACGTACCCACGCTGCTGGACCATCTCACCGAGGGCGCCCTGGTGATCACTCCCGGGGACCGGGCCGACCTGCTCGTCGCCGCCAGCGCCGCGCACGTGGCCGGGCAGGTGTCGGTGGCCGGGCTGGTGCTGACCCTCGGCGAGCAGCCCGACCCGCGGGTGATGCGGCTGGTGGAGGGGCTGAACACCGGCCTGGCGGTGCTCTCCGTGCGCACCGACAGCTACGACACGGTGGCCGCCTCCAGCCGGATCGAGGGGCGGCTCAGCGCGGCGAACCCGCGCAAGGTGGAGGCCGCGCTCGGCGCGTTCGAACGCTGCGTGGACACCGACGACCTGGCCCGCCGGCTGCGGGTCAGCCGGTCGACCCGGGTCACCCCCCTGATGTTCGAGAACGAGTTGATCGACCGGGCCCGGTCGCGGCGCCGGCACCTGGTGCTGCCGGAGGGCGGCGACGAGCGGATCCTGCGCGCGGCGGAGATCCTGCTCCGCCGGGGGGTGGTCGAGCTGACCCTCCTCGGCCGGCCGGACGACGTCGCCCGGAGGACCCGTGAGCTGGGCATCGACCTCGGCGACGCGCACGTCGTCGACCCGGTCACCAGCGGGTGGCGCGACGACTTCGCGGCCGAGTACGCCCGGTTGCGCGCCCACCGGGGCGTCACCGCCGAGGTGGCGCACGACATCGTCGGGCAGCCCAACTACTTCGGCACCCTCATGGTGGCGACCGGGCGCGCCGACGGCATGGTCTCCGGCGCGACACACACGACGGCCGCCACCATCCGGCCGGCGTTCGAGATCATCCGCACCGTGCCGGAGGTCTCGGTGGCCTCCAGCGTCTTCTTCATGCTGCTCGCCGACCGGGTGCTGGTCTACGGCGACTGCGCGGTCAACCGTGACCCGGACGCCGCCCAGCTCGCCGACATCGCGATCTCGTCGGCCGACACCGCCGCCCGGTTCGGCATCGAGCCCCGGGTGGCGATGCTGTCGTACTCCACCGGCAGCTCCGGTGCCGGCGCGGACGTGGAGAAGGTCGCCAAGGCCACCGCGCTCGTCCGGGAGCGCCGGCCCGACCTGCTGGTCGAGGGGCCGATCCAGTACGACGCGGCGATCGACCCGGCGGTGGCGGCGACCAAGCTGCCGGGCAGCCCGGTCGCCGGCCGGGCAACGGTCTTCATCTTCCCGGACCTGAACACGGGCAACAACACGTACAAGGCGGTGCAGCGCTCCGCCGGGGCGGTCGCCGTCGGCCCGGTCATGCAGGGCCTGCGCCGGCCGGTGAACGACCTGTCCCGGGGGGCCACCGTGCCGGACATCGTCAACACGGTGGCGATCACCGCCATCCAGGCCGCCACCGAGGAGGCCTCATGAGCCGGGTTCTGGTGCTCAACTGCGGATCGTCGTCGGTGAAGTGGCGCCGCTACGACGGTGACCAGGTGCTCGACCAGGGCACCGTCGAGCGGGTCGGTGAACCCGGTGGCGGCCCGGCGGACCACACCAGCGCCGTCCGGCAGATCCTGGCCGGGCTGGACCTGAGCGAGCTGACGGCGGTCGGGCACCGGGTGGTGCACGGCGGCCGGAAGTTCACCACGCCGGTCCTGATCGACGACGCGGTGCTGGCCGCGATCCGGGACCTGGTGCCGCTCGCCCCGCTGCACAACCCCGCCAACCAGGCGGGCATCGAGGTGGCCCGGGAGGCCCTGCCGGACGTCCCACAGGTCGCCGTCTTCGACACCGCGTTCCACCACACCCTGCCGGAGGCCGCCGCGACCTACGCGATCGACCGGGACACCGCCGAGCGGTACGGCATCCGCCGGTACGGCTTCCACGGCACCTCACACGCATACGTCTCCCGGCGCACCGCCGAACTGCTGGGCCGCCCGTACGAGCAGCTCAACACGATCACCCTGCACCTGGGCAACGGGGCCAGCGCCTGCGCGGTGGCGAACGGCCGCAGCGTGGCCACCTCGATGGGCATGTCCCCGCTGGAGGGGCTGGTGATGGGCACCCGCAGCGGCGACGTGGACCCGACCGTGATCTTCCATCTGCGCCGGGAGGGTGGGCTGTCGGTGGACGACATCGACGACCTGCTCAACCACCGCAGCGGCCTGCTCGGGCTGACCGGCGTCAACGACATGCGCGAGGTGCTCCAGCGCCGGGCGGCCGGGGACCAGGCGGCGAAGCTGGCCTTCGACGTGTACTGCCGGCGGATCACCGGCTACGTGGGCGCGTACTACGCCCTGCTCGGCCGGGTCGACGCGATCGCCTTCACCGCCGGGGTGGGCGAGCACGCGGCACCGGTGCGGGCCGCCGCGCTGGCCGGGCTGGACCGGCTCGGCATCGCCGTGGACCCGGACCGCAACGCCGGTCACGGTGATCGGGTGATCTCGTTCGAGGGCACCGACGTGACAGTCTGCGTCATCCGCACCGACGAGGAACGGGAGATCGCCCGGCAGACCCGGGACGTGGTCGCGGCCGACTGACGCCGCCGGAGCGGCGGCCCGGCGGCCCTACCTCAGAGCGCCATCCAGGCGACGAGGGCCACCAGCAGCACGACGACCACGGCCGCACCGATGATCAGCGGCGTGCGGGACGGGGCGTCCGCCGCTGGCACTGCCTCCGGCGTCTGGGTGAAGGCGCGGAACGCCTCGGTGTTGCCGCTGGGGTCGGTGTAGTTCTCAGGCATGCCGGTGACCCTAGCGAAGCCGGTCGCGGCGCACCGCCCCCGCCCACTCCACCAGGCCGTGTCGACCCGCCCGGCGGAGCCGACCCGACCCGGCCGGCGGGTCAGCCGGGCCGGACGGCGGGGTCACCGCACGCACCCGGGCGCCTACCGTGGAACGATGGGGGCGGGGCGGCTGATCGCCGTAGCGGTGACAGCGCTGCTGGCCGGTTGCGCACCGGCCACCGCCGTGGCCGGCGAGGCCACCGGGCCGGTGTCGGCACGCCGGGCGCCCGAGGGGTCGTACGCCGTCGGCGTGCGTACGCTCACCCTCGATCCGCGCTCGGCGCGCCCCCTGCCGGTGACCATCTGGTATCCGGCTTCGCCCGCCGGGGTGACCGCCGGGCGGTTCCCGGTGGTCATCTACAGCCACGGCCTGGACAGCCGGCCCGGGCTGCACGCCGGGCTGGCCAGCCGCTGGGCGGCGGCCGGTTTCGTGGTGGCCGCCCCCGCCTTCCCGCACACGCGACGCGGTGCCGCCCGGTTCACCCGGGCCGACGTCCGCAACCAGCCGGCCGACTGCTGGCGGCTCATCCGGCACCTGACCCGCCTCGACGCCGATCCCGGTGATCCGCTCGCCGGTCACCTGGACCTGGCTTCGATCGCCGCCGCCGGCCACTCGGCGGGCGGGTTCACCACCGCCGGCATGTTCACCGAGGGGCACCAGGCCCGGCTGCGCGCCGGCATCGTGATCGCCGGGGGCGGGCTGCCGGGCAGCTTCGCCGGGCCGGCCGCCCCCCTGCTCTTCGTGCACGGCACGGCCGACCCGGTGGTGCCGGTCGCGGTCGGCCGTGCCGCGTACCGGCGCACCCCCGGGCCGGCCGCCTTTCTCAGCCTGCTCGGCCAGGACCACGGCGAGTACCTGGTCCCGGACAGCCCGGGGTTCGCCCCGGTCCTCGCCACCACCACCGACTTCCTCCGCTGGACCCTCTACGGCGACGACGCGGCCGGCGCACGCCTCCCCGCCGACGCCCACACCCCGGCACTGACGCACTACGAGTCCCGCCCGGCCCTCTGACGAGGGCCCGGCGCCGAGCACCGGGTCACCACCCGGACACGGCGGGCCATCCCGGCCGGGCGGGCCTGCCGGACAGGGCACAATTGGTTTCATGTCCCGTCGCGTCGCCCCCGCGCTGCTGGCCAGCGCCCTGCTCACGGCCAGCCTGGTCGGCTGCTCCGCGGACGCCCGGAAGGTCGCGAGCGGGCCGGCACCGGTCGAGGCCTCCTCCACCGCCGCGGCGACGCCGCGGGTACCCGCCGGGACCGCGCCACAGCGCGCCTTCGCCGTCGGCGTACGCCAGCTGAAGCTGAACCGGGACGGCCGGGCGCTGCCGGTGACGCTCTGGTACCCGGCGGCCGGGGAGCCCGGCGGCGCCGCCAGGCGGGCGGCCACGGCGGCGGAGGGCCGGTTTCCGGTGGTGATGTTCAGCCACGGCCTGGGTGGGCGGCCGGACGACTACGCCACCCTGCTGACCCGGTGGTCGGCGGCGGGCTTCGTGGTGGCCGCGCCGACGTTCCCGCACACCTCCCGGGGCGCCGACAACAACGTCCTCGACGTGCTCAACCAGCCGGCCGACGTGTCGTACGCCCTGACCCAGGTGCTGGCGTTGAACGACAAGGCCGGCGACGCGCTGCGGGGCCGGCTGGACGCCGAGCGGGTGGCCGCGGCCGGGCACTCCGCCGGTGGGGTGACCACCATCGGTCTCTTCACCGCCGGCCGGGACGAGCGGCTGGACGCGGGTGTGGTGTTCGCCGGGACGGCGCTCGGCGTGGGTACCGCGTTCGCCGGCGCGGCCGCCCCGCAGCTGTTCGTGCACGGCGAGCTGGACGAGGTGGTCGACTACGCGGCGGGCAAGGCCGCGTACGACAAGGTGCCCTGGCCGAAGGCGATGCTGAGCCTGCCGAAGGGCGACCACGGGCGGGCGCTGCTCAGCGACGGGGCGGCGCTGCGGGTGGTCTCGGACACCTCCGTCGAGTTCCTCCGCTGGACGCTCTACGGCGATCCGGCGGCCAAGAAGCGCATCTCCACCGACGCGAAGCGCGGCGACATCGCCACCTTCGACGACCACCTGTAGGAAGCCGGGTCGGGCGAAAGCAACGCCGGGACTGGTTCAGGCGGTGTGGTCGATGACGATCTTGCCGAAGGCGTCACCGGAGTGCAGCCGGGCGAAGGCGTCCTCCACCCGGCTGAACGGGATCACGCTGTCGATCACCGGGCGCACGTCGCTGTCGGCGCAGAACGCCAGCAGCTCGTACAGCTCGCCGGGGGTGCCCATCGAGGTGCCCAGGATCTCCAGCTGCATGGCGAAGACCCGGCGCAGGTTGATCGACGGCTCGTGACCGGCGGTGGCGCCGGAGACCACGATCCGGGCCATCGGCGCGGCCGACTTCAGCGAGTGTTCGAAGGTGGCCGCGCCGACCGTCTCGATCACCACGTCGACGCGTTCCTGAAGCCGGGCACCGGGTTCCACGGCGGTGGCGCCGAGCGCCGTGATCCGCTCCCGCTTGGTGGCGTCGCGGCTGGTCGCGTACACCCGCTTACCCATCGCGACGGCGAGCGCGACGGCCGCGGTGGCCACGCCGCCGCCCGCGCCCTGCACCAGCACGCTGTCGGCGTCCGCGACGCGGCCCTTGGTGGTCAGCATCCGCCAGGCGGTCAGCCAGGCCGTGGGCAGGCAGGCCGCGTCGGTCGCCGCCATCCCGTCGGGAAGCGGGACCAGGTTCGACCGGGGTACGGCGACCCGCTCGGCGAGGGTGCCGGCGAAGTGCTCCGAGAGGATGGAGACCCCACGCGGGTCGCCCGGGGTGACCACCACCGGGTAGATGACCACCTGGTTGCCCTCCGGGTCGACGCCGACCGCGTCGCAGCCGAGGATCATCGGCAGCTGCGCCTCGGTGAGCCCCACCCCGCGCAGGGACCAGAGGTCGTGGTGGTTGAGCGAGGTGGCCCGCACCTGCACGGTCACCCACTCGTCGGCCGGGTGGGTCGGCTCGGGCCGCTCACCGACGGTGAGCGCGGCGAGCGGGTCGGCGTCGTCGAAGCGGGAGGCGAAGGCAGCACGCATGATCGGCACGGTAACAAGCTGAGCGCCGGTTAAGAAGGGGCCGCCCCGTGGCACGGGAGGTCAGGAAGGCCCCTTCTTGTGCATCAACGCGCCAACAAGCCTCACCGGCGGGCGACGCCGTCGCGGCGAGCCGCCTCGGCGACCGCCTCGGCAACCGCCGGGGCGACCCGGGGGTCCAGGGGCGACGGAACGATCGCCTCGGCGGTCAGCGACTCGGCGACCACCCCGGCGATGGCGTCCGCGGCGGCGACCTTCATGCCCTCGGTGATCCGGGTGGCCCCGGCGTCCAGCGCGCCCCGGAACACCCCGGGAAAGGCCAGCACGTTGTTGATCTGGTTGGGGTAGTCGCTGCGCCCGGTGGCGACCACCGCGACGTGCCGGGCAGCAACCTCGGGGTGCACCTCCGGGGTCGGGTTGGCCAGCGCGAACACGATCCCGCCGGGCGCCATGCCGGCGACCGAAGCCTCCGGGATCTGCCCGCCGGAGACGCCGATCAGCACGTCCGCGCCGCGCAACGCCTCGGTGATGTCGCCGTGGCGGCCGTCGGCGTTGGTGGTCGCGGCCAGTTCGGCCTTGGTGCCGGTCAGCTCGCTGCGGTGCCGGCCGATGATCCCCTTCGAGTCGCAGACCACCACCTGGTCGGGGTTGACGCCCCCGGCGACCAGCATCTTCGTCACGGCCACACCGGCCGCGCCGGCGCCGCTCACCGCGACCCGCAGGTCGCCGAGCTTGCGGTTGAGCAGGGTGGCGGCGTTGCGCAGCGCGGCGAGCACCACGATCGCGGTGCCGTGCTGATCGTCGTGGAAGACCGGGATGTCCAGCGCCTCGTCGAGCCGGCGCTCCACCTCGAAGCAGCGCGGGGCGCTGATGTCCTCCAGGTTGATCCCGCCGAACGAGGGGGCCAGCGCCCGCACCACGGCGACGATCTCGTCCACGTCCTGGGTGTCCAGACAGACCGGCACCGCGTCCACCCCGGCGAACTGCTTGAACAGCACCGCCTTGCCCTCCATCACCGGCAGCGCGGCGCGCGGGCCGATGTTGCCGAGCCCGAGCACCGCCGAGCCGTCGGTGACCACCGCGACGGTGTGCGACACCCAGGTGTAGTCGTCCACCAGGGAGGGGTCGGCGGCGATCGCCTCACACACCCGGGCCACCCCCGGGGTGTACGCGAGGGAGAGGTCCTCCCGGCTGGTGAGCGGCACCGTCGAGGTGACGGCCATCTTGCCGCCCCGGTGCAGCTGGAAGACGGGATCAGCGGGGTCCACGGTGGACGAAGGCATGGCGGTGACTCCAGGATCTGTCGAGCAGACGGGGCGGCCGGCCCGGCCGCGAGGTGGGCGGCGAGCGGTGGCACGCGGTGCGGGGGGTCACCCGGGCACTTTCCGAGCATAGTGTCGACACTGCCACTCGGATGTGAGCAGGGTCATAACGGTCGACGCGGGACCCGTCCGGGGCGCGGCCAGTAGCGGGCGACGACCCGTCCGCGCACGTCGGCCACGCCGTACGCGCGGGAGTCGTCGGTGACCAGGTCGTTGTCCCCGCGCAGCCACCAGCCGCCGTCCTGCGGCCGGACCGCCCGCTTGACCACCAGCAGCTCGGGACGGGTCCGGAAGACCGCGACCACCACGTCACCGGGTCGGACGGGGCGACCGCCGGACCGGACCAGCACCGCGTCGCCGTGGCGCAGTGTCGGCGCCATGGACGGGCCGGTCACCAGGACGGCGCTCAGCGGCCCGCGCAGGCGGGGCACCTCCGCCGGGTGATCGGCCGGCACTGGTTTCACCTCCACCCACTTCGGGGAGCATTCCCAGGAGTAATGTCGCCTTTGATCATCGCAAACTTCCCATGGAGGATCCCGATGCGACTTCCGCGCATCCTTGCGCCCCGCGTCACTGCGAGCGCTCACTGCGACCTGCCGTGCGGCGTCTACGACCCGGCCCAGGCCCGGATCGAGGCCGAGTCGGTCAAAATGATCTGCGAGAAGTACCAGGCGAACACCGACCCGGAGTTCCGCACCCGGGCGGTCATCATCAAGGAACAGCGCGCCGAGCTGGTCAAGCACCACCTCTGGGTGCTCTGGACCGACTACTTCAAGCCGGCCCACTTCGAGAAGTACCCGAACCTGCACACGCTGTTCAACGAGGCCACCAAGCTCGCCGGCGCCGGCGGCGTCAAGGGCAGCCTCGACCCGGCCACCGCCGACAAGCTGCTGCAGAAGATCGACGACATCTCGAAGATCTTCTGGGAGACCAAGAAGGCGTGACCTCATCCGTCACCCCGACGATCCGGCCGGCACGTCCTGAGGATGTGCCGGCCGTCGTCGCCATGGTTCACGAGTTGGCCGAGTACGAGCGCGCCCCCGGCGAGTGCCACCTCACCGCCGAGCAGTTGACCTCGGCCCTGTTCGGGGCTTCTCCGGCGCTCTTCGGCCACGTCGCGGTCGACGCGCACGACCAGCCGATCGGCTTCGCGCTGTGGTTCCTCAACTTCTCCACCTGGGCCGGCGTGCACGGCATCTACCTGGAGGACCTCTACGTCCGGCCGGAGGCCCGGGGCACCGGGGCGGGCCGGCTGCTGCTCGCCACCCTGGCCGACATCTGCGTACGACGCGGCTACCAACGGCTGGAGTGGTGGATGATCGACTGGAACCCGGCCGCCGCGTTCTACGCCTCGATCGGCGCGAAGCAGATGAGCGAGTGGGTCCCCTACCGGCTCAGCGGCGACGCGCTGCGCGACCTGGCCGCCCGGGCCACCGCCGCCGGCACGCGTCCGGGCGACTGACCGGGTAGAGTCCCCGACCGGGGGGATGAGGCGTGACTCAACTGACCGGCCAGCCAGCGACCGACGATGACGTGGTGCACCTCACGGTGCCCGCCGACGGCGGTTACCTCGGCGTGCTCCGTACCGCCACCGCCGGTCTCGCGGCCCGGTTGCAGTTCGCACTCGACGAGATCGAGGATCTGCGGATCGCCGTCGACGAGGCGTGCGCCATGCTGCTCGCCATCGCCACCCGCGACGCCGAGTTGGAGTGCCGGTTCTCGGTCACCGAGGACGCGCTGACCGTCGAGGTGACCGTGCCGACCGTGCGTGGCGCGACGCTGCCCGCCGAGTCGTCCTTCGCCTGGAAGGTGCTCACGGCGCTGACCACGTCGGCGTCCGCCACGGCCGCCGACGGCCGGGCGACGATCTCGCTGCTCACCCGCCGCTCCGGCGGCTACTGACCGGCCCGCCGCGCCGTCACGTGCCGGGCGCGGTCACTCGAACCCGAGCGCCCGGGTCGTCGGGGGGCTGACCAGCAGCCAGCCGACGCCGAGGCCCAGTGCCATCAGCGGCACGCCGAGCCAGCCCAGCCCGCCCTGGATCATGAACCACCCGATCGGCAGCAGCATCAGCTGGAGCACGATCGCGGGAGCGCGCGCACCGGCCTGACGGCGCAGCAGCGCACGGCCCAGAGCCCAGAGCACGACCGCCGCCCCGACAGCGAACACGGTCACCAGCAACGCCGACAGCAGGTCGGTGGTGGTGGCCGTGAGGTCGGCCCAGATCAGCCAGGCGGCGATCAGCCCGACGACGGCCGCCTCCGCCCACAGCAGCCGGACCGCCCAGCGGAGCGTGACGGGAATCGGGGCCGAGTCGATGGTCACGCGCGCCACGATACCCGGGCTACCGGGAGGTACAGTGCCGCCCATGCGGGCCGTCCTGGTGGTCAATCCGAAGGCCACCACCACCAGCGAACGCAGCCGAGACGTGCTTGTCCGGGCGCTGCGCAGCGAAGTCGACCTCAACGTGCGCTACACCCGCCGGCGCGGGCACGCCATGGCGCTGGCGCGGGAGGCCGCCGCGGAGGGGGTCGACCTGGTCGTCACCCTGGGTGGTGACGGCACCGTCAACGAGGTGGTGAACGGTCTGATGACGGCCGAGCCGCCCGCCGGTGCCGCTGGCGCCACCCTCGCGGAGCGGCTGCCCGCGTTGGCGACCGTTCCGGGTGGCTCGACCAACGTGTTCGCCCGCGCGCTGGGCCTGCCCCGGGAGTGGCCGGAGGGGACCAGCATGATCCTCGAAGGGCTGCGTCTGGGCCGGCACCGGACGATCGGGCTGGGCCGCGCGGACGACCGCTACTTCACCTTCTGCGCGGGGTTCGGCCTGGACGCCGCCGTGATCCACCGTGTGGAGCAGGCCCGCCGCCGGGGGCGTGTCTCCACTCCGGGCCTCTACCTGCGTTCGATCATGAACCAGTACTTCCTCGCCTCGGACCGGCGGCATCCGGCGATCAGCTTGGAACGTCCCGGTGAGCCGGCGGAGGGCGAGCTGGCCACCGTCATCATCCAGAACACCGCGCCGTGGACGTACCTGGGCGATCGGGAGATCAACCCGAACCCGGACGCGTCGTTCGACCTCGGGCTGGACGTGCTGGCGCTGCGTCAGCTGCGGGTGGCCAGCACGACACGGACAGTGACGCAGTTCCTGTCTCGACGGCCGGATCCACGCGGCCGGCAGGTGTTACGACTCCATGACACTGCGGAGTTCACGCTGGTCTCCAACCGGCCGCAGGCGTTCCAGCTGGATGGCGACTACCTGGGCGAGCGGGAGAAAGTCAGATTCACATCCGTTCCCGCCGCACTGAGAGTAATCTGCTAGGTCTCGGGTACTGCCCTAGGTCGACGCGGCGGCCACAACTGCATCGACGCGGTCGCCGCCACACCGAGGGGGCAGGTGCCGGAAATGTCAGCAATGTCACGCGGACTGTACTATATTGATCCTCGGCTGTGGCACGGCGGGTAACCAGGAAGGCACTGGAACCCGGACAAATGGGTTGTGGGCTTGCTCACCGCCCGGAGTTTTTCCGAGCGTCACCCTTGACATCGCGAGCGTTCGTGAAAGTATTCACAAGCGAACTTGAGTTACCGGGACATTGCCTGGATATGCTCGTCAGGTTGAGCTGTTCCAGCAGGCCCACGGGGCTAACTGCCTGCTCACGCACTGCCGAATGGACGGACGCGAACTGTCACCGTCGGCACTGCGGACGCATATAGGAAAAGCACTACAAGCAATAATTGCCACCCATCCAGAATGAGGAGTGTTGCCGCCATGGACTGGCGTCACCATGCTGTCTGCCGCGACGAGGACCCGGAGCTGTTCTTCCCTATCGGGACGTCCGGACCGGCTCTCCTGCAGGTCGAGCAGGCCAAGGCCGTCTGCCGGCGCTGCTCCGTGACCGACCAGTGCCTGCAGTGGGCGCTCGAGTCCGGTCAGGACGCCGGCGTCTGGGGCGGAATGAGCGAGGAGGAGCGTCGCGCTGTCAAGCGTCGCGGCGGTCTCCGGGTGCTGCGCGCTCACTCTGCCTGATCCCACGACACAGCTGTACGCCCCGGCGGGTCCGCCCGCCGGGGCGTTCCGCTGTCCTGCCCCGCTGACACGTCCACCGACCGGGGGTACCCGCTCCCCCGGGCTCTGATCATTCGCGGCCGGCGACCTCGGTCACACCGCCGGCGCCAGGGCACACCGGCCGGACCGTTCGTCGACCCGCCGCAGCACCAGCTCGGCCAGCTCCGGGGCGTCGGTCAACGCGTCGGCCACCGCCAGCGCGCCGGCCGCCCGGGCCGACTCGGCCACCGCATCGTGAAAGAGGCCCGGCGCCAGGAAGTACGAGGACACCGCCACCCGACGCGCGCCCGCCGCCCGTAGCCGGGCCACCGCGACACCGGTCGCCGGCGGGGCCGCCGAGGCGTACGACACCCGGCAGGGCACCCCGAACTCCGCGCCGAGCGCATCCGCCACCAGGCCCACCGAGCCACGCGCCCGCGCGTCCCGGGTGCCCGCCGCGGCCAGCACCAACGCGTCGAAGCGCCCCGTCAACGCCTCGCCGAGCCGGCGTCGTAGCCCGGCCAGCAGAGCCGGGTCCACCACCCCGTCCGCCGGGCCGAGCACGCCGGTCACCCGTACCGCCAGCGAGGGCCCGGTCTGCGCGGCGGCGGCGACGGCCGCCGGGATGTCCACCCGATGGTGGTACGCGGCGGTCAGCAACAGCGGCACCAGCACCGCGCGTCGGTGGCCGGCCGCGGCCAGCCCCCGCAGGACCTCGGTAGGCCCCGGCTCGGTGTGGTCCAGCCAACTCGTCCACACCGGGGTGCCCGGACGCGCGGCCGACACCGCCCGACCCAGCGCCCGGGTGGCCTCGGCCGCTCGGGGGTCACGACTGCCGTGCGCGACCAGCACCACCGGATCCGCCCCGCCGGCCGCACGGGGGCCGGTCGGGGTCGTCGACGGGGAGGTCAGACGTGCAGCCCGCACTCGGTCTTCTCGAACATGGCCCACCGGCCGGCGCGGGGGTCCTCGCCGGCCTTCGTACGGCGGGTGCACGGCCAGCAGCCGATCGAGCCGTACCCCTGCTTGAACAGCTCGTTGACCGGCACGTTCCACCGGGCGATGTAGGCGTCCACGTCGCCCTGCGACCACGCGGCGATCGGGTTGACCTTGACCTTGCCCCGCCGGGGGTCGAAGGTCACCACCGGCGTGTTGGCCCGGGTCGGCGACTCGTCCCGGCGCAGGCCCGCGGCCCAGGCGTCGTACCCGGTCAGCGCCCGCTCCAGCGGCTCCACCTTGCGCAGCTGGCAGCAGTCGTCCGGCGACTTGTTGAACAGCCGGGGGCCGTACTGGCCGTCCTGCTGCCCGACGGTGAGCCGGGGCCGGATCGACCGGACGTTCACCGGGAGCGTCCGCGCCACCTCGTCGCGCACCCGCAGCGTCTCCGGGAAGTGCAGACCGGTGTCGAGGAAGACCACGTCCACCCCCGGAGCCACCCGGGACACCAGGTGGGCCAGCACGGCGTCGGCCATCGAGCTGGTGACGCAGAACCGGTCGCCGAAGGTCTGCGCCGCCCAGCGGGCGATCTCCAGCGCCGGGGCGCCCTCCAGTTCCCGACCCGCCCGCTCGGCCAGCGCCCGCAGCTCGTCGGGGCTGCGCCGGGCCGGATCGGCCGGTGTGGGGCCGCCCCCCGGGCCGACCAGACCCAGGCCGGTGGCGGAGACCAGGCTCATCGGGTCACCGCCCGCGGGAGCAGCCCGGTGAACTTCACCGAGAAGACCCGGGCGCAGGCGTGGCACTCCCAGGCGCCGTGCCCCGCCTCGTGCGGCCGCAGGTCCTCCTCGCCGCAGTACGGGCAGTACAGAGGTGCCGCTCGGTTCTCGCTGCTCACCGCAGGTCCTCCTCGTCGACTCTGATCACCCAGTTGGCGAACGTCTCGCCCTCGCTCCGGCCGGCCAGGTAGCGGCGGGCCAGTCGTTCCACGTACTCCGGAAGCTCCTCGGCGGTGGTCTTCAGGCCGCGCAGCTTGCGCCCGAAGCCGGCGGTCTGCCCCTGCGCCATGCCCAGGCCACCGCCCAGGTGCACCTGGAAGCCCTCGACCTGCCGGCCGTCCGGACCGACCACCAGCTGGCCCTTGAGCCCGATGTCGGCCACCTGGGTGCGGGCGCAGGCGTTCGGGCAGCCGTTGATGTGGATCGAGATGTCCGCGTCGAAGTCACGCAGCCGCTGCTCCAGCCGGGCCACCAGTTCCTCGCCCCGTGCCTTCGTCTCGACGATGGCCAGCTTGCAGTACTCGATGCCGGTGCACGCCATGGTGCCGCGCCGCCAGGCCGACGGACGGGCCTCCAGGCCGATCCCGCGGAGCGCGTCGACCAGCGACTCCGTCCGCTCCGACGGCACGTCGAGCACCAGCAGCTTCTGGTACGGCGTGAGCCGCACCCGGTCGCTACCGTGCGCCTCGACCACGTCGGCCAGCTGGGCGAGCTGCCCGCCGGACACCCGCCCGACCACCGGGGCGGCCCCGACGTAGTGCCGCCCGTCGGCCTGCTCGTGCACGCCCACGTGGTCGATCGGCTTCGCCGGCAACGCCGGGGCCGGGCCGTCGAGCAGCGTCCGGCCCAGGTACTCCTTCTCCAGGACCTCGCGGAAGCGCTCCACGCCCCAGTCGGCCACCAGGAACTTCAGCCGGGCCCGGTTGCGCAGCCGCCGGTAGCCGTAGTCGCGGAAGATCCCGACCACGCCGGCCCACACGTCGGGGATCTCGGCCATCGGCACCCACACGCCGAGTCGCTGGGCCAGCATCGGGTTGGTGGAGAGGCCGCCGCCGACCCAGACGTCGAAGCCGGGGCCGTGTTCGGGGTGGTCGACGCCGAGGAACGCGATGTCGTTCGACTCGTACGGGGTGTCCACCAGCCAGGAGATCGACGTCTTGAACTTGCGGGGCAGGTTGGAGAACTGCTTGTCGCCGACGTACCGGGCGACGATCTCGTCGATCGCCGGCGTCGGGTCGAGCACCTCGTCACGGGCCACCCCGGCGACCGGGCTGCCGAGCACGATGCGGGGGCAGTCGCCGCACGCCTCGGTGGTCTGCAGGCCGACCGACTCCAGTCGGCGCCAGATCTCCGGCATGTCCTCGACCCGGATCCAGTGGTACTGGATGTTCTGCCGGTCGGTGATGTCGGCGGTGTCCCTGGCGAACTCCCGGGAGATGTCCGCGATGACCCGCAACTGGGCCAGGCTGAGCTGGCCGCCGTCGATGCGGACCCGGAGCATGAAGAACTCGTCCTCCAGCTCGTGCGGCTCCAGCACGGCCGTGCGCCCGCCGTCGATGCCCGCCTTGCGCTGGGTGTAGAGGCCCCACCAGCGGAACCGGCCGCGCAGGTCCTGCGGGTCGATGGAGGCGAAGCCGCGGTGCGCGTAGATGTTCTCGATCCGGGCCCGGACGTTGAGCGGGTCGTCGTCCTTCTTGATCCGCTCGTTGGGGTTGAGCGGCTCGCGGTGGCCGAGCGCCCACTGACCCTCACCTCGGGGCCGGCGCGGCGCCCGGGTCGGGCGGGACGTCGGGTCCTCGGAACGGGCCGGGATGCTGCTGACCGCCATCGCGGCGTCCTCCGTTGTCTGCGGTGCCTCGGGGCAGGCGCGGGGCGCGGCGGCCGGCCCGTCGAGAGCGGGCGGGACAACGGTGTCTGAGACAGCCGGCGCGGAGCGCGCCCGAGACGGATGGGTCGGGCGTCGTCAGTGAGCCGGACAGATCGCGCTGCGCACGCGGCCGTAATCGACGTGGCGACGAGCCACGAAGCGGCGGACGACAGCGGCGGTCATGGGCTCATGCTGCCACACCGAAAGGGGGCCGGCCAATGTGCGCGTGCCGGATCCCACATCACGGGCGGCGGCTTCGACGGGTCTCCCGCCGGCTCGGGCCCGGGACCACCGGTGTCGTGGCAGGCTCGCGTCGTGGGCATATTGTCCGGAAAGTCGGCCGAGGCGGCGCGGGTCCGGCTGCGCCGCGTCCCGGTCTGGCTTCCCCCGGCGCTGCTGACCCTCGCCGTTACCGGCACCGGGCTGGGCTCGGCCCAGCTCTGGCGCGACGAGCTGGCCACCTGGAGTGCCGCGAGCCGGTCGCCCGGCGACCTGGCCCGGCTGGCCGGCACCATCGACGCCGCGACCGGCCCGTACTACCTGCTGATGCACGGCTGGGTCCTGCTCGTCGGCGACTCCACGGTGGCCCTGCGCGCGCCGGCGGCGCTCGCGATGACGGTCGCCGCCGGCCTGCTCGCCGCGCTCGGCGCGCGGCTGGTCGACCGGCGTACCGGCCTGTTCGCCGGCCTGCTCTTCGCACTGCTCCCCGGCACCTCCCGCTACGGGCAGGAGGCTCGCCCGTACGCCCTGGCCACCGCACTCGCGGTGCTCGCCACCCTGCTGCTGGTGACCGCGCTGCGCCGGCCCGGCTGGGCCCGCTGGGCCGGTTACGCCGCCGCCGTGGCCGCGCTCGGGCTCACCCACCTGCTCGCGCTCACCCTGCTCGCCGCGCACGCGCTGGTCGTGCTGGTCGCCGGGTGGCGCGGCCCCGCCGCCGGGGTGGCCGCGTCGGCCGGCGCACCGGACGCGGCCGGATCGGACCGACCCGGCGGGGCGGACCGGCCGGATCGGCGGGTCTGGCGGTGGCTGGTAGCGCTGCTGCCCGCCGCGCTGCTGGTGAGCCCGCTGCTGCTGAAGGCCGGCGAGCAGCGCTCCCGGCAGTTGGACTGGGTCGCGGCGGCCCGCCTGGACGACCTGAGCGCGCTGCCCGGTGGGGTGGCCCAGAGCAGCGTGGTGGGCGGCCTGCTGGTCGGCCTCGCCGCGCTCGGCGTGGCCCGGCTCGGACGGCGGGCCCTGTTGCCGTTGAGCGCGGTGCTGCTGCCCGTACTGCTGCTCTTCGCCGCCGGCACGGCCGTGCCGCTGTGGGTACCCCGGTACCTGGTCTTCGTGGTGCCGTTCGCCTGCCTGCTGGCCGGCGCGGCGCTGGCCGGTGTGACCGCGCCGGCCGCGCTGGCCGTGGTGGTCCTCGCCGGGTTGCTCGGTCTGCCCGATCAGGCGGCGCTCCGGCGGACCCACGAGTGGCCGCGCAGCGCTTCGGTGGACTACGTGGGTGCCGCCCGGGTGATCGCCGACGGGCAGCGGCCCGGGGACGCGGTGGTCTACTCGCCCCGGAACAGTTGGCTCTTCCTGGATCTGGGCGTCGAGTACCACCTGGGCGACCCGCCACGGGACGTCCTGGTCACCGAGGACGAGGTCCGTCGGGGCGACCTGTGGGCCGCCGAGTGCCCCCGACCGGCGCAGTGCCTGGCCGGCAGTTCACGGATCTGGTTGGTCGTCGCCGGGCGGCACGCCGACCCGCTGGCCACGGTCGCGGGCGCCAAGGGCGACGCGCTGCGCGCGGACTTCACCGTCGCACAGGTCTGGCAGCGCTCCGGCCTGACCGTCGCCCTGCTCACCAGGCGTCCCGGGCGCTGATCCTGCCGTGCGGCACGCGGGAGTCGCCGGCGCGTCAGGACTGCGAACGGCCGTCGGGCGCGCTGCGCGCCAGCGGGACGACCAGCACCGCCTCGGTGCCGCCGTTGGCGCCGGCGCGCAGCTCGATGGTGCCGCGCAGCTCACCGGTGACCAGCGCCCGGACGATCTGGAGGCCGAGCCGGCTGCCCCGTTCGGCGTCGAAGTCGGGCGGCAGCCCGCGCCCGTTGTCCGCCACCGAGACGTGCAGCATCTTGCGGAACCGGTGTGCCGAGACGACCACCTCCGGCCGAGCCGACTGATCGGCCCCGGGAACGACGGCGGGCACCACCTCCGGGGCGGCGGGCGCGGACGGCGCGGCGGGCGCGGACGGCGCGGCGGGCGCGGACGGCGCGGCGGGCGCGGACGGCGCGGCGGGCGCGGCCAGGACGAGGGCCTCGTCCGCCTCGTCGGCCGGCGGGAAACCGTGCTCGACGGCGTTGAGCAGCAACTCGTTGAGGACCATCACCAGCGAGGTGGCGATCTCCGCCGGCAGTACGCCGAAGCTGCCCCGCCGGCGCATGCCGACGCTCACCTCGGTCGCCGCGACCTCGGTCGCCGCGCTCGCCACCCGGTCGACGATGCCGTCGAACTCGACAGCCTCGTCGCTGGACATGGAGAGCGTCTCGTGCACGAGGGCGATCGAGGCGACCCGGCGGACCGACTCCTCCAGGGCGACCCGGGCCTCCGGCATGGAGACCCGGCGGGCCTGCAACCGCAGCAGCGCGGCCACCGTCTGGAGGTTGTTCTTCACCCGGTGGTGGATCTCCCGGATGGTGGCGTCCTTGGTGATCAGCGCCCGGTCCCGACGGCGGACCTCGGTGATGTCGCGGACCAGCACCAGCGCGCCGATCGGCACTCCGGCGGGCATCAGCGGCAGCGCCCGGGTGAGCATCGTGGCCCCGCGCGCGTCGATCTCCCGCCGGGGTGGCGCCTCGCCGCGCAGCGCGGCGAGGATGCCGTTCGCCGCCTCGGTGCCGTCCAGTGGATCGCCGGCCAGCCGGCGGTGCAGCGCGGCCAGGTCCTCCCCCACCAGGTGGGCGGCGTAGCCCAATCGGCGGTACGCGGACTGCGCGTTCGGGCTGGCGTAGGTGACCTTGCCGCCGGCGTCCAGCCGGACCAGGCCGTCGCCGACCCGGGGCGCGGAGGTGGTCTCGCCCGGGTGCCGGGGCGGCGGGAAGGTGCCGTCCGCGATCATCTGGGCCAGGTCGTCTGCCGTGGTCAGGTAGTTGAGCTCCAGCTGGCTCGGGGTACGCGCGGTGGAGAGGTTGGTGTCCCGGCCGACCACGGCGACCACCTCGCCGGCCTCCCCCTCGGCGGTGCGCAGACGGACCGGGATCGCCTCGTGCCGGGCCGGCACGTCGCCGTACCAGACCGGGTCGCCCTCCCGCCAGATCCGGCCCTGGGAGTAGGCCACACCCAGGTGGGCCACCTCCGGCCCGCCGACGATCCGCCCCACCTGGTCGTCCTGGTACGCGGTGGGCGCGGTCGTCGGGCGGACCTGGGCGACGCAGAGGAACGTGCCGTCCTCGTCGACCGGCACCCAGAGCAGCAGGTCGGCGAAGGACAGGTCGGAGAGCAGCTGCCAGTCGCCGGCGATCCGGTGCAGGTGGTCGATGTCGGCCGGACGGAGATGGGTGTGCTCCTCGGCGAGGTCGCGCAGCGTGGACACGGTGACCAGCCTGCCACGCCGCGCCTCACATCGTCGCGGTGACCTTCTTCAGCCCGCGCGGTGCGTCCGGATCCTCGCCCCTGGTCAGCGCCAACGCCAGCGCCAGCCGCTGCAACGGCAGGATGTCCAGCAGCGGGGCGTACCGCTCGTCGACCTCGGGAACGGCGAGCCGGGTGGCGCCCGGCACGTCGGCGGAGCCGACCACCACGACGTCGGCGCGGCGCTCGCCGAGGCGGGGCAGCACCTCCCCCATCGACCGGCCGCCCGGGCCGGAGCCGACCACGGCGAGCACCGGGACCTCCGGGTCGGTCATCGCGAGCGGGCCGTGCAGCAGGTCGGCGCCGGAGAAGGCGAGCGCCGGCAGGTACGACGTCTCCATCAGCTTCAGGGCGGCCTCCCGGGCGGTCGGGTAGGCGTACCCGCGCCCGGTGGTGACCAGCTGGCGGGCGAAGCGGTAGCGCGGGGCGAGCTTGGCCGGGGTGTCGTCGGCCAGCGTGCGGGCGGCCAGCTCGGGCAGCGCGGCGAGCGCCTCCCGCTCGGCCGCCGGGAGCGCGCCGTCGCCGGCACGGATCCCCTCGACGAGCAGCAGCAGAGCGAGCAGCTCGGCGGTGTACGTCTTGGTGGCGGCCACCGCCCGCTCGTGCCCGGCGGCGATGTCGATGCTCAGCTCGGCCACCTCGACCAGCGGGGACTCCGGGGCGTTGGTCACCGCGAGGGTGAGCGCGCCGGAGGCCCGGGCGGCGCGCAGCACCTCGGCCAGGTCGGGCGAGCCGCCGCTCTGGCTGACCCCGACGACGAGCGCGTCGGACAGGTCGGGGCGGGCGCCGAACAGGGTGACCGCGCTGGGCGAGGCGAGCCCGGCGGGCAGCCCGAGCCGGATCTCGGCCAGGTACGCGCCGTAGAGGGCCGCGTGGTCGGAGGTGCCCCGGGCGGTGAAGACCACGTGCCGCGGCCGCCGCTCGGCGACGGCAGCCGCCACCCGGGCGATCTCTCCGGCGTTGGCGGTGGAGAGCAGGCGCTCGTAACCGGCCGGCTGCTCCTCGATGTCCGCGGCCATCCCGGCCCCTGCACGTGTCACGGAGACTCCCCCCCTTGCGCGATTGCCGCGCGTTTCCTGCTCAGTCTTGCATCTTTGATCTGATCACAGCAATCGAACGAGCAGCAGTGCGCAGTTGATCACCGAACAATCCCAATATCAACTAGGCTGGTCCCGCTTCACCCGGTGTCGCTGCGACGAGAGGACGACGTGCCCGAGGGAAGGGACGACCCCGCGCTCTCCGCGACGGAGGAGCTGGCCCTGGCCCGGCTGGCACTGGACGAGGGCGACCTCCACCACGCCGCCGGTCACCTCGCCGGCGCGCTGGCCCGGGCGCCGACCCTGCCGGAGGTGCACGAGATGTTGGCCCGGCTGGCCGCGGCCGGCTCGGGTGGGCTCGACCTCTTCCCGATCAACCACCACACCTTCGTCGGCGCCGTCGTCGCCCGCGCCCACCTGCTGGCCGCCGCCGGCCGTCCCGCCGAAGGACTGGAGCTGCTGGCTGCGGCGACCGGGTACGCGCCCGGCACGGAGTGGGCCGGCGTGCCATGGGTGACCGCGCCCGAACTGGCCGAGCGGCTCGACCCGGAGCACGTCGCCCGGGTCCTCATGCAGGTCTGCGCCGCGTTGCCCGATCCGGTGCCGCGCGCCGGCCGGGGCGCGCTGACGCCGTACCTCACGCTGGCCCGCAACGCGGTCACCGTCCGCCCCGAGCACGGTCTGCTGCTGGGCGCGGCGTCCGCGCTGGCCAGACGGCTCGGCGAGGTCACCCTGGCGATCCGCTGGGCCACCCGCGGGGTACGGTCCCAGCCGTCGAAGATGGGCGAGGTCTGGCTCGGGTACGCGTACCGCAGCGGTGGCCGCACCCGCGAGGCCCTCGCGGCGCTCGGCCGGGCCGTCGCGCTGGACCCCGACGACCTGGCCATCTACGCCGACATCGCCGGCACCCTGGCCGAGACCGGCCGGCTGGACGAGGCGCTGGAGTGGACCGAGCGGGCCCTGGCCCGGGACGCGTCCTTCGACTGCGCGGTGCACACCGCCCACCGCCTGCGGCACCTGCGCGACGGCGACCTCGCCCACCTGGTCGCGCTCGCCGACTTCGTCCGTGACCACCCCGACGACAGCCACGAGCACGGCGACCTGGCCCAGTGCTGCCGGGGTCGGCCCTGGCTCGGTCAGTTGACGCCGGCCGGCGGCCCGCTCGTCGACGCGCTGCGCCAGGCGGTGGCCGACGACGACAACGGTCTCGGCAGGGCCGTACACCTGACGGCGGCTGCCCCGCCGAGCGCCGTGCGGACGGCCAGGTCGGCGGCGCCCGGGCTGCGGATCGAGATCGCCGGCACGCCGGAGCCGGATCCCCGAGAGCCACGGCGCGTGTCCGACCGGCCGCTCTGGCACTACACCGACGGCGTCCCGACGCCCGCGCTGCCGGCGCCCTCGGCGGCGGCGGTCGAGCGGATCGGGCAGGTCGCCCACCCGGCGTGGCCGCACCCGCCGGCGGCGTACGACGCGGCGGTGGGCCTGGCCGGCCTGGACGTGGCCGATCTGCTGGGGATGCTGGTGCATCCGCCGGCGGCGCCGGCCAACGCGCTGGGTCGCCTCCTGGCCGCCCAGGACCCGTCGGTCTGGGTGCGTGGCGTGCAGGTGTGGGCCTGCCTGGGGCTGCTGCACCACCGCACCGACGAGCCGTGGGAGGAGTCGGCCCGGCGCCGGGTGCTGGTGGATCTGGTCTGGGGCGTGGAGGACTGGGTCACCGAAGCGGCGCTGTTCGCCCTGGTCACCGCCGCCTGGGTGGACCCGGCGGTGCGACCGGACGTGGCCCGGGTGGTGGCCGAGCGGCTGGCCGACGCGGCGGCGGTGGCACGGGCGCGGCCGGTCCCGATCGCCGTCTCCCTGGCCCACCTGGCGCTGGCCACCCCGGCACTGGACCCGGCCACCGCCGCGCTCGCCACCGAACTGCTCGGCGAAGCGTCGCCCCGGCTACCGCGCCCCCGCAACCCGCTCCGGCGCATCTGGCGACGCCTCACCGCCGCACGCCGCCGTCGGTGATCTCGTAAAGGACGCGCCGCGCCGCCCCCGGAGGGACAGCGCGGCGCGGGGTGTGACGGGTTCAGGCGACCGGGGCCTTGCCGAGGGCGATCTCGGCCTCCTCCTCCGGGGTGGCCTGCGCCGGCGCGTCGTTCGCGGTACGCAGCGGGATCTCCTTGATGAACCAGGCGAGCACCGGAATCGCGATGGTGAACAGCACCGCCCAGAGGAAAACGTGTGAGATCGCGTCGGCGAGACCGCCGAGCACCAGCTCGCGCGCCTGCGCGGGCAGTTCCTTGAGCTTCTCCAGGTCCATCCCGCCGCCCTCGCCACCGAAGGCGCTGCCCGCGCTGGAGCCCGCCAGCCGGCTGGCGAAGATCGCGCCGAACAGGGAGATGCCGAACGAGCCGCCGATCGACCGGAAGAAGGTGGCCGCGCCACTGGCCGCGCCGAGGTCCTTCTGCTCCACGCTGTTCTGCGCGATCAGCATGGAGGTCTGCATGAGGAAGCCCATGCCGGCACCCAGCACGACCATGTACAGCGAGGACTGCAGCTTGCTGGTGTCGGTGTCGAGCAGGGTCAGCAGCGCCATGCCCGTGGCCATCACCACGCCACCGATGATCGGGTACGCCCGGTACCGGCCGGTCTTCGTGATCGCCCGCCCGATGACCAGCGAGACGACCAGCATGCCGAACATCAGCGGCAGCAGCAGCAGGCCGCTGTTGGTCGCCGATGCCCCCTGCACGGTCTGCTGGTAGAGCGGCAGGAAGTTCATCGCGCCGAACATCGCGAAGCCGAGCAGGAAGCCGATCAGCGAGATCAGCGCGAAGTTGCGGTTGGCGAAGAGCCCCAGCGGGAGGATCGGCTCCGGGACCCGGCGTTCCACCAGGCCGAACGCCACCAGCGCGAGCGCGGACAGCACGGCCAGGCCGAGGATCTGCGGGGACGTCCAGTCGTACTCGTTGCCGCCCCAGGTGGTGATCAGCACGATCGCGGTGATGCCGACCGAGAGCAGCCCGGCGCCGAGCCAGTCGATCCGGTGCTCGGTGCGGTACTTCGGCAGGTGCATGGTGGTGATCAGCACAAGCAGCGCGACGCCGCCCAGCGGCAGGTTGACGTAGAACGCCCAGCGCCAGGAGAGGTGGTCGGTGATGAAGCCGCCGACCAGCGGGCCGGCCACCATGGCGATGGCCATGATCCCGGCGATCATGCCCTGGTAGCGCCCACGCTCGCGGGGCGGGACCAGGTCGCCGATGATCGCCATCACGCCGACCATGAGGCCACCGGCGCCCAGACCCTGCACGGCCCGGAAGGCGATGAGCTGCACCATGCCGTCCTCGGGGCCGCCCAAGATGCCCGAGCCGGCCATGCCGCAGAGCGCGGAGCCGAGCAGGAAGATGCCGACCGAGGTGAGGAAGACCGACTTGCGGCCGTAGAGGTCACCGAGCTTGCCCCAGATCGGGGTCGAGACGGTGGTGCCCAGGACGTACGCGGTGACCACCCAGGTGAAGTGGTCGAGGCCGCCGAACTCGCCGACGATCCGCGGCAGCGCGGTGCTGACGATCATGTTGTCGAGCATCGCGAGCATCATCGCGATCATCAGTCCGAACAGCACGACCCGTACGTTGGGTCGCGCGCCGGCCTGGGTTGCCTGAGTCATGGGTAAGCTCCCCCCGAGGATTGCCTTACTTACTTGCCGCCCGGCTAGTCACCTTACTAGCCGCACGGTAAGTTGGGTACCGAGTGACGGTCAAGCCAATTGGAGGGTGTAGGTGAGGGAGAGCACAGGCGGCACCCGTGAGCGGATCAAGGCCGTCGCGCTGGAGCTCTTCACCGAGCAGGGGTACGAGAAGACCTCGCTGCGCGAGATCGCCGAGCGCCTCAACGTCACCAAGGCCGCGCTCTACTACCACTTCAAGAGCAAGGACGACATCGTCGCCAGCTTCGTCGAGGACCGGCTGGAGCGGATGGACGCGCTGACCACCTGGGCCGAGTCGCAGCCCGCGACCCTGGCCACCCGGCGCGCGCTGATCTCCCGGTACGCCGACACGATGTTCGCCGGCGACCAGCCGTCGGTGATGCGCTTCTTCGAGCAGAACCAGACCGTGCTCAAGAGCCTCGCCTCCGGCCAGCAGATGCGCGGCCGGATGATGCAGTTGGCCAACGCGCTCTGCCGGGGCGACGACTCACCCGCCGCACAGCTGCGCGCCGTGCTGTCGCTGTTCGCCGTGCACAGCAGCTGGTTCGCCGTCCGGGCGCCGGACATCACCGACGACGAGCGCCGCCGGATCGCGCTGGAGGTGGCCGACGAGCTGCTGGCCGCGATCGGCGCGGAGCCCGACGAGAGTGCGGCGGCGACCGCGTCGGGGAGCCCGCAGGGCTGACCGGCCGGCGGCTCAGCGTCGGGGCAGCTCCAGCCGCAGGCCGAGCAGGTCCACACCCGGCACCGGCGCCCAGTCCTTCTCCGGGTCACGGACGAAGCCGAGCCGCTCGTACAGCCGGTGCGCCGACACGGCCATCCCCGCCCGGACGCAAATCACCACGGCCGTGCAGCCCAGCTCGGCCGCGCGCTCCACGCACGCCCGGGCCAGCGCCGCGCCGACGCCCCGGCCCTGCGCGGCCGGGTCGACCGCGAGCATCCGGAACTCCGCCTCGCCCGGCCCGGACAGCTCGGCGAACGGGGTGCCCGGCAGCACGAAGGTGACCGAGCCGAGCACCGTGCTGGTCGCCTCGTCCACCGCGACCAGCACCTCGCCGCTGGTGGCCCGGGTCGACACGTCGGCCAGCACCGCGCCGTAACCGTGCTCACCCTTGAGCTGGCCGTCCGCCTCGTACGCGGCCACGGTCAGCCGGGCCACCGCCGGGAAATCGTTCGGGTCGGCGCGCCGGACCAGCAGGCCGCTCAATCGATCACCGCGATGAGGTCACCGTCCTGCACGACATCGCCCTCGTTGACCGCGAGCTGCTTGACCACACCCTCGGACTCGGCGACGACCGGGATCTCCATCTTCATCGACTCGAGGATCACCAGGGTGTCGCCCTCGGACACGGTGTCGCCGGTCGACGCGACGACCTTCCAGACGTTCGCCACCATCTCGGCGCGGATCTCCTCGGCCATGGCCAGGCCCTCCCTTTTCCCGATGTGCCTGCCGACGTATCCAATCATGCGACGGCCGGCAGCGGGCGCGGAGCGGCACGGCCCGGCGCCATCACCGCCCCGGCGCGCGGCGGCGGGTGCCGCCCGCACTACCATCAGCGGGTCGGACCCGACGCCGGACCGCCGGTAGCTGCACCGGCACGAGGTCGTGCGCAGGGCGGATCCGACCCATCACGAGGAGGTCAGCATGGCGAAGAAGTCCCGGAAGAAGAAGGCGCGGAAGAAGAGCGCCGCGAACCACGGCAAGCGTCCCAACTCCTGAACGGGCCGACGGGCCTCAGGCCCGTCACCGGTCAGCCCCGCCCGGCGGACGCCGGGTACGCCGGTGGCCCGGGTCGACATCGACCCGGGCCACCGGTTTCGTTCGTGACGCCGACGCTCAGTCGGCCAGTTCGCGGGAGTCGCTGGTCTCGAAGACCACCAGCTCGGTGAGCTTGACCCGCAGCCGCTCGCGCAGCTCGTCCGGCGCGGTCTCGTTGCCGCAGCAACGAGCCACCAGCGCCCGCACCTCCTGCTCGAGCCCGTACTCGCGCAGGCACGGCCCGCACTCGTCGAGATGGTGCCGGATCAGCGTGCGCCGTTCGTCGGCGCACTCCAGATCCAGGTAGAGGTAGACCTCCGCGAGCACCTCGCGGCAGTCGGTCTCGTGCGGCTCCCCACAGCTCACGTCACACCTCCCGGCCGGCAGCGGCAGCGGCAGAACCCTTCGAGGAGCGGGCGGCACTGAAGCCCCGCTCCTCGGCGTACTGCTCGAGCAGCTTGCGCAGATTACGACGGCCGCGGTGCAGACGCGACATCACGGTGCCGATCGGCGTGCCCATGATGTCGGCGACCTCCTTGTAGGAGAAGCCCTCGACGTCGGTGAGGTAGACGGCGAGCCGGAACTCCTCCGGCAACTGCTGAAGGGCCTCCTTGACGTCGCTGTCCGGCAGGCGGTCCAGTGCCTCGGTCTCCGCCGAGCGCAGCCCACTGGAGGTGTGCGACTCGGCCTCGGCGAGCTGCCAGTCGGTGATCTCCTCGGTGGGCGCCTGGATCGGCTGGCGCTGCCGCTTGCGGTAGGAGTTGATGTAGGTGTTGGTCAGGATCCGGTAGAGCCAGGCCTTCAGGTTGGTGCCCTGCTCGAACTGGTGGAAGGCGGCGTACGCCTTCAGGTAGGTCTCCTGGACCAGATCCTCGGCATCCGCCGGGTTGCGCGTCATCCGCAGCCCAGCAGCGTAGAGCTGATCGACGAATGGCATCGCGTCCCGCTCGAAACGGGCCCTGCGCTCGTCCGTCTTCTCGGTGGTCAACCGCACATCCCCTCGCGTCGGATGCTTTCCCGCCGAGGATACGCGCACGGACCTGCCCACAGATTCACTTCCGGTCGGTGTGCCCGTGCTCACCGCACCCAGCTCGCCCGATCCCGCCGTGGCGGGCCAGTCCGGGCCATCCAGCAGCTGCCTCAGCTGCCAGGTGTCCCGTTCGCCCTGTTCCAGGCTCCGTGTCTCGGTCGGCACCGGTCACCCCCTCGCAGAAAAGTTGTCCGGAGGTAGTAACGCGAAAAGCCGGGTGGGGCATTCCGGCCCACCCTCCCGTTCCTGGTCCCGGCCCCGGCGGTGGCCGGCGCTGGGACCAGGAAGGGCCTGGGAGGACTGGCCCCGCCGGTCGGAATCCGGTTGGCGGCACCATCGGATGCAACGACCCGCGCCCGGCACCGGACACGGTTCGCCCGGCCGACCCGGCTCGCCCGACGGGCACCCGGCAGCGCGATCCGAAGCACCGCCCGGCGGGGTCAGCCGGCCGCCCAGCCCTGGGCGCGCAGCCACTCTCGCACCACGGCTGCCGTGCCGGTCGGATCCCTTCGCAGGTCGTGCGTCTCCCCCGGCCGGGTCACCACCTGCACGGCCGGCCCCGGCTCCGGCACCCCGAACGGGTCCCGGTCGCCGTTGACCACCAGCGTTGGCAGCCCGGTGGCCAGCTCGGTCGCCCGGGAGCGCTCCGGCCGCCCGGGCGGGTGCAGTGGAAAGGCCAGCGCGAGAACGCCGGCCGCGCCCACCGCGCGGGCCGTGCGGCAGGCCACCCGGGCACCGCTGGAGCGACCGCCGACCAGCAGCGTCGGGACGTCGGGACGTCGGTCGCGCAACGCGCCGAGCACCGCCGTCCAGGCCTCGTCGAGGTGCCCGGCGGGGGCCGGCGCACGCCGGCCGGCGACCCGGTAGGGCTGGGTCACCCGCACCACCGCCAGACCGGCCGCGACGGCCGCGTCGCGCACGGCGAGCAGGTCGGGCGCGTCCACGCTGCCGCCCGCACCGTGCCCGAGCACCAGCAGGGCGGCGGCCGGCCCGGCCGGCAGGTCGGTGTCGATGCGCGCCGGACCGCGCGGAGTCTCGATCTCGTCGCTGGGCAGCACCGGTTCATTCTGCGCCGCCCCCGCCGGCACCCGGGACGGGACCGGGCCGGAGGTCAGCTCAGCGGGACCAGGGTGAGCAGGCGGTCCCGCACCGGGGGGCCCGCCTCGTCCACGGCGTCCGGATCCGGCTCGACCTCACCGCGCCAGGCGACCAGCATCGCCCGCCGCTCGCGGGGCGTCGTGGCGCCCCACACGCCGTGGCAGTCACCCACCTCCAGCGCCCAGGCCAGGCAGGACCCCTGCACGTCGCAGCTGCGGCACAGCGCGACGGCGGCGTCCGCCGGTTCGTTCGGCGCCGGAAAGAACGTCTCCGGATCGACGCTCTGGCACGTCCCTCTGGTGCGCCACGCGTCATCCTGTCGCCGTTCACGCAAGGCCCGCAGCAGTCGCGGATCTCGCCGCGCGGCGGCCACCTCGTGCGGGCGGGGCATACGCGCCCGTGTCATCCACCCACCTCCCCCGTGGGACCGGCAAGATCGATGGATGTCGTCCGCCCCGTGCGAATCGACACCCACTACCGGCGCTGTGTTCTATCGCACTTCCGGACACCGGGACAAGGGGCTGCCGGGAAGATGACTGAACGGCCAGGAGACGAATCACGCGTAACCCCGGCAAATCGGCGCCCGACGATGTGCACGGGCTCAGAACAGCGTCAGCTCCTGCGGCGCCACCGCCGGTGCCAGCGGCACCCGGGCGATCAACTGCGGCCCGTCGTTGCGGACGTCACCCACCGCCGGCCCGACCGGACGGACCTCCAACCCGGCCAGCTGGTCGGCCGCCGGCGGGGCCAGCAGACGCTCCGGCTCGTCGGTCGGCGCCAGCCACGACGACCACCGCTCCGGCGGCAGCAGCACCGGCATCCGGTCGTGCACCTCGGCCAGCTCGCCGAGCGCCGCGGTGGTCAGCACACTGAAGGTGAGCCGGGTGTCGGCCCCGGACTCCCAGACCGACCAGATGCCGGCCAGGGCGAGCACCGAGCCGTCGGTGCGGGTCATGTAGTACGCCTGCCGCCCACCGTCGGGCTGGCGGACCCACTCGTACCAGCCGTCGGCCGGGACCAGGCAGCGGCGACGGGCGAACGCCCCGGCGTACGCCCGGCTGGTGGCGATCGTCTCCGCCCGGGCGTTGATCATGCGGGCCGCCCCGGCGGCGGACCGGGACCAGTGCGGGAGGAAGCCCCAGCGGCCGACGCAGAGGCTGCGGTGCCCCTCTGGGCTGACCCGGACCAGCGGCACCGGGTCGGTCGGCGCGACGTTGTGGTCCGGCCGGATCCCGCCGTCGGTGTCGTCGGACGACTCGAACAGCGCGCTCAGCTCGCCGGAGCCCCGGGTCGTCGCGTACCTGCCGCACATGGGCACACGCTAACCCGTCGAGGGCCCTGCCGGCTGTCCCGCCAACCGGGAGCAGGACCGCCGGTCGCCGCCGCCCACCGGCCGACACGGCAGAATGTAACCGTGGGGAACCTGACCGCGACCCGGCCGCCTCAGCCGTGGACCGCACCGACCGCCTCGGACCCGGTGGCGGCGACGCTGCGCCTGCCCGGGTCCAAGTCGATGACCGCGCGCGCCCTGGTGCTCAGCGCGCTGGCCGCCGGCCCGTCGACGCTCGCCGGGCCGCTGCGCGCCCGGGACACCGAACTCATGGCGGCCGGCCTGCGGGCGATGGGCGCACACATGTCGATCAGCGACGACGAGCGCTGGCTGGTCCGGCCGCACCCGCTGGTCGGCCCCGCACACGTGGACGTGGGGCTGGCCGGCACGGTGATGCGGTTCGTGCCGCCGGTGGCGGGGCTCGCCGACGGCCGGATCACCTTCGACGGCGACCCGCAGGCCCGCACCCGGCCACTCGGCCCGCTGATCGGCGCGCTGCGCTCGCTGGGCGTCCGGATCGACGTCACCGGCGCGGGCAGCCTGCCGCTGACCGTGCTCGGCGCCGGCCGGATCACCGGCGGCGAGGTGGTGATCGACGCCTCCGCGTCCAGCCAACTGGTCTCCGGGCTGCTGCTGGCCGCCCCGCGCTACGACCAGGGCGTCGTGGTCCGGCATGTCGGCCCGCCGGTGCCCTCCGCGCCGCACCTGCGGATGACGGTGCAGATGCTGCGCGCCGCCGGCGCGGCCGTCGACGACACCACCCCCGACGTGTGGACCGTCGAGCCCGGCCCGCTCACCGGCCGCGGCTGGGAGATCGAGCCCGACCTTTCCGGGGCGGTCCCGTTCTTCGCCGCCGCGCTGGTCACCGGCGGCGAGGTCACCCTCCAGGGCTGGCCACGCAGCAGCGCCCAGCCGGTCGAGCAGCTGCGCTCGCTGCTGCACCGGATGGGCGGCGAGGTCACCCTCTCCACCACCGGGCTGACCGTCCGGGGCTCCGGCGTGGTGCACGGCCTCACCGCCGACCTCTCCGACGTGAGCGAGCTGACCCCGGCGCTGACCGCGCTGGCCATGCTGGCCGACTCGCCGTCGGTCTTCACCGGCATCGGGCACATCCGCGGCCACGAGACCGACCGGCTGACGGCGCTGGCCCGGGAGTTCGCCGCGCTCGGGGCGGACATCACCGAGGCGCCGGACGGGCTGGAGATCCGGCCCCGGCCGCTGCGCGGCGGCGTCTTCCACACCTACCACGACCACCGGATGGCACACGCCGCCGCGGTGGCCGGGCTGGCCGTGCCGGGCATCGAGGTCGACGACGTGGGCTGTACCTCCAAGACCATGCCCGAGTTCCCGGCACTATGGTCAGCGATGGTGACCGGCAAGAGCTGACGCGAGAAGAGGACGGGTCCTGGCGACCAGACGGCGGGAGTACGACGAGGACGACGTACGGGTCCGGCCCGGGAAGTCCTCGCGTCCGCGTACGCGTACCCGACCCCGGCACGCCGACGCGGTGGACGGCTTCGTCATCGCCGTCGACCGGGGGCGTTACACCTGTGTGCTGGCCGGGGCCGAGCACGGGGTGGTCGGTGCCGAGCTGCCCACCGTCACCGCGATGCGGGCCCGTGAGCTGGGTCGCAAGTCGGTGGTGGTCGGCGACCGCGTCGGCCTGGTCGGGGACACCTCCGGCGCGGAGGGCGCTCTCGCCCGCATCGTCCGGATCGCCGAGCGCCGCTCGGTGCTGCGCCGCACCGCCGACGACGACGAGACCACCGCCGAGGGCCGGCTGGAGCGGGTGGTGGTGGCCAACGCCGACCAGTTGGTGATCGTCAGCGCGTTGGCCGACCCGCCGCCCCGCACCGGGTTCATCGACCGCTGCCTGGTGGCCGCGTACGACGCGGACGTCGAGCCCCTGCTCTGCCTCACCAAGGCCGATCTGGCCGGCCCGGAGGAGGTGCTGGGCTACTACACCGAGCTGGAGCTGCCGTACGTGCTCAACCGCCCCGACTCCGACCTCGACGCGCTGCGCGCGTTGCTCGCCGGCCGGGTGTCGGTGCTGGTCGGGCACTCCGGGGTGGGCAAGTCGACGCTGGTCAACCGCCTCGTCCCGGACGCCGCCCGTGCCGTCGGCGTGGTCAGCGCGATCGGCCGCGGCCGGCACACCTCGACCAGCGCGGTGGCGCTGCGGCTGCCGCCGGTGCCCGGCGTCGACACCGACCCCGGCTGGATCATCGACACCCCGGGGATCCGCAGTTTCGGGCTGGCGCACGTCTCCGCCGACAGCCTGCTGCACGGCTTCCCCGACCTGGTCGAGGGGACCGTGGACTGCCCGCCCAACTGCCCGCACACCGCCGACGAGGCGGACTGCGGGCTGGACGCCTGGGTGGCCGCCGGCAAGGCCGACCCGCGCCGGCTGGCCTCGTACCGCCGGTTGCTCGCCTCCCGGGCCGGCGAGGGCGACCAGCGCGGCGAGACCGACCAGCGCGGGCCCGGCGAGGGCGACCGACGCGGCCCGGACGAGTGAGCCGCCGCGCGTCGGCTAGGTTGCCGGCATGACCGGGTACGCCGACGACCTCGACCTCGCCCACCTGCTCGCCGACCGGGCCGACGCCATCGCCACGGCCCGGTTCCGCGCGCTCGACCTGCGCGTCGAGGCGAAGCCCGATCTGACCCCGGTCTCCGACGCCGACACCGCCGTGGAGCGGGAGATCCGCGCGCTGCTGGCTGAGCACCGGCCGGCCGACGGACTGCTCGGCGAGGAGTACGGCGACCAGCCGGCCACCGACCCGGATGGTCGGCGGTGGATCGTCGACCCGATCGACGGCACCAAGAACTTCGTCCGCGGCGTGCCGGTCTGGGCCACCCTCATCGCGCTGTTCGACGGCGACCGGCCGGTGGTCGGCGTGGTGTCCGCTCCGGCGCTGGGCCGGCGCTGGTGGGCGAGCCTCGGCGGTGGCGCGTACGCCGGGCCGGGCCCCGCCGCCGGCGAGCGGATCAGGGTCTCCGCCGTGCGGCGGCTCGCCGACGCCAGCCTCTGCTACTCGTCCCTGACGGGGTGGGAGCGCGCCGGCCGGCTCGACGCGATGCTCGACCTGATGCGCAGCAGCTGGCGCAGCCGGGCGTACGGCGACTTCTACGGCTACATGCTGTTGGCCGAGGGCGCACTGGACGTGATGGCCGAGCCGGAACTGTCGCTGTGGGACATGGCCGCGCTGATCCCCATCGTCACCGAGGCGGGTGGCACGGTCACGGATCTGGCCGGTCGACCGGCCCCGGCGGGCGAGCCGGGCACCGAGAGCAGCCTGGTCGCCACCAACGGTGTGCTGCACGCCGACATCCTCGCCCGGCTCGATCGGCCAGCCGAGCGCTGACCCTCGGCAACCTCTATCCTCGCCAGGTGGTCTCCTCCGGCTGGTGCTTCCTCGCGGCGATGATCGTCGCTTACGGCGTCGCCAACCTGCTCCAGTCGGTGGCCGCGGCCCGCACCACGGTGCACCACACCTTCGATCCGGGCCTGCTGCTGCGGCTGGCCGGGCACCGGACGTACCTGGTCGGGCTGACCTGCCAGATCGGTGGCTTCGTGCTCGCCTTCCTGGCCCGGCGCGACCTGCCGCTGTTCCTGGTGCAGGCCAGCGTGGCCGCCGGGCTCGGGGTGACCGCCATCCTCGGCGTGCTGGTGTTGAAGTGGCGGTTACCGGTGGCCGAGGTGGCGCTGCTGGCCCTGCTCTTCGCCGGGATCACCGCGCTGGTGCTGGCCGCCCGGCCGGCGCCGTCCCGGCAGCTCGGCACCGCCGGCTCGGTCGCCCTGCTGGTGGCGCTCGGCGTGATCGCGGTTCTCGGCTTCTTCGCCGTCCGGTTGCAGGGGGCGCCCGGTTCGGTGGCCCTCGGCTCGCTGGCCGGGCTGGCGTTCTCCTCGGCCGCGGTGGCCGCCCGACCCCTGGCCTCCGCGCCGTCCGTCGAGGCGTTCCTCGCCGACCCGCTGTTCTACCTGCTGATCGTCCACTCGATCGTCGGCCAGCTGCTGCTCGGCCTGGCGATGCAGCGCGGCTCCACCACCGCCGCGGTCGCCGCCATGGACGCCGCCGGGGCGGTGCCGGCGGCGATCGTCGGCCTCCTGCTGCTCAACGACAAGATCTGGCCGGGGCGGGAGTGGCTGGCCGCGGTCGGCTTCCTGGTCACCCTCGCCTCGGTGATCGGGCTGACCCGGTACGCCGAGCCGCAGCACCACCACGCGAAGGCGCGCCGCCGCGACCGGACCATGGTGGGCGTCGGCCAGCCCGGCTGACGAGCACCAACCCGCCGGGCCCTGTTCAGGCTTCGACCGGCTTGCGGCGACTCACCACCCGCTCGTAGAGGCGCTCCAGCGCGCCGGCGGTCCGTTCCCACGTGTAACTGCTCCGGACCCGGTCCACCGCCGCGTGGCCGTAGGCGAACCGGCCGGCGTTGTCGGCGAGCAGCCGGCGCAGGGAGACCCCGAGCGTCCGCACGTCGCCGGGCGGCACCAGCCGGCCGGTGACCTCGTCGACGACGGCGTCCGCCAGACCGCCCATCGCGTAGCCGACCACCGGCACCCCGCACGCCATCGCCTCGAGCGAGACCCGCCCGGCCGACGAGTAGTGCGGCGTGCAGGCCACCACGTCCGCGGACCGGTACCAGGTGGCCATCTGGTCGTGCGGCACCGCACCGACGAGCCGCACCTGGTCGGCCACCCCGGCCTGTTCGGCCAGCTCCCGCAGCCGGCGCGCCTCCGTGTGGTTGGCCAACCGGTCGACCAGCGGCCCGCCGGCGATCACCAGCTCGGCGTCGCCGACCAGCCGCATCGCCCGGATCAGGTCCTCCTGGCCGTGCCCTGGCGAGAGCCCGCCCACGGAGAGGATCCGCGCCCGCTGCTCGCGCGGCGCCGCCTCACCGTCGGGGTGGAACTGCTCGGTGTCCACCCCCGCCGGCACCATCGCCACCGAGCTGCGTTGCAGGCCCATCCGGGTCAGCTCGTCCACCTCGTCGTTGTTCTGGGCGACCGCGATGTCCACCGCCCGGGTCAGCGCGCGTTCCAGCGGGATCCGCTCCCCCGGGCCGTCGTATCGGCCGCCCAGGTGGCGCAGCTGCTCCACGCCGAGCGAGTGGAAGGTCTGCACCACCGGGATGTCGGTCTCCCGGACGGCGTGCGCCGCGGCCAGGCCGCCGATCCAGTAGTGCCCGTGCACCACCTCGGGTCGCCAGGCACCGGCCCACTCGTCGGTCAGCCAACGGCCGAACTCGGTGACGTGTGGGATCAGCCCGGCGGTGGGCAGCGGCGTGGGCGGGCCGGCTGGCACCCGGTGCACCCGGTAGCCGTCGACGTCCACCGTCACCGGCAGCCCTGGGTCGTCCCGACGCTCGTAGAGCCGGACGTCGTGGCCTCGGCCGGCCAGCTCGGCGGCGACCCGCGCGATGTGCTGTCGGGTGCCGACCGGCGGGCCGTCGGCGTGCCGGTACGAGCTGGTGTGCGCGCAGACGAGGCCGACGCGCATGGGTCACCTCCCTGCGATCTTTCCTCGGCAGTGGTCCTCCCGGTCAGAGCGTCCCATTAACCCGGTGACCAGAAGCCGAAACCTGGCAGATCGGGAACAGTCCCCGCGAGTGCCACCGACACTTGCGCCACGGCAATCACGTCAGCCCCGCCGCGACCCCGCGGGGCGCCGATCCCGCACCGATCGGGTAGTGGCCGGTGGTATGACCGGGGCCCGCCCGGGGTACCGCTCAGGAATGCCACTGACCCGGAGCCTGGACGATTCGACAGTGGTGATCACCGGCGCCTCCAGCGGGATCGGCACGGCCACCGCGTACGCCCTGGCGCGCCGGGGCGCCGCCGTCGTGCTGGCCGCCCGCAGCGAGCCGGCGCTTCGGCAGGTCGCCCAACACTGTCGGCAACTGGGTGGCCGGGCGCTGGCCGTGCCGACCGACGTGACGGACCTGGAGTCGGTGCAGCGGCTGGCCGACCGGGCGGCGGCCGAGTTCGGGCGGATCGACGCGTGGGTGAACAACGCCGCGGTGAGTGCGGTGGGGCTGTTCGACGAGATCCCGGTCGCCGAGTTCCGCCGCGTGCTCGAGGTGAACCTGCTCGGCGCGGTGCACGGCATCAAGGCCGCGCTGCCGCACCTCAGCGCGGCCGGCGGCGGGGTGCTGGTCAACAACGCCTCGGTGCTGGCCGAGGTGGCGATGCCGTACCAGTCGGCGTACAACGCCACCAAGCACGGCATCCGGGGGCTGGCCGACACCGTCCGCCAGGAGCTGCGGGTCACCGGCCGGGGGCAGGTGTCGATCTGCACCGTGCTGCCGGCCACCATCGACACCCCGTTCTTCCGGCACTCGGCGAACCACAGCGGCCGAGAGCTGGTGCCACCGCCGCCGATCTACCCGCCGGAGGTGGTCGCCGAGACCATCGTCCGGCTGCTGCGCCGGCCACGCCGCGAGGCGTACGCCGGCGGCGCCGCCCGGCTGCTCGGCCTGCAGTGGCGGCTGGCACCGGCGCTGGCGGAGCGGGCCCTCGGTTGGTACGTCCACCGCGCGCAGTTCGGCCCGGGCGCGCGGGTGGACACCAGCGGCAACGTGTTCCACGCCGACGCGCAGGGCCGCCGCGACGGCGGCTGGCACGGCCGGCGGCGGCAGCTGGTACGCATGACCGCCGCGTTCGGCCTAGCCGCCGCGGGCACCGCGGTCGGCACGATGGCGGCGATCAGCCGCCGGTCGCGGCTGGAGCGCTGATGACCGGGTTCGGTCGCCCGGATGCGACGCCGGTCACCCGGGAGCACAATGGGGCGATCATGTCGACCCGCGCGCGTTGCCTGGTGGAGATCGACGAGTCGTCCCCGGTGGTCCGGCTGACCGGAGTGCTCGACGCCGCCGGCGCGGGCATGGTTCGGGACGCTCTGCTCTCCCGACTCTGCGACCGACCCGGCCCGGTGGTGGCCGACGTGACCGGGCTGCGGGTCGCCGACCAGGTCGGGCTGGGCGTCTTCGCCGAGGTCCGCCAGGAGGTTGCCGACTGGCCCGCCGCGGACCTGCTGCTCTGCGACCCGGCGGTCTCCGGCTCCGGCGGGGCCCAGGCCACGCTGGCCGGCGTCCCGGCCTGGCCCAACCTGGGCGACGCGCTGGCGGCGGCGCCGCTGGCGGCGGTCCTCACCGCCGAGCTGGCACCGACGGTGGGCGCCGCCCGAGAGGCCCGCGAGCTGGTCATGACCGGCTGTCTGCACTGGGACGTGCGGACGCTGGCCGAGACGGCGAGCATCGCGATCACCGAGATGGTCAACAACGTGGTGGCGCACGCCCGGACCCCGATGACCATCCGGCTGGCTCCGCAGGCCGGCACCCTGCGCGTGGCGGTTCGCGACCACTCCCCGCTCCGGCCCACGTTCGGCGGGCTGGCCCCGTCGACCCGGGCCGGCGGGCGGGGCCTACTGCTGATCGACACGATGGCCCGCCGGTGGGGCAGCAGCGCCGTACCGGACGGCAAGGTCGTCTGGTGCGTGCTGGATCCCGAGGACGAAACCGACGCCCTGGCCTGACGGGGCGTTGCCGCCCTGGTGTCCGGCTCACCACCAGCGGGGCGGCGGTCCCCCGGTTACGGCGGCAGGGCAGCGGGTAGTGATCAGACATGCGCGACAACGAGTACCCGACCCCCGTGTCCGACCCCGAGGCGGACGGGCTGCCCGACACCGCCGACGACGACTCGAGCGCCAACGACGACGTGCTCACCGGGCGCGAGGCGGACGGTCCCGATCCGGCCCAGCTGCCCGGCGATCGGACGCCGGTGGCGGTGGACCGGTTCGGGACCACCGCCGAGGAACAGCTCGACGGTGAGTCGTTGGACTACAAGCTCCAGCGGGAGAGCTTCGAACGCCCGGTGGACGACCCGCTGGCCGGCCCGGTCGACCCGAAGATCGCCTTCGAGGCGGAGAACGAGGCGGCCGCTGCCGAGGCCCAGCTGGACGCCGACGTGATGGACCCGGGCCCCACCTCGGACCCGAACTCGCCGGTCTCCCTCTACGACCACGGCCAGCTCGGCACGGTGGCCGACCACACGGTGGGCCGGCTGGTGGAACCGGACGAGGGGGCGCACACCGACCAGGAGACCGACTCCGTGGCGTACGACGCCGGTTCAGCCGGCGGCGGTGCGAGCGCCGAGGAGCTGGCCATCCACGAGACGGAGCCGCCGCGCTCGGTCTGAGCGGTCTCAGTCGTCCAGGCCGCGCTCGATCGCGTACCGGGTCAGCTCGACCCGGTTGTGCAGGTGAAGTTTGCCCAAGGTGTTCTGCACATGGTTCTGCACCGTGCGGTGCGACAGCCCGAGCCGCTGCGCGATCTGCTTGTACGACAGTCCCTTGGCCACCAGACGCAGCACCTCGGTCTCCCGGTCGGTGAGGCGCGGCGCCCCGGGCTCCCCGCCGCCGGCCGACCTGGCGTCCACCCCCGGGCCGGCGGCCAGCCGGCGGTACTCGCCAAGGACCAGCCCGGCGAGGCCGGGGGTGAACACCGGGTCGCCGGCCGCCGTGCGCCGGACCGCGTCGAGAAACTCGGCCGGCGCCGTCGACTTCACCAGGTACCCGGTGGCCCCCGCCTTGACCGCGTCCAGCACGCTCTGCTGTTCCCCGCTGGCGCTGAGCATCAGCACGCGCACGTCGGGAAGCGCCGCGCGCAACCCCCGGACCACCTCGACACCGGAGATGTCCGGTAGTTGCAGGTCGAGGACGACCACGTCCGGTCGGGCTGCGGCGGCCACCCGGATCGCCTGCCGCCCCTCACCGCTGGTGGCCACCACCAGGAAACCGGCCTCGGTGAGGTCCCGGGCCACGCCCTCGCGCCACATCGGGTGGTCGTCGACCACCATCACCCGCACCGCGGTCACGGCTCGGCCCTCGGCACGGTCAGCTCGATCTCGGTGCCGGCCTCCGGCGCCGACACGATCCGGGCCGTTCCGCCCAGGTCCGCCATCCGACCCCGGATCGACTGGGTCACACCGAGTCGGCCCTGAGCGGCCGCCTCCGCCAGCCGGCCGTCCGGGATGCCCGGCCCCTCGTCGCGGATCGACACGGTCACGGTCGCCCCCTCGTCCTCGATCAGCACCCAGGCCCGCCCGTCGGCGTGCCGCCCCACGTTGTCCAGTGCCGCGCCGGTCGCGGCGGCCAGTTCCCCGGCCACGCGACGGGGCAGCGGCACCGGGGTGGCCGGCGCGGAGAGCGACACCGCCGGTGAGGCGTACCGGCCGAGCAGCGTCCGCAGATCCACGACGCCGGCCGCGTCCGGGGCGCCGCCATCGGCCGGGGCGGCGCCGGCGATCAGCGCGCGCAGCGCGGCCTCCTGCTCGCCGGCCAGCCGGGCCAGCTCGCCAGCCTCGCCGGGCAGGTCGGCGCCGCGCCGCTGCACCAGTGCCAGCACCTGGAGAACCGAGTCGTGGATGTCGCGGGCCAGCCGCTCCCGCTCCCGGGTCGCGGCCTCCAGCTCCACCGCACGTTGCAGCCGCTCCTCGGCCGTCACCGCGAGCCGGGCCACGTGCCCGACCACCACTCCGGCGAGCAGCATCAGGATCACCCCGGTGAACGAGGACTGGGCGATCCGCTCCCGGGTGGCCAGGTCCGCGCCGGCGACCAGCAGCGCGGCCACGGTGCCCCGCCGCCGGCCACCGGAGACGGCCCAGGCCAGGACCGGGCCCGCCATCCAGGCCACACCCAGAGTGGGTACGCCGGTGGCGAGCGCCGCCCGGCCGACCACCCACGGGGTGGACAGCACGACGGCCATCACCACCCCGAGGTCGGCCAGCAGCAGCGGCCACCGCCGCCAGGCCGGGCGCGCGTACCCGATCGCGGTCGCCCCCGTCCAGGCGATCATCACCAGGACCAGGGCGCCGACCGCGAACGGGTGGGCGTACCGGTCGGCATCGCGCACCGCGAGCACGCAGACGTACGCCAGGGACGCGAACCGGAACACCGCGAGCGCCCGCCAGAGCGGCACCTCGAATCCACCCGACGGCGACGGCATGGCGGTCAGGATGCCACAGTCGGACCAGCCGGGCGGCCGGCGGCGAGTGCGGTTCGAGAAACCCTGACGTACGGTGGAAAAGCCGCGAAATTCTCCGAGATTCGCCGTCGGGACGGGGCCATGACGAACGCAGATCCGCACGCACCGCGTACGGTTGTGCCCATCGAACCTGCCCTGCTGATCGCCGAGGCCTTCGATCAGGCCGAGGTGACCGAGATCCGACACTCGGTCACCTCCTGCGCGCACGCCTGCGGGCTGGCCGGCCAGCGGCTGGACGACTTCGTGCTGGCGGTCAACGAGCTGATCACGAACGCGGTGCGGCATGGCGGCGGGCGAGGGTGGCTGCGGCTCTGGCGAGAGTCGGGGACGCTGGTCTGCGAGGTCGCCGACCACGGGCACGGGATCAGCGCGCAGCGGCTCGGCGACCGGCGCCGACCGGCTCCGGACACCGCGGGCGGCTGGGGCCTCTGGCTGGCCCGCGAGCTGACCGACACCATGGAGGTGGCCACCGGCACCGCCGGCACCACCGTCCGCATCACCTCGGCCCTCGTCATCCCCAACCACACCCCGCACTGACCCCGCCCGGGGGCCCGCGGGTCAGGCGAAGAGCGCGGAGACGGATTCGCCGTTGTGGATCCGGCGCATCGCCTCGGCCAGGGCCGGCGCCACCGAGAGGACCTGGAGTTCGGGGACCCGCTTGGCGGTCGGGATGGGGACCGTGTTGGTGCAGACGATCTCCAGTACGCCGTCCTGCTCGCTGAGTCGCCGCAGCGCGTCACCCGAGAAGAGGCCGTGCGTGCAGGCCAGCCGGATCGAGCGCACCTTGAGGCCACGCAGGTGCTCCATCAGCTCGACGACCGTGCTGCCCTTGGCGATCTCGTCGTCCAGCACGATGACGTCCCGGTCGGCCACCTCGCCGATCACCGCGCTGATCTTGACCAGGTCGTCGCTGAACCGCTGCTTCGCACCCGCCGCGACCGGCGTGCCCAGCAGTCGGGCGAAGGCGGCGGCCTGCTTGGCGTTGCCCAGGTCGGGCGAGACGACCACGGTGTTGCTGAGGTCGTAGCGGCGAAAGTGGGTGGCCAGCTCGCGCAGCGCGTGCAGGTGGTCCACGGGAACGCTGAAGAAGCCGTGCACCTGCGGCGAGTGCAGGGTCATCGCGAGCACCCGGTCGGCGCCGGCCGAGGTGAGCAGGTCGGCGACGAGCCGGGCGCCGATCGAGATCCGCGGCGCGTCCTTCTTGTCCGAGCGCGCGTACGCGTAGTGCGGCAGCACCACCGTGATCCGCCCGGCGGACGCACCCCGGGCGGCGTCGATCATCAGCAGCAGCTCGACCAGGTGCTCCTGCACCGGTGGCACCAGCGGCTGGATCAGGAAGACGTCCCGCTCCCGGCAGTTGGCCTGCAACTGCACTTCCAGGCAGTCGTTGGCGAACCGGGAGACGCGGACGGGATGCAGCGGCACCCCCAGGTGGGCGCAGATCTCGGCGGCGAGGTCGGGATGGGCGGTTCCACTGAAAACGGCGATGTCGCGCACGTTCGCACATCGTAGGCGAAACGGCCGGCGCGGGACGGCGGCGGGCCGCAACCGACCGTGACGCCGGTCGCACCGCGCGGCCGGTCCGGGTACGGTGCTGCCGTGACCCCCCAGTACGTCGCCGCCATCGATCAGGGCACCACCTCCTCACGGTGCATCGTCTTCGACCGGGCCGGGCAGATCGTCGCCGTGGCACAGCGCGAGCACCGGCAGATCTTCCCCCGACCCGGCTGGGTGGAGCACGACGCCGAGGAGATCTGGGACAACGTCCAACGGGTGGTCCAGGAGGCGTTGCGGTCGGCCGGCACCGACGCGGCCGGGCTGGCGGCGGTCGGCATCACCAACCAGCGCGAGACCACCGTGATCTGGGACCGGGCCACCGGCCGCCCGGTGGCCAACGCGGTGGTCTGGCAGGACACCCGCACCGGGCCGCTGCTGCGTGAGCTGGCGTCGACGTACGGCGAGGAGTGGTTCCGGGCCCGCACCGGCCTGCCGCTGGCCACCTACTTCGCCGGGCCCAAACTGCGCTGGCTGCTGGACGAGGTGGACGGCCTGCGCGAACGCGCCGAGCGCGGCGAGGTGCTCTTCGGCACCATGGACAGCTGGTTGATCTGGAAGCTGACCGGCGAGCACGTCACGGACGTGACCAACGCCAGCCGGACGATGCTGATGGACCTCGCCACCCTGGGTTGGTCCCCGGAGTTGCTGGACGCGATGGGCGTGCCGGCGGCCATGCTGCCGGAGATCCGTTCCTCCGCCGAGGTGTACGGCACGGCCACCGGCGTGCTGGCCGGGGTGCCGGTCGCCAGCGCGCTCGGCGATCAACAGGCCGCCCTGTTCGGCCAGACCTGCTTCCAGCCGGGCGAGGCGAAGTGCACCTACGGCACCGGCAGCTTCCTGCTGCTCAACACCGGGGCCAGCCCGGTCCCGTCGACGCACGGGCTGCTCACCACCGTCGCCTACCGGATCGACGGCCAGCCGGCGGCGTACGCGCTGGAGGGCGCGATCGCGGTCACCGGGTCGCTGGTGCAGTGGCTGCGGGACAACCTCGGGTTGATCTCATCCGCCGATGAGGTGGAGGCGCTGGCCCGGACCGTGGACGACAACGGCGGCTGCTACGTGGTGCCCGCGTTCTCCGGGCTCTTCGCCCCGCACTGGCGCAGCGACGCCCGCGGCGTGATTGCCGGCCTGACCGGCTACATCACCAAGGGGCACCTGGCGCGGGCGGTGCTGGAGGCGTCGGCGTGGCAGACCCGCGAGGTGGTGGACGCGATGAACGCCGACTCCGATGTGGCGCTGCGCCGGCTCCGGGTGGATGGCGGAATGACCGCGAACGGGCTGCTCATGCAGGTCCTCGCCGACGTGCTCGACGTGCCGGTGGTCCGCTCCCGGATCACCGAGACCACCTGCCTCGGCGCCGCGTACGCGGCCGGCCTCGCGGTCGGCTTCTGGCCGGACCTGGCCACCCTGCGCGCGCAGTGGCGCTCGGACGCGCAGTGGGAGCCGGCCATGGCCCCGGAGCTGCGCGACCGGGAGTTGCACAACTGGCGCAAGGCCGTACAGCGCACCCTCGACTGGGTGGAGTGAATTCCACCGGGCTCGCCTGGATCCCGTCGCACGGATCACGAACCTCGTTCACTGGCCCTTCGTGCACGGGGAAATCCGGGTGGCCGTTCCAGCTTGCGCATCCTTTGCTCTGCTTCAACGGGCGCAACGAAAGGGTGCTGTCCGTGTTGCGTTGAGTGAAGCAGAGCAAAGGGCGCGCGACAGTCACCCGGGGGCGTCCACCCGGGGGCGTCCGGGGGCGTCCAGGACGGCGAGCCGAGCACCCGCTGCGACCCGCCCGGCTCAGCTCCAGCGGTTGCCGGTGAGCTTCTCGTAGACCTCGACGTAGCGGGCCCGGGTGGCCTCGACCACCTCGGCCGGCATGTCCGGCGCCGGACCCTGCTTGTCCCAGCCGCTGCCGGTGGCCCAGTCCCGCACGTACTGCTTGTCGTAGGAGAACTGCACCCGACCCGGCTGGTACGACTCGGCCGGCCAGAACCGCGACGAGTCGGAGGTCAACAGCTCGTCGGCGAGGACCAGCGTGCCGTCCGGCGCCCAGCCCAGCTCGATCTTGGTGTCGGCGACCAGGATGCCCCGGTCGGCGGCCAGTTCGGCCCCGCGGCGGTAGATGTCGATGGTGATCTCCCGCAGCCGCTCGGCGGTGGCCTGACCCACCTTGTCCACCACGTCGGCGAACGTGATCGGCTCGTCGTGCTCGCCCACCGGCGCCTTGCTCGACGGCGTGAAGATCGGCTCAGGCAGGATCGACGCCTCGCCGAGCCCCCGGGGCAGCGGCACGCCGGAGACCGTGCCCGTGCGCTCGTACTCCCGCAGGCCGCCGCCGGTGAGATAACCCCGGGCCACGCACTCGACCGGGACCATGTCCAGCCGCTGGCAGCGGATCGCCCGGCCGGCGAACTCCGCCGGCACGTCGGTGGCCGAGATGACGTGGTTCGGCACCAGGTCGGCGAGCTGCTCGAACCACCACAGCGAGAGCGCGGTGAGCAGTCGACCCTTGTCCGGAATCGGCGTCGGCAGCGCCACGTCGTAGATCGAGATGCGGTCCGAGGCGACCAGGATCAGGTCGTCGCCGTCGGCGTAGACGTCCCGGACCTTGCCCGAGTGCAGAAGTTCCACGCGCCCTAGTACACCACGCGGCGCCGGGGTGCCCGCTTCGACCACCCGCGCCGCCGTTCCCGGCAGGGGTGCCCGGACGGACGTTGACACCCTCCTGCGCCGCCTGCGTGAATGGTCCGACCGCCCGCCCGCAGGTGCCAGGAGACCCCGTGCCCGTTGTTCGCCCCCCGATCCACCGCCTCGGTGCCGACCCGGGCCGGCGCCGAGTGCTCGGCGCGCTGCTCGGCGCCCCCCTGCTGGCGGCCGGCGGGCTGACCGGGTGCAGCGACGACGCCGCCACGTCGACCGAGGAGGGGCCGGTCGAGCTGTCGGTCTTCTGGTGGGGCGGGGCGAAACGGGCCGAGCTCACCGAGAAGGTGCTGCGGCTCTACTCGGAGCGCAATCCCCGGGTCGCCTTCCGAGTCACCTGGCAGGGCGCCGACGGCTACTACGACCGGCTGGCCACCCAGGCGGCCGGCGGCAACGTACCGGACCTGATCCAGCTCGACGACGCCGTGCTGACCGAGTACACCCAGCGCCAGATCCTCCTCGACCTCAGCGACCCGGTCGCCGACCACCGGTTGGACCTGCGCGGCCTGCCCGAGGGCCTGATCCGCTACGGCACGGTCGACGGGCGGACGATGGCGGTGGCCGGCGGGCAGACGCTCGCGGCGGTGGTCTTCAACCGGGACCTGCTGCGGGAGTTGCGGGTGCCGGAGCCACGCGGCGGGATGTCCTGGGCGGACTACATCGCCTGGGCGACGCAGGTCACCGAGGCCAGCGACGGCCGGGTGGCCGGCACCATGGACCCGTCCGGCGACTACCGCGCGCTCTGGCTGTGGCTGCGCTCGCAGGGCGGCGAGTTCTACCGGGGGCACCAGCTCGGCTTCGGCGCGGACGAGCTGATCGGCTGGTTCGAGCTGTGGCAGCGCGCCCGGGGTGGGCGAGCCACGCCGGCCGCGGCGCTGGTCGAGCAGGCCGACAGCGGGGAGCCGGCCCGGCAACTGGTGGTCAGCGGGTTGACCGCAGCGTCGTTCGCCTGGTCCCACCAGCTACCGGAGTTGCAGCGCCTCACGGAGGCCGAGCTGGGGCTGGTCGGCTTCCCGGGCCCGCCGGGCGCGCAGTGGGCGCGGGCGTCGATGTACTGGGCGGGGTTCCGCGGCACCCGTCACCCGGACACCGTCATCGACGTGATCAACTTCCTGACCACGAACGGCGAGGCCGGCACCGTCCTCGGCCACGAACGCGGCCTCAACGCCAGCATCGCCGCCCGGCGTTACACCGAGGGCAGCATCACCGACCCGGCCCAGCGGCGGGCCGCCGCGTTCAACGCCAGCATCGCCGAACAGCTCGGGCCGGCGCCGGCGCCACCACCCAAGGGGCACGCCAAGGTGCGTACCCTGCTGGTCAACGCCGCCGAGAGCGTCCGTTCCGGGCGCGCCGGCACCCGCGCGGCCACCTCCCGGTTCATCGCCCAGGCCAACGGCGCCCTGGCGGCCTGACCACCGACCGGGTCAGCGCGGCGGGCCGCCCCGGCGGTTGCGGGTCAGACGCAGCACCAGGAACACGATGATCGCCACCACCACCAGGCAGCAGAGCAGGCCGAGGAAACCGAAGCCGCCGCCGCGGGACCGCCGGCGGGCGGCCTCCACCACCAGCTCGCCGGTACCCGTGGACGCCCAGGCCGCGACGGGCACGAAGACCGCCAGCACGACCGCACCGAGGACCGCGCTGAGCCGGCCCCACCACTTGCCGAATGAAGACATGTGCCCATCCTCGCCGAAGGGCGCAACCTCGGCACGCTGGTCCACGCCGAATCGTGCGACGGAGATCGGCCGGGCGGCCGGGGGCGGGAAATGCGAAAGGCCCCCGAGGATCTTCTCCTCGGGGGCCTTTCGTCGTGGTAGCGGGGACAGGATTTGAACCTGCGACCTCTGGGTTATGAGCCCAGCGAGCTACCGAGCTGCTCCACCCCGCGTCGACTGGTTAACCCTAACCCATCCGGTCCGGTGATGATCAGCGGGGCCCGCATCGGCTCGGAAGCCAGCGAATCAGGCCCGCCCGCCTGGGCACCGGACTGACGCGGCCGCGCAGAGAACAGCCGGACAGAGAACAAGAGCCCGCCCCCTGGAACAGGAGACGGACTCTTGAACGGTGTTTCTCTCGTAGCGGGGACAGGATTTGAACCTGCGACCTCTGGGTTATGAGCCCAGCGAGCTACCGAGCTGCTCCACCCCGCGTCGGCTCGCTAACGGTAGCGCACCGACCCGGAGCACCGCAAAGCGACCCTGATACCGCTGCCGCCCACCGCGCTGACCTGGGCCTTCGTCAATCCAGCCAGTCCTCGATCGCCGCGACCGCCCGCCGACTGTCGGCGTCGACCTGGGCGCGCTCGGCGGACGTGCTCTCCCAGCCCTGCTCCCAGAGCACCGTCACCACGTCACCGACCCGCATCAACCGCACCAACCGGACCTCGTCCGCACCGGGGTCACCTCTGCCCTCCGGGTACGGCGCCCGCATCTCGAACAGCACCGACTCGTCCCCGTATCTCCCCGATCCCAGCAGCCGCTGCCGCCAGGTCCTCCCGCCGTCGTCGGGCAGCTTCTGCTCGGGGCAGTCGCGGACGGCCTGCCGTAGCTCCCGCAGCGCGTCGTCGGCACGGCCGGTCCGGTAGATGGTGATGGTGTGCCGGTAGCTGCCGTCCGGCACGTATCCCTTCGGGGTTTCCGACCGCTTGTAGGCCAGGTACCGGCCGCGGCGCTGCACCACGGCCGACTCGCTGGGATAGCTTGCCGCGCAGAGCACCGGCAGCGCCGGCCCCTCGATCCGCGATTCCACGCCCGTCTGGTTCGCGGCCGCCAGGACGAAGAAGGCACGGTCCGGGATCGAGGTCGGCGGCCGGGGGACGGCCGCGCCCGTCGTGGGGGCCGGCGGCGTACCGCTCGGCGTGCTGCGCGTCGGAGCCGACGGCGACGAGGACAGGGACGGGGACGGAGTCGACCGGGTCGGCACCGGGCCGGGGGTGTCGGCAGGCGGTGGCAACGGCGCGGCGCCGTCCGCCGACAACACCAGCCGGCCACCGACGGCCACCCCGCCGAGCAGCACGGCCACCGCGAGCGCTCCCCCGGCGACCCGGACCCGGGCGCGCCGGTCGGCACGCCGCCGAACCAACTCGGGGTGAGTGAGCTCCTGGTCGTCGGCAGCGGCGCCGAGCGACCGGTACAGGTCGGAGAGTTCAGCTGACATCGTTCGCCTCCAGCTTCACGGTGCGAAGGTCGGGCAGCAGTGCGGCCAGCCGGGAACGGCCACGGGACAGCCAGGACTTCACGGTGCCGACCGGGACCTCGGTCTCCCGGGCGATCTCCTCCACCGACATGTCGAAGAGGTAGTGCAGGGCCAGCGCCTGCCGCTGGGCGGCCGGCAACCGGCGGAGCGCGTGGACCAGGAGCACCCCGTCCTCGCTCGGCGGCAGGGCCGGCGGCGGGGGTCCGGTACGGCTCAGCACCGCCCGCCGGCGGTGCAGGTGCCGCCAGCGGTCGGTCGCCAACCGCGCCACCACCAGGCGCAGCCACGCCTCGGGTGCGGGATGCGCCGCCAGCCGCCCCCACTGGCGCCAGGCCCGGGCGAACGCCTCCTGCACGAGGTCCTGTGCTTCGGTGTGGTCGCCCGCGACCGCGTAGCCGTACCGCAACATCCGCCGGGCGGTGCTGCGGTAGAACTCGTCGAAGCTCTGCGCATCCCTCACGACTGCTCCCCTCGTCCGCACCCCGTTGCAGTGAGGACGACGGGCCGGTCCCGCAGGTTGCGGGCACACCGGACCTGTCGCAGAGGCGACAGGTGGCACACCGGGCGGACACGGCGGAGCCCCCGTCGTCCGGACCGGTGCGGTCCGGACGACGAGGGCTCCGGGAGGTACGGCCCGGGCGGATCAGCCGCCCGGGGCGGCGGTCGGGCTGGCGGTCGGCGACGGTGGAGCGCTGCCACTCGGCGACGGGCTCCCGCTGGGCGCCGTGGGCGGGTTGGCCACCTGCTGCGCCTGCTGGAACGCCGTGAGCGCCTCGTCCAGCGCCTTGAGCGCGCGGCCGTACCGCTCGAAGTCGCCGGAGGTCTGGGCGGCCCGGACCTCGGTGATGGCGGTCTGCACCCGGTCCGCCGCGGCGGCCAGCTCGCCGGTCAGCGGCGGCGTGCCGTCGCCGGTGGTCGGCGGCGGCGGGTTGCCCCCGGTCGTCGGGGGCGGCGGAGCGCCCTGCCCGGCCCGCTTGCCCAGGTCGACCAACTGCTTGATGCCGTCGTTGATGTTGTCGGCGAGCGCCACGAAGGAGCCGCCGTCGCCGTAGGAGAGCAGCACCTTCTGCAGCAGCGGGTACGCGTCCTGCTGGTTGCTCTTCACGTAGACCGGCTCGACGTAGAGCATGCCGTCCGCGAACGGCAGCGAGAGCAGGTTGCCGTACTGCACCTGCGCCTGGTTGCTGGAGAGCAGGTTGAGCTGCTGGCGGATGTTGGCGTTGTTGGTCATCTGCTGGTGCACCTGCACGGGGCCGGAGATCCGGGTCTGGTCCGGAAGCTCCAGCACCTCCAGCCGGGGCTGCCCCTCGACGTACGAGCCGGAGATCAGCGCCGCGAGGTTCTGCCGGCCGTTCGGCGTCACCGCGGAGGTGAGCTGGAACCGCGGGCTCTCCTGCCCGGGGAACTGGGTGAACAGGTAGTACGGGGGCTGCTTCTGGCCGCTGTCCGGTGCGTCCGGCACGTTGGGCACCTGCCAGAAGTCCTGGGCGGAGTAGAAGTCGCCCGGGTTGGTCACGTGGAACTTGGTGAGCAGGTTGCGCTGCACCTTGAACATGTCCGCCGGGTAGCGCAGGTGCTCGGTCAGCTCGATCGGGATGTCCTTCTTCGGCAGCACCAGGTCACCGCCGAACGCCTTGTTCCACGCCTTGAGCACCGGATCGGTGTCGTCGTACTCGTAGAGCTTCACGGTGCCGTCGTACGCGTCGACGGTGGCCTTCACCGAGTTGCGCATGTAGTTGACGTTCTCCCGGGCCAGCTGGAAGGTGCCCCGGTTGGTCAGCTCGTCGGTGGTCTCCGTCTGGAGGTTGACCCGCTCGGCGTAGGGGTAGGTCGCCGCCGTGGTGTAGCCGTCGACGATCCACTGCACCCGGCCGTCGACCACCGCCGGGTACGGGTCCCCGTCCAGCGTGAGGAACGGCGCGACCTTCTCCACCCGGTCGCGCGGGTTGCGCACGTAGAGCAGCTTGGAGTTCTCGTTGACCGCCTCGGAGAGCAGGAAGTTCGACTCCTGCTCCTTGATGGCGTACAGCAGCCGCCGGGTGAAGGAGCCGATCTCCACGCCGCCCTCACCGGTGTAGGTGTAGGACTCGCCGCCGCCCTCACCGACCGGCCGGTCGAACTCGGCCTTCTTGTCCGGGTCGGACTGGCCGACGATCGCGTAGTCGTCGGCGGCCATCCGCTCGCCGTAGTAGATCCGCGGCTGCTTCGCCGGGATCTGCTCGGTCTGCGAGGAGCACGCCTCCTGGGTCTTCTCGCCGAGGAAGCCGGAGACGAAGAACGGCTGCCCGCCGCAGACCACCTGGTTCGCCGGGGCGGCCACCAGCCCGTACCCGTGGGTGTAGACGGTGTGCCGGTTGATCCAGGTGTTCTGCTGGTCGGTCAGCTCGCCGTAGTTGATCTCGCGGACGCCCACCACGTAGTCCGAGGTCTTGCCGTTCACCCCGTACCGGTCGATGTCCAGCTTCGGGCCGAAGTCGTAGAAGCCACGCACCTGCTGGAGCTGGGTGTACGTCTCGCTGACCAGCTGCGGGTCGAGCAGCCGCACGTTCGACACCACGGAGGTGTCGGTGGCCAGGTTGGCCGGCGGGGTGAGGTTGCTCGCCGCGTACGGGGTGGTCTCGGTGACCGCCAGCCCGAACGCCGCCCGCGTCGCGTCGATGCTGCGCTGGATGTACGGCGCCTCCTTGTCCTTGGCGCTCGGCTTGACCTCGAAGGTCTGCACCGCCCAGGGGTAGATGCCGCCGATGGCCACTGCGGACACGCCGAGCAGGGCGAGCGAGATGCCCGGCCAGACCAGGTTCCGCATCCAGGCGTTGGAGAACACGATGATCGCGATCGCCACCACGATCGAGATGTAGGCCAGGATCTCCTTCGCCGGCAGCAGCGCGTTGACGTCGGCGTAGCCGGCGCCGTACAGCTTGGCGCCCTCGTTGTACTCCAGCAGCATCGCGCGCCGGTCCAGCACGTACGCGACGGACTTGAGCAGCACGAACACCGCGACGAGGCTGCTCAGGTGGGCGCGGGCCGCGTTGCTCATCCGGTCCCCGACGCCCTGGAGGCGGACCCCGCCGAAGAGGTAGTGCACCGCCAGCGCGCCGATCACGGCCAGCACCACGGCGGTGAAGGCGACACCGAGCAGGTAGCGCCAGAACGGCAACTGGAAGACGTAGAAGCCGATGTCGATCCCGAACTCCGGGTCCTTGATCCCGAAGTCGCCGCCGTTGCGGAAGAGCAGCCACTGGTTCCACCGGCTCTGCGCGGAGAGGCCGGCGAAGAGCCCGACCACGGCGGCGGTCAGCGCGATCCAGGTGCCGAGGCGCGGGCTGAGCGCCATCCGGTAGCGCTCCAGGGTCGCCTGCTCCACCGAGTGCGGACGCAGCCGCGGGCGTAGGCGGTGGGCCAACCACAGGTTGCCGCCGACGACGACCGCCATGCCGAGACCGACGGCGAGGAAGAGCAGCAGCCGGGTGACCAGCACGCCGGTGAAGACCTCGGTGTAGCGGACCTCGTCGAACCAGAGCCAGTCCGTCCACGCCTGGACACCCCAGCCGAGCAGGGTGAAGAGCACGAACACCCCGACCAGGACAGCGATGGTGACTCGGCCGCGCCGGCTCATCCTCGGCAGGGGGCTGCTGCTACGCATTACCACTGTTGGCTCCGCACGCTCGACTGTGATCGGCTCCGACCAGGCACCCAGAGTACGGGGTGTTCCTGAACGTGGCGGGGCACGGTCACGCGCGTCAGCAGCGGGTCGGCTGGCCCCCCGCCCGCAGCGTCTCCAGCGCGGTCAGCCCCTCGTCCAACGAGCCCACCCGCAGCAACGGCAGATCGGGCTGCGGATTGCGGACCGCCTCGGCGCAGTTGTCCGCCGGCACGAGGAAGACCTTGGCCCCGGCGCGCTTCGCACCGACCAGTTTCTGGGCGATCCCGCCGATCGGGCCGACGTTGCCCTCGTCGTCGATGGTGCCGGTGCCGGCGATGACCTTGCCGCCGGTCAGGTCGGCCGGGGTCAGCTTGTCCACGATGCCCAGGGCGAACATCAGGCCGGCACTCGGCCCGCCGATGTCCTCCAGGTCGATGCTGAGCGAGAACGGGTGCGGCTGCTGCTGGTCGATCTCGACGCCGATCCGGGGCCGGCCGTCCTGCTCCTGACTCGTCACCGTCGCGGTGGCCGGCGCGCCGTCGCGGGTGTAGCCGATGGTCAGGGCCGTGCCGGCCGGCTTGGCCCGGACCAGCTCGGTGACCTTCGAGGCCACCGGCACCGGCTGACCGTCGACCGAGGTGACCACGTCACCGACCTTGAGCGCCCCGGCGGACGGGCCGTCCGCGGCCACCGTCTTGATCACCACCTGCACCGGGAAGCCCAGTTCGCGCAGCGCGGCGGTCTCGGCGCTGGTCTGCGACACCTTGAAGTCCTCGGCGTTGCGCTGCTCGACCTGCTCCGTCGACTCCCCCGGCGGGTACACCAGCTCGCGCGGCACCACCGCCTCGTCGTCGGAGAACCAGCCGGCGATCGCCCCCCGGAGCCGCACTGTCGGCTGCACACCCACCGTGGTCAGCCGGAGCTGGCCGGCGGAGGTGGACGTCTCCCGCCCGGAGACCTGGATGACCTCCTTGCCGTCCGCGGTGCCGAGGGTGTTGACCGTCGGGCCCGGGCCGAGCACCACGTACGGGATCGGCACCCGGAGCACCCCGATGCTCAGCAGGGCGGTGAACAGGGCACCGAGCAGGACCGTCAGGCCACGACGTCTCATGCGGCAGAGCGTACCGACCGCTCGGGGCCCGGCTGGCGGATGCGCCGCGCGACTTCGCCCTCAGCGCAACGCCAGCGACGGCGACCAGGGGCGCGGCGCGCGTACCGTAGACGTCGTGCCTGATATTCCGTTCGGTTTCGCGCTACCGGGTGGGCAACCACCAGACCCCAACGATCCCGCGCAGATGCAGCAGTTCATGTCGCAGTTGCAGCACCTGCTCTCCGCGCCGGGCAGCGGGCCGGTCAATTGGGACCTGGCCCGGCAGGTGGCGGCCAGCCAGCTGGCGGCCGCCGGCGACCCGGCGGTGTCGCCCTACGAGCGCAACGCCGTGGAAGAGGCGCTGCGCCTTGCCGACCTGTGGCTGGAGCCCGCCTCGGCGTGGCCGTCCGGCATCCAGACCCCGGTGGCCTGGAACCGCAATGAGTGGATCTTCAAGACGCTGGACGTGTGGCGCAAGCTCTGCGACCCGGTCGCCAGCCGGATGGTCGGCGCGATGGGCGACCTGGTGCCGCCGGAGGCGCGCGCCCAGCTCGGCCCGATGCAGTCGATGGTGGCCACCCTCGGTGGCGCGCTCTTCGGCGGGCAGTTGGGGCAGGCCCTCGGCTCGCTGGCCGCGGAAGTGCTCTCCGCCGGCGACATCGGGCTGCCGCTCGGCCCGGCCGGCACGGCCGCGCTGATCCCGGCCAACATCCGGGCGTACGGCGAGGGCCTGGAGCTTCCCGAGGACGAGGTACGCCTCTACGTGGCGCTGCGCGAGGCAGCCCACCAGCGGCTGTTCCAGCACGTCCCGTGGCTGCGCGGGCACGTGCTCAGCGCGGTGGAGATGTACGCCTCGGGCATCCGGGTCAATCGGGAGGCGATCGAGGAGGCGATGGGGCGGGTCGACCCGACCGACCCGGAGTCGATGCAGGCGATCGCCCTGGAGGGCATCTTCACCCCGGAGGACAGCCCGGCGCAGAAGGCCTCACTGGCCCGGCTGGAGACCGCGCTGGCCCTGGTCGAGGGCTGGGTGTGCCACGTGGTGGACAGCGCCGCCAGCGACCGGCTGCCCAACGTCGTCCGGCTGGGTGAGGCGTTCCGCCGCCGCCGGGCCGCCGGCGGTCCCGCCGAGCAGACCTTCGCCGCCCTGGTCGGCCTGGAGCTGCGCCCGCGTCGACTGCGGGAGGCTGCGGCGCTCTGGGCCGCGCTCACCCAGCACCGCGGCATCGCCGGCCGGGACGCCGTCTGGGGTCACCCGGACCTGCTCCCGTCGGACGACGACTTCGCCGACCCGGTAGCGTTCGCCATGAACGACATGGACCTCAGCGAGCTGGACAACTTCGACTTCACCGCACCCGGTGGGGCGGAGGAGAAGGCCCCGGGCCAGCCCGACGACACCGACACCGACGGCGACGCCAAGCCCTGACGACCGAGCCCGGGTGCCCGCACCGATCGGTGGCGGGCACCGGGCGACTCACCGCGGTCGGCCACACTCGCGGTCGGGTCAGGCGGACGAGCCGGCGGTCGGGTCAGGCGGGTCGGCCCGAGCCCGAGAGCAGGGCGCGGGTGGCCTCCCAGCCCTCGAAGGCCGGGTCCAGGGTGGCCAGGTCCGCAGGCCCGCGCAGCCGCCGCCATCCAGCCGTGACGGCGACGTCCCCGGGTCGGGGCGCGCCGGCCCGCGCGTCGGCCGGCGTCGCCGTGTCCAGGTCCAGCGGAGGTAGCCAATCCGCCACGGGCAGTCTCACGGCCACCCCGAGCAGGCCCGGGCCGCCGCCCTCCACCGGAGCCACCGCGACCGGCCGGGTGGTGAGCGGGCGCAGCAGCTTGCCGACGGTCAGCGCCGGCAGGTCGGGCACGTCGCCGGCGAGCACCGCCGCCTGGTCGTAGCCGTCCAGCGCGGCGAACACCGCGTTCGGCGTCGGCTCGGCCACCTCGTACACGGTGGTGCCGGGCCAGACGAGCGCGTCGGCCAGGGCACGGTCGGCCGGGGTCACCGCGACGGCGACGTCCACCTCGTTGAGGGTGGCGATCAGGTCGACGACGTCCTCGGCGAGCGCCGCGCGCCAATCCGCCCGGTCGACGCCGGGCGGCGCCCAGTGGACCGGCCCGAGCAACGCCACCACGACCCGCCGTGCCATGTCCCCGACCCTAACGCCCCGACCCCGCCCGCCCCAGCCAGCCCGCCTCACCCCGGCCGCCGCCAGCCAGGCGCCGCCGCCAGCCGGCCGGCGATCCAGGGCCCTGCGGCGAGCTGGAGGGGGTCAGCTGGAGACGGGGGCGCAGGAGGCGGCGGCCACGCCCTCGAGGTAGCCACGGGCTCGTTCCGCCTTGGGGTAGCGGCCGACCAGCGCCCAGAACCGGGCGTTGTGGCTGGGCACGATGAGGTGGGCCAGCTCGTGCAGCAACACGTAGTCGATCACCCACTCGGGCATGTCCTGTACGCGGTGCGAGATCCGGATGCTGCGATCGGCGGGCGTGCAGGAGCCCCATCGGCCGTTCTGGTTGGTGACCCACCGGACGCTGGCCGGCACCGCCTGTGCGCCGTACCCGGCGAGGTAGAGGTCGATCAGTCGGGTGGCCCGGGCGAGCAGCTCGGCGTCGGAGCGGGCCAGCCGGCCCTCCCGTGCGGCGAGCCGGGCCAGCATCCGGTCGACCCACTCGCTCTCCTCGGCCCGGGAGAACTGGTCCGGGATGAGGACGACGACGCGCTCACCGTCACGGTACGCAGACACCGTGCGTCGCCGGCGCTGGCTGCGCCGCACCTCGACGACCGGCTTGCGCGTCCCCGCCATCACTGGCCCGCGCAGCCTCGGCTACGTGTCACGAAGGAAAGCTAATGCGTACTGACCAGGGGTCCGCAAGGGTCAACCACCCGACACGCGCCCAGAAAATGGTGATTGGTCGCTGGGCGTCCCGAAAAATTTCTGGCCGGGTCGCCGCCGCGCCATCTCGTCACCCTTGGTGAACAGCGATGGCGGCCCCGTCCGGTCCCCCTCCACCGTAGGTGATCACCCTGCTCGGCGCCGCCTCGGGGGCACCCGCACGGGTGGCTGAGAGGGTTTGGTCGGCGTGTCCCCGCCAAACTGACTTATCCGACCTAATTCGCCATGCACACTCTCGACGTCGACTTGCTCACAGTGTCGATGCACAGCTGACATGGAACTGCCCAGACCTGGGTAGGGTCCGCGGACCAGCGGTCACGAGGGTGACCGCGGAGTGAGACCCAGCGCCGGCGCCCCGTGTGGCCCGCCGCCGGGCACCCCGCCGGGACGGCATTGACCGGCGGACGAGACGAGGAGGGCACCGTGGCCGACCAGGCCCAGACCTACAACGGTTACTGCGTGAAGTGCAAGGAGAAGCGGGACTTCGAGGGGCACGTCGAGGTCTCGAAGACCGGAATGAACATGGCCAAGGGCAAGTGTCCGGTATGCGGCACAACAGTGAACCGCATTCTTGGCAAGGCCAAGGTCTGACCCGTACGGGTGATCGGGGGCGGGGTGGCCGGTGGCCACCGGCGTTCCGCAACCACCCGCCGGGAGTCCGGCTGAGCCCGTTGCCGGTGTTCACGCCGTTCGGGTGGTTCGGCGA